>CAYNVO010000022.1:0-2696 GCA_964400675.1 uncultured Dehalococcoidales bacterium | reverse complement strand
GTGACAGACGGGCAAAGACACAGTGACAGACGGGCAAAGACACAGTGACAGACGGGTAAAGACTATGAAGCAGTACTACGTTTATATAATGGCTAGTATATCCAGAACGCTATACACAGGCGTAACCGATGACCTGCTAAAACGCGTGTTTGAACACAAGAACAAACTTATCGAGGGATTTACCAAGAAGTACAATGTCACCAACCTGGTATACTACGATGTCGCCAATGATGTTCAAGCTGCAATCCAGAGGGAAAAGCAAGTCAAGGGATGGCTGCGAAAGAAAAAGATTACTTTAATAGAGACGATGAATCCAGAATGGAAGGATTTAAGTGACGGGTGGTACGAAACTTAGAGCCACTTCCCCTTCAGTTCCTTCACTTCGTTCTAGGAGTCCTGTCATTCTGAGACCATCCCCACCTGTCATTCTGAGCACAGCGAAGAATCTCGTTCAGATCCTTCGGTCGCGGAGCTTATACTGAGACGGATTCTTCGTCGTTTCACTCCTCAGAATGACAGAGGCGAGGGACTTCCTCAGGGTGGCATTAAAAGTTTCGGGTTTTGAGACTTGATAAATCTGTCCCTAAGCCATAAAATCTGCCCGATAATGAGGCGCTGTATTTCCATACTAGCTGCCCTGCTGCCGGCACTATTAGCACCATTGCCGGCACAAGCTCAAGCCCCGGATACGGCGGTGCTGCGCTGGGCGATAGTCGATACGCCGGACAGCATAGCCGACAGGAACGACATCCGCTCCCCGTGCGAGGTCAATGCTATAGCAGTGACATCAGGCGGGACTATATATGCCATCGACATTCCCAACGCCACGCCGCCTCCAGTGGCAAACCCGGGCATCTGGAAAAGCAGCGACGCCGGAATCAACTGGAGCCCGAAGCCGGCGCAGCACCTCACCCAGGCTACACCGAGCCCGACGCTGCCGGCGATGGATGTGGCGCTGGCTCCGGATGACCCGGCTCTGGTAGCCGTCGTCTGCCTTAATAATGCCGCCACCCTGCGCCGCCAGGTCTATCTTTCCGACGATGGCGGCACTACCTGGGTTTACACCGGCGCCATACCCTGGGTCTATGGCGGCAACGAGCAAATCGGCGATATCGCCATCTCACCGGGCTATGACTTAAGGGGAAAGCCAACCCATGACATTATCATCGGCAGCCGCCATCCCAATGACGGCAATGGTGATGGGGAGATTTACATACTGAGCTACCCCGGCATCAGTAGCTGGAAAGCACAGGGCTTTACCTGGGGCGACATCATCGCTGTCCGCCCATCGCCGAACTACGCTTCCGATTTCAGCCTGGTGGTCATGGCTGCCACCATACAGCGAACTCACCTATGCCTCGGCTACCGCGATACCGCCGCCAATAACAGCGTCTGGAACAGTGATACTGGCTGGCCGGTGGAGATGAGCGAATTAAGCCAGGGCGGCGGCAACACCAGCGGCGAGGATAAAATCATAACCGGAGATATCACCCTGCCCGGCAGCTTCATCGGCACATCGGTAAGCCAGCGCCTGATTTTCGCCGCCTACGACTCAAATGGAACCGCACTGGGACCGAGTCAGGCACTGGATGACGTCTACCGACTTAACAACACCAGGGTCACCCGGCTGAGATTGCCCGGAGCTGTAAACAGGGCAAGGGTCAGCACCATCGCCTATACCGGAGATGACAAAGCCGGCAAGCTGCTGGCTGGCGAGGTGGCTGCCGACCTCGTCCGGGCTTCTGCCAGGGTCTGGCTATGCCCTGACCCGCTCTCATCCTGCCCCACGTGGAAGATGTCACTGAAGCCGCCGACCGGCGGCGGCAAAGACGGCTATGCCAACGCCCAGCTCGCCTGGTTGGCTGACGGCTCGACCGCCTTTTGCGCTACCGGCTCGGGAAATCGAGACACGCCGCAAAAATGGGCAGACCCGACCGGCGCCGCATGGAGCAGCCAGAGCCTCGATGAATCGGCAGTCTCTATAACAGTTGACGACGGCGAGTCGTGGAACCAGATTGGGCTTATCGATACCAGAATCGACCGGCTGAGAAGCGTGGCTGCGGCTAAAGACGAATCGACAATTTATGCGGCATCGGTCAATGACGTCGGCTTCGACAGCCTGTGGCGCAGTCAAAGCCCCATTCTGGGAGACGTGTGGCAGCGGGTATTGTGTTTCAGCGGAGAATCGCCCATCCTGCGGCTGGCTCCAGATGCCGATGACGGAGCCAATTTGTTCTGTGGCGACCAGGGCACCGACCAAGCCCGCAGCTCCACAGATTACGGTCAAACCTGGCACGATTGCCTGCCCAATGTCATCATACAGGACATGGCAACACCAGATAAACAGACGCTGTACATACTCCAGGGCAACGGCGAGGTGCGTCGCGGTTACCATGCTAACGGCTGGAGATGGGAAAGCAGCGTTGACACCGGACTGGCGGCAAGCCACACTATTGCCGTTTGCAATGACTATGTACTGGCTGGCGCTGCAGCAAACGAGCCCTCACCCGTAGCTTACTCGGCTGATGGTGGTCAGACCTGGATAAAAATTACCAGAGAGACGCCGAGCGCCGGCAACCGGCACGTAATTTTCGACACTTACTTTGATACAAACCAGATTATCTATGTAGCCGATGATGCCGGCGGTATATACCGGTGGAGCCCGGGCAGAAGCTATAGCTGGGAGGACATGGCAC
>CAYNVO010000021.1:0-3611 GCA_964400675.1 uncultured Dehalococcoidales bacterium | reverse complement strand
TGGGAGGACATGGCACGTGCCTCGCTATCCGATGCCTGCTCCGGTAGGTCCTGCGCGCCGTCTCCGAGCATAAACAGAAATATAAGCCTCTGGGATTCGGCTGTCAAGGGGGTTTCTGACATAACGGACAGAAAAAATCGAACGCTTGCGAACTTTAATGGGCAAATCATGCCATTCCCCTTTCTCTTTTATTCTGAGCGTGGTAACGGATGCGCTCCCCCCCGGCGGGCTATCAGACCCACTTCTTGCAGCGCTGGCACTTCCACGCCTGCTTCACCTCGCCTGTGTCTGCGTCTGCCCACTCTATAAGCTCTACCATATCAGCTGAGCTGCACTTTTTGCATACAGGGGCATTGGCTGGCTTGGAGGCTGTGGATCCACCGTTGCCAGTCCTGGCTGCCGTTGTCCTCGCCGCGGTGGTGGCCACCGGAGCTCCTGGCTTAGTAGGCGCTGACTCGATCCATTTTCCCAGCGTTGTAAATGCGTGATTGAGTTCCTGGTAGAGTTTCTCCCTGGTGTCCTCGAAGATGTTGACCTGAATCTCGATGTCTCCCTTCTGCACCTTCACCTTACCGTGAAACCTGCTTTGTGGTTGTTCTAACATGTGTCTCTCCTTTCACTGTGCCAGGCCTCTCACCCTGGCTTGTCCTCTCTGTCCACCTGGCTATTAGCTTGTCTCTCTCTGCGTCCGATATCCTCGCCCTGCGCTTTTCCTGCTGCCGGCGGCACCGGCGCATTTCCCCGGGCAGCGTTCTTCTCCCCGAGTACATCAAGAATAGAATGAACGCCACCATCTCAGCTCCCAGGGCCTTAGCGACCTGGCGACTGCTCATTTGCTCTCCTTTCGGAGCTGGCGGTTGTCAAGGTTAAACCAGCAATCCCTCCCAATCCGCCACTCCTGTCCCGCGACATCTGAAATGATGCACAGGACTTTGAGACCTGGGAAGCCGCAACAGTCACACCTTTGCCTTTTTTCGCTGCGGACTACGTCACGCAATCGAAAAGGCTCGTTCTGGCAGAAGCGGTCTAGGGCTTGCTCGTAGACAGCTTCTCTAGCAGCGGCTGCAGTTCCGACTCCAACGTTTTGCATGATTCCATCTCCTTTCTAGCCTCTTCCTGGATAAACTCTGCCAGGTGGATCGCTTCTCCCCAGCTCAGCACAATGACCTTATACCTCGGACCATACCTCTGGACCAGGGACACAGAGTTGCTCTTTGATTGAACCTCGATGTGCTCCGCCCGGTGCGCCGTTAGTACAAGCTGTTTCATGCTTCGCCTCCTTCTTAATCAAAGTAAGCTGTCTGAATGGTAAACTTCTGGTACCGCCTGGCCACCGCCGCGGGGATCCCTAGCTCCTGTGCCTCTTTTTCAGCCAGAGGCCTCTCTCCGGCGTTCCCCCCGCAATTAGGACATCTTTTGGGATGGGATTCATGATCCTGCCAGATGTGCTTACATCTTCCGCAATGATGTTCAAACACTAGACTTCACCTCCTTTCTTTCCAGGCTCTTTGTTATCCTGCGCAAAGCCTGTAGGTTTAGCAGATACATTTTTCTGGCTCTGCCGGCTGGACAATGACAGACCCTCTCACATATATGAGGGCAGTACCTCTGACCACAAAGACCGTTTAACTGCGACATGCTATACTCTCCTTTCTAAAGCTATCTAGTCCTTTCTATTTTTACCTGCCCACCGTTACAAAGAGGACGGAGGCAATTGGCGGCCTGAGGCAAGGCTGGCAGCTCGCCTGCCACCGCACACCGCATTGAACAAAGTGAAAGCGGTGGAAGCCCGAAGGGAACGGCGCGTAGCGGCCTTGCCGGAAGGGCAAAGGCGAAGCACTTTGAGCCAATTCCTCACCCTTTCCCCTATCGGTGGGCAGCGTGAAGAAGCTTTTAGCTTCTCCCTCACGGCATGCTTCTACTATAAAAGAACCGTAGGGAAAAGAAGCGTGCCCTGACGGGTTAGTGCAGCAGTAACCCGCCCCCACACGGGCGTTAGCCCCTGGCGCCCATGGGCGCCCCCCACTCGGAACTGGCTTTGCCTGGTGGGATGGGGAGTGCTGCGCGGCCTGCATGCCCTGAACCCTGAGCGAAGCGAGCCACGGCGGGAAGCCTCTGCGCTAGGGAAGCCACGCAGCACATGGTGGGCAAGGCACACCGGGAACAAGCCTCGGCGCCGAGTGAAACGAGCCGACGAGGGCTGTTCCGTGCCTATAGAGGCAAAGGCTGTTCCGCCACGGCGAAGCCCTGCACGGAGCGAAGCGACTCCACGCAATAAGCCTCGGAAGACGGTTCCACGAACCATCTCAAGTGCGGAAGATTCGGACTCGGAATCAAAAGGGCGGACGGGTGGCGCAAGCCCGCACGGTGGGGGCGGCGCAGCGCAGCTGCACAGAACCTGTGCCTGGGGGTGCCGATGCGGATGACCGAGGAGGGAGCTCTGTGCGGCCGAAGGCCAGCAGCCAGCGCCTTGAGGGGATGGGTTGATGGGTTCTACGGGTGGGCGCTGGCCGACGGACGAGAAGTACCCCCCAGGCACAGGCAATAAATCCTCGTGGGGTGTGGGGGTGTGTGGGGTGCTTCCTCCTTGAACTAGCTTCGCTTCTCACCAAGTTTGTCTTGCCGAACCAAGCTCGTATTGAAGGGAGTGATCGCCTTCGGTCACTGGCGTCTCCCCGGAATCGCATCTTTGGCAATACATCGGCTTTGGAAAGCAGCCTTTTGATTTGAAGGGCGCACATACACCTGAAAGAAAAGCGAAACTACCAATATAGAACGGCGGGGGTGGTTGGGTGGGGGTTGACCCTCTCACATTGTAGACCTAGCAAGCATGGGGTAAAAACAAACTCTATTTATATATGAACTGTAAGTCGACTTGACTGGTGGTAGTGCCTCGGTCTATTATTCATTCGTGAATATATGGGCTGAACCTCTATCATCCCCCTGGAAGTGCCTCTTACTTTCCATAATGTTCTTGGGGGGTGGGGTGTTGGGAGGTGTTATCTCCTGCCTCCTGACCTTTCTACCCCTGAACCTCCTGCCTTCCTTCCTGCTTCTCTTTGCCTGCCTCTCTGTATTATGGGGGTTCGTCCTACTCGCTAAGGGATTGATTCTATATATCATGGGCATGGACTAGAGCATTTCCTCTATATATGAACGGCACGGCTTCAAACTGTGCTTCTATGTATGTATGTATGTATGGTGGTGTGGGGTGTTCTCTATTGTTTGTTTGATACCCCACAATCCTTTATAGTACTAGTATTTATATATCCCTCTTTACCCCATCCGCGGGCTGAAAGCGGTGGCAGTCGAGGCATAGCCAACCGACCCTCGTCCACCGTCCTTTGATGCGGGCGTAGACGGTTTTAATATCACCTGCCGGTATCGGCTTTCCCACCGCCAACCTGGCGACGTAGATACTGCCGACCGGTCAATAAAGGTGCTTCTGTAGCTTGCTCATTGTCGTCTACAATAAATGCGGGCGCTGAAAGAGACCGGCTGCGAATTTTCTGGCGGAAACAATTAAGGCGCTCCTAGAACGAGGCGGTGCTCGTACCTGGCTTGCTTCGGATTGTACTCGAACCTGATGCCGACTACCCTGAACTTAACGG
>CAYNVO010000020.1:0-4629 GCA_964400675.1 uncultured Dehalococcoidales bacterium | reverse complement strand
CCCTTGGGAACTATCGGCACCTTCTCCCTGTTTGCCAGCTTTACTATCTCCTGTACTTCCCCGGTCGTCTTCGGCATTACCACGTAATCCGCTTCATGCGGCGCCATCAAACCGGGGTCACGACCATAGAAGTAACGCTCCTCGTGGTGATTTGAAGCGTAATCTTTGCCGACTATCTTAACCAGAGCTTCATATATATCGCTCATACTGTCACCTCCACGGCTTGTCTTTCGCCTATTGCCAGCTTGCAAAGGTCTATTAAAGGTCTATTATGTGTATGGGCTTTATCCCTCTCCTGGCAATTTTCTCAGCCAGAGGGTCCCAGCAGGCCGGGCAGTTAAATACGCAATATTCGGCACCAGACTTCACCATATCATCTACATTTCTCTTTTGCACATCGTGACCCGCATCATAACCCCTGGACGTCATAAAAAGCCCCCCGCAACAAAGCGCATTCTCATGGTCGTATTCCCGCTTAACCCTCTCAACCCCAATTAACTCGAATATATCGTCAACAAAATGGTCTGTCTCCGGGACCAGCCGGGCTGAACAGTTCCGATGGTACGCCGCTTTAACATTTAACGGCTTTATCTCGTTCCTGAGCTCATTCAGCCTTTTGTATATATATTCGAAATAATGAATAGGTTTAAACGGCACTTCGATGCCGTAAGCCGGCGCCAGCTTTGTGAAGGTGCCGTAACATTCATCATGCAGAAAGATAACTTCCCGGATTCCCTGGTTCCAGATATTGTCTATCACCCTGGGAAGGTTTTCCTTTATCACCGACATTCGGGCAAAATGCAAGAACATCGCCTGGCAGAAGAACTCAGTACCCAGAATCCAGGACGGCATAACATCCTCAAAAAGTTTCCCGGTAGCCAGAGTGTAGAGCCTTGGTATAGCGCAAAAAGATAATGCCGTCTTCTCAGGTTTTCCTACCAGAAATTTGCCCTGGGCTGTGGTCATATTGATTGCTTGCTTGGTGATAGGACGGGATTGGGGCAATATGCCCTTCTCTTCCTGGCGCTCGACAATCAAGTAAAATGGGTGGTTCCCGAAGGGGCAGTATTCCTCACAGGCATAACATGTGGTGCATGCCTTCAGTACAAAGGAATCCTCACCGTCGATTACCTTCTGCCACTCCACCTTCGCCTTTTTTTTATCTTTGAAATCCATATACTGGCATTTGACCAGGCAGCTAACTGCTTTACAATCGGCGCACTTTGCTTTATCGAACTTCAATTCAGGCATCTGGACGGCCCTCCCTTCAAATAACACATTGTGCACAAAACATTCTACCGTGTCAACAGTCTTGGACACAGGAAACAGGTCCGTTTCCAGGTAAAAGATTTTTAATCCACAGCCTAGCTCCATCTAAACGTTTTCCTTATCTATTACGTTTTACTATAATAGGCACCAGGCAAGAGGTCTTCCTGGTGTTAAGTGAAGAATATTTAGTACAGCAGGCAGTAAATGGCGACCAAGCAGCTTTTACTCAGCTATACAACCAGAACTTTGACAGAATACTTCGGTACATTTATGTCAAGGTTAGAAGTCAGGCTGAGGCAGAGGATTTGACACAGGATGTATTTATTAAAGCGCTGGAGTCGATCGGTTCTTACAAATGGCGTGACCTGCCATTTGCCGCCTGGCTATTTAGGATCGCTCACAACAGGGTAATCGACCATGTAAGGAAACAATCAAAGGAGAAAAGAGCCAGTCTCGATGAAGCCTATGTAGAAGGCGTGGAAGACCCGGTACAGATGACAGAACGGAATTTTGAAGTTTATCAACTGAAGGAAGCGCTGGAGCATTTGCCGGGAGCTCAGCGAGAGGTAGCCACACTCCGTTTTATCGGGCAACTTTCTATTAACGAGGTGGCCAGAACTCTGGGCAAAAGCGAGGGCACCGTTAAGGCATTACAGTTCAATGCCACAGCCTCATTGAGAAAGGCCCTCCACGGGAAATTAGATGGCTAGAAAATTAGACGATATTTTTAACGAGTGCTATGAACGGATTCGCGCAGGCGAAAGCCTTCAGAGCTGCCTTGCCAGATATCCGGAACACCGTGCTGAGCTAAAGTCTCTGCTCGAAACCGCCTTCGATGTCGGCAGGCGAGCTTCCTATATTCACCCTCGCCCTGAATTTAAACACTGGGCACAGGTGAGGATCCAGGGAGCGCAACATTACGCCAGTCAACAAGGACAGGTAGCAAAGCCGGGACACTTTAGCTGGTGGCGACAAAGCTGGGCTGTGGCTGTAACCGCCGTCCTTATCCTCATGCTGACCACCGGCAGCACCATGGCTGCCTCGTCAAATGCTATGCCGGACCAAACACTTTATCCCGTGAAGCTGGCTACAGAGGAGATGAGGCTTGCTTTTGCCGTTACCGACACACAAAAAGCTGAAATTCACACCCAGCTCGCCGAGACGAGAGCTGCGGAAGTCGAAGTTATGGCTAGCCAGGGAAAGACCGAGCATGCCGCCATCACTGCTGCAAGGCTGGCTAAGCAGTTGGAGCTAGCTAATTCCGCGATAGCCAAGGCAGAGAGCGCCGCTGGCACAGCTCCACCCCCCACAGCTGCTCCCGAGCCAACAAAAATTGAGCCTTTACCACCAACACCACCACCAGAAGAGGTGCCAGCAGTACAGCCACCGGTAACTGAGGAACAGCCATCGGTAACCGAAGAGCAGCCATCGGTAACCGAAGAGCAGCCATCGGTAACCGAGGAACAACCACCGGTAACTGAGGAACAACCATCGGTAACCGAGGAGCAGCCAACGGTAACTGAGGAGCAACCCTCCACGATTGAAGAGCCAAAAACAACTCCAGCAGCTACCAAATATGACAAACGGGCTGCCGAAAGAGAGCGCTTGAAGAACCGCCTGGAGGAGAGCAAATCCAAGACTCGAGCTGCTTTGGAAAACGCCAGGGAAAATGCATCACAGGAAAATAAACATGACTGGCAGCAAGTTATTGACGCAATAAAAGAGAAGAACAAGGATAATACCAATAACCAGCGACACTAGCAAAACAACAAGGGCACTGCCGAATAATCGTCAAACCTTAAGCTCGAAAGCCTGAATCCCAGACAATATAAAAATCCAAAACGTCCGATGTTTCAGGCATTCCCCTTTGTGTAATCCTAAAGGAGCCCCTATTTTCATGTCATCCTGAGGGAGCCCTTCGCCTGTATCATCCTGATGGAGCCCTTCGCCTTTGTCATCCTGAGAGAGCGAAGCGACCGAAGGATCTAAGCTCGAAATGAATTCCGGATGGAACATAGGGGGATTCTTCGCTACGCTCAGAATGGCAACTAGTGAAAAGCCTCCCTCCCTTAAAGGGAGAGGAAATTGCCGAAAAGACTTGCGGCTGCGGGGCTTTAAGGTCGCATCTGTATACAAGCAGCCCAAATTGACAAATCGAAATTCCATGCTATAATCGTCGTGGTCAACCGAGGGTTTCCTAGCCCGACTTAAAAGTAAGGAGAGCACAAATGACCAGAGCAAGTAAGATAATTCCACTGGCAGCAGTTCTTTTACTGGCATTACTGGCGCTACCGATTCCAACGGCACATGTAGCAGAAGCTTTCGTGCCACCATCCGATGTCTGGGTAGCTCCCACAGGCGACGATGTCAATAATGACGGCACCGAAGCACAGCCTTTCGCTACTATCCAGCATGGCATAGACACTGTCGCCGATGGTGGCACGGTGCACGTAGCCGCAGGAACATATACAGAATCTATCGATGTCAATAAATTCATAACTCTTGAGGGGGCTGGTGCAGGCAGCACTATAATCGATGCCGGCGGAAGCTTCAATACCGTAGTTGAAATCGGCCCACCCATCTCCATGCATATAACCGCTTCAATTTCAGGTGTCACAATCCAGAATGGCAGCCAGGATGCAGGCGGGGGCATTTTTATCTATTCACCGCACACGCTGTCTCTCGATGATTGCACCGTCAGGAACAATACCGCGAGCTCGGGTGGTGGCATACTTAATGCGGGCACATTGGCTATGAACCGGTGCACGGTCAGCGGCAACTCCGGCAGTGGGGGCGGCGGCATAAGAAACCAGGGTAGTCTATACCTGTGCAACTGCACCATCAGTGGTAACTCTGCTTCCGAAAGCGGCGGTGGCATTTACAATTGGCCAAACGCCACAATGACTTCGGAGTACACAACCATCGCCAACAACCAGGCAACTGGCACTTCAGCCCGCGGCGGGGGTTTCAGTAACTGGGGATATGCCAAATTTGAGAGCACCATCGTAGCCAACAACACAGCCGGAGACGCCGTCTATAACAACGGCTTTACTGAACCAGCCCAGGGTGGCTTGACTGACTCTAATGGCTACAACCTATGCGGCGACAACAGCTGCGGCTTCGACGTGCGAACCGACCTGATAAACACCGACCCACTTCTGGGCCCGCTACAGGATAATGGTGGTCCAACCTTCACCCATGCCCTGCTACACGGCAGCCCGGCAATTGATCATGGTATTGGTGAAGGTTTCCCATCCATAGACCAGCGGGGCGTGCCCCGATGGCAGGGTAGTACCTGCGATACAGGTGCCTATGAGCTGACACAGGACTCTGTGACCTCAGCTACAGGTACCGGCACAG
>CAYNVO010000019.1:0-5033 GCA_964400675.1 uncultured Dehalococcoidales bacterium | reverse complement strand
GTGCCATGTCCTCCCAAACATGGCGCATGCCGCAGTCGCCCCCTACAATGGCGGAATCATCAGAAGGGGGGGACGCCATGTCGCAGCTTCTATCTATCCTGTCCAGACTGTCACCGTCGAATCAACGCCTTGTCCGAGAGCTTACCTGGAAACTAGCACAGCTTGAACAGCAAACCATACCGGAGGAATACGATTCCAACCTGGACTTCCACAGATACATCAACCCCTGGATAACCAGCCTTTTAGCTCGAGGCTTTTCAGGGAGAACTATCCCGAGTTATAGAGCCACCATCGAGGCGCTTCTTGGGCGTGCGCCGAAACCTAAAAGAGCGCACATAGAGGCGTACCTGGCCAGCCTCCAGGTCAAAGGTCTCTCTCTAGGGACTATCAACCGCCAGGTCAGCGCGGTTAAGTCGTTCTTTGGCTATCTGGCAGACAGAGACATGATCTCAGCTACGCCGGCAGCCAAAATAGCGCGCCCCAGACTGCCGAGGCTTATCAGGAAAGCCCCGACGGAGCAGGTCTTTACCGCCCTGATGCAGATCCCAAAGAGCCACCGCCATCAGACCATGCTACTAATCTTTGCCGATTGCGGCATCAGGCTTTCCGAGCTGGCAACCATCCGGATATCAGATATCGACCTGGAGCACGCCAGCATAAAGGTATTCGGTAAGGGGTCGAAGGAGAGAATAGTGCCCCTGTCAGCCCACACGACAGCCGCCGTCGAGAAGCAGCTCAAAGCCCTGGCAGAAACAGGCTATGACGGCGAGTGGCTGTTTCCGGGTATAGCCACAGGGTCACACTACAGCATCAGAGGCATAGACCAGTATTTCGACAGGCTATCCCACCGCCTGGGGGTTAAGGTTACCCCCCACCAGCTCAGGCACTACTTCGCCACCTATGCGCTGTCAAAAGGGGCTTCCATTAAAGCTATATCTGCCATTTTAGGGCATGCGGACACTTCAACAACCGCAGACGTCTACTGGCACATTCTAAACGAGGAGGAAATCATTGCGCAGCATAACAAGTACAGCCCAATCCAATGATGGTGGTGGTATATCAGCACCACCACCACCACCATCAGCACCACCACCACCCCTCACCACCACCACCACCACGCAGCGCCGCAAAAAGCGACAGCAAGGCGAGCTTGCCTTGCAGACAGCTCTCATGGAGTACCCCACCCTCATCGATGAGCTAGCAGAGCTTGGCTTTAACGCGGCAGCAGATTTCATTGTCAGGCATGAGCCGGCCCGCATCAAACAGGCGGTAGAGAGAGCTAAGAGCATAAAGGGGATCAGAAACATGCCGGGGTTTATTCGATTCCTGGTAACCAAGCCAGGCCCAATACCGGCGCCTGAGAAAGACAAGAAAGACGACCCCGATAGGTTTATCAAAGGCAAATACGGACACTTAGTCCAGCGATAGAAAGGAGGTAAATCCATGAAAGCAGAGGTTACTACGCAGGCAGATCTAGTGAGCGTGACGCAGACGTTTCACGAGGAGAAAGGCATGATTACGGTCCTAAAGGTGGAGACGAAGCTGCAGCCAGGAGAGATAGCCCGAATCCTTAACTTCCGAAGGCAAGGAGCGGCTTTGAATCTCACGTTGGGGTCAGACCAGCTAATGTTTGACCTCGAGGTGAACGCCACGAAGATTGACGTGCCGGCAAAGGAGAGCTGATGAGCCATCTACTAACCATCTTACAGCTACACAGAGGCAAAGCCAGGGCCATCACCGGTAAGGACCTGGCGCAGCTCCTGGGAGAGCCGCACGACAGGATGATTCGTAAGGAGATTAGAGAGCTGATAGCCCAGGGTCACCCGATTGCCTCGAGCACCGAGCACCCCTATGGCTACTTCATGGTGGAGACGCCGGAGGAAGTAGACCAGTACCTTAAGCAGCTAAAGGGTCGGCTGGTAGAGGACGCCTACCGTAGACGGGACTTTAAGAAAGCGGCTGCCGGCACCCTGAACGAGGAAAAACAGCTTGCCCTTTTGTGAGGTTCAAATGCCGAGACATAAGAACATAAAGAGCCTAGAAGTAAGGCGCAAAGAGCTGATGAAGCCATTGAAGCACCCGCACCCGGGTCCCTACAGGAAGCTCTATCTCTGTCCTGTAGCTAATTGTGGAGCCGCTTTGTCCCGCAGGAACGGATTTATCGTCTGCCCGATAGACCCGGAGCATTTTACACAGGAGGTGATTTGGAAACGACAACAAGCGCTCCAACAACATCATTGCAAAAGTGCTCTATCTGCGGAGCTGATACAGAGTGGGATGACTCTTACAGAGAGGACCCTATCTGTGTAAGCTGTTGGGACGCCCGGGCCGGTAAAGACAATAAAGTGGCAGCCCGCATGAGAGCCTACTACCAGGCGCACAGAGAAGAAGTGGCAGCCCGCAAGAGAGCCCACTACCAGGCGCATAGAGAAGAAGCGGCAGCCCGCATGAGAGCCTACTACCAGGCGCATAGAGAAGAAGTGGCAGCCCGCAAGAGAGCCTACTACCAGGCGCATAGAGAAGTAAGGAGGTGAACCATGAAACTACTCGAGGCAACTCAAATCGCAGTTGAGCTAGTGTCAAAGCTAATCCCCTACTGCGACAAAGTAGAGGTCGCTGGCAGCATCCGCAGAGGGAAGGGGGAAGTCCACGATATCGATATCGTGGCTATTCCGAATGAGGACAAGATAATCAATGGCGGTTACTTCGGCCGACAGCACCTGGTAGCGTCGATCGCTGAATCAGTCGCCCCGCAAGCAAACGGAGAAAAGATAGCCTCCTTCTCATTCAAGCGGATATCGGTCGACATCTACTGGGCTACCCCTGAGACATGGGGAACTTTGTTGCTGATCAGAACAGGGTCAAAGGAGCACAACATCAACCTGTGCACCATGGCCAGGGATAGAGGCTGGCATCTGCACGCCAGCGGAGAGGGGCTTTTCGACGCCTACGGCCGCCATGTAGCCGGTGATACCGAGGAAGGCATCTTCAAAGCCTTGGGACTGCCGTTCATACCACCTGGACAGAGAGAAGTCCGCTATCCCGCCGCCTTCCGTAGAACCACCCCCCAGGCTAGAGAGAAAATACTTGACATAACTACTTGACATAATGGGGGTACTTTACATAAAATGGTAGTTAGCTATGAAATTACTCAAGGTGGCGCTCGAACAGCAGCGTTTTGACCTGGCAGCCCACGTCCTCGTCTTTGGTTTGCTTGAAGCAGCAAAGCAGAAAAAGGAGCAAAGACGTAATGGCGAAAGCCGGTGCCCCCAAAGGCAACCTGAACGCCAAGAAGCACGGGTTTTACAGCAAAGCGCTAGATAAAGCCGAGGAGCTGCAGCTTGAGGACGCCAGGGGGATTGACGGTTTAGACGAGGAAATCGCCATCCTTCGAATCAAGCTCCGCACCATCATTCAAAGCGAACCCCATAATATCGAGCTGGCGCTGGCAGCAGCCAATACTATTGCCCGCCTGGTCCGCACCCGCTATAACATCAGCAAGGAGCAGAAGCGATCGCTCAAAGACGCTATCGCTAAAGTCCTTACGGAGATTGCCGTCCCCCTGGGGATTAAGGCCCTGATCAGATGAAGCTAAGACCGTATCAGGCAGAGGTGGCAAAGGCTGTAATAGAGAGCATACAGCATAACCTGGGCTTGACCTTTTCGGTCGAGATCGCACGCCAGGGAGGAAAGAACGAACTGTCAGCTCACCTCGAGGTGCTTTTAATGACCATGTTCATGGCATCCGGCGGAAACGCTATCAAGTGCTCGCCTACCTTTAAGCCGCAGACCCTGATCTCCATGGGAAGGCTTAAGGACCGGTTGAACGACTTCGGATTTACCGGACTATGGTTCACCGAGGCAGGCTATATCATCCGCCTGGGGAATTCCAGGTGGATATTCCTTTCGGCCGACGAGACCAGCTCAGTTGTTGGCCACACCGCTGAGGTGCTTCTGGAAATCGACGAGTCCCAGGACGTCTCGAAGGACAAGTACACTAAGGACTTCCGCCCCATGTCGTCAGCCTATAATGCCACTACCATACATTACGGCACGACGTGGGATGATACCACCCTCCTGGAAGAAATCAAGCAGACCAACCTTGAGCAGGAGAAGAAAGACAGCGTTAAGCGCCACTTTCGCTATGACTGGCAGGAGGTGGCCAAGTATAACCCCGCATACGGAGCTTTCGCTGAGTCCGAGCGCCAGCGCCTGGGAGAGGACCATCCGCTTTTCAGGACGCAGTACGCGCTCTTGCCTATTAGAGGCGGCGGCGGCTTCTTTACCCGCCAGCAGATCGCCGTCATGCAGGGTAACCACCCAAGATTGCGAAGTCCCCATGACGGCAAGGCTTACATTGCAGCGGTGGACTTCGCCGGGGAAGAAGAACAGCTAGAAGATGAAATGCTGACCCGCCCCAGCAGGGACGCAACGGTGGTAACCATAGCCGAGGTGAGCCTGCCTGGCAACCGGCAGAGAGACCCCGACATCAATGTTGTTGAACACTACGCATGGATTGGAGAGAAGCACCCCATACTCCATAACCAGCTTGTCGATATCTTCAAGAACACTTGGAACTGTACCAGGATAGTATGCGACGCCACCGGTATAGGAGAACCGACAACCAGTTTTCTACGGAAGGCTATAGGTCCTAAAGTGATACCGTTTAAGTTCACGCAGAAGTCGAAATCGGATGCTGGCTTTGACCTCCTGGCAGCCGTCAATTCAGGAAGACTTAAGGTCTACAGGCAGGACGGCTCTACAGACCACAAGGAGCTGTTTCACCAGCTCGAGAAGGCAAAGAGTACCTATCGCCCGAATCAGACCCTTAACTTCTTTGTAGAGCCAGCAGAAGGCCACGACGACTATTTAACCAGCCTGGCGCTGATTGTGCAGGCAGCCCAGGACGCAGCGCCCAGGAAAGCTACAGGAGGGCAGCGCAATGACTGATTTCAACCCCCAGTCCCTGTCCCAGCTAGACAGAGCACGCCTGGCAGAATACAAGGCTAACATGGATTTCTACAACGGCGAGC
>CAYNVO010000018.1:0-5320 GCA_964400675.1 uncultured Dehalococcoidales bacterium | reverse complement strand
GAGACGACCTGTCCAAAGTCTGGCGGGTAGCCAGCCGCTACACGCTCAGCAAGGATGAGGTTCAGCTTCTCTACAAAAAGACCATCAGCAAGACCTTCGCCACCATCACCGAGCTGTGGACGGATAAGGAGTTCCAGCTCTTCCTGGACAATGACACGCTGGAAAAGAAGCCCAACCCCTACGGCTTTATACCCTTCGTCATCTTCCCCAACGTCAGGCAGCCGAAGCACTTCTGGGGGACTTCGGATATCCCCCAGCTCAGGCAGGCGCAGCGAGAGCTTAACAGGGCGCTGTCCCAGCTCTCCCGCATCCTCGAGGTGTCGGGCAACCCCATAGCCGTATTAGAGGGAGTGGACTCAGCCGAGGACATAAAAGTAGCCCCCGGCCAGGTGTGGACTATACCCGAGGAAGCCAAAGCCTACCTGCTGGACCTGCTGGCCGGCGGCGGCATACGGCTTCACGTGGACTATATAGATATGATTTACCGCTGTTTGCATGATATCAGCGAATCACCCAGGGCAGCCTACGGCGGCATCGAGAGAGAGCTGTCGGGCGTAGCCCTGGAGGTGGAGCTGCAATCTTTACTACAGAAAGTCAGGCGCAAGAGAACCATCCGCACCGCAGCCTATATTAAGCGCAGCCAGATGATTCTCTCTTTACATAAGCAGTTCAGCAGGCAGGACTTGACCGGCGTAAACATGCGCATCGTCTGGGGGGCAGTACTGCCCCAGGACAAAGCCAGGCTGGCTCAGAACGAGCAGCTGCTTGTCCAGTCAGGCATCCACGCCAGGAGAACGGCCATGGACGAGCTGGGCATCCGCGACCCCGAGGCGGAGCTAGCCAGGTGGCTGGAGGAGAGAGGCCAAATTCTGGAAATGAATCAGCAGTTTAAGGCGAAGTCTACCCGAGGCGGCGAGCGAGAGAGAGCGACAGCCGCCGACATGGAGACCGAGACCTTGACTGAATAAACGCCAAAAGGAAGGAGACTACATTGGCAGATGACACAGAACCCAAAGTCGACAACCAAACCCCGACCGCAGAGGACTACCAAGCCCTCCAGGCTGAGCTCCAGGCTGAGCGGGACAAGGCAGCCGTCCTGGTTTCAGAGGCTACTCAGCCCCTTCAAGAAAAGATAACGGAGCTTGAAGGTCAGGTAACCACCTATTCCACCGATGCACAGGCGTTGCAGGAGAAACTTGACCAGCTCAGCTCTGACTTTGAAGGAGCCAAAGCCGCCTATGCCTACGCAGTAGACGACTACAAGAAGCTGGTGCTCTCCACCAATCCTGTATTCACCCCTGACATCATAGGCGGAGACACCGTCGAGGACATCAAGGCCTCGGTGGGCAAAGCCACCAGCCTTGTGTCAAAGGTCAAGGAGAACCTGGAAGCGCAGGCGTCAGCCCTGGCTCAGCTAAACGTGGTGCCGGCAGGTGCCCCGGCACGCACACCCATAGACCTGTCAACCCTGAGCACCAAGGAGAAAATCACTCTTGGCTTAGAACAAGCCAAAAAGAGAAAGGAGCAGTAGAGAGCTACTGCGGCAAAATAACTAAAAAGGAGACTTAACCTATGCCAACAACTTTAACCGAAGCAGCCAAGCTGTCTAATGACGTCCTGTTAGCCGGCGTCATTGAGACCATAGTCAAGGAAAGCCCCATACTCCAGAGCATGCCCTTCATAGAGATTGTGGGCAACGCCTTGACCTACAACAGGGAGAAAACGCTCCCCTCAGCCGAATGGCACGCCCCCAATGACGACTGGACAACCAGCCCCAATATCACCTTCGACCAGCTCACCGCTACCCTGAAAATCCTGGGGCAGAACGCCGATGTGGACAACTACATCAAGTCCACCAGGAACAACGTCCAGGATATCGAGGCAGCCATCATCGAGATTACGGCGAAGGCAATCAGGCATGAGTTTGACCGAGCCTTTATCTACGGCAGCTCAGCCGCCGATGCCAACCAGTTCGACGGCATCCGCTTGCTCATAAACACCCTCGCCGCCTCAGGCCAGGTGATAGCCGCCGGCGCTACCGGCGCCACCCTGACCCTGGCCATGCTCGACCAGCTCATCGACGCCATAAAGGGTCAGAAGCCCGATTTGTTGCTGATGAGCCGCCGGTCACGCAGGAAGATAAACGCCCTGGCCAGAGCCGCCGGCAACAACCTTGAGGTCGGTCAAGGCAAGCTGGGAGAGTTCGTCCAGCTCTACAACGGCATAGCCATCGGCATCAATGACTGGATACTGGACACCCATACCCTGGTCGGCAGCGTGGAGACAGCCACCACCGGCGCCACTAGCTCCACCATCTACGCCCTGTGCTTTGGTGAAGGCGCAGTTTGCGGCGTCACCGGGCCTGGCGGGCTTACCATTGAGCCTATAGGGTCGATGGAGACAAAGGACGCCTCCAGGAACCGCATCAAGTGGTATGTCGGCGTGGCGGACTTCTCCCTGGTAAAGAGAGCCGCTTTAATCGGCGTCACGGACTAAAACACAACATCTAGTGGAGCAGTTGCGGAGATCCTGAAAACTGAACCACAAGATGTAGAAGGAGAATAAAAACATGGCATTTGCAGATCCGGGAATCAGCAGACAAATCCTGTGGAGCTTGGGACCGCAGGCGCCCAAGATTACCCTGGCGGAGGCTTGCAAGAGGGGCGATATCCTGGGCTATAGCTCAGGATGGAAGCTGGCGCTAGCCACCGTAGGCACGGCTATACAGGGTCGCCTGGTAGCTCTGGCAGACGGAGCTATCGGGGACGTAATACCAGTCGCACATGTAGCCGTAGTCGGAGGCTATACCGACGCTACCCCAGGCGGCTATGTCTATGTAGCCGAAAGCACAGACTCCGGCCAAATCACGCAGACAGCGCCAGATACTCAGGGCGATTGCGACACCATCATCGGCATAGCCCTGAGCGCCACGGAAGTGCTGTTCTTCCTTAACGCCAGAGTTGACCACGTGCACGCATAATAAGTGAGGTTTGTTCCGGGCAGAGGTTTCACCTCCACCTCAGCAAGCCCGGGAATAGAATAGGCCGGGGGTGAAGCGCACCGATTAACAGGGTGGACGGCTTCACCCCCACGCCTACTGAGAAAGCAAGCAAAGTAAAGCAAAGTAAAGTAAAGCAAAGTAAAGTAAAGCAAAGCAAAGTAAAGTAAAGGAGCGCAGGCATGGACTTGAGCAGCATGGTTACCCTGGTCAGGCGAGACCTGAAGGACGAGGACAACGCCAGCTATCGCTGGCAGGACAACGAGATTGAGAGAGCTATCCAGAGAGCGCTAGCCGAGCTGTCCCGCTATTGCCCCAGGGAAATGAAATCTACCGTTGCCACCACAGCCAGCAGCAGGGAGATAGATATTTCCGGAGTGTCAGGCATTTCGGACAGGATCTCCATTGACCGGGTAGAGTTTCCGGTAGACAGCACCCCCAGGAGCTTTCAGAGGTTCAGCGTCTATGGAGACACCCTGACCCTGATTGGAGACGCCCGGGGAGACGGTGAGAACTGCTATGTCTACTGGAGCTGCTTACACACCCTGGACGTCGACACAAGCACCGTCCCCACCTATCTTGAGGACGTGCTAGCTCAAGGAGCTGCCGCCTATGCCGTGCTGTCTCAGACGCAGTATAGGACGGACACCGCGGGCTTTGGCGGAGAGCAGGCGGATAGAGATTACCAGTCCTGGGGAACAGCCATACTCAAAGAGTTCACCCGCCAGCTCAAACGCTTCGGCAGGAGCCGAAAGCTAAAGGTCGGACAACTTTATCAAGGAGACAACACTGAATAGCCCCCGTTGTCATCCTGATCCTGAGCCGAAGGCGAAGGGGAAGGATCCGTGAAGGGAAGAATCTCGAGGCGAAGAATCTCACAGAGAAGGAGACAACTATGAGTAAATCAAAAATCGAACAGGGTCTGCCCCGCTTACCCTGGCAGGCTTTCGCTGTCGTGGGGGACAAAGACGACCCCGAGACGTGGAAGCTGCCGCACCATACCAAAGCCATCTTTAGAGCCATACAGGGCAAAATCGGCCACTACCGGACAACGGACTGGGAGCATACGGCGGCAGCCGTGGCAGCTCTGAGCCGTGGCGGATTCCGGGGTAAGCGGGTAGAAGCTACCGAGCAGCAAATCCTGGACGCCGCCAAACACCTGATGAGGCATTACCAGGAAAACGGCAAGCCGGTCCCTGATACCCTGGCAGCTTTAGTCGAATAGGCGGGGCATGGATGGAATCACCCTGCCATTTCGTTTGAGGGGCTTAAAATCGAAGCTAGGGACGCCGTTTTGCTTGACATAATAAGAGCCTCCAGGCTAGGCTTTACATAAAGTAAAAAACGAAGAAGGAGACAGAAAAATGTTACAAAAATTTATGGATGGAAAAAAGAAATACAGTGCCTTCATCATCACCGTGTTGGCCACCATGATACCCCTGTTTATCGCCGAGCCGGAGGCGCAGCAGACATTCATGGACATGGTGCCATCGATGGCCGCAGCCCTGGCCGGCATCTTCTATATCATCACCCAGGGCAAAGTCGACAAGGAGAAGGAAGCCGTCAAAGCCGTTAACGGTAACGGTGCGGCCTCAGCCACGCAGCCAGTAGTACAGACCACGCCAGCGCAGCCACAGGCGGAAATCCAGCCTGTAGTTGAGGAAGTCCAGCCTTTTGACGTTAAAGCCTTCCATGAGACCGTGCTCTCTGAGGTCGAAGGCACATACAAGGAGGTCAACCCCGCCACCATCTACTACAAGGCCAGGGATAAAGGCACGGTAACCGCCTGTCAGTCCATAACCCAGGCGCAGGATTATTGGAGCTACCTGGTCGACCTGGCGGTGGACGCCAGGGACTGGCTGAAAGAGGAGACCGAGAAGACAGCCGGCACTTGCGGCCGAAGCCCGGAATTCTATGTCTTTACCCGGGACTTTAACTCAACCATCAGGGCAGCCAACGCCCTGGCAGAGCTGGCTAACTCTAAGGTGGACTGGAAAGCCATGCTAATGCCCTTCCAGTGGAAGCTCTATACCCTGGGCGTGCTGGCAGAGCAGATGATGACCTGACGTTAACTGAGAGTTAACATGGTAGTCTTTGACTGGCTAACTATAGCCGGCGTGGTTGTGCTGCTTGGTTCGGCAGTTTACATAATATGGACGAGAAAGAAATGAGAGCTCTATCCGATACACTCCTGGAAACCCAGAAGACAGGCACGCCTCGTAAGCCCCTGGTCAAGCTTGAGGTGCAGGAGTACGGACACCCCGCAGCCACGCCCGCCGGCGGCATACAGTGGGAGTACTTCGGCTGGCAGCGCTTCTATTC
>CAYNVO010000017.1:0-14596 GCA_964400675.1 uncultured Dehalococcoidales bacterium | reverse complement strand
GTTTAAGCTGGTGTTATGTTAGCAGGCCATATACGGGGCCATACACACAAAGCCATTTTGTTATGTTAAAAATGAAGGAAATATGGCAAGATTAGAGGCCGTTATCAAGGCCGTTTTCGCGAGTCCCAAACCACCCTAAATAGCTTTGCTGGCTGCAGTCTCGGCGATTATGGTTTCCCAACTTTTGCCGCCATCCCTGGATAGTTCAATCTTGACCTTATCGGTAATTCCCTCCGATTTCTACTCGATTAACTTGGTGCTGCCCGCTTACCAGCTCTCACCACGATTGGGGGAAAAAACTGTTATCTTGGATATTATCTTGGGTATTGGTAAAAATGGTGAAGACCTCATCACTTCTGTCCCAGACATAGCTAGTGTCTGGAGTAAGTATTCTTATCATCGCTTGTTCTGTCGCCGGACCGGTCACTGTCCATTCCACTTTAGAATAGGGATCCGCCTTATCGATTATCTTCTGCCAATTCAAACCGCCATCCCTGGATAGCTGGATCTCGATCGGATACGGAATTCCCGATGCGTACAATTCGATTAGCTGAGTGCTGCCAACCTCCCAAACCTCGCCACCGTTGGGACAAATAACTGTTATGTAGGATGGCGGAAGCCCCGATTCCGTGTAGATCTTCCAATAGAGAATAAGCCCACTGAAACCATTTATATAGTATTTAATGTTCAAGTTGATGTTCGTAGGGTCGTCTGGATTTGCCCAACGTGCACTTATAATATTGGCGCTTTTAAGTCCAGTCTTCTTACACCAGACCTCAAATCTAAGGCGTTCTGTTCCATCTGTCAACAAAGGATATATTTTCTGGTATGTATCTTTTGTGCCAGTCCACTTCCTGCCGATATGGGCTGAATGGCCTTCTATTACTGTCTCTTGCTTGGCTAGCCAGTCTGACCACTTGTCTGCAACTGCTTGTTTCGATGCCTCTATTGATTCGTTGAAGTACTTGCTGTAATTCAATATCCGTCCATAAGAATCAACAGGCATGATTAGGTTGGCTATGCCGGCATGATCTGGCGGTCCCCAAGTCCAAGCAGGTCTTGATGAAAGAATGGGAGTTAATACTACCACCATAGAGATCACCACGAGTAGGCTAACTTTCACGAGCGTATATTTGTGCATACTCTGTTACCTCCCTTCTGTGTATCTGTCCATACGCAGTCAACACCACTGCAAACAGGCTGCGCGTTTGCCTAACCCGGTCTCAAACTAAAACTGCCAACAATCGTTTTCAGGCGGTCCTTTCGGTGCCCTTGTCTCAATTCAACGTATTCTACCATCCAACTCCTCTTTTTGAGGTTCTCTTTACGTATTGCAAGTTGATTAGCAGGTTCCTTAGAATCTTCGTCAAGAGCCTGTAGTTGTCTAGTTAATTAGTGACACTTTTATTGTACCATTAACTATGCACGAAAAGCCTAAAAATAGTCTAAAGATTTTGGGAGAATAATAATTAATGGATACCTGAAAATATACCCCTAGCTTTACTTACTGTCAGACTCTTGCCATCAATATTTCGTGTGGATGCTGTATTTAAATGGGTAGTTCATTTTGACCTGCTTGGTCAGATAGAGAAGTTTTTGATTCAGACAAAATGATGTCTACACAATCCATCGGATTGTTCAGATCAACTTAGAAATTCACCGGAGGGGGGAGTTCATTTACTAGTGGGTGTGTAGGATTTAGGAAAAGTTACCAATCATTTTCATATATTTCTGGTGGTGCATAGCCCCTTGCGACCAATTCCATTGTTTGTAGAACCGCTGCCTTCCAGCTTAGAGAAAATGGGAGATACATAACCCCTTTACACCTGGGACATTCTAGTTTGTGGTCATTCATCTCCATTAGGCAATTCTCCTCCCCCTTACGGGTACAATGAATGCAGGGGACTGGCCTTCTGCCGTCCGCGAAGCCACTTAACACAATTAACAGATCCAACCACTTGGTCATTCGCTCTATCAACTCAAACCAATCCATGAGTCTATCTTCTTCGTCACCAAACCTTTCGATTATACTGTTGTGTGCCGCCATGACTTTAGACTCATGCGCATCGCTATCCCGTCTGGCCTGGAGAGCCTGGTGTGGACCTATCTCACCAGCTTCGATCTTAGCATGCATGCTAGCTGGTAGCGAAAGTAAGGCTATCCGAGCCGAAATTGTTCGTTGAGGGATCCCGGTTCGTCTAGAAAGCTCGCTCTGAGATACTTTGTAATTATCCAGATAGGCTTTGAAAGCTCTAGCTTGTTCCAGCGGGGTCAAATCCTCACGTTGATAGTTCTCGGCGAGTTGAATCTCGACAGCTTTCTGATTGTCGATGTCCTGGTGAACAATACATTCAATGTGAGATATGCCAGCCTCCTTGGCTGCGCGCCAGCGCCTCTCACCTGCTACTATCAGATACTTCCCCGGCGGACCTGGTCTAATGACTATCGGGCTGACTTGGCCTGTTTCTGCAAGACTATGGCTGAGATCTGTGAGCGTTTCGGCCATGAATTTCTTGCGTGGCTGATTGGGGTCTGGGACTATGTCGTTCACGGGCAAGCGGGATAACTTTACTGAATCTTTTGTCGACTTTTTGTTCTGTTTTTTAGACATATCATCACCTCCCAGTATGAATCACTGCCTTTCGAAACTACAGGTAGATCGTTGTGATTTCTAAGGCTTGTTGCATCGTGTATTGTCCACATTTGTAATGCCAAGATGATCCACCATTGCACGCGGTTTCCCATTAGTCATGGTGCCCACCATTCGCTGACGACCTTTCTTCATTTCTATTTTTTATACCCACTGCTTAGTGTAATAAGTAAGGGACAAGCCCATCCTTTTTTCTAAGCTGTTCGCACACCAGCAAATAAAAAAGGGCATTGGCTTGCCCCCTTCTAGTATCGACTATTCAGTTGTTAATAACAGATTAACAAATCAGCGTTATGCTGTCAAGTCAAATACGGAAAGACTATCACTACTGCCATGCTGAACAATCCGATGTTTTGTTAGCTCACTCTTCTCGCAATATGTCTTTAATCCTCTCACAGTAAGCTTCCGCTTTAGCCAATGTATCGAGTTTCTTTTTCTTGAAATAAGTGATACCACCACTCCATTCCTTTCGCATGCACCGGCCATCTTCTTTTATATCAAGACAGCCTCTTTGCCTTGCTTTGTCTGGTTGCGGACATCGCCACTTCATAAGACTCTCAGGAACCTCAATCCTACTATTATTCTATCACTATATAATTGACGCCCCTAATTGTTAGAATCCACTATTGAACTTTTTGGCTTATTGTTGGGTTCCAGTATCAAAGGATTCCTTTTTTATCATCTATATTTATGCCTATTTTTTAGGTGTGCAATTCAGTGGATCTGTTTATTGGTTTGCAATACGGTTAAATTAGATGTTCAAGAGCCGAAAACCACTTACTAAGAGAGGTTGCTTCGTTATCTAGATAGGGTCCTTTAAGATTTTAAGGTCGTAGCTCTAATTGGGAATCTGACGCCAGGACCCCTTTACTTTTCTTGTGCTTCGTTTAAACAAAAATCGATCGACCTTGAGGGGATCAAAATCTATCTCCTCTGGTGATAGGGGTAGTGCATTCTCCATTCCTTTGATTTCCTCCAATGTTGTTGGATTGGCTGTTGGCTTATTTAAAGCGTCTCTTTGTTTCATTTCCCGTGGTTTTGGCAGAAGACGACTCCACAGATTCTCCATCAAGGAATCCTCAATTTGTGGTAAATCGCTGGAAAACGATATTACACCCTTTTCCTTGGCACTCTCCGGTAACTGCAGGTAATATTCATTTATTTGACCAAGACTCTTTTTCAAATCTTGACCCCATACGAATTCCTGATCATTTCGTAAAAACAGAGGTGCACAACTTTGGTGTATACGATCACTTGAGACAAACATCATACAGAATGGCAAGTAAAACAAGTAAGCGATATCAACGCGATTAGACGGCCGCTCACTTGAGATTAAGTTCGCAGCTAGGGCAATATAGAAGAACAATTCGACTGTCAGAACGAATGTAGCGTAAGGTGCGTATTCAAATAAAGGTGGATAGCCGGCATTTCTCCAACATTTTCGAACATCATAGTGTAAATGTTGTGGCACACTTAAAAATCTGAGTGCCAATGGCATAAGTCCTGAATCTTTATCGCCAGTATGAACTATTGCTCTTGCCAAGTCATTGGCATCTTGAAGGTTCTTGCACGATTTTATATCAATCCTGAGAATCCGAAAATTTTCTGTGACCTCCTTCAAGTCGAGGTTGTGTAATGCACGCCTCCAAGAACTTGCATAAAGTCGTTCAATTTCTAGAAACTCATTTTTTTGCCATCGGGAGAATGCTTCGGATTCTTGCGATTCCTGAAAAACTGCGCCAGTTTTATCACCATGTTTCACCAACCGCCCCCGACTCAAGGGAATCTGTCCAGTCATCGGGACACGATGTCCAAGTAAATTATTTATACACAAATCTGTATGGTGTGAGCATGGCATCCCATGCATGTCTGGAAATTTCTCCGCTATTATACTGACCTCTTGCTCGGGAGAGCGCCCTTTCCTTGCTGGTTTATTCAAATCTGCTAACGTCTCAACATAGAAGATAGGAGCTACATTGGTCAGAAAAAAATGATCGAACCAGACAGACTCATCAAGACTGAGGGACTGAAGAAATGATTTGTCAAATAATGTAATTGGACCCACGATTACTCCCCACCCGGAGGCTGGTTTGTTTTTATGTTATTTACTTCAATTATACTCTCTCCTTGCAGCTCATCCAAAGGTGTAAGGAAAGTGTTCGTCCTGATAGTACAGACAGATGGGAAAAAGGTGCGCCTAATTTCATGATTGATGCTTAGGCGTAAAATGCCCAATGAAAACGAGGGGCCTTTTTATACTGCACATTCTGACGAAATGTGTTCCTACTTTACCTTACCCTCTCTTATGTGACGGGCCTAAGCATCATAACCTCAACATGGCCTCTTCCCTGCAAGGTCAAGTTAAAGCGAGGCTTACAAAGCATTGACACGTCACTACCTGCGGTGTACGATTAAATCACTCAAAGTTGCGAAAAGGGATGGAGGAGGCACAATGCCTAAGGTCAAGCGAGCAGACGGGAAGAAGAACAAACAGGAATCCATGGAAGCGACTCTCTGGCAAGCTGCGGATAAATTGCGAAAAAACATGGATGCCGCGGAGTACAAACATATTGTGCTTGGCTTAATCTTTTTGAAATACATATCCGATGCCTTCGAAGTGCTGCATTCCAGACTGGTAAACGGCAAAGGCGAATATGAGGGGGCAGACCCTGAAGACCCCAATGAGTACACTGCTGAGAAGGTCTTCTTTGTCCCGCCTGTCGCTCGTTGGAAACCGATTTCCGACAATGCAAAGAAGACTGAAATCCTGCTCGATAACGGCAAAAAAGTAGATATCGGCGGATATGTGGACGAAGCCATGGAAGCCATTGAACGCCAGAACCTTTCTCTCAAAGGCGTCCTTCCAAAGGTTTACGCACGACAGAATCTTGACCGGGCAAGCCTCGGTGGCCTGATCGACCTTGTTGGCACGATTGCGCTTGGCACCGAACAGGCACAAAGCAAGGATGTGCTCGGCCACGTGTATGAATACTTCCTGGGGCAGTTCGCGCTTGCCGAAGGCAAAAAGGGTGGACAGTTTTATACTCCCAGAAGCGTTGTCAGACTGCTGGTTGAAATGCTCGAACCATATGAAGGTCGCGTGTTCGATCCCTGCTGTGGGTCGGGCGGCATGTTTGTTCAAAGTGAGAAGTTCATTGTTGCACACCAGGACCATTATAAAAAGAGAAGTAATGGGAGTAGCCTCAATCCTGCCGACCTGATTTCAATTTATGGGCAGGAGTCTAACCAGACCACCTGGCGTCTATGCAAAATGAACCTTGCCATTCGCGGTATAGACAGCACGAATATCAAATGGAACAATGAAGGCTCGTTTCTGAATGACTTGCATAAAGACTTAAAAGCGGATTTCATTCTGGCCAATCCACCGTTCAATGATTCCGACTGGTCGGGTGACCAGTTAAAAGATGATGCCCGCTGGAAGTATGGTATCCCACCTGCCGGCAATGCCAACTATGCCTGGATTCAACACTTTATCTATCACATGTCGCCTAATGGCATGGCGGGCTTTGTGCTGGCCAAAGGTTCACTTACTTCCAAAACCAGCGGTGAGGGTGAAATTCGCAAAGCTATCATTGAAGCAGGACTTCTTGACTGCATTATCAACCTTCCAGCAAAACTCTTTCTAAATACGCAGATACCTGCTTGTCTCTGGTTCTTATCGCGTAGCAAACAAGGCCGTCTTGATAAGGTATTGTTTATCGACGCCCGCAATCTCGGTTATTTGATTAACCGCCGGACAAAAGATTTTACCGCTGAAGACATTGCCAGAATAGCTGACACATACCACCACTGGCGCAACAAGACAGACAATTACGAAGATATTCCCGGTTTCTGTAAATCCGTTTCGCTGGATGAAATCAGAGAAAAAGATTACGTGCTCACGCCTGGCCGCTATATTGGCTTGCCCGAAGACGAGGATGATTTCGACTTCGCAGAACGGTTTGGAAAGCTTAAGGCCGAACTTGATGAGCAGATGAAGGAAGAAGAGCAGCTCAATGAGCTTATCAGGCAGAATTTGGCCAAGCTGGACATAAAGACATAATGGATACTGGAGAAAAGTAAAATAAGTAATTCTATAATTTACTTAAGCGTGTTAAAGTAAAATAAGTAATTCTATAATTTACTTTAGAAGTAAAAGATGAACATCGCCGATTTTAAGGCCGGATCACTGCGAAAAGGCTATAAGTACAACTATTTCTTGCCGGAGAAGATTAATCACTCATTCTACTGGACGGATGAGTCTATCAACGAGCTTCTGGAAAAGGCTTCTTTGAAACTCGGAGAGCTAAACTCCTTCTCTCGTTTTGTCCCTGACATTGATATGTTCATTAAGATGCATATCTATAAAGAAGCGGTTATCTCCAGCCGCATTGAAGGGACACGAACTAATATTGAAGAAGCTCTTGTTGAAGAAAAGGAAATAAGTCCCGAAAAGCGGGACGATTGGCAGGAAGTCAATAACTATGTTGCTGCCATGAACAAAGCAATTGAGAAGCTGAAGACCTTGCCTCTGTCCAATCGTCTCATCAGGAATACGCATAAAATCCTTCTTTCCAGCGGACGTGGTGAACATAAAACCCCAGGAGAATTCAGACAGTCTCAAAACTGGATTGGCGGAGCAAGCCTTGCGGATGCCGTATTCATTCCGCCGTCACATACCGAATTACCTGAGCTATTGGCAGATTTCGAGTTGTTTCTGCATAACACAGAGATTAAAATCCCGCATCTTATCCGCATCGCTATCGCTCACTATCAATTCGAAACAATCCATCCCTTTCTGGACGGCAATGGCAGGATGGGTCGCTTGCTTATAACTCTGTATCTGATAAGTAGCGCTATTCTGGATAAACCCCTGCTATATCTTTCAGAATATTTTGAGAAGAATCGAGCTCTTTATTACGATAATCTGACATTAGTCCGGACCAAAAACGATCTTGGTCAATGGCTCAAGTTCTTTTTGACCGGTGTAACTGAAACTGCGGACAAAGCGGTAGCCACACTCAAAAATATTGTTGATCTCAAGGCATCCATTGAGAGAGAGAAAATACTAACCCTCGGCAAACGGGCAAAGCAGGGGGCGTCATTCCTTCATGCCCTCTTTTCCAAACCGATGGTCACCATAAAAGATGTCCAGGCTATGACAGGGCTTTCTCCCAAAGCGGCAAACGATTTAGTTCAAGCCTTTATCGAAGAAGGAATTCTAAAGGAAACCACGGGGTACCAGCGCAACCGCGTGTTTGTATTCCACGAATACATGAAGATGTTTTGATGATGAATAACGGAGTCGAAATGACTGAGAATTCCCATCTACCTATGATGCATGCCTGGAGACAAAAGAATGAGTGAGTGGAAGGAATCCAAACTGGGTGACGTGGCATATTTAGTCAAAGACACGTGCAAGCCTAAGCCTGGCGAGCATTTACCATATATCGGTCTTGAGCATATCCAAGAACAAGGTTTACGGCTATTAAGCATTGGCGATTCTGATTCTGTAACAAGCCAGAAGTTACGTTTCAAATCCAATGACGTACTATTTGGAAAACTACGCCCATATTTTCGGAAAGTTGTTAAACCCAGTTTCTATGGAGTATGTTCTACAGATATTTGGGTTATTAGAGCTTTAGAGGGTAATGACCAGAATTTCCTTTTCTACTTTTTCGCAAATCAAGAATTCGTAGATACTGCAAATTCTGGCGATTCAGGTACGCGAATGCCGCGTGCTGATTGGAATTTTGTTAAATATACGCTCTGGCCGATTCCCCTACTCCCCGAACAGCGCGCCATTGCCGGCGTGCTCTCCAGCCTTGACGATAAGATAGACCTTCTGCACCGGCAGAACAAAACGTTGGAGGGAATGGCCAAGACGCTCTGGAAAAAGATGTTTGTGGATGAGGCTAAAGAAGATTGGAAAGAAATAAAACTTAATTCAGTAATAGGCATTATAAGTGGATATAATCATAGCATCAATGAAATTAGAGATTTTGGTGATTACCTGTTGAGTATGGGCAGTATTATTAAAACTTATGGAATAGATTTAAATGCTACAAGATTTATTAATTCCAAAAATATTAACAGTAAATATCTTTGTAAAACTGGGGATATAATAATCACAACAAGAGACATTACCCAGGATGCTGAGCTATTAGGAAGTCCAGGCATTATACCAAAATACTTGAATACCAAAAATATTTATGTAGGATCAAATCTTTACAAATTAGAAATAAAGGAAAATAGACTTAATAAAAATTTACTCTATTGGTTATTAAGGTCTGAATTATACAGGTCTTTTGTAAAAGAGGTTGCTAGCGGTACATCAGTATTAATGCTCAAAAAGTCTGATTTAATGAATTTCACTTTTAAGTTACCACCTACTAATATTCTTATACAATGTGAAAATGCAATAAATGAGGTACAAGAAAAATTAGAAAATAATTTTACTCAAATCAGAACCCTTGCCCTGCTTAGAGATGCCCTTTTGCCCAAGCTCATGTCCGGCGAAGTGAGGGTACAACATGAACGATGATATTGTATTTGCGATGCCAGGTGAAATTGAACGCTGTTTAGCTACGTTGTCGAAAATGTATGAGAAAAAAGGTCAAACACAGTTACAAAATATCATTGTAAACTCGAGGACGCGTTTGCAAGTGGCGTCAGAAAACAATAATTGGGACGGTGTAACTTATGGTCATGGACTTTATTTAACTGTGCCTGCACCAATTTTCCCTGGTAGTGTAAAAGAGAAAACTGGAATTGAAATTAGTATCCTAGAAGATATTAACAAAATTCATCACGTTCAGGATGAATATATTGAGTCAGTACATTTAGAGATGGACTCGCAAACAGACCCTGATTGGCGCCAGCAATCTGGAGTGCAAATATCCTATAAACGGATTATTAGTGCTTCTACAACAGACAGAATCTGGGGGCCAGAGGGTTATTATAGAGTATTTCTTACCCACAAAGCCGAAGCCAAGAAAGAGACTGCCATACTAAAAACACAGTTAAAAGTATATGGAATATCGGCCTTTGTGGCGCATGAAGATATCGAACCAACCAAAGAGTGGCAAACTGAGATCGAAAACGCTCTGCATTCAATGGATGCCCTTGTCGCGCTGCTTACAGATAATTTTCATGACAGCAACTGGACTGATCAAGAAGTCGGTTTTGCCTTTGGGCGCAATGTGCCCATCGTCCCTATTAAGATGGGCAAAGACCCTTATGGATTTATGGGGAAATTCCAGGCTTGTTCTTGTACATGGGATACCGCTGCAAAAGAAATAGCGAAGATTCTAATAAAACAAGATGGCATGCTTAACGCCTATATTAAGGCCGTCCAAGACTGCGGAAACTGGGAGGCCGGAAATACACTCTCTGTCCTGTTCCCTTTGATCGACAATATGAGTGGTAAACAGGTGTCTGACCTAGTATCCGCTTATAACAGCAATTTTAACGTGAGTGGTAGTTTCGGGTTCAATGGCATACATTCACACACTTTTGGCAATGGATTACTGCCTCACTTAATACGCTGGACAGGTAAGAACTACAGGTTCTCACCCGACGGAAAGATTGTGAGCTGACTATGATCGCCTTCACTGAATCTGAAATCGAAGTCTTCTCTCTTGACGAATTCCAGAGGCTTGGTTTCTCATATGTTCCTGGGCCGTCCATTGCGCCCGATGTTGAAGCAATTCAGCCTTTCCTGGTAGCCGAATCTACAACTCCATATGGCGAGCCACCGGAAAAACGCGCCAGCTATGGCGATGTCGTCTTAAATCACACTCTGGAACACGCTATCAAACGCCTCAATCCTGCGTTGCCGGAATCGGCTCGGCGGGAAGCACTAAAAGCAGCGTTGTCCGTGTATTCACCACAACTTATCGACGCCAACGAAACCTTCCATAAGATGCTTACCGAAGGCATTCCAGTTACCATACAGAAGGACGGACAGGAGCGCGGCGAGCGGGTGTGGTTGGTTGATTTCCAGAATCCGGAAAACAACGTTTTCTTTGCCATAAATCAGTTTACCGTCACTGAACGAAATCAGCCTAAACGGCCTGATGTGATTCTTTTTGTAAACGGGCTTCCTCTGGTGGTCATCGAGCTGAAAAACCCGGCGGATGAAAACGCCACAGTTAGAAAGGCTTATGACCAGATACAAACCTATAAGTCGGTCATCCCGTCGCTCTTTTCTTACAATGCTTTCTGCGTCATTTCCGATGGGCTGGAAGCAAAGGCTGGCACCATCTCCTCTCAGCTCAGCAGGTTTCAAACCTGGAAAACAGTCGACGGCGAGAAGGATTCATCCGCCCATGCAAGTCAGCTCGAAGTGCTCATCAAGGGCATGTTGAATAAGACAACACTGCTTGACCTGATACGGAACTTCATCGTTTTTGAGAAAGAGAGGAAGACAGATACCAAAACCGGGCTTGCGCAGATTGAGACTATAAAAAAGCTGGCGGCATACCATCAGTACCACGCGGTGAATAAAGCAGTGGAGAGCACGCGTCTGGCTACAACTGAAAAGGGAGACCGCAAAGCCGGTGTTGTCTGGCACACGCAAGGAGCAGGAAAAAGTCTTTCCATGGTCTTTTACACGGGGAAACTGATACGTACTCTGGATAACCCTACTATTGTGGTTATCACCGACCGCAACGACCTTGACCAGCAGCTTTTTGATACCTTTGCTGCATGCTCAAGCTTGCTTGGCCAACCTCCTGTGCAGGCAGAATCCCGCGAGCATTTGAAATCTCTGCTCAAGGTGGCATCCGGCGGGATTGTGTTCACCACTATTCAGAAGTTTTTCCCGGAGGATGAACGCACCGAATATGACCGATTATCGGAACGCCGCAATATCATCGTCATCGCCGACGAAGCGCATCGGACGCAATACGGGTTTAAGGCAAAGCTGGTTGACACGAAGGATGATACCGGCAACCTTAATGGCAAGCGCCTTGCCTATGGTTTTGCCAAGTACCTGCGCGATGCTATCCCTAATGCTACCTTTATCGGTTTTACTGGCACACCGGTAGAAAGCACCGATATAAACACTCCGGCTGTATTTGGCAATTATGTTGATGTATACGATATAGCCCAGGCTGTGGAAGACGGCTCAACAGTAAAAATATACTACGAAAGCCGCCTGGCTAAAGTGAATCTTACTGACGAAGGCCGCAGGCTAATTGAGGAATTCGACAGGGAAATGACTGATGATGGTGCCCCGGAAACCCAGAAGGCTAAAGCTAAATGGTCCAAACTGGAAGCCATTGTCGGTCATCCTGAGCGGTTGAAGAACCTGGCACGAGATATTGTTTCCCATTACGAAAAACGGACTGAAATTTTTGAAGGGAAGGCAATGATTATTGCCATGAGCCGCCGCATAGCAGTCGCTCTTTATAGTGAGATTATTGCGATAAGGCCTCAATGGCATAATGAAGACCTCAAGGAAGGTACTTTAAAAGTCGTTATGACTTCTTCTTCTTCGGACAAGATGGAATTTGACCCTGAAGACCCAGATAGTCTGGTGATTCCGGCATATCATAGGACCAATAAAGCAGACCGTCGCCTGCTCTCCGACCGCATGAAAGACCCGCAGAACTCTTTGAAGCTGGTTATTGTAAGAGACATGTGGCTGACCGGCTTCGATGTCCCATGTCTGCATACACTATATATCGACAAGCTGATGAAGGGGCACACTCTCATGCAAGCAATTGCACGGGTGAATCGTGTCTTTGGCGATGATAAAAAGGGTGGACTAATTGTTGACTATATTGGTATAGGGCCTGCATTGAGAGAGGCAATGTCCTTCTATGCTAGTTCTGGCGGCAGAGGAAATGCTGTTGAGGCCCAGGAAAAAGCATTAGAAATGCTTCTTGAAAAGATTGAAGTTGTACGCCAGCTGTTTCACGGATTTGACTATATGCGCTTTTTCAGTGCCAGTACTTCTGAGCGCCTTTCTCTCATCCTTCAAGCCGAGGAGTTCATTCTTTCAAGAGAGCAGGGTAGGGAGCGCTTTATCAATGAGTCAACCATACTTGCCAGGCTTTTTGCGCTGGCCGTCCCGCATGAAGCTGCGCTGGCTCTCACTAATGAAATCGCCTTTTTCCAAGCAGTCCGTGCACGGTTGCTTAAGTTCGAAGGTGAAGGTGATAACGGCGATAAAAAGAACTATGAAACAGCTATCCGCCAGATCGTGAATCAGGCAGTGGCATCAACCGAAGTTGTGGATATCTTCGACGCGGCAGGAATTAAGAAGCCGGACATTTCCTTGCTCTCTGAGGAATTCCTCCAAGATGTAAGGGAAATGAAGCACAAGAACCTGGGCATCGAACTCTTGAAGAAGATTCTCAATGACCAAATCAAAGTGCGGCTGAAATTCAATATTACCGAAGGTAAGAATCTGTTGGATATGCTTGAGGCATCCATCAGGAAGTATCAGAATAACCTTTTGACCACCGCCGAAATCATTGAAGAATTGGTGGCAATCGCAAGACAAATCCGTACCGTAGATGGTCTGGCAGAGAAGCTGAAGTTAACCAAAGATGAATTTGCGTTCTATACGGCATTGGAAGTCAACGATAGTGCGGTAAAGATTCTGGGTGATGAAACACTGAAGAAAATAGCCCGTGAAATCGCTGCTAAGGTTCAAAAGAATGCTACCATTGATTGGGCAATGAAGGAAAGTGCCAGGGCAAAACTCATGGTCATTGTGAGGCGCACTCTGAATAAATATGGCTACCCGCCGGATAAACAGCAAAAAGCCATTGACACAGTGCTCAAACAGGCTGAAGTATTGGCAGATTATTGGGTAGAGCAGCGATGAGATTAACTCATGACCGAAATTGGTCGAAAGTCGTAACTGTCCAGGTCTTTTTATGGTTAATTGATTGGACAGAAATAGTTTTTTAGGGAGGGATTGCAAATGGCTCTATATCAAATTGACGAAGGGAAGGTCGCACCTATACAACCCATCGAGTTTCATAGTGAGGCACAACTTCAAAAAATGATCGATGAAAATCTTGAAGATATCACAGGTGTAAGGCTTATTGAAAGTCAATATCCCATACCAAATGGAAGATTAGACGCTCTAGGTATTGACGAACAAAATGTTCCTGTAGTCATTGAATACAAATGGAAAAGTGATCCTGGAGCAATAATACAAGGTTTATTTTATCTTAGATGGGTCCGAATGAAGGAAAATCGTAGAGCATTTGAATTGTTGGTGAAGGAAAAACTTGGGCCAACAGATGTCAATTGGTCTTCGGAGCCGCGCTTGATCGTGATAGCTAAAGAATTTGATGTTAGAGAGCTATCTGCCATAGATATGATACAGGCCTCTGTAGAACTAAAAAGATATTCTTATTATGGAAACCTTATTAATATTGATGATGTTACACCGCCAAAAACCATAAGGTCCTCCAGAAGCGACATCGAAGAAGCGGAGCAGACTGAAGAGATAAGAACTGTTGAAGGCATTATTGAAAGAGTTTCTCCCGAGCTTACGAAAGTGTTCTACTCATTAAGAGATAGGATCCTTAAGCTAGGTGGCGATGTTCGCGAAGTAATTGGGGGATGGTATATAGATTATAGGAAATCCTCCACCTTCGTCACCGTAACACCACAATCCAGATACAATCGCTTGCTCGTCTTGATAAAAATGGGTGACAATATCATAAATGATCCTAGAGGATGGACTTCCCCTCTGCCTGCAAGTTGGTCATACGGTAAGTTAAATACAAAATTTGAAGTTAGTAAATCTGATCAATTGGATTATGCAATGGAGCTCATTGAACAAGCTTATCAATACGTACCGTGACCAATTGATTTAATCGTGCGGTTTGGTATAACACCTCACTCTTCTTGTGGTAACAATACTGACTTTTGTTACCCTTCATTAAGTTACGCTCGATTCAGAAAAGTGACTTGGCA
>CAYNVO010000016.1:0-15666 GCA_964400675.1 uncultured Dehalococcoidales bacterium | reverse complement strand
CTTGGCGGAGATTACAGAGTATGGTGGGGTTACTGGATAGATAAACCCGCTGAGACCAACTTCGATCTACTTCGGGGCACGGCCGAGACGGGCACATACGAGGTCGTAATCGATTTCATTGTGCCTGAAGTTCCCTACAAGCCAGGTAACTATTTCATTACTTTCTACAACCCGCGCGTCAACCCTAAAGGCGCCGCAGCTACTATCTTGTTCAAAGTCGAGCCCGGCGTAGAAGCCAGCCCATCATCATCCTTGCCCGGCTCCACAGTCAGTATCAAGGGCACCGCCTTCCCCGCCAGTGATGACAGCATTCAACTGAGCTTCGATGGCAAAGCTGCCGCTGTTAAAATCACCACCAACAGCAAGGGTAGTTTCACAGCTGAGTTCACCGTTCCCGATACCATCGCCGGCAGCCACAGCCTGGGAGCCAGTTCCGCAGAGATGTATATAACAAAACCGCCCACCGCCAGCCTCAAGGTCGTGCCCATCATCGGCCTTGAACCCGAATTTCCCGAAATCGGCAAGGAGGTCACCATCACCGGCCATGGCTTCGCCGCCAGCAGTCTGGTAACGATTGAATACGACGGCACTGCGGTAGCCAACTCGCCAACTACGGACGAAGTCGGCAACTTCACCCATACTTTCAATATACCGGAAAACTCTGAATCCAAGCATAGCGTTGTCGCCACCGATGGAGCTGGTAACGAGGCTACCTTCGGCATGTCCCTGGAAGGTGAAGCACCGCCAGCGCCAGCCACAATCTCGCCCACGGCACAGAGATTCGGCTGGCTTGGCTCACAGCTCGTTCTTTTCAATTGGACCAAGGTCACTGACATCAGCGGCGTTACCTATACACTGGAGATAGCCGATAACCTCAATTTCTTCCCTCTGGCGCCCCGTATGAGAAAGACAGGGCTGTCTCAGCCTACCTGCCTTGTCAACATTGAGCCCGGCACCTATTACTGGCGAGTTAAAGCCGTTGATGGCGCTGGCAACGAAAGCGAGTGGACGCTTTCTCCCCAACCCTTCAAGGTCGGCTTCTTCTCCACCTTGTACCTGGTAATCGGGGGGTTTATCTGTATTATCATTATCGTCTTCGTCATCCGGGGTTTCTCCCGCCGCGTCAGCGAATATTACTAACAGACAAAACATGTAGTGCGAGGCAAAGTACGGTCACCCGTGGGCGGGAGCTGCTGCGGTCGGGCGGGCGGTTGATTGAGCTGGTTTGTATCTGACGCTCCGGCGGATCCTGCGGTCCCTAGCCCCCGGCAGGTCCGCGGGCGTGCCCGGCCCGGCAGCCTGTATTAAATTGATCAGGACAATTAGCCGGCAGAAAAAGGGGGGTTGATATGATGGTTTCTACGTCTTATGGCAGGGTTTATGTAGGGGTGTGCAAGCCGAGGAAGGTAACCACCGCAGAGGGTCTGGCCTGGGAGATAAGAGGTGAGGTGGCGGCTATGTGCAGGTCGAGTGTAGAGAGCGGGATTTCTCTTATGATGTGCTGCCCTTCCGGGGTTTGGCCTGGTCAAGAGGATTTAGACCTGATGATCTCGGATGTCTTGGAGAGAGCTTGCATTAGAGGGACACGGCGTGAGGTGAAGGAAGCTCCCCCGGAATACCTTGACAAGGACATCTTTCGCTTCTTCAAGTCGGCTTAGTTCACCTGGGGCGGGCAACATTCGCCAATATTGAGCATCTAGCCATTGAATTTGTTGTCCACACTATGCGCCCATGGTTGATTAATTGGGAGCAAGAACTTACCCATAAGTTATTAATAGGGGATGAACAAAAAGATGAATTGTTTGCTCACTCTTCATGCAGTATGGCTTTAATCCGCTCACAGTAACCTTCCGCCTTAGCCGGTGCATCGTGACCTTTTGCCTTGAAGTAAGTGATTCCACTCCATTCCTTTCGTATGCACAGGTCATCTTCTTTAATATCAAGACAACCTCGCTGCCTTGCTTTATCTGGGTGCGGACATCTCCACTTCATAAGACCCTCAGGAGCCTCAATCCTTCGAATATTTTATCACTATATAATTGATGCTCCTAATTGTAAGAATCTACTATTGAACTTTTTGGCTGATTGTGTCTTTGTTAATGTGTTGAGGTTTAAGATTTTCACAGTACGTAGTAGAATAGCACCTATAGATTATGATAATGTGGTGATCAAATGTCCAACGAAGAAGACATCAAACAAGCAGAGTCGCAAATTGCTGGGGAAGGGCTAAAAAAAGATCTTGGTATTGAACAAGTAGTGCACATGAAGGTTGCTGCTCAAATTGTTCAACATCTGAGTAAAGGCATATATAGTAACCCCGCTAATTGTATCAAGGAATTAATCGATAACTCCTTTGATGCAGATGCCCCTAAAGTAATCATTCGAGCAAAACCAGAGCTCGACACCTTCTCCATAACTGACGATGGAGAGGGTATGAACTATTTGGATTTCGACAATAAATTCTTATGGATTAGCAGATCAGACAAGAGAGACGCTGGTCTTTTTACTAAAAGTGGCAGACCGCTGATAGGGAAAATTGGCATAGGATTTGTGGCGGTATCTGAAGTATGTAACAAGATGACTGTTATTTCCACTAAAGAAGGTGAAGATTTTAAGTTTCAAGCTGAAATTGATTTTAGCAAATTCAAAGAAGCTATAACTCAAAAACGTAAATTCTATGAATTAAGTGACGTTAGACTCGTAAACCTGCCAGAAGAAAAAGACGCACACTACACTATTCTACTCCTTGAAGAATTAAGTCAAGACTTTAAAGAACTATTACAGGATAAAGACATCATCGAAGCTGGTATCAAAGTCCGAAGTTTTGATGGGCAAAGCTTCGAGAACATTATGAATCAGGTAGCAGGACAGCAACTCAATCTTTGGAAAGACATCGCAGAGTATTGGAGATTAGTGCTTGGCATTGCCAATATAGTGCCTGTGAGATATTTGGAACAGGGTCCTATCGGAGTAGAGAATGAAAATAATAGAGAAACATTTAAAGATCAACTCCAAGATATTGAAGAAATAAAGAAATCAATTGATAAATTTAATTTCATGGTTGATTTTGATGGGGTTTTGCTAAAGAAGCCGATACTGCTTCCTACTGAAAAAGACATCGCATTGGATAAAGGGAAATTCGACATTTATACATTTGAAGAGGAGTTCTCCGACTTCAGTGATAAATCAAAGCTTAAATTTAAGGGATATATATATGGGCAAAATCGCCAGATACTTCCTCCGCAAATGAGGGGGTTGATAGTAAGACTAAAAAATACTGCAATAGGCGACATCGACCCGGATTTTTGGAGCTACCCTCATCCAGAAAAGCTTTTTATACCATGGGTATTCGCTGAGGTTTATGTAGAGGATGGGTTAGAGGAAGCCATGAATGTCAATAGGAGCTCGTTTGTTATTACCCATCCACATTATAGAAAACTGAGAAATTATATACACAAGAAACTTCACGAAGAGGTATTCACCAAATTTAGAAGCCGGTATATTGAGAGAAAAGAAGCATCAAAATTAATAAGCGAAATTCAAAGACAGACCAAAATAAGAGGGTATCTCCGAACAACATTTAATCGGGACATACGAGTAGTTCTTTCCGAAGAACCTACTGAACTCCCGGTAAGTTTAAATTTAACAGAAAACGAGATAATAATTAATCACAAGCATCCTCTTTTAAGAAGACTTAAGGGGAAAAACAAGCCAACAATCGAGGATATCTTAATTCTTTTTGAAGCTTCTTGCCAACGCTCAGAAGGCGATTTAGAGAAAATGTATCAGCTATTTTTTGACAGTTTGAAGAATTGGTAGAATGAACACTCTAGAAGAGACCTTCCTAAGTTCCGAAGAGGACCAAATATACAATAGTCCGCAGAAGTGGCATATAAGGATGAGATGGATTCATTATGCTTCTAGAAGGAAGGAAAACAGCGGGAAAAATTATATTAACCTACTAACCTTAACATCAGCAAAATGTTATGACATAAAGCTTTTTCAACAAGTGGGATTGCTCCTAACTACAGATACAGGATATGCACGTCGTAGCCTTACATTTTGTGAATCTCATCCAGAAAGGTATGCAAGGATTCGTAATCTTTTACCCGGAGCCAGAGACTGGCATGGCAAGCTAGAAAAGTTCGTTGATGCAGGTCATTCCTATGTATCTGATCGTGCACAGAGATGGTTTCCTTATGACGTGATAAATTTGGACTTTACTAAGCCTGGCTTTAGACAGAAAGAAGAGAAGACTTCAATTACTATGCAGACTATTCTCAAGATATTCATGATTCAAAGATTAAAAAGCCATTCGTTCACACTTTTTGTAACGCTCCCTGCAATTGAACAGGGCAACGATATAACAGGCAAAACCGAATTAGATAACTGTTTGAACAGCAATCTGGATGGTAGTTATCCTGATGTTGAAAAGAATTTTTTACAGAAATACCCAGAGAAAGCTTTCCCCAATTACTGTGAATTTCTACTCTTCGTCGTTCCTAAGTTAATCATAAAGTATGGACAAAGCGAAAACTTTGATACCAAGTGCTTAGAAAGATGTAGTTATATAAATGAGGGAGCAAGAACCGTAATGATAAACCTTATGTTTGATTGCGAATTTATCGGGTTACAAGAAGGGTATAGCAGCAAGAATCCTGCAGAAATTTTAGCTGAATCATATCAGCCACGGATAGTAGAGATATTGGAACATGATTTCGAGGATATAAATGCTAGGTTTGCTAAAGAACCTGAATTAAGACAACACTATCTTAAATTTCGGGAGCAGTTTGCTTGACATTTGTTCAAACTAAAAACATAGTTGCTAAAAATAACAAGAGTAGTGGACATTACAGATGAATGTTCTGTTAGTTGAACCCGAGTTTCCTATTCCCCCTAAGAGCAAAAACCACCGAGATTTCCTCCCCATTGGTCTCTTAAAGTTAGCCAGCTATCATAAACAAAAAGGTGACAGCTTTCGATTAGTAAGGGGCAATAAAGATACTAACGGCTTCGTGCCGGATGAAGTGAAGATTACTTCTTTATTTACGTATTGGTCACAATACGTTTGGGACAGCGTTGCTTTTTATAAAGAGAAGTTCCCGAATGCAAAGGTTATTGTAGGAGGAATCTACGCCTCTTTGATGCCAGAGCATTGTAGGAAGTCTGGTTGCGATGAGGTTTTCGTTGGCGTCAATGACGAAGCTGAGAAGTATCAGCCAGCCTATGATTTAGTAGATGTTGACTACCAGATAATTCATGCCTCAAGAGGCTGTATCCGAAGGTGCGGTTTTTGCGGGACATGGAAAATTGAACCTACATTTACTTCCAAAAGAAGTATTAAAGAAGAAGTTCATAGTAACAGGTTAATATTCTATGATAATAATCTCCTTGCTAATCCTAACATCACTGATATTCTATTAGAGCTCTCAGAAATGACGTATGACAATAAACCGATTTATGCTGAATGTCAATGCGGACTCGATGGTAGGTTACTTAATGCGAATCTAGCTAAATTACTTAGAACGGCGAGGTTTATTTATCCCAGAATTGCTTGGGACCATAGCTACTCACAATATGACATAATTAAAAAGCAAATTGACATGTTAGTTGATGCTGGCTATCAAGCTAAAGATATCTACGTTTTTATGATATATAACTGGAATTACGATTTCCTGGAACTGGAAAAGAAGCGACTAAAATGTTGGGAATGGAAGGTACAAATAGCTGATTGCAGATACAGACCATTAGAACAAGTCTATGATTATTATAACACCCAAAAGGAGCAAACTATAGATGAGTATTATATCCACCCAAAGTGGATAGATAACGAAATAAAGCAATTTAGAAAGAATGTCAGGCGACAGAATATTTGCGTTAGGCACGGTTTTTCTTTTTACAGTAAAGATCTAGAACAAAAACGTGTGGACCAAACGATAGCAAGCAAAATAAAGACTGTCTCCCCTCGTGGAGCTAGAATGTTGCTCAACAAAGGTATAATCAGCGATTATTGGTATCCGGATACAATAGCATACCCGTTCATCCCTCCCCAACCCGACTGACCTATAGACTGCACATTATGACGGAATGTGCAATAAGTTAAACTCACCCCAGTTTCAAAGTATATTGATGCCTCGTCTCTCCTACGAGACATTGGAAGGTCTTCCCACTCAGCCATAGTAGGTATATAATTGGTCAAAAAAGGGGGAAGTTTGAGGACAACTATAGCGAATCACGATAGGAGATCGCGGCGAGAGGCATGTCACACCAAAAGCCACCAAGCACGTTCATAACCAACAATGAGACCAAACTACTTAAAGAAAGAATCTCAAGTATTATTGGTTTCAGCAAAGAGCTGAAGTTCTTGGAAGGTAACGGGGTGAATTAATGAACCCCGAATTGAAAATAAACCCGAAGCTTTTACAATGGGCACGGGAAGAGTGTGGCTATTCACCGGCTGAAATAGCCAGTAGAATTCATGTAGACCAAGAACAATACTTGACCTGGGAAAATACCGGAACGGGACTCAGTCTCGGCGACCTAGTTGCTTTATCAAAGGCGTGCAAGAGGCAAATAGCCTTCTTTTTCCTTCCCAGCATTCCTCCAAAAACTAAAAAGCCCACTGATTTTAGAAACCTTGAACCGGCGCTGGCTAGACTCTCGGATAATACTCTACTGGCTATCAGGCGTACCGCGCGGTTTCGGGATTTTCTTCTTCAGCTATATGGTCCTGAATATTATCGAGATAGGTATTCCTGGCTCACCGGATACCGGGAGACATTTGCCAAGCAACTAGATTCAGAAGAGAGCATTAATTGGATTAGAAATCTTCTTAAGTATCCAGTTGATGAGCAAACAGCGACTAATATTGATTCTGAGACAGCTTATAAAAGGTGGCGGAACAGCGTTGAGCATAACCTCGGCATTCACGTATTTCAGTTCGCCATGCCAAAAGCCGAAGCCCAAGGATTTTCTTACTCAGATTCTTTCCCTTACTGCATTACTATCAATAATACCTATCCAGCCACTTCTCGGACTTTCACATTATTCCACGAGCTGGCGCACATTGTGAAAAGCCAATCAGGCTTGTGCAAACCGGATGATGCAATTTTAAAAAGGGAAGAGACTTCCATAGAATTTGACTGTAATTATTTTGCAGGGTCTCTCCTAGTCCCGGTAAAAGAGGTGGTTCAGGCTAAAGACAAGGACACCATATTCAAATACGCTACCAAATTCAAAATAAGTAGTGAAGTGTATTTACGCAGGCTTTTTACCCTTGGTTTCGTTTCTGAAAATGAGTTTTTCTCTCTCCTTGACGAAATCCGTAAATCCGTTTTGCCTGCTAGACCGCATTATTCCAATTCTCCGGTCAACAGAAGTATCAATTCGAGGGGGGAAGCTCTTTTTAATTCCACTCTAGACGCAATGAATCAGAGAAAGGTCCCGTATTCGCTGGCCTCAGATATACTGGGCTTGAAGATAAACTATCTATCTGGTTTGCAGAGATGAATCAGAATCGGAGCCTTATTTTCTGCTTAGATACTTCGGCATTCGTCGATATTAATAGATATCTGGTAAGACTTATCCCGCAACTTTACCCAGAATTGGATAAGCTGTTCAATAGCGGCCAGTTAATCTCACATAGAATTGTCTTTGAAGAAATCACAACGCAGTCTAAAAGACCCGATTCCCTTACAAAATGGATTCTGCCTAAAGAACCTTTCTTTAAAGATATTTCACTCCAGCAGACATTTCTCGTTGCAGAAATCGTTCGTCAGTTTCCCACGCTCATACACTACAATAAGGAAAAAGATGATGCCGACCCATGGTTAATTGCATTGGTAATTGAGCAAAGGTCTAAGCCAGACCTCTTTTCTAGTCTCCAGGACTTTACCATAGTAAGTACCGAGAGTACCTTCATTCCGAACCGTCTTCCTGCAGTGTGCAGACATTACTCCATAAAACACTTTGATTTGCCTGAGTTTTTTGCGGCCAATGGATGGAGTATAAATCTTCAAACAACAAACCTATAATGGATCACTGTAATAATTAGCTTAAAACACACGCCAAGCTTGTTAAGTTATATACTTTTGAACCTGATTGCACATTTCTGACTTTCGTGCAACTAGCTGCTTATGCGACTAACTTAACAAGTGGTATAATTGTTGGGGGCAGGCACAATGCAAGGTCAATGGAAGATTCCGAGGCGCGGTCTACGCACTTCATTGCCAGTTGACGCGCGAGTAAAATTGCTATTTAAGCTTCTGCTGGTTTTGTCTTTGGTATTTCTAACAGTCGGCTGTGGCCCTACTTATGAGTTGAAAGTCGAAGAATTGTATACTTATTCGTCAGCTCGCGGGGAGGAGCACTTAGTGGCCGAGTGTCGCCTATATGCTAAAGAGGCTGGGCATGTTGAGGCGGAGATAAGGCTATGGCACGAGGGCAAACCTACACCTGTCTATGGCATCTATTCCGATGACACTTATCCGACCTCCTGGGAAGGTGTGTCAGAGCGTGTAAAGCTTAACGGTGACTATACTTATTATGACGAGGTGAGAGTGATAGTAAACGATGAATACTCCTCTACATGGAAACCAGACCACGGGGAGGATTATAAGGTGAAGCATGTGTACGGACCTTACACGGAAATAGGAGGCGCATTTGTTGATGTGATGGTTTATGGAGGGTCTGGTGGCGAAGCGAACGTAAGAGTGGAGCTTTGCGAGACTGGCAGGGATAGAGAAAGACGGATTTACGGTGAGAGGGATTACCACTTTGAAAGGGGCGAAACAGCGCTGATAGAAATACCGCTCAACCTGAAAGGCTACACATGGTACGAGTGGATAGAAGTATTTATAAATGGAGAACGGTATCATTGGTAGAAACCTATGAGTTCAGTAGCAAGACAGATATTTTACACAGTGTATCAAGCCGTGTGAAGCCTCCTTGAAAGGAGGCGACCGAATTTCAGTCGAAGTCTCAGGGCTCTCGACAGCCACTCCAGTGGGACGCTTTGCTATCAAAGGAGCTGTAATCTGCCGGACAGGATCAAAAGAGTTTGCGTGGTTGAATTCAATTCAAGGCGTCGTGGACGGCTTATTCGATATGAACACAATGAAGCTGAACGCTAAAATATTTAAGCTCTAACGCTAACATGTTGTTTTCCTATTTGCCCCTTGTTGACAAGGGATAATTGCCAATCTAAATTTTATCCGTCAACCACAGGTGCCTGTTTGTTATCCAATTGAACGAAAGCCTGTTTTGTTAATTACGTTAATTACCTAGGATGGCTTCAAGGTGTAACTGTGACTGTTCCGGACCACCTATTGAGCTCATTGCCGTGATAATATATCACGTATGTTACAGTTGTAGTGCCTGTCTTGGAATACTGGAATGAATGGGTCACCTCTATCGAACTTCCTCCAGGTACTTTAACTGTACCTTTAACCGGACTTCTATACAGATCCATAGCTAGAGAAGAATCTCCAAAGTAATCAATCGAAACATCAGTATCTTCATTATTCTTCAATGTGAGCGTATGTTTCTCAGTCTTTAGACCTATTACCCCTAATGAAACAGTACTCGGGAGCACCACATTTTGAATCACGACATCTGGTTGTAATATGGGCCTGGGCAAGGTCGCAGGTTCTTGGCTAGACCATATTCGAAACCAAACTCGCATATTGGTCCCCTTTTCGCCATTATAGGAATTAATACCCCAATTTTGGGAGGGATACCATGTATTTTCATACTCGCCTAGGTACCATTGTCCTGGCAATGAATCCAATATTGCTTTGACATTGCCTGCTCCGGCCTGCCCTAGTTCGCTAAGAGTAGACAAGAAGCTTTTTTCAAAATCTATATCAGGGTCAACGTCGAATGCTCTGATAGAGAGCTTCAAGTAATCATTCGCAGAATCAATGTGTAATCCCTTAATATTAACTTCCCATATATCAAAATCATTCATTCGTTGATAGCCTGTAAATGGAATAGTGCGTTCGACTACTGTTCTGCCGTCACTGACTACCACGACCAATTTCACCATTGCCTGGTGCGGACTTAAGGCATGACGATTATAAGCAGATAAGATTCCTACATAGTCGATTGTTACACTTAAAGGGGGCCCACCCTGCTGTGCTGAAGCAGGCGCCCCCGTTGTTTGTGTCTGGGCTGGAGGGCTGGATTGAGGAGGATTCTGCTGACCTGTTGGATAATTGGATGGCGGGGAGTACGGCGCACATGCGGCAGCCAAGCCAATCAATGCTAAAAGTGCCACAATTGAAAGGACAGTCTTAGCCATTTTATCACCTCCTGCTGGTAGCTATAATGCTCTTGCAGCTTCAACCCTTCCTCGATTACTATCTTTAGTGGAGTTTGTATGTAAATGATACTTATAGTCTGTAGACTCATTGTATACATGGCGCTAGTATTTAGTCAAGGATTACATACTAGTTGCCAAAACAATCGAGCATACAAAAACAATTCGGGGATAGGATCCGCGACCTGAGATTGGAAAAGGGCTTATCTCAGGAAGAGCTAGCATTTAAAGCGGGTATACACAGAACATACCTTGGGGGCATTGAGAGGGGAGAGCGTAACCCGGCACTAAAGAATATTGCAGCCATTGCGCGGGCTTTAGGTGTCACATTGTCCGAGCTATTTTCTTCCTGAACATAAAAAGCGAGCCGACGACTCTTTTGCATATTTTGACTTATCTGCCTCGCTTGTTATTTCAGCTCATTGAACAAAAGACCAGATTGTGCAATTCGAAAATCAGTCACTCACGGCTCCGATGCCTCAAATGCTGAGAGATTAAGTATTCTTCTCGCTAATAAAAGCCTCTGGTACAACAACGCCGGCCATTGTTACCGTTCGGCGTTTTGTAATACCTCCAGGAGGCCAAACCCCAAGAATCAGATGAAGTGTGTGATTATATCAGGGCACTGGTACCTTTGGTTTTCAGAAGCGTTTGTAAATTAGGTGGTAACTGTGTAATACTGAACGAGACATTCATGATTAAAGAAGAAATAGTTGCCGCAGAGAAGCCAAGTGAACAAGGCACCTAAGTTCACCAAGCACGAGCTGGAGACTGCAATCAGGGTCCTCATGCAGTCGCGCGGGGTCACACACTGGGTCGAGTCGGAAGCGCGATTATTAGGAGTAGACCTCAGCACGCCCAAAGGTAAGGAGTTCTACGAGCGTGAGACAAGAGCACAAGCTGAGAAGCTCATAAAGTGAGCAGAACTAGCTAAGAATTCACAACTCAAATCGGCCGAGTTCTCAACCCTGCTCCCATTAATATGGATTACCATAACATTTACCGCATCGTTTACCCCGTCGTTTACCATATATAGTTTACCTGCTTATAACGGGGTTTTACTCTTGTTAGAAGAAATGACGAGAGGGGGGAGGAGGGGTATCTGGGCTTAGATTCAAAGTTTATCCGGTATGTTATATCAAAAACTGCAATTGATATAAAAACAAGGAGGCCGGATTAACAATAAATTGACTGGCGACCAGCCATATTCAAAATATTTTACAAAAGTATTGTTTCTATCCTTTTAATCAGTACATTGTATTACCGGTACTCGAGAGGGTTCAAGGACTACTATTTAAAACCCCTTCAAGAATTAGTAATGAAACCTGGGTTAACAAATGGATGAAGTTTGAAAATAGGTTCAGCTTGACAGTTGCTTTAAATTGTGTTACCCTAGAAAATATAGGATGACGGCATCTAATGGCACGAGTTGCACTTTATACTAGGGTCTCCACGGAAGAACAAGCTATGGAAGGTACTTCCTTGGACCTCCAGCTCGAACAGATCAAAGAACATTGCAATCGTCAGGGTTGGCAGGTTGCACGGCAGTATTGTGACCCCGGGTTCTCAGGGAAAAATGATGACCGACCGGGGCTGCGACAGTTGCTCTCAGAAGCTAGGAGTGATGTCTTCGAAATAGTTGTTGTTTCAAGACTGGACAGGTTGGCACGAAAACTCAGGCTGCTTTTAGAGTTAGAGGAGACGTTGAAGGACAATGACGTGTCGCTATATTCGATTAGGGAAAACATCGATACTTCTAGCGCGATTGGCCGTGCAGTTTTCCAAGTGCTTGGATTGACCGCGGAGTGGGAAAGAGAAGCAATGATTGAGAGGACAAGAGGAGGAAGGTTACAGCGCTACAAAGAGGGCCGCTGGGGGCCCGGTAATGTTTTGTATGGTTATCGTTATAACAGAGAAACAAAGAAACTCATAATTGACCAAGAACGAGCAAAGGTGGTGCGCAGAATCTTCGACTTGTACTCCTTAGGCAAGTCTATGACGGCTATATGCAACATACTCAATGCTGAAGGAATTCCCACTCGTACAAATAGGGCAAAGGGATGGCATAGCGGCGCAGTGCGAGACATAATCGTTAATCCTTCATATAAAGGAAGACAGTTACTTGGCCGGAATAGCCATATCTCGAGATTGCGCAAGGGTACCCCAGAGAAGATTATTGAGGTTAGCATTCCCCCTATCGTTGACAGTTCCCTCTGGGAGGCAGCGCAAAGGCGCCTCAGTACCAATAAGCATGTTTATCCGGCACGTGTAAACCCGTATCTGCTGCAAGGATTGGTGAGTTGTGGCGAGTGCTTACATACTTTCCGCAGCGAAATAACCCATGGGAGGCGCTATTATAGCTGCACTGGGAGATTGAAAAGGGCACACGTTGATGGCTCGCAACGCTGCAATGTGCCTCGTCTCGATGCCGACTGGCTTGAAGGGCAAGTCTGGTCAAGAATCGAGACTATCTTAAATGACCCGAAGAAGCTGGAACAATTATTGTCCGACACCATTGAACGTTTAAGGATTAGAGTAACTGAACTTGAAACACGTATACGTCCAATTGACGAGCAGCTTTCTAAGCTAGCTGATAATAAAAGAAGGTTGGCCGAAGGTTGGGTTGCCGGAGCTCTTGGACGGGAATGGGTCGAGGCTGAGAGACTTCGAATCGAAAAAGAAGAGAATCGACTAAGGGATCTACGTACGGAGGTAGACCCAGACCAGCTTAAGGAGTTGGACCATACCCGGAACATACTACGCTTTTGGCAGAAGAGGTTAGTAAGTATGTCTTGGAACCTCGAGGATGAAAACGGTGAGGTGGAGCGAACAGTTGAAGAGCCTCATAAGATTGTTTCAACGTTAGTCAACTTTGAAGATAGTGAGATAAGCGAAGTAATGCATTTCCCTTCAGCTAGAAGGGAAATGCTCGACCGTCTGCAAGTTAGACTCCTCGTATTCTTTGACCGGGTTGAGGTGAAGGCAGTTTTTCCGATAGAACCAGTTAGTAGTCAATTATGCACATCTGCTTGTAGGTCAAGGCGTTGCCCACAATCTCTATGAAGGGCATAGACTGGAGTATGGGGCTTTCCTTGACTATGGTCTCGATGACGCCGGCTAACAGGACGTCATTAGACAGCTTGGCTGCTTCGGTTAAAGTTGTTGGCATAGGTTAAGTCTCCTTTTTAGTTATTTTGCCGCAGTAGCTCTCTACTGCTCCTTTCTCTTTTTGGCTTGTTCTAAGCCAAGAGTGATTTTCTCCTTGGTGCTCAGGGTTGACAGGTCTATGGGTGTGCGTGCCGGGGCACCTGCCGGCACCACGTTTAGCTGAGCCAGGGCTGACGCCTGCGCTTCCAGGTTCTCCTTGACCTTTGACACAAGGCTGGTGGCTTTGCCCACCGAGGCCTTGATGTCCTCGACGGTGTCTCCGCCTATGATGTCAGGGGTGAATACAGGATTGGTGGAGAGCACCAGCTTCTTGTAGTCGTCTACTGCGTAGGCATAGGCGGCTTTGGCTCCTTCAAAGTCAGAGCTGAGCTGGTCAAGTTTCTCCTGCAACGCCTGTGCATCGGTGGAATAGGTGGTTACCTGACCTTCAAGCTCCGTTATCTTTTCTTGAAGGGGCTGAGTAGCCTCTGAAACCAGGACGGCTGCCTTGTCCCGCTCAGCCTGGAGCTCAGCCTGGAGGGCTTGGTAGTCCTCTGCGGTCGGGGTTTGGTTGTCGACTTTGGGTTCTGTGTCATCTGCCAATGTAGTCTCCTTCCTTTTGGCGTTTATTCAGTCAAGGTCTCGGTCTCCATGTCGGCGGCTGTCGCTCTCTCTCGCTCGCCGCCTCGGGTAGACTTCGCCTTAAACTGCTGATTCATTTCCAGAATTTGGCCTCTCTCCTCCAGCCACCTGGCTAGCTCCGCCTCGGGGTCGCGGATGCCCAGCTCGTCCATGGCCGTTCTCCTGGCGTGGATGCCTGACTGGACAAGCAGCTGCTCGTTCTGAGCCAGCCTGGCTTTGTCCTGGGGCAGTACTGCCCCCCAGACGATGCGCATGTTTACGCCGGTCAAGTCCTGCCTGCTGAACTGCTTATGTAAAGAGAGAATCATCTGGCTGCGCTTAATATAGGCTGCGGTGCGGATGGTTCTCTTGCGCCTGACTTTCTGTAGTAAAGATTGCAGCTCCACCTCCAGGGCTACGCCCGACAGCTCTCTCTCGATGCCGCCGTAGGCTGCCCTGGGTGATTCCGATATATCATGCAGACAGCGGTAAATCATATCGATATAGTCCACGTGAAGCCTGATGCCGCCGCCTGCCAGAAGGTCTAAGAGATAGGCTTTGGCTTCCTCGGGTATAGTCCACACCTGTCCGGGGGCTACTTTGATTTCCTCGGCTGAATCCACTCCCTCTAATACGGCGATGGGGTTGCCCGACACTTCGAGGATGCGGGAGAGCTGGGACAGGGCACGGTTAAGCTCCCGCTGCGCCTGCCTGAGCTGGGGGATATCGGAAGTCCCCCAGAAGTGCTTCGGCTGCCTGACGTTGGGGAAGATGATGAAGGGTATAAAGCCGTAGGGGTTGGGCTTCTTTTCCAGGGTGTCATTGTCCAGGTAAAGCGTGAATTCCTTATCCGTCCACAGCTCGGTGATGGTGGCGGTGGTCTTGCTGATGGTCTTGTTGTAGAGAAGATTGACCTCGTCCTTGCTGAGCGTGTAGCGGCTGGCTACCCGCCAGACTTTGGACAGGTCGTCTCCAAGCCACCAGGCGTAGACGCCGTTGACATCGGGGCTGGTTACCCGGATGCGCTTCTCTACGGCGTCCCAGGTGACCTTAAAGCAGCCGTCTCCCAGTATAGCGGCGTCCACCTCGGTCTCGTAGTCAAGCTCCTGGAGGTTGTTCCGGGCGTATACCTGATAGATTACGGCTTCTGCTATCCTGGCGGTCTGCTTAGCCCTGTCTGTGTCGTCTACCGGCTCACAGGCGAAGTTAAGACCTTCCATCAGGTAGCTGGTGAGCTTATCTACGGCGATTTTGGCGTAGTTAAAGACGAGCTGGCGGTTCTTGCTTCTCTCCGTCCACTGCTCGCCGTTGTAGAAATCCATGTTAGCCTTGTATTCTGCCAGGCGTGCTCTGTCCAGTTGAGACAGGGACTGCGGGTTAAAATCAGTCATTTTATTAGCGCCTTTACTCCGTCATCGCGATTTTTCTTCTTTGTCATCCTGAGCGCTAGCGAAGGATCTCTACAAAGCGAAGAGAGATTCTTCGGTCGCGGAGTTTATCCTGAGCCAGATTCTTCGTCGTTTCACTCCCTCAGAATGACATGTTTCTTTTCTGTCACCCTGAGCCATTCCCCCCTGTCA
>CAYNVO010000015.1:0-27966 GCA_964400675.1 uncultured Dehalococcoidales bacterium | reverse complement strand
GAATAGAAGCGCTGCCAGCCGAAGTACTCCCACTGTATGCCGCCGGCGGGCGTGGGGGCGGGGTGACCGTAAGCCTGCACCTCCAGCTTGACCAGGGGCTTTCGCGGCGCGCCTGTCTTCTGGGTTTCCAATAGGACGTCTGTTATGCTACGCATGATTACAACGATTCCTTCTGATTACAGCGATATCTTTGTTATCTTTCATAATGTCTGTAACCCCTGTCTTAAGAATTTTCAAAATAGTACTAATTTCCCACTAGCCGAGATACCGGCTGCGTGCTATAATTACCTCGAAGTCCTTTTTAGTGAGAAAGCGGGGTGGAATAATGACTAGAACACTTATTTACGGACTGGTTACTATTGGTGTCCTGTTATTTATGCTGGTGTACATGGCCATGAATCCACTCCCATTTAAGTAACGGCTATCTCCACAGAATAACCGTCAACACGGCTAGCGCCAACAGCATGACGCCGACTACGGTTAGCCAGTGAAAACCATCACTTTCCCATGAGATCCTTCCCCTTCGCCTTCGGTTCAGGGTCAGGGTCAGGATGACAGTCACTGGTAGGCTTCTAGCATCTGTTCTGCCAGGACGCCCAAGGTATAGAGCTTCCACTGGAAGGGCATTAGCATGGCTTTCCAGTCCACCTTAGAGTTAGCCAGCTCTGCCAGGGCGTTGGCTGCCCTGATGGTTGAGTTAAAGTCCCGGGTAAAGACATAGAATTCCGGGCTTCGGCCGCAAGTGCCGGCTGTCTTCTCGGTCTCCTCTTTCAGCCAGTCCCTGGCGTCCACCGCCAGGTCGACCAGGTAGCTCCAATAATCCTGCGCCTGGGTTATGGACTGACAGGCGGTTACCGTGCCTTTATCCCTGGCCTTGTAGTAGATGGTGGCGGGGTTGACCTCCTTGTATGTGCCTTCGACCTCAGAGAGCACGGTCTCATGGAAGGCTTTAACGTCAAAAGGCTGGACTTCCTCAACTACAGGCTGGATTTCCGCCTGTGGCTGCGCTGGCGTGGTCTGTACTACTGGCTGCGTGGCTGAGGCCGCACCGTTACCGTTAACGGCTTTGACGGCTTCCTTCTCCTTGTCGACTTTGCCCTGGGTGATGATATAGAAGATGCCGGCCAGGGCTGCGGCCATCGATGGCACCATGTCCATGAATGTCTGCTGCGCCTCCGGCTCGGCGATAAACAGGGGTATCATGGTGGCCAACACGGTGATGATGAAGGCACTGTATTTCTTTTTCCCGTCCATAAACTTTTGTAGCATGTCTAAATCTCCTTTCTGTTAGTTTTCTGGTAATACATTCCTGGCAAAATACTTTATCAACCTCACCCCCTTAATCCCCCTCTCCTATGAGGAGAGGGGGAGGGTGTTTTTATCAAGAGGGGCTGTGCCCCTCTTGAACTCCCCCTGCGATTTTCCCCCACCGCCGAGATTGCCACGTCCTGCCACGCCTTCGGCTCGCAGTCCTCGCAATGACGGGGAGATTTTTTGTATTCGTGTAGATTCTTCAGTCGCTTCGCTCCTTCAGAATGACAGGGCGGACTATTCGACCAGGGCTGCCAGGGTATCAGGGACCGGCTTGCCGTTTTCCGAGTAATGCATGGCTAAATGTTTGGCGGCGTCCAGGATCTGCTGCTCGGTGGCCTCTACCCGCTTACCCCGGAATCCGCCACGGCTCAGAGCTGCCACGGCTGCCGCCGTATGCTCCCAGTCCGTTGTCCGGTAGTGGCCGATTTTGCCCTGTATGGCTCTAAAGATGGCTTTGGTATGGTGCGGCAGCTTCCACGTCTCGGGGTCGTCTTTGTCCCCCACGACAGCGAAAGCCTGCCAGGGTAAGCGGGGCAGACCCTGTTCGATTTTTGATTTACTCATAGTTGTCTCCTTCTCTGTGAGATTCTTCGCCTCGAGATTCTTCCCTTCACGGATCCTTCCCCTTCGCCTTCGGCTCAGGATCAGGATGACAACGGGGGCTATTCAGTGTTGTCTCCTTGATAAAGTTGTCCGACCTTTAGCTTTCGGCTCCTGCCGAAGCGTTTGAGCTGGCGGGTGAACTCTTTGAGTATGGCTGTTCCCCAGGACTGGTAATCTCTATCCGCCTGCTCTCCGCCAAAGCCCGCGGTGTCCGTCCTATACTGCGTCTGAGACAGCACGGCATAGGCGGCAGCTCCTTGAGCTAGCACGTCCTCAAGATAGGTGGGGACGGTGCTTGTGTCGACGTCCAGGGTGTGTAAGCAGCTCCAGTAGACATAGCAGTTCTCACCGTCTCCCCGGGCGTCTCCAATCAGGGTCAGGGTGTCTCCATAGACGCTGAACCTCTGAAAGCTCCTGGGGGTGCTGTCTACCGGAAACTCTACCCGGTCAATGGAGATCCTGTCCGAAATGCCTGACACTCCGGAAATATCTATCTCCCTGCTGCTGGCTGTGGTGGCAACGGTAGATTTCATTTCCCTGGGGCAATAGCGGGACAGCTCGGCTAGCGCTCTCTGGATAGCTCTCTCAATCTCGTTGTCCTGCCAGCGATAGCTGGCGTTGTCCTCGTCCTTCAGGTCTCGCCTGACCAGGGTAACCATGCTGCTCAAGTCCATGCCAGTTCACTCCTTCTATGAGATTCTTCATCCCGAGATCCTTCCCCTTCGCCTTCGGCTCAGGGTCAGGATGACAGCTTGGTGGTGGGGGGAAAAGCCGTTCGGCTCAATATTCAGCCCGCTTCTCCCCCTACCTGCTGGAGATGATGCCCCGGAGCGGATGCTCCAGGCTATCAGACCCTTCCCCTTCGGCTCAGGGTCAGGATGACAAAGACACTAGTCCTGGACGCCGATTAAAGCGGCTCTCTTTACCAGGGAGAAGTCCGCCACGCCGACATACCACTTGATGCGGTTCCTGGAGGCGTCCTTTGTCTCCATCGACCCTATAGGCTCAATGGTAAGCCCGCCAGGCCCGGTGACGCCGCAAACTGCGCCTTCACCAAAGCACAGGGCGTAGATGGTGGAGCTAGTGGCGCCGGTGGTGGCTGTCTCCACGCTGCCGACCAGGGTATGGGTGTCCAGTATCCAGTCATTGATGCCGATGGCTATGCCGTTGTAGAGCTGGACGAACTCTCCCAGCTTGCCTTGACCGACCTCAAGGTTGTTGCCGGCGGCTCTGGCCAGGGCGTTTATCTTCCTGCGTGACCGGCGGCTCATCAGCAACAAATCGGGCTTCTGACCCTTTATGGCGTCGATGAGCTGGTCGAGCATGGCCAGGGTCAGGGTGGCGCCGGTAGCGCCGGCGGCTATCACCTGGCCTGAGGCGGCGAGGGTGTTTATGAGCAAGCGGATGCCGTCGAACTGGTTGGCATCGGCGGCTGAGCTGCCGTAGATAAAGGCTCGGTCAAACTCATGCCTGATTGCCTTCGCCGTAATCTCGATGATGGCTGCCTCGATATCCTGGACGTTGTTCCTGGTGGACTTGATGTAGTTGTCCACATCGGCGTTCTGCCCCAGGATTTTCAGGGTAGCGGTGAGCTGGTCGAAGGTGATATTGGGACTGGTTGTCCAGTCGTCATTGGGCGCGTGCCATTCGGCTGAGGGGAGCGCTTTCTCCCTGTTGCAGGACTGCACAATTGACAGCAAAACTAATCATTGAAATTAGAGAGTTTCTAAGGCAACAAACCTACAGAACTGGTGAGGCCAGAGCAGCGGCGCTCAAAGCATATCGCATAAGTAGAAGGCGAAAAGAGGAATAAAATGGTAAAGAAACGGAGAAGGAACCCACCATCACGGAAGAAATACGAACAGAGTAACCCGACAATAAGTTGTCGGGTTACTCGACAGGTCTATGTTAGACTCCAAGAAATCAAAAAGGCAGAAGGTAAAAGCATGGCGGACATATTGAAAGCAGGCTTAGGCCTCTTTGAAGTGAAGCGAAGGGATCAAGAGGCAATAAGACAAGAAGCTTATGATAATGGTTGGGAGAAGGGGCTTAATGATGCCGAAGCCCTTTATGCGGTTACATATCGATGTAGTAACTGCAGGAAAAAGATAGTAGTAACAAGCGATGCGGAAAAGAGGGCCATAAGGGAATATATGCATGAGCACGGCTGGTCTCACAGTGATTGTAATAACCCCGGCATTTGACCGCTGCCCAAGCAATGACAGTTTAGGTACATGAGCAAAGCTTATTTAGAGATTGAAGAAGTAGATAAATTGAAGATGGCAGCAACCGCCAAATACCGAAAAGTAGACGGCCGGGAACTGAAGCGAATGGTACAACAAACTCTGGGATGAAGGAGTAAAAACAGATGGATCTTAGACCTATCCGAGGTGGCTTCGTTCGACCATTTGGATGTGGTTGGTTCATACGCGAGTTTCTCCTCGGACACGGTCCAGAGGGCAGCCCCAAAATGGACCCTCTGATTGGTGCCTGCCAGGAGGATATCTTCTACCATTACAAGAAAGCGCTTCACAAAGCCTATTGCGACGACGCCATCGCCTGGGAAAACGAAGAACGCATTCGAAGGGGTAAGCCTATATATACCGAGCAGGAATACGCTGAGCGGCTGGAACACCTAATGAGCCGCATCCCTTATAAACTGGTGAAGTGCAGATATCATTCATTTCAAAGGTATTTTCATTTGCTGAAGCAATTGGGATGGGTGGAGTTTACCGGCAAAGAAGAGCCAGCGTCAATGCAGGACTATTACCCGGAAGCTCCACCCCGCAGATATTACCGATTGATCGAAAAAGGGATCAACGCCCCTGATTATGAATGGTCAAATCCACAGCTCACCCTCTATCCCGAACGCCCCCTGGAGTACTTTAGAGAGAAAAGAAGGCAGCACAAGTATTCCAGAAGAGCTCCAACCTTAAGTCGCAAAAGTCAGCACCCGTATCTGCAATAAGATTCGGCGGCTGAAGCCTTCTCAAACCTATTCCTCCGACCCCTTAAGATCCCACTAGACAACATCACTTGTTGATATGCCCATTATATCCAGAGGGGGATTATCTAGCTAGGTTATCATCTATCCCTTTTGCTTATTTTGTTCAATAATGAAGCTGGCAAATACAAAGCACCTTAACAACCGAATAGCTGAAGTCCAGAGCCTTGCCTTGAGGCTAATAAAATGCCCTAGCCGGCATTAACAGAGCTAGGGCAAATCTAACACAGAAGGGAGTACCATCTATGCTAGACTGGAACAAGTATATCGAGATAGCAAGTAAGTTTCAATACAAGGCGAAGGCAGCAGACCAAGAGGACTTGAGGCAGAATATCATCTTGAGACTTGCCGAAGTGGAGATAAAGTATAACGGCAGTGGCGAAAGCCTTACCGAAGGCGGCATGGTGCGAGTTGCGAGCTTTACGGTGATGGCATACTGGCGAGAGATAATGAGGCTACCGCCGATAACAAGCCTCAACGGAAGTGTGGATGATGGCGAAGGCAATGAGACAGAGCTTTGCCAGATGCTAGCCGACGATAAGGCGATAGACGTTGAGGCTTGGCTTGATGCTAAACAGTGGCTATATCGAGCGCCGCCGAGACTGGTTAAGATAGCCTATAGAAAGGTAAGTGGATTGCCTCTTACCACTGCTGAACAAACGTATTTGAGTAGGCAAAGACAAAAAGAACTACTTTTGATGTAAGGTTTTGGCTCGGTTTTGGAACTATATAAGTGAGAGGGTAAAACCTCTTGCGGAGCGACTAACCGATGCCAGCGGATTGCGGGTCGGCAAGGCTCTGGACAACCGAATAAGGCAAAACCGACTTTCGAGACAAGGCTTGCTTTGGGCTTAAAGCATTGCCTTGCTTACTCTTTTTGTCTCTAGCTCTTTGAGGCTATCTCAAACGGTAGTGCTAGCGGATTGCAGGCTGCCGATAAACAGGCGAAGAGACAATGAGAAAGCAAGAGCAAAAAACAAAGTAATAATTATCTCGAATTGAAGGGAAAGTCTTGCCTGTTTCAGCAAAGCTGGACTGGCAAGGCAAAGCCAAAACCGAATAGCTGATATTATAGACAATCACAGGCAAAAGAGCCTCTGAAGTGTAGGGGTTCTTTTGCCTTTTTTTATGCCTTTCTCAGGGGTAGTCGGAGATTTCCGACTACCCCTTTTTTGTTCCTCAGCTTCTGATTTTCCCCCCTCAAACCCGACTGGAGCCCCGGAAAGCGCTTGCCTAGGGGCACAAGGATCACCGGGGAAAAGTCTCTAGCGGGCGCCAGAACCGCACTTCTCAGCCTATAGAAGTCCCAGTCTCTTGCCGTCGTTAATATCTGAGGTACTACACAACCAGAGCCAGTAACGGCAGGCGCAGTTGCGAGCCTATTTGACAAGCTCCACAATGTAACAGAAATGCGTTATAGCCGCTTGGCGGGGTTTTTCTCCATGGTCGGGAACCGCTGATGGCCATTTTGAAACGTTAGGACAGGCAAAGTGGGGATGACCTGTCTGTTTTTTGGCACCCCCGTGATTAACAGCTCACAACCCAACGAAACAATGACTACACTTGCACCATTGATTGCACAAACCAGGCTATTAGTATATGGAATAAGGAACAGAGATGGCTCCGGATACAATAGAATGGTATAGGAATTAGACACCAAATCTAAAGTAAAAGGAGTCATCGAATGAAGAATGCTGTAGCTAGTAAACTAAGGCAAATTCCCCAGGGATATTTGATAATAGGGGTTGACCCGCACAAAAAGACACACGCAGCAGTGTTAATAACTCAAGATTTTACTACTCATGCCAAGTTTAAGTTCAGTAATACAATGGAAGGTTTAGAGATGATGCTGCAGCGTACGAAGGCAGAAATGATAAAAACTGGTTGCCGTGGTGTCATATTTGCTATTGAGACTGGCGGCCATTACTGGCGTAATCTGGCCTACGTTCTTGATGAGAGAGGTATTCCATTTCACTTCATCAACCAGTTTACCTTAAAGCGGAGGAGAGAGGGAAAGGATCTCAATCGCAGAAAGAACGATTATCGAGACAGCGAGGTGGCAGCACAACTGTTGTGTACTGGTGAATTTACGGAGAGCAAGTTGCCTCAGGGAGTTTATGCTGAGCTACGTGCTGCTCACAATGCCTATCGACGGTTAATCAAAGAGAGGTCCAGGATAACCAATTTACTAAAAGGGCTGTTGGACTCACTTTTCCCCGAGTTTGCCACGGTTTTTGTAAACCCCTGCGCATTGACTGCTATGAGTGTGCTCTCTACGTGTGCCATTCCGAAGGTCATTTCCAGCATGTCGGAAGATGAGTTTGTAACCACCGTCAAAGCAGGACACCATGGCCGCCTTATGCGAAGGAAACTACGTGCCCTGCATCACACTGCCAGGACATCAATAGGCATTGAGTCAAGTGCACGGTCAGTATCAATGGAGATTTCATTTCTGGTTGAAAAGCTTAATCTCATTAAGCGACATACCCGTACCATAGAAGGAACCCTGGTGAGATTCGTGGATGAAACTGAGGAAGGTAAATATCTTCTTTCGATAAGAGGACTGAACTATATTGCTGTTGCTGGATTACTCGCAGAGATCGGTAGCTTTAAGCAATATAGGAATGCTAAACAACTCATAAAGATGGCGGGCAGTAACCCTACTGAGTCGGAATCAGCTGGTAAAAGAGGTAGTCATACCCCGATGAGTAAGCATGGGCGCCCTGTATTAAGATACTGCGCCTGGACCTCAGTTATTCCTATGTTGAGATTGAATTCTGATTTTCGTGCCTGGGCTAAAAAGATGCGAGAGCGACCTGTTCAAGCCAATCCTCTTAATGGAAGAGAGGTTGTAGGAGCATGTCTCAATCGTTTGCTACGCTTGTCTTTTGCCTTAGCTAAAAAACAAAGCTATTACCAAATGCCAGAGCTAGCTAGAACAGCAGTCTAGGAGGTGATATTATTGTATCTGGTGGGCAGGGAGACGCCGATCAGGCTTTTGGGAGCTCATTTGAGCAAACCCGTGTGCACAACATGGTGCCCCTGCCCTCCCGGTTAAACCCGTATGAGGTATGATGGAGCCTTCCATTGAGAAGTGACTCCGTATCTGAAAGCTAAATTGGGAGCCGGGAAGTAAAGAGGAATGGGGTCTGCCCGCCAGTACCTTGAAAGGATTTAGATCATCGGAGCCATTTGCGTAAAACAATATAGTATGTTGTTGGTTCGTCCAATCATATCCACCCAAGTGCTCCCCTCGTCGTGTCATTCTACATGCGCGGCACTGAGCCACATCATCATATTTGAGATGTTGGATATAAACCGTAAGCCTACCCCCACATTTCTTGCAGTCATGTACCTCAAAAAGTAATACGCTGCCGTCGGAGTAAGCGACCGACCAATGTAGGTATTCAGCCCCCTTCCATTGTTTGAGCTGGTATTGCAACTTGGAACGGCAGTGCGGGCATGAGAAGCTTGAAATCCTTGAGGAGTCCATATATACCTCTATAGGTTCGTATGCCAAGTTCTTAACAGGAAGCTTTAAGGAAACTTTGATCGCTGGAGAACTGATGAGTCTCAAGTGCCATAGAAATTTACGAAGTGCGGTGCGCTTTTCTACAGTCTGCTCAGTAAATTCACCTGTTTCTTTCTCTCTAGGGCTGCACATAGGACAGCCATACAATAATGTTGCAGAACTTGTACTCATGATTATCCCAAATTAGTATTAGCCTGCTTTTCGCAAGGCTTTAGATTCCACTATTTAGCCAAGAGAATTTATAAATTTTTCAAAATCTTTTTCTGTTAGCTGCATTGAGTCAATCGTATTTCTAATGTTTTGCACTTCTTCATCTGTTAACGAAACATCGTCTTCCAACTCAAAGGCTTTTTTATCTTTTTGTACTGTAGCCATCATCAGTTCAATAACAAAATCGTGTAACTCTCCCCCAAGTCTTCCCTCGGTACACTCGAACGCAACTCGTGTAACTTTCTCTGCAAGTTTTTCCGGAAAATGAGTTTTGAAACTTTCAAGATTACTAAAATTCAATTCATCGGCACCAACATATTCGGCAAATCCATTTTTAAGCCAAGAAAGATAGCTTGTCTTTCCACAATTTTCCAGAATATTTTGAAATGCATGATTTATAAGTGCGAGATTTTCCTTAACTTCATCTTGATTTTTAGGTGCTTTGAAATTAAAAAACATTACATGCAGAGCGGCATATCGCAAAACCCACAACTCTTTTTTAAGCTGTTCGTCCTTTAGATTTTGATTAGTTTTTTCTTGTATCCCCTTTATCTTAATAGCGATGTCTCCATCGGTGCTTAGAAGAAATTCTACATAGTGCTTGAGAAAAATATAAAACTTTCTTAATTTTTCTGCTTCTTTAGCAAAAACAAGTGCTTTCTTGACATTAATTTTACCGCCCCTGCTAGTTGCCGAGGGATTATCGTTTTTATGATTTGAAAACCAATTAGTAATATTCATAGACTTTGTTCCTTTTGACTACCCTCTAACGATTGTACCACCTCTTAAATTAGTCCTACAAGCACTGCCTTTGTCAAAGTTGTTACACAATGTTAACAAAAGTATCCCTTTTGAGGCGCGTTGTCGAGGTAGGGTTAAAAATACAATACGCTATTTCGTGCAACCCGGTTCAATAAAATGCAATAACGTTACGGTCTAGAGGGCTTCGGTTGGGAATCCCAATTAAGTGTGTTCGAAAATCATATTCAGATTGAAGGCCGTTAACACTGAGCCTGCCGTTGAACTATACCTCAATCGTTATTTCCCTGCTGGAGACAAAACGAAATATCGGCTACCAATATACCCTAAATACCGTTCATCTACCGCAGGCAAGGCTCGAATACTCTTGTATAACTCGTGGTAAGTCATGGTCCTAAAATCAACTTCACATTTAATGTAGTCATGGAACCTATTGATTTCCTGATTATGCTTCCTTGCCTCTTCGGTAGCACAATCAAACCATAGATACAGCAGGGTAAAACCATTTGGATTGTAGTGATATGATAAACCGAGGATGTGCTTTATCAACTGAGGTGCATCTAAATACTCATACCTGGTTTTTTTACCTTCTTGCTCAAGTATTTCTACGGCTAGTTCTTGGCACTTATCAAGACGTTGCCACAGCTTTGCTTGTGCTAAGTATTTATCCATATTGGTGTGATTTCGTTGTGTTCTCTTTGTCACCTGATGCGGTTCCATGAATTTGGCTTCAATCGCAAACGGCTTGACTTTTTCTCCACTAAACTCAATATCTAAATGGGATGTCCCCAAATTCCCAATCTTATGGCGTCTCTCAAAAGCCATATCATTTATGCCTGCAGGAGCTCCACAGGCTCTCGCCACTTCTGAAATCCTATTGGCTTGTCTCCAATACTCAAAAACATTAACTACCAGAGCCGATGACGAATATAATGCCCTCATCTTACTGTCCAGTTCCTTACCCCGGCCAGCATTGTATTCATCTAGTGTTCGGGAGGAGAGATTCCTTAGATATAAATTATCAGCCAAAGCATATGTATAAGCTTCCTTGTCCGTATCACTCGACTTCTCATAACCTATCCCCATTTTGTCAGCCCATGCTTCTTGCTGCTCTAGTATCATTCTGAATGTTGTATTAATTCTCATTCTTATCCTCCTGAAGATAATATGCTTCGTTTAATTCTATATACTAATTATAAACCGTCTGGAATTCTTGTCCGTGTAGTCGCTATGGCATCAGGAAAGAAGGGCGAAATCCCCTATCCTTCCCTGCTTCTCCAAAACTAACAAGATGAGTAATAGTGAATTGTTGCGCAGTTTTGGGTGTATTAGTCTTATGGAGTCCTAGTCTGACTCCCAAATCGTTTATCCCAACAGTTACGGCAGATAGGGTGCGTTCCTGTTACGTAATTACATTCACTACAAATATGTTGCCCACATCTGGAGCATCTATTCACTGCATCACGGCCCTCGTGATAAAAACACCCCGCCACATCTTGCTTTCTGGGAATTTCTACCACCTCTTCCTTTGCTTTAGCTTCCATTTTGACCGCTGGCTGCTGTGGCGCAATACCCAGGTCAGCACCACAACGTCCACATAATTTCCAGTCAGGTTGGTTGCCATCCCAGTCGCAATTAGGACATTTCTTGCCCATTTTGTTCTTTTTTCTCCCTACCTATTACATTGGACAGACTATGCTGGTTTTTCTTCCCTAATTCTCACCGTGTGCCAGTTCCCTGCCCTGATTATCTCAACTATAGCAACCATAAAATGTCCGACGACGCGCTTCATCAATGGGTGTTAGTCTAAGTCCATTGCACGAACTACAACGAAGATATCAACTTGTCATCATGGACATATAGATAGTCAGTGCAATCAGAGCACTCACAATAAAGACAATGCTACAAATTATCACCAGCCGTCTGATAGTTTGCCACATAATTAATGCAGGTCCTCTTGATAAGATCTCTTTGCAGTCTTGCAGCGCCTCCTGAAACAGCCTGTTGTCAGGATCGTGTTTTAGAGCTTGCTGCCACAAATGCTGGGCTTCCTCGATTTTGCCTTGTTGGGCGTACACTTTCGCCAGCAGGTCGAGTGTATCACTCTGTGATTCTGAGTCCGCGATAAGCGGTGAAAGCAAATCTTCAGCCTCCTTGAATCTTCCTTTTCGTGCCAATGATGCTGCCAGGGCAATAGTCACCGACTCCAGTAAAGATAGAGAATTGCTCCCTTCTCTCAGAGTCTTCGTTCTGATATCATCCGCAGAAATATCCATCGCTGGTACCCGCTTAGCACACACTTCTACCTCCTTTACCAAACAAAGCTATTGGAGCTTTATTATCCCACTGCCGTAACTCCTGGCATTCTCCTGTTCGCTCGGTGGGAGCAGATCAATCAATTGGCGTATTGCTGCCTTCAATCCATCAAGATCATTGGCATCTATGGCGCGCCGTCCCTGAGAAATCAGTCTTTCTGCCAGCACGCTGTTGGTCATAAGGTGGATTTTACCTGCCAGATTATCTAACCAGCCAACCCAGAACCAAGGTTGCTCCATTATTATCGGGAATATTAAATTACTGAGTTCACCCACCTTTAGATGAAGAAGATCCGCATTGTGGGAGTAAATGTGCTTTTCAATCTCTGATTCCAGGGTACTGAACTTGTTCTGGTCAGCCTGGCTGCCGTGCTCTTCTATGATATGACGAGCACTCGCAATATATTTCTCGGTTTCAGAGACAAGAGCTGGCCACTCTAGTTCATCTTCGATACTATCTAATGCACTTTTTAGATTCAGAAGTTCCTTCTGGCACTTCTGGCATTCGTCCACGTCAACTTCGGCAGCGGCTAAGCTTGTTTCCACATTACCCAGGATTTCATCCATCTGAGCCTCTTGGAGAAATTGCTCACCCTTTGAGCGAGCCACAGCCCGCATTTTCCCATCGAGTTCCTTCATTCGTTCCTTTTCTTTCTTGAATTCTCCCGCCAGTTGTTTGGGGTCCGGATCCTTTCTTAAACCCGGTTCCCACTCAAATTCCTCATCCAAAATAGGAATATAGGCTCTGGCGAGCATCTGTTGGGACTCATCGATCTCAATGATGACCTCAACCTCACTACCAACTGGCACATCACGATGGATACTCCCTCCAGGCACCTGTATTTCCCCAACCTGTAGATTCCTGTCAGCGCGCCTGGTATTTTCTCCTTGGACGATGGGTATCTTGAGAATAGCCCCGTGCTCCCCCTTTTTGACTGCCACGGTACTTCGGAATATGCCGTCTCTCTTTTTGCTTTTAGCTGGCAGCGTCTGGCCTTTCTTGATTAAAGGATGCATCTCGCCATTGGCAAGAGCCACACCCAAGGATATCTGCAGGATTTGTTCCGAGACTGTAGCACCGACGGTATACGTAAATCTATCAGGAATGGTTTCACAGAGCCTCCCTTTGTCGTCTCTGAGTTGGATCAAGAACTCATTGGCACACCCTTTTTGGGCAAATACGTTCGTAATAAATGTGCCATTGTCGCTTAATTTGATCTTGCCACTTTTCCAAGGAATTCTCTCTTCCACACTAAATTCGATCGTGAAGTCCTTTACCGGCTCTCCCTCCTTTGCCACGATCTTGCCACCTATCATGGGTTCAAGGTCAGTCCCTATTGCTTCGTACTCCAGTTCCACTATGTATTGTCCGGATGTCAGTGAGCTTTTGCGGGTTACGCGTCGTCTTTTCTGAGTCCCAGCAAATATTGCAGCACCTCGTGCCACGACGGTTAAGGGATCCACCCCGAATTCCAGCGGAATCCCAAGCTCTTTGGTGAGGATCTCCCTCAACAGAGGTGTCAAGGTAGGCCCCCCTACTAAAATAACCTTTTCAATATCGCTAGAGGAAAGACGCTTCTCTTTCATAACTTTTTTACAGATACTGACTGTTTTCATGATCAATGGTTCTATTAGAGGCTCAATTTCAGCGCGTTTTAGTTCATATTCAAACCTTATCTCGTTATCCTTGTCATCTTTCGTCTCCAAGACGTAAAGGTCCTCCCTCTTGCGAGAAAGGTTTATCTTAGCCTCCTCAGCATCCCATTTGAGGCGCTGTAAAATTGTATTCCACCTGGCATTGCCGCGGGCAGAATCGGGGAAGGAGTGTTGTCTTTTCAATGCTGGTGCAAGTATATTGGCCGCAATTGCCCTATCTATGTCTTTACCTCCCAACATTGCGTCTCCCCCATGATTCACCACCCGTATTTGGCCGTCACGATACTGTATGATAGCTGCATCGAAGGTGCCGCCTCCGAGGTCATAGACCAGCCAGAAGACGCGGTCGCTCTCGCTTTGGAAACCATAAGCCATTGCCGCAGCTACAGGTTCTTGAATGAGCGCAGTATAGGATAACCCTGCCAATTCCGCCGCCTTCATAGTTGCTTGGTTCTGGGCGAGGTCAAATATAGCTGGTACCCCGATAACAGCAGCTGTGACTTCTTCGCTAGTGCGCTGTTGTACATCACCTCGCAATTCTTTCAATATCTCTGCAGAGAGCTGCTCCGGACTCATCTTCTTACCACTGGAGGGGAAATCGAGGAGTTGTGATGTGCCCATCTGGCGTTTGAACTCAGCTTTTGTGTCCGGATCGGCGTCTTTCAGCCGGTTCTTAGCCTGCTGCCCTGTGTGTACCCCTCCCTTGCCATCAATCCAGACCACAGAAGGAGTATATTCCTGACTTTTATTATTCTTGAACACCTCAGTCCCGGTACCTTTCAAGACGGCGATGGTGCTATTGGTTGTGCCCAGGTCTATGCCGAAATCAATTGTTGCCCTTGCCATTGTCTATTCACCTCTTCTTTCGTAGACTCAGATGCTTTATTCAAGCCTTATTTGCTGGATGTGTTGGGCATTGTATCTTTCTCTGGAGTGCCCACTATCACCTCGCCAATTCGTATTATCTTGTTCTTGTAGTGGATAGTTGGTTTAACGGTCTCGATAATTTTCGCTCTTGAGAGCTCCGGCACAGGTTCATATGCAATTACACGTAATCCCATGCCATCATCATATATTTGACCAGTGTGGTCTCTAATTTCAATGTCGCCTTGGCATAATATGTCACTTGCTGATTCGATGTCTCTTGAGGCCCTTCTAAGCTTCTCATGCGGATCAATTTCTGCAGCCGCTCTTTTCTGTAGTCTCCATATAATGATCCCTATCTCCCCTACCAGTTTCAATAAGTCTACTTGTTTATCGTCATCAGTAACAGTCTGCTTATCCTTACTGCTAAGTAAACTCCTTAAGCTGGCAAGCAATTTTGACAAATCTGGCCAACCACGGTCATCGATTCGGAATGACTTCGGGTATGAAAGCTGCCTTAGACTCTCCAGCATGGTTGACTCTCCTTGCTTTATTGAACGTTCGGCGGTTTTTCTCCTACTGTCCAGCCTTCCAATTCGCCCTTTTTTACCATAGGAAATTGATTGCCGAATAATTCAGACTTAAATCCTATTGTAAAAAGTCGCCCCAGAATCCAGCCAATCCCATAGCCGACACCAACACCCAATGGGACAGTAAAAAGGCCAACATCAGATTCACACCCTCCTAGACCAATCAACCCTCCCAATGCTGCGAAAAGCCATTTCATGACGCCGTGCACTTTGTGAGCTGATTTGCATTTTCCACATCTTGGAACTGGCAATTTTAGAGTCCGGTATTGAACTTGGTTACCAACATGACGAACATCACCATACATTTTTACCTCGTGGACTGCTTTATCATCCCCAGGGCGTTTTTTACAGAACCAACACCTAGTATAATCCCTGACATATTCCAAGTTGGTTTTTACAGTGTCAAGGTTTTCGTTAATGCGTTGCCTAGTTGACTCACTTGCTGCGATTTGCATTGCCTGGGACAACATTTGTGGTAATGGTGCCAAGTTTTCAGTTTTATTGCCGAAGACAATCGCCGATCCCAGAATGCATAATGCCACTTCATCATGTGCAGCCTCCAGTATTGGATGTTTGGACGGCAGAAGCGTATCAATAGTCAATAGCAGGGGAGAAGACTGTGCGAGAACTTGGCGTGCCACTTGTTCTCCCTGCTCCGGGTCTTTGGCAATGTCTTTTTCCGCGTTCGCACAAATTATCTTGACCTGTTCGTGTATGGGGGTCGCCTCCTTGCTTATTGCCCTATCAAACACAACATTTCCGAAACCAGAATTGCGCATCAGGCCGGTTTGAGACCAGGCTTCATCTCGATTCCCATTTTTTGCAGCTCGGGAGGCAAGAGTGGCATTTATTGAGAGTAACGCGGAGGGTAACCCTGCCCGTATGCTCCTGACAGTGTCTGATGTGAGTCTGGGATCATCGAGTTCAAGAATCCGCTCACTCAACCGCTTCCAAAAGCCATCATAGTCCACTAAAATTCGCCACCTGTCCAAGGCTGCTTTCCAATATTCCCATTTCTGCTGTGCTTGTTCTGCTGTGAGTTTTCTTTGCACCAGAATTTGTTCCAGGTCCAAAGCCAGGAGATGATATAATATGGCTAGGTTGTGCATCGATACGTTTGCTTCGCTGCCTTGCATCTCACGTTGACTCCAGATTGCAGCCGCATTCTGTAAGTCGCCATGTTTCAATATGTCTAGTGCCTCGTCCATATCTGCAGACGCGCCAAGACTAAATGGCCAGAACCAGAACATTTCGTCGACAAGGCGCGATTCTGGGTCGCTTAATCGCTGTGCTGCCGTTCGCCTGGTTTCACCATCGGGTGGTGGATTCAGCGGTAGAATGCCCCTTTCCACTGCCCCACTGTTGCCCAGTTTCTCTGTGAGATCAAACTTCTGTACTTGGGCGGAAATTTCTCTTGCCGATGCTGTTACAGGGACCTCCAATATTCGGAAAGCATTGATACGATAAATGTCAGGTCGCGCCATTTCCAACAAGAGCTTATCTTCAACGCTCCCGATATTCTGCCCTGACCCAAGATGATGTTCGCTCATTTTCCCTGCTGATTCCTAGCTTGACCGCAATTACCTATAACATGATTCCTCGGCGCCACAGTGTCAACTGATATTCATACTTCTCCCGAAATTCAGGGGAGTTGGTTAGAGCCTCTTCCATAAGATCAGCAGCTTCTACTAGTTTACTCGCATCCTGAGATAGTTCTAGCGCGCTGCTGAGCAATTCTTCTGCTGATAGTCTGCCAGTTTTAACTTGAGATTGAAGCGCACTTTTATGTTCGTCTGCACTTGGACCTCTCTCTTTGAGGTTTTTTGTCTCTGTTGGCTTCCATGGAGTCAAGTCATTTAATAGCGACATAGCGTCAGGATAACGATCAGACGGTTTTAGCGCCAGGGCACGTGCAAGAATAGAATCCAATTCTGCATTTACTTGGATATTGAAGCGGCTTGCTGGTATCAATGGGCGCTTCCAGCATTTTCCGCCCGAGAAATCCATCAAATCGACTATTGGAAAAGGTAGACGATCAGTCAATAATAGATAAAACGTGACCCCAACAGCCCAGACGTCGCCAGCACAAGAATCGTAGTCTGAAAGGAACTCAGGAGGCTTGAATGCGGGAGTCCCTGCCGCGCTTGCCAGTAGAGTAAGTGGGTTTACATGTTTGGCTAAACCGAAGTCACCTATTCGAATCCGTAGACCAGCAGGATCATAGCCGACCAATATGTTTTGGGGTTTTATGTCACGGTGAACGATCGGTGGTTGTTCAGCATGCGCGACAGCTAAACCCGTGCAAATTTGCTTAAGGATTTCTAGAGTATCAAGAATAGGGATAAAACTAGTGTTATGAGATTGCCAGAAAGTCTCCAAACTGCCTCCGGCAACGTATTCCATTGTAAAATAACCGCAGCTTCCAGCCTTGGTTTCTAAAGTGCCCGCATCAAAAACACGGATAATATTGGGGTGACCAATTCTTGATAACATAATGGCCTCTCCCAGTTTTTGCTCAACTTCGTGCAAGGATAAACTTGGTGATTTGAAGACTTTCATAGCTTGGCGGCCGAGGAATTTGTGCTTAACGCGGTACACCTCTGCGAAAGCTCCTTCACCTAGGAATCGGTCTATCTCATACACATCACGGATTAGTTGCCCCTCTTCCAGCAACATAGATATTCACCGCCTCATTTGATCAGAATTGGAACTGCGGGACGTGTCATTCACTTTGCAGACTCTAACGGAATACCAGAATTGACAGTCGTTCCTTAGTTTACAGCGCAAAATCACCGCTCTTTTCACCCGAACATCTCCCCAGATTATTATAGACTGCCAATCTCCCAATGGCAAAGCGGATGCTCCTTGACTTAGACGTCGGAGGTCTTAACTAGCCTTGGCTTTGCAAAAGTCAGTATTGTTACCACAAGAGGAAGGATGTTTTATCCCGAGATACACGATTCAGACAAGTGTTCAACAGTTCTTATATTATAACTGGGCTGGTTTTTTAGGGGGCAGATCACCAGCCCCTGCAATGAAATACGCTACTATATGTTATGATGTGTATATTAGAGGACACCACTTTACGGAATGAGCTAAGACAGATGAGTGGCAAACACCTACGCAAAAGAGGCGATGCAGTTGTGATTAGGCATGGCAAAGTCCTATTGGTCAAGGATAAGGGGGCACACCGCTGGTCTCTCCCGGGTGGAGGGGTGCACAAAGGGGAACGCTCATCTCAGGCCGCCGCCAGAGAACTGTATGAGGAGACGGGACTGAGAGCGAAGAAGACAACGTGGCTAGGCTCGTTCAAAAGTGCTGTGACCAATCATAGGGCGTACCTGATTGAGGCCGAAGGCCACGTACACCTCAAGAAGGGGGACGAGCTTAAATCGTATATGTGGTGGGACATGAGGAGTCCGATTGGCGTGTTTGGGCATGTCAAGGTGATCTTAGGTTACTACCAAAAACACTGAGAATAGGCTCATATCCATCCCCAACAGTTCTTCATTTCCTGACTAGGCAGTTGCCAGAAAGAATCGCCGATTATAACCGGTAAGCCGGCCCAGACGGCTGAAATAAAATTCTCTGCACCTGCGCATATTACCACTGGACAATTTCAATCTCCTCGACCACACCCATATTCTCCCACATTACTGACCAGCCGGGCTCGGGGAATATGCTTTCTGGAATATACTGCTTGCCGACCTGGACGTCAACAGTTTTGTCCGCGTTACCGCCCTGGTTTGCAGACAAAGAGGACGTGCAATCTATGTAGACCAGGCCCTTGTCTGTTGTCTGAAATGCATTCAGTGCATGGCCTCCACTTGTGGAATAGTAGGAGCAGGGCCCCAGTATTACTGTAACGAATGCAGCACTAATACCTGAGGCCTCGGCATTGTTATGAAGCATCTCGGCGAAGTCACCACACACAAATGTGCTGTAATTGTATAGTTGCTTGTCTGTTTTATCATTGGCGAGGAATGCCTTAAGCTCTGCCCACGAGGGATTCGTGGCATCCCGGTTGTTGTGTAAGGTTATCATGTGCCCATCCGCCCCTACCAACACTCCCCCCTTTATGTAGACATGTTCTGTGCCACTTACTTCTTCGGTTGCTTCTGGCTCGGCCGCTTGCGACTCAGTTGCTCCTTGTTGGGATGTTGATTCTTCGGTTATTTCTTTATCGGTCAAACCTGCTTCCGCAACTTTAAGGTCTGTTCTCTCTATATAAGCGTCAACGGTAGCGCGGAATTGGTCTTCCTCGGTTGAGAACGCACTGAGTACGCTATCTCTCACATCGGTTGGGGATCTGATATTCAGGTATGCACATGAGACTATAATGAATAACGCTGAAATGAGTACAACCATGAATGTCCTGGCAAAACTCAACCTGCGCCGCGAGAAAGAGACTGCGCCCCAGGCTATGATGCTTATCCCTATGAGTGAGAAGATGATGCCGGCGGTTAAGTTGATGTTGCCGCTTATGAGGGAACAAACCATAGTCACAACGATGGTGGTAGCGGCCAGAACTGACAGGAGTACCAGTGCCTTTGTGAGTGCTCTCCCTGTCGATACGAGCGGGCGTGGAGTGTGGTAGCGTAGCTTTCTCTGGTATTTGCCGGTACGTGAGTTACGCCGGTATTTGAACGACTGTCCTACCAACTGACGCCTATCCAGGTCTCTGCTCCTGCGTTTCACCCAGCTTGGTAGGTGGTCGAAGTCTATATCATGCCACTTGCGGTCAGCAACCCAACGCTTGGCCATTTCTTACTCTCTACACGTGCCCTAGGATAGACTTGTTGCAAAAGGCGGCGATTGACTCGTCCTTCCATGTTGCACTTCACTGTTCACCCGAATATGTTTCTGATTTATTTGTAGCCCAGTGATTTTGCTTCTTTGAAAGCTTTTTCTGCATCATTCTTATAACCTAGCTTATCAAGCGATAATCCCAAATTATGCCATACGGATGGTTGATTTGGGTTCAATTGTAAAGCATTATTACAGGATTCTATGGCGTCCGAATACCGACAAAGAGCATGTAATGCTGCTCCTCTGTTTGCCCAAGCTTCAGTAAAATTACTATTTAAGTGAATGGCTGTATCGCTAGCATGTAAAGCGTCAAGATATTTCTCCATAGTTAAGAAAACACAGCTTTTTCTTGACCATGCGTCCGCAAAATTCGGATTCAATGATATAGCTCTTTCGCAGGCATCAACTGCTTCGTTGTAAAGACCTAACCCAGCATATGCCTTGCTCATGTTGTGCCATATTGCAAGATGATTTGGATTTAAACTCAATGCATTTTGGTAAGCTAATAAGGCATCGGCGTATTTGTCTAGACTACACAATGCCGAACCTTTATTTTGCCATGATTCCCATGAACCTGGATTTAGTTTCAATGCCATGTCATATGCTGATATAGCCTTTTCATAATCACCAAGCTCATCATAAATCATACCTAAGTTAGACCATACACCTGCGTGTCTTGGATTCAATTTCATGATTTTCGCAAATACTTTTAAAGCCTCTTTGTATTGGCCAATCTCATACAGCGCCTGACTCTTATCACATAGGGCATCGAAATGGTTCGGCGCTAGCTTAAGAGCTTTATTAAAAGCCTCGATAGATTCATTATAATGCTTAATATTTAATAGGATCTTGCCTTTAGCATTCCATGCACCTGGATCCTTTGAATCTAATTGCAAGAGTGAATTATAGGCTTGCAATGCTTCGTGATACTTACCGAGCAAGTCCAATGCCTCAGCCTTATTATGCCACGCTTCTTTGTGCTTCGGGTCCAATTCCAACGCCTTGTCCCAACAATATATAGCCTCATTAACTTGACCAAGGCTAACGAGTGAGACGCCCTTGCAAACCCATACTTCGGCAATTCCCGGGTATAATGAAATAGACGCATTGAAAGTGGTTGCTGCCTCAGCCCAGCGTTTTTCACGCATAAGGGCTAAGCCTTTCAGGTGAAAGTCCTGCGCCTGTATTTTATTCTTCATTTCTGAAAGTTTGTCATTCATAATTTCACTGAACTCTCACCAACCGCAAAGCCGTGACGGCATTATCCGATGCGCGGTCTACAATCTTTCCAACTCGCCAACTACACAAACCTCGTCGGTCCATCTGCCTCTGTAATCAAACCCTAGTTGTGATAGCGCACTAGCTACGTAGTCGTTCCAATTGTATCCCCTTTTTAAGTTCATTATCAGGTTGTTTATCCATGATTTCTGAGGCTCACTGACCTGCCCCCAACAATTATACCACTTGTTAAGTTAGTCCCATAAGCGGTGGAGATGCCCCCTTTTCTGTACCACCCATAATGCGAGTTTCGTGGGTTTTCAACTAACTGCTTGCAAAAGTTTAACAAAAGTTAACTAAGTTTTTACCCCCGCTTAGAAGATCCCACATTTATTTGACTAGCAGTCAATCAGCGCGATCCGGGAATAACAATCTAGTCGAGTGTTACCCGAACTTAACAAAATGGTAAAATGCTGTCGTAGATTGGTCCACAAGGAATATACATAAAGAGAACCCCGAAGTATTTTTAAGTAAGCAGAGGTTTTGAAAGTTTGAAAGACGAGCGAGCAGAAAGGAAATCCATATACCTTATCGGTGATACTCATTTCGACCATGCCAATATCATCAAATATTGCAGAAGGCCATTTGCTAATGTTGAGGCAATGAACAAATTTCTGATAAGGAGCTGGAATGTCACGGTCAAGGACAGAGACACAGTATATTTTCTAGGTGACTGGGCTTACGGAAGAAGATCAAGGTCTGCAGGATACTGGGTCAGACATCTTAACGGGCACATTTTCTCTGTAAATGGAAGCCACGATAGAGGAGCAAAAGGCACAAAATTCAGAGTATTACATTATGCAGGGTATAGCTTTTTGCTTATCCATGATCCAAGTGAAAAGCCTAAAGACTGGTACGGCTGGGTAATCCACGGACACGTACATAATAACTCCCTGAAAGACTATCCATTTATCAACGGCGAGAGGAGAACGATTAACGTAAGTGTGGAATTAATAGACTATAAACCTCTCAATATTGATTTCTTATTGGCGCTTAATATAGATTCAATAAGAAGGATGAAAACATCACGCGATGCACCTGAAAGATGGGAGGCACCGTTTTGATGTCACTGACCTGCCATAGATACCTATTATCAAACGAGACTGCTCACCATTGACTTTAAAGAGCTTCATGGCCATGCACTGGAAATTGTGATAATTTTGCAGCTTGCAGTTGGCTATTCTAATGAACAAGTTTCCAGAGCTACAAAACTTCGTTCACGCTCTAATTTAACCGCCAGGAGTTTTGAGTTTCCTCTCGTACTTGCCCGTATACCGGTTCTTTCTATAAATGAAGGTCCGGGCTACTAGCTGCTTGCCAGAATTGATCACTTTGATTCTTTGTTTGACCCAATCGTTGAGGTCTTTATAATCTATCTCACGCCACTCACCAGGTCGGACTGAAGGTTGTTTCGGGAGAGATACCATGGGACTTGTTTTTGGCTTAGGCTCAGCAGGAGATTCAGGAGGTTTTGGTGAATTCAAAATTGTGTCAATGTCCTTGACTAGCTTAGGTAAATGCTTCTCAAGAGGTTGCGGAAAAGCATCGAAAAAGAGCGCTGTTCCTATCAAAAAAGCCAGTTTATTCGGCATCCTGTCTTCAATACGTACAGGAATCCTGATTATCTTTTGTGTCTTGGCTATGTTCATTTCAGCTCTTACTGATTCTGATTCATCCGCCTGAGCTGAGAAAACCAGCAGAAATATTCTGCTTTGGCGAATAGCTTCACCTAACTGAACATCAAAATCAACACCGCCGGGCAGATCAGTGCACATGAAGCACTTAACTCCATTTTCTGTCAAATAGGAGCGAATGCGATCAGCAGCTATCTGATTCTTGAAGGCAAAGCTAATGAAAACGTCGTGGCTCATGGCAGTATTTTGCCAGCTTCATCGGCAGTTTGCAATATGATGTGCATTTCAGGTCACACGTTTCGTCAAGTTGTTCAACAGGAGATTCAAAAACCGGGATAAGCGGACTACGTACCTTTTCCCCCATGGTGTAGCTGTGCTTGGAGTTCATGGTATTTGTCGATATATTCGTGGATCGCTATCACCACGGCGGCATGGCTCCAGGTCAGCGGTGATGCACTGAGCGGAGCACAGTTGTAGGGATGAACCTGTTCGGCAATAACACCACTTGGGAGAGCACAGTGTTTAGCCCAGGTGAAGATTTGGAGGGCTGGCTTTAAATCGTCTATCGATTGAGCCCTAGCAATATGGTATTGTGCTACCCACATAGTGCAGATAAACCAGGGGTTACCGGGGACATTGGTGATGTCCTGACTGATTTGCTGATAACAGTCATTCTCATAGCGGGCGACCCCTCCCACCTCAGTCTTGCACCAAAGCCTGTCTGTAAGTGCCGCCATCGTGCTCTCAATCAGGGGATCAGTAGCTTGGAGCATGCCGAAAAGAAAAGAACCGCAAATGCTGCTATCGATAGTGTAGTCCGGCTCCACCACACCATCAGCGTCAACCGTGATTGAGCGCAGGAAACGTCCCAATTTCTTGTCAAAAAGGTACTTAATAGCAGCCTCTTTTATCTCAGCAGCCGCCTGACGGTACTGCTTCGTGAGTGTCATCTCGCCGAATATTTCCGTGAAGTTGGCCGCAGCTTGTAGGCCTGCCCAGACCGCAGCAACTGTAAAAGAGTGGATGCCACGGCGTTCCTCCCAAAGGTCATATGAAGGTGCTGGAAGGTTCGTATGAGGCTCTCTATAGCTAGCCATAAAGTCGGCAGCGTTCTTAATCAGCGTTTCATAAAGGGAACGGATGTGCTCTACATCGTGGAACTTATCATAGTGGTGCCAGAGGCTGTATATTACTAAAGCAGTCTCATCCTCTTCAATTGGCAGTTGCAGCTTGCCCTCCTCGTCTGCCCATGGCATCCATTGGCCTGCCAGAGATCCATCAGCGGTATACTTGTGAAAGAGATAGCCTTCACTGGTAATGATATTAGCGCAAAAATTGAAGAACTCGCGGCTGACTTCATCATAGTTGGCCATGTCGAGGGCCTTGGCTACGAAGGCGCCATCACGACCCCACACATAAGAATAGGTGTCCCCCAAGACCTCGATAATGTCGGAGTCAGTGCTGGCGATGATAGCACCACGGTTATCGATCTGCACGCGCATAGTGATCAAGCTGCGTCTGTACAAATCCAATATGGGAGCCGGCAGATCGGTAAAATCTTGCGATTCCTTATTCACCCAAGCTCGCCAGTAGTCTCGGGTGCGCGTGATGAATGACTCAGGGCCACGTTCGTGGACCAGGGCATTGAGGTCATCGACTTCGTGGAAGCGGGTACTGGCCGCCAGCCAGTGGTACATGGTTGAGCTTCCTCCAGCGGGCACAGTCTTGTCATAGAGCCCGATGACTCCCTCAGCGAACCCACATGTAAGAGGTACCTTCGCCAATTGGCCGTCTTCGGCATCGTGCCGGGCACTTAGCTTATCTTCTGATTTTGTGCTTCCGGTTGTCCAGTCATCAATGCCAATCCTTCCATTTACCTGGCCACCTGCCAGGAAATAACGCTGCTCCTTGTACATCACCAACGCGCTCAGTCCTGGGTGGTAGTAGATAGTATCGCCTATTTTGCTGCCTAGAATCCGTAGCTCATAATGGAAGAATAGACGTACGTCGCGGGGGTGGTCTCGTTGATTGGCTATATCAACCCGCCTGAAAAAGATGTCCCTGTGAAAATCCACAAGGTCAGAAAAGGTTAGGGTAAGCCCTATACCAGGATTAGCGGCAGTAACACTGGTTACCAGAGTCTCGCTTTCATAGGTCATTTCCTTCCGCCACTCGGGGCTGTCAATCCATGCGAAGCTTCCGTCAACCCAGATGCCAGTGCGTGATACACAGCCTCCGGCATGGTTCTCCTTGCCGATATAGGGATAGTAGATATCCCGTATGTTGTAATCAGTATCGAAACTGATGAGTAGGTTGCCATTGCCTACAGGTACGTCTCTAGGCATCTTAGTTTTGGATTATTCTCCTCTCTCGGTATAATACACTTTTATAGACCTCTAGGGTTTTCTGAGATGCTCGATCGTGTGAAAGTCTCTCTGTAGTCTCTCGGGCACGCTCGGCAGTAGCCTTTCTAAGTCTGGCCGATTTAATACAGTATTATAGACCTCCAAGGTTTTCTGAGCTACCTGATCCCATGAGAATTTTTCTGCGGTTTCCCTGGCACGCTCACCCATGGTCTTTCTAACTTCAGTATTTGAAAGCAGCAACTCGATTTTTGCTGCCAGTTCATTGATATCTCCGGGCTTGTCCAATAGAAAGCCATCAACCCCGTCCGTAATGAAGTCGGCTGCTCCTGCCAGGCGTGTGGTTACTACAGGCAGTCCACTGGCCATAGCTTCGGTAATTACCAGGCCGAAAGGCTCATATATGGTAGGAAAGACGAATACGTCACTGGCTGCATAGTATTCCCAGAGTCTACTGCTATGCGAAACAAAGAACATCCTGTCCCTCACCTGTTCAAGCTCCGCAAGGCGACCGTAGTACTCCTCGTCGCCTCTACCAATAATTATAAGTTTGACGTTTCTTTCCGAAAGCAGTGGAAGTGCTTCTATGATATACCGAACTCCCTTCCTTTCCCAATCACCTCCAGCGAACATCAGTAATAGATCACTACGGGATACACCATGCTTTTGCCTGATCTGGCCTCTATAGAGCAGCCGATTAGTCGGGTGGAATTCGAGAGTATCTACTCCATTAGGGATTACGATGATGTTTTTGGTGGCGGCATCACCGTAATGACGGGCAAACTCTTTTTGCATAGCCTGAGAAACTACAATACACGCTTTAGAGCTGCTGCGGCTAATTATCAGCCTCTCAACAAAGCATAGCAGGCTGCGATACAGCCTGTGGTCCAGGGCTTTCAGTTTTTGCCAGACACTCCTGCATGGTATCTTAATTATGTTAGCTTCTTCGAGACGGCGGCACTCCCTCTCACAGAAATGAGAGGTGATAACGTTTGAAGAAAAGGCAGAGTCATACCCTGTCGAATGGATGATGTCAAAGTCTGTTTTTCTGAGGAGGGAAAGAGCGGCAAGGAGTAAGGTACTGGATACCAGGAAAGTAATGTGTACCAAAGACTTGGGACATCTGAGTGCTGGCACCTTATAATGCTTAACTTTGAGTAAGTCAATTCCATTTATAGTATTAGAAAAAACCGAAACCTGATGGTCCTCACAAAGCCTTTCGACTAGGTGAGCGGTGACGGTTGCTGTCCCTGCTTCAAAGTTAACATGATGCGCAATGAACGCGATTCTCAAACTTACCTCCGGAAGCTGCCTTCGGCGTAGCTTAGTGTATAGTCCTTTTGCGGGAGGCACTACGTTTTGGCTCAAAGAGCTCGTACCGACTCCATCCACTGGGGCCCATCTCTGGCACGGCGCTTATCTTTGGAGCCATAAGTATTATACCAAATGAACATGATGAACATGGTGCGCGTGGAAACTCCAAAGCAAAGAACGCAGTTCACACTGAGGTGAACAAAAAGCCAGTTTGTGATTTTCAATACTCCTAGTTTGGAATATGGCATGTGAGCTAATCTCCGCATATGCTATAATCATTGAATCTAGTAATATGGGGATCGGTAAAAGAAAAGAATCCTTATGAAAGACACTAAAGACACTCTTAAATTGATCGGCTTCATTCTAGTTGCCATCGGTTTCGCTGGTCTTATGCTCGCCGATTTCGTCTTTGATTGGGGTACCGTAGGTACTCTGACATTTGCTGCTTTCAATGCTGCTGGTCTTGTTATTCTGGGTTTTGCCCACTGGGGAATCAAAGACAGAGAATAGAAAGTATTAAATCACACTTTTCATCGTTTTGTCGATAAATGCCATGCTATGACCGGCCCCGGCTTGAATCTCTTCGCAACTTTTACCCTCCTTGATTAACATATATCGGATTTGGTCGTTATGGGGGGCCCACCGCCTCTTTCTTTTTGTCTGCATGGCAATATAATCTTGCCCCTCCAATATTACTCTGTTAAGTATGCATAGAAAGAAACCTCTCACACACGTCACACATGGCTCACACACAATACACACACAAAAAACATCTAGTTGCAAAAGCCTCACACTCGGCACACATATAAACTCACGATGGGCTAAATAGCTGTTATCCTGTCCACATACAGCTCACACATAACCGCGCATTCAGGGTATATCCGTTTCTCTAAGCACACACTCAGCCCACATATGAGCTTAGATATGAGCGATACCACCTTGTTCACCATTACACATGACCCACGTACTAAGTTACACATTTCATACCACCATTTCGTGTAACTTAGTTACAACAAACATACGTCCATTTTCTGTAACAAAGTTACACCAAAGTGATATATAAAAAGTGTAACTTTGTATTTATGTTGTATGTATGTCGGTGAAAGAAGTGGAATTTTGTATTTGCCGTCGAGTGTATGTCGTATGTATGTTTTAAGAAGCAACCAATTTTTCGTATTTATGTTGTATGTATGTTCCGTGTGTTCTGTGCATGTCATTAGTTAGTGGTATCAGGCGAGACTAGAGTTCTATGTATGTTGTATGTATCATGAGAAGTTATCGGTTTTTTCCCCTATGTATGTTGAGTGTATCTTCAGTGTATGCTGGTCGGGTTCATGAGTATGTTGAGTGTATGTGAGTGTATCGTATGTATCGTACTAAATAAAACTAGTGTATATTACACAGTATTATGATGTGAATATGATGATTTAACCATACAATAAGGGGGCACTATGCCTTTGCTAATACCACAGAAAGGCAGAGCAGATGGGTCATTGAATCAATTGACTGATGAATAGGTAAAAGACAAAGCCTTCATTGACCGTAACATGATGACCTAGCTAGAAGTAGACAAGACAATGGGACTACAGGCACTCATCGGGTAAACATTACGATGAATTGTTTGCTCACTCTTCATGCAGTATGGCTTTAATCCGCTCACAGTAAACTTCCGCCTTAGCCGGTGCATCGTGACCTTTTGCCTTGAAGTAAGTGATTCCACT
>CAYNVO010000014.1:0-28765 GCA_964400675.1 uncultured Dehalococcoidales bacterium | reverse complement strand
TCAATTTTTCCATGGCGGCGGATGCGTCGGTGATGCTAAGCGTCTCATTGGAGTCTGATTTTATCAGGTCGATATAGTATGTTTCATCGCCGACCTTTACACCACCAGCCGCATTGATGTCCTCAGCTGCCATTACAGCGCCCAACCAGTTTTGCTGGCCCTGCATAAATTGCATCGGCCCGATGACGCCGATTTTTATTGTCTTCGCTCCAGAGGGTATATTAAAACCACCTTCCGAAGGCTTGCAGGCAGGAATAACCAGTGCCACTAACAAAAGACACGTAAACAATAAAAACAAAACCTTTTTCACTTAACCATTAACCTCCTTCACAATTTCCCGAGAATTATCTCTGCTAGAAGGCATGCGTCGACCAGTATTTACCCCCAGCATATTAGCCTTATTTACTCTATACTACCACCTCCTTCCACAAATTCTGTCTGATTAAGCATCTGGTTAATTATAATTATAAATACTCCTGTATTAGAATGAATTCAGAGGTCTAAGAAGCATTATACCATAGTATGTCAATACTATCATGGCAAATATTTTCCAGCCTTCCACTCAAGGTAAAGCAACATATCAAAATCTACATATACATTCCGGAAGATACATTCAGTACCTGGCCGGTAATAAAAGCAGCATCCTCAGAAGCCAGGAACAGCACCGGCTTGGCAGCATCTTCAGGCGTCATCGGCTTAATTTGTAGCAGAATCATATCCCTTACCTTCTTGGGGATTCCCACCATCTCACCACCCACATCCTCCTGCTGTGATTCCTTTTCCCTGGTCAACCGCGTATCAACGAATCCATAAGCAACGACATTACAGGTGACGCCAAACCTTCCCCATTCCCGAGCAACGGTCTTGGTGAGCCCTATGAGACCTGATTTAGCAGCAGAATAGTTGATTTGCCCCACATTCCCCATCAATCCGGCTACGGAGGCTACGTTGATTATCCGCCCGCTATGTCCACCTTTCATCATATACTTGGCAGCAGCCCTGATACAGTTGAAGGTCCCTTTGAGGCTAATGTCAACTGCCAGGTCCCACTGGGCATCGGTCATTTTATGAATCAAGGCGTCTCTGGTAAGCCCGGCGTTGTTGACCAGAATGTCTATTTTGCCGAATTTCTCAGCCGCCATGTCCATCATCTTCTGACAATCTTCAGGTTTCGTCACATCACCAGCGCAAACCTCTGCCCTGCCACCAGTCGCTTTTATTTCCTTTACCACTTCTTTGAGTGGCTCTTCATCAACATCGCTGACCAGGACAGCGGCGCCCTCTCTGGCAAACAGCATGGCATCAGCCCTGCCTATACCACGTGCAGCTCCGGTGACAACCGCTACTTTTCCATCCAGTTTTCCCATTCATTACCTCCTTAATTACCAACTCATCTATCATCTCAGAAAACATGCGCCACTTACACATTTCCCTGAAATAACTTCATGAACACATGGATGCCAGCAAAACTTATTTTTTATTAACTCTTGATGGCAGTGCAACCACGGCTGTGCCCGGCGTCGTTTTCTCTCCCTTCCCATTTTCCACCCAAATCACACATTCAACAAGGTGTTGCCCTTCTTCCTCATACTTCTTGGTCACAGTACCTTTACACCACCACGTTTCACCATCATGCGGCTCTTCTATCGTTTTCATCTTGCGTGGATAGTCCATGCCGCGGTACTGGCAGGAGAGCTTCTTGAGCGCTCCTTGCTCACCTATCCAGTCCGTAATCAATTGACCCAACCAGGCGCGTTTCAGAGCGCCATGCACAACAGGCGCACCCACACCCATAGCTTTGGCAAAATCATCTTCATAATGCAACGGGTTGAAATCCCCGGAGGCACCCGCCCACTGGACCAGCATGCGTGTCGTGGCAACCTTAGCCAGCGGGGTTATCTCAGCACCTATCTCAACATCTTCATAATAAAACTGTTTCGCCATGTCTCCTCCTCAATCAAAAGACACTTCTCAGAATTGAATCAGTGTCGACCAGCTCTTGAACGCCACATCGCCATTCTGATTTAAGAAAGTCGTCTCAACCTTGGTAAACATCGTCTTGCCCATCTTGGTCTCTCTCTCGACCATATTGGCAATCTTTGTCGTGGCGGTTAATACATCGCCGGCGCCGATTGGCTCAAAAAACTCGAATTCAACACCGCCGTCGAGCAATCGCGGTGGTGCTCCGGCTTTAATCAGGGATTCAACAAGTTTGATGAACGAAATTCCGCCTTTTATCGGCCAGCCGGTGAAACCCGGGGGGCACATCAGCCTGCCATTTTTGTTTTTACCGACATTCTCTACATCATTGAATAAGGGGTTGGGGTCTCCTATAGCCTGAGCATATCTCTGTATAGCTCCTTCTTCAACCTTGAAGATGATGGGCTCAGAAGGCACACCTATCATTTTTCTCAATTCTTCAGTAATCACAGAGCCTTCAGCCATAGCTTACCTCCTTGAAGTTAAACCACTTTTGTGTCATAACCCTACGATGGCGACACTGACAACATTCATCGCCGGGAAGCCACCCATGTTGTGCGTAAGTCCCATCTTTGGATTCTTTAGCTGTCGCTCTGGTAACTGTGCCTTGCCCTGCAGCTGTTTATACATCTCATATACCATCCTTAGACCGGAGGCACCGATAGGATGCCCGAAGCATTTCAACCCTCCGTCTGGCTGTATAGGTTGCTCGCCATCAATGTTGAACCGGCCAGCTTCAATATCTTCCCTGACTTTGCCTCTGGGGCTGAACTGCAAATCCTCCATGGTTACAGCTTCAGTAATTGAGAAACAGTCATGTACCTCAGCCATGCTAACCTCTTTACGAGGATTCTTAATGCCGGCCTCTTTATAAGCCAGAATTCCAGCGCGGTATCCGCTCTCAACATGAGCACCATCCCACTTGGTATACATCAATTCCTCACCCGAACTCACAGCGATCTGCAGTGCCTTAACATACACGGGGTCAGGCCTGAACTTCTTAGCCATATCAGCCCTGGTTACAATTGCCGCTGCCGCCCCATCGCTGACTCCACAGCAGTCAAAAAGACCCAGTGGCCAGGCAATAATCGGAGCGTTCAGTATTTGTTCCTCAGTCACTTCACGGCGCAGGTGTGCCTTCGGATTCCGTGCGCCATTATAATGGCTCTTGGCTGATACTTTAGCCAGCATCTTCTTGCCCTCATCTGGACTCAGTCCATATACGGAAAAGTATCTTGTGGCCATCATGGCAAAACCCCCGGGAGCGGTCAACTTGGGCATTATAAGTGCATTCTTTGTTCCCATAAGACCTGGGCCGCCGGGAAGCCCACCATAGCCGGTATCCTTAAGCTTCTCTACGCCCAGTGCCAAGGCAATGTCATAAGCCCCTGAAGCCACTGCATAACAAGCGCCTCTTAAAGCTTCCGTACCTGTGGTACAGAAATTTTCCACCCTGGTCACCGGGATAAAAGGCAATTTCAGAGTCATGGCCAAAGATGTAGCACCCTTACCAACACTCTGCTCTTCGAAATGCACACCTAACCAGGCCGCTTTGATGTCTTTTTTCTCTATGCCTGCGTCTTCGATACATTCCTGGAAAGCATCTACCATCAAATCTTCGGCACCTTTATCCCACAACTCTCCAAATTTAGTACAACCCATCCCTATAATTGCGACTTTATCCTTAATGCCTTCTTCCATTTTGGATTTCCTCCTTAGTTCATCTTTTTACCAGGTACTATCAGGCTCGTATCGGCGTTGCTTTCCAGGAATAACCATGAACGCCCGTCGGCTCATCAAGATACCTTCTGCGGAAAGTCATCTCAACTGGCATGCCTACTTTGACCGAATCGAGGTCACAATCGGTGAAATCAAACCAGAACCTTCCACCACCTTCAAAGTCCACCAGACCATAGATTGACGGAGGGTCAATGCTGGCAGCCAGATTGTCACCAGTATAAGTGAACACGACGCCTTTCTTGTCCGAAAAGCGATAGTCTTCCATTTGGTCAACAGCTCCGCAATCAGGATTCACGCACACCCTCTGGGGTGGATATTGTGGTGTGCCACATTTTTTGCATTTCGAGCCGAAAAGCGACAATATCGCTTTTCGATCTCTGAACAATGTTGACATAGGAGTGCGAATACTTATCTCACCCCGCATCCCAAAATCCATTGGAGCCAGGTTTCTAAAAGCCACATATTTCTCATAGCCGGCGAGTTCTTTCTTGGAAGCCAAATGCTTCTTGACCCCGCGCCTGTCTCCCAACTTCTTTATATTTTCGGTCACCTGAAAGAACAGAGCATCGCTGCCATTGCCAAAGCTGACAACCATAATTTTATCCCCGGGCTTGGCATCTTCGAGCGCGGCGATTAGCATCATCAAGGGTGAAGCTGAACCGGTATCGCCAACCGTAGTAAGCATGGTATCCTGAACCTGGGCTGGCTCAGCACCCAGACGTTTGGCTATGGCAACATGTTCTCTGGCATAAATGCCCGGGAACACAATTTTAGCAAAATCCTTAATATTCAAATTGTATTTTTTAAGAAGCCCGGAAATCGCCTCAGGTATCATCTTGGTATAGCCTGCGTCTCGAATGAACCTGTCTTCCCAGGCATGTTCAAATTTTTCGCCTGCCGCCTTCCAACGGTCAGGAAAATCGTAGGAAACAGAATAATAACCCTCATAGGTAGCAACTACCTTGTCGCTTCCAACCAGAAAACCCGCCGCACCGTCTCCGTATAGATGCTCTTGAGAACTACCGAGCTTATTTAATCGACAATCAGAAGCACAAACCAGGACATTGCTTGAAGTGCCTCCGTTAACAGCGTCGAACGCGGAAAGTAGAGCAGTTGTCCCTGATTTAGTGGAGCCACTGAAATCAGCAGTCCTCATATTAGACTGAAGGTCGAGAGCAGTGGCTACAATCGCCGAGTTCTGTCTCAGCATATACGGCTGACTGGTGGTAGCAAGATACAAGCCATCGACCTTCTCCCGCTTCATCCCACTCAGACAATCAACGCCAGCGGCTACCGCCATACTAAGCGTATCCTCGTCATGATTGGCAACTGCATTTTCACCCGGCGGAGGAAAAGTGCCCAAAAAACCTACAGCTAAAAAGATTGTATTGTGATTTATTCGATACCTCGGAATGTAAGCTCCATACGATTCAATGCCTACCATTAATAAACCTCCTGAAATCAGCGTTTATTGTGCCCCCAAACTCTAGCATAGACGCCAAATAGTGTCAAAATGCGAACAGCCTCATAACGAACTTGGCGATGAGAAAAAGCAGTATCGCTATTCCTATTAAACATGGGACGGGTCATGCGCCGCGTCTATGACTACTATGAAAAACGTCTATCCCCCTTCTCCTTGACTCCACCACAGTACTTTGTATTCGGTGCCCTGTGGATGGGCGACGGCATAACTATCGGCGAACTCGGAGACCAAGTCTCACTTGACAGCTCAACACTAACGGGGATTATTGACAGGATGGAGAGGAATGGTTATGTGGAACGAAAACAAAACCCCGATGACAGGAGGTCCGCATTAGTACTCCTCACTAAAAAAGCCCGCGAGTTAGGACCTCACATATTAGAGTTCGCTGATGAGCTAGATACAACCCTGAAGCAGCCATTCTCCAAAAGAGATATGGCTACCTTTGAAAGAGTGCTCCGTACGATAGGCGAGACAAACGCTGAGACATCAGCAAAGCAATCCTTTAGCATTCAATAGAGTCAGAGCAAAAATGAGAGATTAAGAAAAACGACCCCGATGGGATTCGAACCCACGATCTCCACCGTGACAGGGTGGCATGTTAGACCGCTACACCACGGGGCCACGCCAATGCAGAAGTCTATCAATATGAGACTTACTATGTCAAGCTAAAGTTGAGGCTACTGCACATTTGCCTTCTACGATACAGAATAGCCAATAAGCTTGTAGGCTAATTTAGCTGCGAGAAAGGCGCAGGCAGCAGTGCCCTCTTTGGGGCATAATTCCACCAGATCAAAACCAATAACATTCTTATGTAAAGTTACCTCTCTCAGCAAATTTACAACTTCATGCCATTGCATCCCGCCTGGTTCTGGGGTACCCACCGCCGGCATAACTGAGGGGTCGAAGACGTCAAGGTCAATGGAAACATAAACATTGTCGCTCAGCGAAGCTATTATGCTCTCCGTCGAAGTTAAAATCGAACTTGGCGTGGAAATATAAAAAGGATGTAAGTTATTCTGAGCCAAAAACTGATGTTCCTCACGGCTCAGGCTCCTTATCCCGACTTGCACAATGTTGCAAAGCTCAGAAATACGGCGCATCACACAAGCATGGCTATATTTAGTTCCTAAGTACTCATCGCGAAGGTCAGCGTGCGCATCCAGTTGTAACACGCAAAGGTTATTAAAACTCTCTCTCAGGGCTTGAACCATCCCCAAACTGAGAGAATGTTCCCCTCCAAACATTACTAAGAATTTCGCCTGTTTAGCCAATTCACTGGCTACTTGATAAACCCGGTCAACCATCTTCTCTGGACTATTCAATAAAGGCTGAACTTCAGGCAACGTATGAATTCCAACATTATATATATCTCTATCCAGTTCGATGTCATATAACTCCAGGTATTGCGAAGCGCCAACAATAGCGCGCGGTCCTTCTCGTGTACCACTATGCCACTCAGTGGTACCGTCATAAGGCACCGGCAGAATCACCACCTTGGCAGTTTGTAAATCGGAATAAGGGGACACCAGGCCGGCGAAGTTTTGCGGAGGAGAGAACAAGTCTTCTATGTTTTTCATATTTCAAACTGAGTGGAGTTGAGCTGTATCGGTAGCTTCGGCAAGGTCATCTGCGTTCCAATCTCGGTTGATAAGACGACTTGACAATCTGGTTAGTTTAAACCTATCTTTGAAGTCCCTGATTACTTGCTCGGCATTGAAATCCTTGCAAGAGAAAACGTCAATATTGATATAACGACGTTCGACAAAAGTATGAATGCTGATATGGCTCTCGGCAATGAAGACGAATCCGGAGATTCCCCAATCGTCAGGTTTAGAGCCGATGTATCTGAAAACAAGCGGAGACGAAATCTTTGTCATCCCAATCCGGGCAGGATAAGAATCTAGCAGTTGATAGATTGATTGCTCATCATCCATCAGTTTTGGATTGTCTCCGTAGCCATCGATAACCAGATGCATAGTTCCCCCTAAAGCAAGATTTTCCTCAGTTCGAAAAGTGCCGATGTGACCGCCCTTTGTTTTACCTGTAAGCGATTGCCGGGATAGTTTCTGGCAAAACTCTGCCTGCGCTGCCCATCATCGAGCCCAATAAAGATGGTACCTATTGGTTGTCCTTCAATTTCCGCAGGTCCCATGACTCCAGTTAGACTAATGCCAATCGATGTCCCCAGCTTTTCTCTAGCTATTGTCGCCATAGCCTCAACTGCCTGGCTACTGATAGTACCATAGCGGGATACGAGCTGTTTGCTAAGACCAAAAGCTGCCCTGGACTCATCGGTATAGGCAACCAGACCTCCTTTAAAGTATTTAGAGCTTCCCGGAACATTTGTGATGACATTAGCCAGAAAACCACCAGTGTAAGATTCCATAGTAGCCAGGCTCATTCCTTTTGCTGCAAGCAAGGCACCAGCAATGCTCTCTAAAGTATCAGAATCCACCCCCCAGATATAATCACTTAAAATTGCCCTGAGGTCATTCTCCCGTTGTGCAATAAGCTCTTGCGCTTTGACTTCGGTTTGTGCCTTAGCTGTGATGCGTAGATAAATGCCATCAACTTTAGCGTACGTGCCCAAACTCGGGTTTGTGGCGGGAAGGAAAGGACTTGCTCGTTCGTCGACTTCCGCCTCAGTAAGACCAAAAGTCTTAAGCGTTTTAGAAACTATGACAGCATCGGTTATTCTCCGTTGCAGCCTGGGTATTATTTCTTTTGTCCACATCAATTTCATCTCGCGCGGTGGACCGGGCATTGTGATAATCACCCTATTATCACGTTCCACCCACCAACCGGGCGCAGTACCTCGAGGATTCTGGATAATTTCTGCCGAGGGAATGACTGACGCTTGCTTGATATTACTTGGCGGCATTTCTATCTTGTAATATCTGAACATCTCTTCAAACTTTTGAACCAAATTTTGGTCAATGGTAATCCCTTCGCCGAGAAACTCTGCGATAGCCTCACGAGTGATGTCGTCTTGCGTAGGACCTAAACCGCCAGTGGTGATAATGATGTCAGACCTTCGCCATGCCTGCTCCAGGGTCTCGATCAACCTTTGCTGGTTGTCACCAACTATGGATATGAAATTAAGGTCTAGGCCGAGCAAAGGCAGCTGGCTGGCAAGATAAGCAGAGTTGGTATCAATTATCTCCCCAAGAAGGAGTTCAGTGCCAATTGAGATTATCTCTGTCTTCATCTTGAACAATGCTCACGAGATCAGCATTTGATTGTCGAGATTCCCAAATATTTTTCTACCAGTGCCATAGCGCAGTATTTTCCACACATACTACAAGTTTGTCCTGTGGTACCATGTTTATTACGAACCAGCTGGACATTCTCTGGGTCCAGCGACAACTCAGCTTGTAATCCCCAATCAAGATTTTTCCTGGCCATAGACATTTTCCTGTCCCACTCGCTTGCTCTTCTTTTACCTCTGGCGACGTCAGCAGCATGGGCGGCGATACGCGAAGCTATCACACCTATTTTTACATCTTCAACGTCTGGTAACGAGAGATGTTCTGCGGGTGTGACATAGCACAGAAAATCAGCTCCTGAGATGGCAGCAATAGCACCACCGATAGCAGCAGTAATATGGTCATATCCTGCAGCAATGTCAGTTACCAGAGGGCCAAGGACATAAAATGGAGCTCCATGACAAAGACTTTTTTCTAATTGAACGTTGGTGGCAATTTGATCCAGTGGTAAATGCCCTGGTCCCTCTACCATTGTTTGCACACCAGCTTCCCTGGCTCGTTCTACTAGCTCACCTAGAGTAATAAGTTCTTCAACCTGAGCCCGGTCAGTAGCATCAGCTATACTGCCTGGACGCATCCCATCACCCAAACTTAGAGTCACGTCATACTTACGGGCTATGTCTAATAAGCGATCAAAATATTCATAAAGCGGATTCTCACGCTCATTGTGCAACATCCAACCAATAAGGAATGCGCCTCCCCGAGAAACAACATCTGTCAGCCTGCGCTGATGTTTTAGTCGTGCAATAGCGGATTGAGTAACACCACAATGGACGGTCATAAAATCCACGCCGTCTTTAGCTTGTTGTTCAATCACAGTGAAGAGTTTATCAACAGGCATGCTTACTATGGCACCATGCCGTTCGATAGATTCAATTCCCGCCTGATATATAGGCACTGTACCCACGGGTACGGTACTGGCAGCTACAACAGCTTGACGGATGGCTGAAATGTCACCACCGGTGCTCAGATCCATAATCGCATCAGCACCAAAACGGATGGCAATACGCAATTTCTCCAATTCACTGTCAACATCGCCGTAATCCGATGAAGTACCGATATTAGCATTAATCTTAACGGTCAGCTCCTTACCAATGCCGCAGGGAATAAGATTGGCATGATTGACATTAGCTGGTATTACGATTTTGCCTTCAGCCGTGTATTGCTGTATGACATCTTCACTCACGCCTTCTAGTTTGGCTATCTGTTTCATCAGGGGTGACACAACACCCTTTTTTGCCAAATCCATCTGGGTCATTTTATACTCCAAACAAAAAACCAAGAGCTTTAGCAACCACTACTAAACCCTTGGTTCAATTTACCGCTTCCCTACGCTTGTATTACCAAGGTCAGGTTCTGACGGTTCTCCACAATAACGGAGTCTCAGCCTGGGCACCCCTAGCGGTTAACTAAAACTTTTATTTAATATACCATATACTGATATCAATAAACAAGAAAAATTTAGGCAAGCTGCATACCATTGGTTATCCTCTTTTTGACCTCCGTATCCGCCAGGTTAGCATTACTGCTGCTACTATAGTGGCAATAACCAATATCGGAATAACTATGGACAGAATGAGTACCTGATTAGACATTGGAATCATTTCAAATTCCTGAACCTCTGACCACGGACTTTCATTGCCTATGTCATCCACAGCTTTTACTCTCCAGATGTAGATGTCTTTACCCAGTGTGTCATCCTTGGATAAGGTATACTCTGAATCGACTAAACGTTCTTTGAGTAAGACCTGCGATGAAAAATCATCGCCACGGGCAATCTCTAAGGTATAAGTTATGTTCGATTCGGCATTAACATCCGACCAGTCAAAAGTGGCTACAGGTGACCCAAGAGCCCGTTGACCTGAACCATCAAAACGAATACTTCCAATTAGGAGTTTAGCAGTCCCCAGAAACACATCTCCAACTGAATCAAAAATTTCCAATCTGGTTCCCTGTTCGGGGGATAATAGTGTCGGTGCCAGGGGTGCGATTTTCTCTACTATGAATATGGCTTCAGCCGAATCACCAGCACTTCCCGTAGCCTTCACTTTGCTGTTTTTGACTCTGCTTTGAGGCGCTTCGAAAGCAACATTAAAACTGCCTGTATTATCAGCGGCGGCTTCTATATCAAGAGTCATTCCCTCAAAACTTAAGGTTATTGTTTCATCTTTAGCGAAGCCTGCCCCGTTAACAGTTACCCTGGTTCCCTTGTTTCCCGAAGTTGGCTGCAGCTCGACATTTGGAACTACCAGAAAGTCAGCGTCAGGAACAATCCCTTTCGGTGTAAAACTACTACCGTAGACACCTATTGTATGGTAGCCTTTAGTGCCGGGTGGAATATTTAATGTATTGCTCCAGCTACCATCCGGTCCACCTACTATATTACACAGGATTATCTCACCGTCCCAGGTTATGGTAATACCGTCTTCACCAGTCCGAAAGCCAAATCCATCTATTATAATTTCTGTGCCCACTGGACCTGAAGTTGGTTCTACCTTCGCGAACGGAGATACAACGAATCTTTGTTCATCTATTTCTGACGCATTGGTCGAACTGCTGAAAGCACCGATAGAATATTCACCTTTCTCCGCATCCGGTACCTCAAAATTGATGCCCCATGTACCTAGATGATTGGCCGTTGCAGAACCAGAGAGGACATTACCATTCCATGTTATTTTAATGTCTCTCTCAAGGCAGGCAAAGCCGTTACCAATGACCGTAACCAGTGCATATGGTCGGCCTGTACGTGGAGATATTGTTATCCCGGGCACCACGGTGAATGTAGCTGATGCTGTGCTGCTAGTCCAATTGCTATCGTCGGTAATTTTAATGATGTGATTACCTCTGCAAGCAGATGGAACTTTTAAATTGTACGTTAGCTCGCCTGTTTCAGATATTGGCACCTTGATAAGTAGAATCTGGTCATCCCAGCGAATAGTAGCTAATCGACCGGAGAAACCATTACCGCTGAGCTGTATAGATGTGCCGACGGTACCAGAGGCAGGAGATACAGTGATGCCAGCAGCATGAACAGGAACGGGATGCGCTAGAAATACCAACGGAAGCGTAAATATTAAAGCTACTAATATCAATAAACCTTTAGAATGCATTTAAATTAATCCTTCCCGAAGATATTATTGTTAAAAGCACAGTTTATACCGCCTTTTAGAAAAATTCAAACTTGGCCTCTGGAAATATCAAAACCTGTCATCTAGTTACGATACGGAAGCTACCAAAAGCATGGGGAGGATGGGATCAGAAATCACTCCCGAAACTAATCCCACAACCCTAACGCAGCCAAAACGAAGATTACAACCATTAAACTATTGACACAGACCAAACCACAGGCGTATTCTTAATAATCAAGACTAAACAAGAGACAGGAAGGAGGCATATCGCAATGGCAAAAACTTCAACTGGACTGGACGAGAATGTTGCCGGACTACTATGTTATGTTCTGGGTTGGGTAAGCGGTCTCGTTTTCTTTTTGATAGAGAAGAAGAATAAGTTCGTCCGCTTCCATGCTTTGCAGTCAATCATCGTCTTTGGCGTCCTATTTCTCGCTGGTTTTATACTCGGCTATATACCTTTTATCGGGGGTGTGATCAGCTGGCTTATTTCAATACTGGCGCTTGTATTGTGGATAGTTTTGATGGTCAAGGCTTACCAAGGTGAGAAATTTAAGCTTCCCTGGGCAGGCGACCTTGCTGAGAAGAACGCTTAACCTGCTCTATAATAATTGAATACCCACCCCGGACTTTACGTCTGCCCTTTATTGCTCCAGGGCAGGCGCTTGCCATCCGGGGTATAATCGTAGAAGCCTTTGCCCACCTTTCGGCCCAGGCGGCCTTCTTTCACCATTCGCTCAATGAGGTCAGAGCGTGGCGTCAGTTCTTCCGCCCCGAAGGCTTTCCATGACCTGTCTATAAGTGCGTATGTATCGAGTCCGGCATTATCAGCGATTTCGAATGGTCCGGCGGTCCAGCCATAACCCAGCCTCATACCTTTATCCACATCTTCAGGAGTTGTTATTCCTTTGTCTACAAGATCCAGAGCTTCCCGCCAGGAGGCAGCGAAGATGCGATTCAGAACGAAACCAGGAATATCCCGCTTCACCTTGATAGGTGTCTTACCCAGTGATTGAACGAAAGCCACGCCACGTTCGAAGATATCATCTGCGGTCTTTTCTCCTTTGATAACTTCTACCATGCCCATAAGGGGCACAGGACCAAAGAAATGCAACCCCAGCATTCTTTCCGGATGTTTGATCGCTTGAGCAAGGTGGCTCATTGGCATAGTTGAGGTATTGGTGGCCAGCGGGGTCGTCGGAGGAGCCAGGCGGTCGACTTCTTCGAAAATCTCCTTCTTGAGCTCCTCTATCTCCAATACGGACTCGATTACCCAGTCCGCTTTCGCCGCGCTGCTCAGGTCTTTTTCAGGTGTGATTCGCTGAAAAATAGTTTGAGGCAAGTCCTTGAGCAGTCCTTTACTGCCAAGTTTCTCCAGCGACCATTTTATCTCGTCCATGGCTTTCTCCAGCGTTTTAGTCGTGTTATACTTCAGATAGACTTCATAACCTGATTGGGCGCATACCTGAGCAATACCACGCCCCATGAACCCGGAGCCTATAACTAACACCTTTTCCAATCCTTACCCTCCTGGCAATATTTTCGGTTAACGCTCTCTTTCGGTGAGGAGCAGATGCTCACAGCAAGCCACACTCGAATAACGGGCTACATTCTAATGTTTTACCCTTGCGAAATCAATGTGCGGTAACTATATCTGCACAGGCCTGGAAAAATGTCGTTCTTTCAAAGAAGCTTTTGATACGTAATATGTAGTTTTGCCTTTTGTTCCGTCGCAACCAGATGATACTAAGGTCTCTTGCACCATTTGACATGATTTGGCATTGCTAGTATCATGCCACGTTATAAAGTCCGCCGGGCTAAGGAGCATTTTATATATGAGAGTACTTCTCGTCTATCCGCAATATCCGGATACATTCTGGAGTTTCAAGCATGCATTAAAGTTCGTTTCTAAGAAAGCAGCTTTTCCACCACTGGGTCTGTTGACCGTGGCTGCAATGTTACCCCGGGAATGGGATAAAAAGCTTATAGACATGAATGTAGCAAGTCTGAGCGACAAAGATATCGAGTGGGCAGACTATGTCTTCATCAGTGCCATGGCCGTGCAAAAGGATTCGGCCGATAATGTTATCAAGAGGTGCAAGAGCTTGGGTGTTAAGACTGTCGCCGGTGGTCCTCTCTTCACTACTGGATACGAAGAGTTCGCCGATGTAGACCATTTCGTGCTCAATGAAGCCGAGCTCACGTTGCCACTATTTCTGGAAGACCTACAAAATGGGTGTGTTAAGCATATCTATACGTCTGATAAATGGGCAGACCTGAAAACAACTCCCATCCCAGCGTGGGAGCTTGTTGATATGAATAAGTATTCGGCAATGAGCATCCAGTATTCCAGGGGTTGCCCTTTCGACTGCGAATTTTGCGATATCGTCGTCTTAAACGGCCATACACCACGAACTAAAGATAAAGATCAGCTTCTGAAGGAACTGGATGAATTCCACACCCGGAGATGGAAAAGCAGCGTCTTCATAGTGGACGATAACTTCATAGGCAACAAGAGGAAATTGAAGGCAGAAATCCTGCCAGCCCTAATCGAATGGATGAAAGCCAGAAAAAAGCCGTTCTCGCTTTTTACCGAGGCTTCCATCAACCTGGCCGATGATAAAGAACTCATGCGATTAATGGTCGAAGCAAACTTTAATATGGTGTTTGTCGGCATTGAAACTCCGAACGAAGAGAGCCTGGCCGAGTGCCGGAAGTTGCAAAACAAAAACCGCGATTTGGTAGCTTCTGTTAAAAAACTTCAGAACTATGGATTACAGGTGCAGGGAGGATTTATTTTAGGCTTCGACAACGACCCATCTTCGATTTTTGAAAGTCTAATCGGCTTCATTCAAAGAAGTGGAATCGTCACGGCGATGGTCGGCTTGTTAAACGCTCCCACCGGTACAAAACTGTACCGACGACTAAAGAGAGAAAAACGCCTGTCGTCAGGCTTTTCCGGTGACAACACAGATTGCACCATGAACTTCATTCCCAAAATGGAATATAAACGCCTTATCAATGGCTACAAAGAAGTCATCAACACTATCTATGCGCCCAAACACTATTATGAACGCATAAAGACACTATTGAAGGAATACAAACCTTCGGAAACAAGTGTATTTCGACCTCAGTTTGAGCATGTGAAAGCATTCGTTAAATCCATATGGTTTTTGGGTATAATAGGAAAAGGAAGACAATATTATTGGAGGCTTCTTGCCTGGACATTGGCAAGACGTCCACAATCATTTTCGTTATCCGTAACGCTGGCTATATACGGATTTCACTTCCGTAAAATCGCTGAGAAATACACTATGGCACTGGCGCGAGATAATGGCTCGATGGTATAGAGCCAAATGCCACCTCTATTAGTCCTCTTTATCCAGGGCATGCCTTAATTCTTTTATGAAATCTCCCACTGATTCCAGGTCGCCAGTCTCCATAAGCTGAATTATCCGGCTGCCTACAATGACCCCTTCGGCTATTCTCGACACCTGTCTCGCCTGCTCCGGTGTAGATATCCCGAATCCAACACATAGTGGTTGCTTAGCCACACTTCTCACCCTGTCCACAAAAGCGCCCAGTTCCGGGGGAAGATTATCCCTGGTACCGGTAACGCCGGTTACCGAAACCAGATATATAAATCCCCGGGCTCTATCTGCCACAAGTTTGATACGTTCCTCAGCGCTGGTTGGAGCCAGAAGATAAATAAGGTCAAGGCTATGCCTCTGGGTAGTAACTTCCAGATCCGAGCCTTCGTCTGGCGGTAAGTCGGGAATGACCAGGCCGTCAACGCCAGCCCCGGCGCAATCACTGCAGAATTCTTCCAGGCCGTAACTGAATATTGGATTAAAATAAGTCATAAAGACCAGCGGTATATCGACTTTCTGACTTATCTCTTTGGCTACCTTGAGACACAGCTTCGGTGTAACTCCATTCTTCAAGGCGCAAAAGCTCGCCCTCTGTATGGTGGCGCCGTCAGCCAGAGGGTCGGAAAAAGGTATTCCCAGCTCCACAATATCGCAGCCATTGCTGGCAAGAAGCGGAACTACCTTCAAGGTGTCTTCCATACTGGGATAGCCTGCAGTAACGTAGGCTACAAGAGCCTTGTGCCCTGCTCGGTTGAATACGGAAGCGATGCGCGTCATCGCTTCATCCCCAGCGCTTCAACCACGATGTCCATGTCTTTATCACCACGACCGGACAGGTTGACCACGATAATTTGCTCTTTGCTCAACGAACTTGCCAGTTTAGCGGCGTAAGATATAGCATGAGCCGGTTCGAGAGCCGGCAGAATGCCTTCAGTGCTGCACAGAAGTTGAAAGGCATTGAGTGCCTCCTTATCATTTATCGCCACGTAACTTACACGCCCGCTGTCCTTGAGATAGCTGTGTTCAGGACCAACACCGGGATAATCCAGCCCCGCAGAGATGCTGTGCGTTTCCCTGATTTGTCCATCTCTGTCCTGAAGCACATAGGACTTCGCCCCATGTAAAACACCTGCGCTTCCTGCTGACAGTGAAGCGGCATGTTTCCCTGTCTTTAGCCCCCGCCCCCCGGCTTCCACACCGATGAGTTTAACCTCTTTATCGTTCAAAAAGGGATGAAAAATACCAATGGCATTACTGCCGCCACCGACACAGGCGACTATATAGTCGGGCAGAAGATTACATCTTGCCAGAATCTGCTCCCTGGTTTCCTTGCCGATTACCGATTGAAAATCACGCACCATTGAAGGATAAGGATGGGGGCCCACTACCGAGCCCAGAAGGTAATAGCTATGCCGTACATTGGTTACCCAGTCCCTCATCGCCTCGTTAATAGCATCCTTCAACGTTCGGCTGCCGCTAGAAACAGGCCTTACCTCTGTACCCATTAATTTCATTCGAAAAACATTAAGTGCCTGGCGGCGTACGTCTTCCTCGCCCATATAGACGATGCAATCCAAACCGAGCAGGGCACAGACAGCAGCGGCAGCTACACCATGCTGCCCGGCTCCGGTCTCGGCGATAACTCTTCGTTTCCCCATTTTTCGAGCAAGCAAACCCTGACCCAGTGCATTGTTGATTTTATGGGCACCGGTATGTGCCAGGTCCTCCCTCTTGAGAAAAATCTGCGCCCCACCACAATGACTGCTTAACCTCTCAGCCAGATATAGCGGAGTGGGTCTTCCCGAATAGTCGCGCGACAACAAATCGAACTCAGCCCAGAAGGAAGCGTCAGCTTTAGTTTTTTCATAGGCTGCTGCCAGCTCATCCAGTGCCGGCACCAGTGTCTCAGGGACAAAGCGTCCCCCATATGTCCCAAAGTATCCTCTATTATCGGGTAACAACTCTTCCTCCTTTTTTATATTTGCCCTCGCTCGCTCTGCCTGGTCAAAATCTTTATCTCTTTCACCAATTCTGCAAACTGCTCCGGATACAGTGATTGCATACCATCAGATAAAGCGCGCAATGGGTCGTTGTGCACTTCAACCAGTATACCATCGGCACCTATTGCTATGGCTCCTTTTGACAGAGGAATAACATACTCTCTTCTGCCGGCAGCATGGCTGGGGTCTACTACAACCGGCAGGTGGCTGACCTCTTTAATCGATAGTATAGCGCTTAAATCAAGCGTGTTCCTGGTATTATCGGAGAAGGTCCTGATTCCACGCTCGCACAGGATAACCTGACTGTTCCCCTCAGCCATAATGTATTCAGCCGACATCAGCAACTCTTCAATCGTAGCCGCAAAACCCCTCTTCAGCAGTATTGGCTTTTTAGCCTGTCCCGCTTGCCTGAGCAGAGAATAATTTTGCATGTTCCTTGCCCCCAGCTGAATAATGTCGGCGTATCGTTCGATTAGCTCAATGTTGGTGTGGTCTATAGCCTCTGTTATAATCAGCAAACCGGTCTCTTCGCGCACCTTCTTGAGTATCTTTAATCCTTCTTCCCCCAGCCCCTGAAAGCTATACGGCGAAGTCCTCGGTTTAAATGCACCGCCACGAAAGACCTGCGCTCCATATTGTTTCACAATTCTGGCTATGGTAAGCGCCTGTTTCTCACTTTCTATAGCGCATGGTCCGGCCATAATTACCGGTTTTTTCCCACCAATCATAACGCTGCCGATGGTTATTACCGTAGGCTGCGGATGTGTTTCTTTGCTTACAAGTTTATACGATTTCGTTACACGGATAGTCTCTTTCACGCCGCCCAGTGCAAGCAGGCACGAGTCTTCAACCGTACCCTGGTTGCCTATTATGCAGACAGCGGTGCGCTGGGCACCCGGTATAGGAATACCACGATAACCCATGTTTTCAATTTCACGAATAACCGCTCTCACCTGCTCTTCCGTTGCATTGTTCTTCATGATAACTAGCATAAGATTACTTCTCCTGTATAGACTCTATACAATTCATCAGGATACCGCCCTCACTGCCTGAATGAATTCCTTAATTTTCGCCGTGTCTTTTTCACCATCGGTCTCTACGCCGCTGGACACGTCAACACCCCATGGCTCAATCTCCTTGACCACCTGTCCAACATTGATTGGATTTAATCCCCCGGCTATGATTACGTGAAACTTTGCCGTTACTTCCCTGGCTAAATCCCAGTCAAAGGTCTTGCCAGTCCCACCGTAAGCATCCTCCACCTTCGAATCGAGCAGGCATACCAGCTGCTTTTCTGACAACAGCCGATAACCCGTTGCTATCTCGGAGGCAATCTCCCCAGGCGTATCTGTATTTGAAACATGTATAGTCTTAATAATCGGTCTCTCAATCTGCTGGCAGTAATGCCAGGTTTCATCGCCGCTGAGCTGTACCCAGTCCAGATGGCAATTTTCGGCGATTCTGTTCACTTCGTCGGCTGCTGAATTGACAAACACACCGACCACAACCCCGCAAGGTTTCAGTGCATGAACTGCCTCAGCCACCTCTAGCGCTTTCTTCACGGATACCTGCCGCCGGCTCCGGGCGAAGACCAGCCCCAGGAAATCCGCACCGGCTTCAGCCGCTGCCAGCGCATGTTGTACCTCGGATAGCCCGCAAATTTTAATAATAGTCACAATAGCTCTCTCATCCTGGCGGCAATATCAGGCGCCGACATTAAAGACTCACCGATAAGGACTGCGTCAACACCTGACTGCCTCAACCTCTCCATGTCGGCTCGCTCTTTTATGCCGCTCTCACTGACTACTATTCGGTCCGGCGGGATAAGCGGACGTAGCCGCTCAGTTGTAGCAATATCCACACTGAAGTCTTTCAGGTCTCGGTTATTTATACCGATAATCTTTGCGCCGCTCTTAAGGGCAATTTCGACCTCAGCCTCATTATGCACCTCTACCAGGCAACTCATTTTCAGCTTATTGCTTAACCGTAGCAATTCCCCCAACTCTGTGGGCTTCAGAATAGCCACTATGAGCAGGAGACTATCAGCCCCATATGCCCGTGACTCATAAACCTGGTAGGGGTCAAAAATGAAATCTTTTCTCAGCAGGGGCAGCTTCTTGGGTAATGCCTTCCTGATATCCTTGAGGTAATCAAGGCTACCCTGAAAGTATTTAGCTTCTGTTAATACCGATACCGCCGCAGCGCCGTTGCCGGCATATATTTTGGCTATCTCCACCGGGTTGAAATCATGCCGAATGACACCCCTGGACGGCGACGCTTTCTTCACCTCGGCAATAAGTTGAATGCCATCACCACGTAAAACCGAGGCAAAGTCGAGTGCCGGATGTTGCCCTGAAGCCATCTTCTGTAGCTCAGGCATAGGTATACGGCGCTTTTTATACTCAAGCTCTCGTCGGTTATATGACACTATCTGGTCTAAAATCATTATCCTTAACTCAAACTCTGGCTGAGCTTGACTAGCTGCTCCAGTTTGCTCAGGGCATAACCGCTGTCTGTTGCCTCCTGAGCCAGCTCCACACCCTGTCTCAGCGTTTCCACTTTATCTCCGGCCAGTAGAACTGCTGCTGTGTTCATCAACACCACGTCCCGTCGTGGCCCCTGAGCTCCGGTCAGAATATTGCGCAACATCTCCGCATTCTCCTTGGCGCTGCCGCCCTTTAAGCTATCTTGACTGGCACCAGACAGTCCAAGGTCTCCGGGGTTAATAGAGTAGCTCTCAATACGACCGCCCTTGAGTTCGCAAACGCGGGTTTCTCCTGAAATGGTAATCTCATCCAGTCCATCCTGCCCATGCACTACCAGAGCATGATGACAGCCAAGCTGTTGTAGCACCGACGCCATCTTCTCTACCAGTGACTCGTCAGCTACGCCCAGCACCTGGGCTCTGGCTCCAGCCGGATTGGTAAGCGGTCCCAGTATATTAAAGACGGTACGAATTCCAATCTCGCGTCGGGGAACTGCCGCATATTTCATAGCCGGATGAAATGCCGGGGCAAACATGAAACCAATGCCTACTTCTTTCAGACACCTTTGCACTTGCTCGGCATTGAGATCTATCTTAACGCCCAGAGCCTCCAGCACATCCGCGCTGCCGCACTGGCTGCTCATGGCACGGTTGCCGTGTTTAGCCACCTTAAGCCCGGCTCCGGCAGCCACAAAGGCAGCCGCCGTTGATATATTAAAGGTATGTGAACCGTCGCCGCCGGTGCCACAGGTGTCCACAACCGGTCCGTCTGCAATCACCTGAATTGCCCTGGCTCTCATTGTCCTGGCCAAGCCTACGATTTCATCCACGGTCTCCCCCTTGAGTCTGAGTGCGGTAACAAACGCGCCGAACTGTGCCGGTGTAGCCTCGCCCTGCATTATCTCCTCCATGACCTGTGCCGCCTCATCCGCAGCCAGCGAGCGTCCTGCCACCAACGCTGAAATAGCCTCTTTAATCATGTCATGCTCCTCCCTTGAGAAAATTCCTCAATATATCCTTTCCCCCCTGAGTCATAAATGATTCGGGGTGAAACTGGACTCCTTCTACCGGGTACTGGCGATGTCTCAGCCCCATTATTGTGCCATCGTCCGTCCATGCCGTTACTTCCAGGCAATCGGGAAGTCCTTCACAATATACCATCAAAGAGTGATAGCGAATCGCCGAGAACGGGTTGGGCAAATCAGCCAGCACCCCCCGGCTGCTGTGATGTATCAGCGAGGACTTACCGTGCATTATCTCCTTAGCCTGCCCTACACAGGCGCCATAGCTGTAACCAATGCACTGGTGCCCCAGGCAGACGCCGAGTATGGGCAATCTGGAGCCGAAGCAGCGGATAACATCATTGGAAATGCCAGCCCGCAGCGGCGTAGACGGTCCCGGTGAGATAACTATCCGCTGTGGCTTCATCTTCTCAATCTCATCGAGAGTCGTCTTATCATTGCGTACCACCACCACATTCTCACCCAGCTCACTCAAATATTGGAACAGGTTGTAAGTGAAGCTGTCGTAGTTGTCAATCAGCAACAGCATGTTTCCCCCTGTTCGCCCCTGATGCACCCTCAGCCTGGTCGATTGCCTTGAGCAGTGCCTGGGCTTTGTTCATAGTCTCCTGGTACTCACGCTCCGGTATGCTGTCGTAAACAACTCCACATCCCGCCTGTACATAGGCAACCCCTTTACTCACTATCATTGTCCTTATGGCTATAGCCATATCCATGTTGCCCGAGAAAGAGAAATAGCCTGCCGCTCCGGCATAGGGTCCTCTTTTTTCCGGTTCCAGTTCGGCGATTATCTCCATAGCCCGAATTTTCGGAGCGCCCGATACGGTGCCCGCAGGAAAGCAGGCTTGCAGCGCATCGAATATATTCAGGTCATGCCTTAGCTTGCCCTGCACATGGGTGACCAGGTGCATCACGTGGGAGTAACGTTCCACGTCCATCAGGTCGCTGACCTCTACCGTGCCCGGCTCGCTCACGCGCCCGATATCGTTCCGCCCCAGGTCGACCAGCATTATATGCTCGGCGCGTTCCTTCTCGTCGCTGCGTAGTTCCTGCTCCAGCGCAGCGTCCTCAGTCTGGTCTTTGCCTCTCCGCCTGGTGCCGGCCAGGGGACGGGTCATCACCATGCCGTCCTCCACCCTCACCAGTATCTCAGGTGATGCCCCGATAATATAGAAGTCGTTGAAATCAAGGAAAAACATATATGGAGACGGATTCAGCGAGCGCAGTGCCCTGTAAATCTCGAATGGAGCTGCGTCAACGGGCTGTGCCAGCCGCTGTGACAGCACTACCTGAATAGCTTCGCCGTCAGTTATATATCCCTTTATCTTGTCTACGCTGGCTTCGAACTCCTCCCTGGAAAAGTTGGAGGAAAGAGCCTTGCCTTTATGGGGAGTAGAAGGCTTTATATCCCGGTTCGGCTTAATCGGCTGGCTCAGCCTGTCCGCCAGGTTATCTATTTTGCCTACTGCCTTCCGGTACTCGTCATCTATGTCCCCATCGAGGTTGACATGGCTCAGAACTTTAATCTTATGGCTGACATGGTCGAAGACAAGCATAGTATCCACGAACATAAACAGCGCTTCGGGCAGCCCCAGCGGGTCGCTGACAGGCAACGGCAACTCCTCGAACCTTGTAACCACTTCATAGCCGAGATAACCCACGGCGCCGCCGCAAAATCTGGGCAGGTCGGCAACCGCTACCATCTTGTGTCTCTGCAGCTCTTCGGCAATCAGCGGCAGTGGGTTTGTCTTATCCTCCGCCCCGGTAGCCAGCACCCGGTACGGCTCTGTGCCTATGAAGCTATAGCGAGCCAGCCTTTCACCGCCTTCGACGCTCTCCAGCAGGAATGAATTCCCGCCGCGGTTAATCTTCAGGAATGCCGAGACAGGCGTCTCTAAATCAGCCACGATTTCCCGGTAAACCGGTATTAACGTGCCTTCGTTTTTGCGCTTTTTAACTTCTTCCAACGTCGGATAATACATGCTAGCCTCCGGGCTTTACCCAAATAAAAAACCTCTCGCCATAGGGGCGAGAGGTTTTACTTCGCGGTACCACCCTAGTTGATTGCCTGTTATCTTAAGACAACCATCTCAATCAGGTACAGCTTCAATCTTTGAAGCGATACCCTGGGCTCTAGTAACGGTGCCCTTTCCGTCAAAGCCTACTCGAGCAAATCCCTTTCGGTTTGCGGCTCCCGAGTCCATCCAGTCTCTGCGCTGACGCCGGCTCACACCTTACCCGGCTCTCTGAGCCCCGCTGGAGACCTACTAGTCTCGTTCCCAGCCTTTACAATATTCGATTATGACTTAATATAACAGCCTGCCCTTCTTTTGTCAAGCCGCAGCAGGTAGCTGGAACGCCCGTTACCTTGGATTGCACAGAACGTCAAAATGTGCATTAAGTATCCAGTCGTCTTGGACAACCCCTGCAATGAGAACAGTGGTTTTTTTTATTTAATAGGAAAACGCGGCTGTTAACCGCTTGGTCGCAGGTTCGAATCCCGCCCGCAGAGCCAGATTCTCCGCTACTCTTTCCCCTCTGCGGACCACCGAAATAGTGGCGCAACATATTGATCAAAGTGGTCCTGTCCCTGACTATCCAGCCATCTAGCTGTAGACTTTAGCATGTCCCTCAACCTGAACAGCGACGACTCCCTACTTTCATAACTTCCGCCAATGCCGAGTGCCTGACTCCTTGATAGCGTATCTAGGGCGGTTATTACGTAGTTTACCACGTAACCGACTACTATTTCGGGGTCGCCATTCTCAATTGCCGCCTGGATACCTTTGGTGCCAGTGACTTCCTCCAACTTTGCCCTTGCTGCCTCTTCAGTCTCGGCCAAGCCCTTAGCCCGGAAGCGCAGTTTGAGAAAGTCGCGAATGTCGGTCAAGATTGCACCGTAGATTATTTCTGGACTTTGCTCTTTAAATAAATCCCTTAACGCAGGCCCGAACTTTGCTCCTTCCTGCGGTATGGCGTCCAGTGCAAAGGAGACAGCTATGATCGCATCGAATGGTCTATTCTTGTATAGATCGATAAGTGACCGACCACGCTGAAGTCCCCACTTCGGTATCAGTATGGCCATCATCTTCTTGCCAGGCACAGTAGTCCCCAACCATATGGTCTTCGGACGGAAATCTGCGATCTCGGAGGTCACACTACCACTCCCATAATAATTAACATCTAATATTTTATTATATTATGACAGCTGCTGATATTGCTTATAGTCCTTTCTAATCCTGCCTGCGGAGCCAAGTTTCTAGTCAAACATGGAACCTAGTCGCTGACAACCAGACACTCTTCTGGTACCGCTCCGAGTTTTTGGGAACCCACCTGTATTGCATATACATAGCACGCTTTAGGTTCCCCCATATCCTTACCTTCTATTAGATCTTCAACAATATGGGGAATATTGAATGAATCAATGACTGTCCCGACCTTGCCAATGTATCGCTGAAAAGCAGGGTACATTTCGTTCTCATTCTCATCGAATACAGTAACGAACTTTACTTTTTGATCTGGGCCAAATTTAGCAGCCATTACTCAACTCCAAATTTATAAAAAACCCCACTGAATACCCGTCAGCTTGCTGGCGGGATGAAAGTGGCCCCGTCCGTACTTGGGAGGGGTTATAAGATGTCTCCCAGCTTGCTGGGGGGGGGTAATTCACTGTGATACTAAAGGTGTTCCCCGTTCGAAATACATGATTAGATTGTAAGCTGTCTCCTCCATATTCTCACCTCTCCGTATGAGTAGGTAGTTCAGTGACTCCGGGTATGCTATGGCTGATCCTGCTACCCAGTGACCGCAAGTCCACTGTCCTGCACCTGCAAGAAGAAGTTGGTTATACAACTCTTTTAGATCGCTACGGGAAACCTGAGACTTGCTCATGATCTTCTTAATTTCGGGCTGGTTTTCGCAATAGTCCAATAATGTCTCTTTTACGCGCTCTCTCCTATTACTATCGCTCATCATTTCAGCCAAGGGTTTATCAAGTTCGACATCGCGCCCAAGTTCACTACAGATGCGTGCTAAGTGCTTCGGTGGAAGGCCAATATATTTACTACTACCTTCTTTATTATGAATAGAAAATAGCCTGGAGGCTATGCGAGCAGCTATTGGTCGGCTAACTACAGCAGAGATAACTACCAAAGCTATAGCAATAATACCGAAAACCCATCCTGCCACAAAGAATGAGGCAATAATAGAGCCAAGTAAAAGTATGTACAGTAAAATATATATTTTCCCTTTACTTGCTCCTCGTAGAAACCCGTTTAGTACCATTAGAAAAGTAAGAATAACGACTAGTATAAATATCGCGTAAATCATCCTATCAGCTTTCGATATACTAATATGATTATACATCTACCAGTAACAAAATGGTATATACCATAGTATTAATATACTTATCAGTTACCTATTTATAGCCATCCCCATCGTCAAAGTGGCTACCTAGGGTAAGCCTCCGGTCTCCCGCGAGTACCGTAAACCTAGTAGGATGGTAGAGACAAAATTATTTTAAAAGATATTTGGGGAATTTGAACTTTAATAAAACAGGAGATAGAATAGCTTATCTGAGTAGGAGGTCGGATAGGTATGAAGAAGCACGATCAAGATGTTTTTGCCCGAGCATTGGCCAGATTAACAGCGCTAAGAAATAATATTGACAAGATAACTTCGGGTGTTGAAGAAAAATATGTCTTTGAATATCATTCGATACTAGATACACTAGAAACAATAAATGAAGATATGACAGATTTTAAAATACCTGCATCGTATATTAAACCTCATTGGGCAGGTTCTGGCCCAGGATATCAACGTTATACTAATAGCAAATATGTTGAAAAAGCATTTATATTATCAAAATTAGATGCGGTTCTTGCTTATTTTCAATTTATAACTTCACCAGAACCAAAGAAAGTTGGATTTCAACCACCTGAAAAATAAGGGGCCAGGACCAAACTGGTGTACCAATGGCTGCCAGACAACCCAGACATGGGCTTCCTCTCGGGCAGGATAGGGAGGCCAGACTGGAACCCGATCAGGATGCTGCTGGAGTACGAAGAGGCGACCCAGTGCCACAGGTTGGTGTCGGAGCACGAGGCTGAGAGCATGCTGGACGCGGACGTGTTTGAGCAGACTATCGGTGTGAAGAAAGGCATCCGGGAAGAGATGGAGCTCTTAAAGGAACTGCGCAGGCTGACCCGCACAGTGTACGGCTAGGAGTGGACGATAGAACAACAATGGGCTATCGTTTATTAAGCAAAAAGCCAAAATGTGCAGTTCCTTATTCTACGACAGCAGCTTACCTAAGGCTGGGCCGGGGAACAACTTGCAGGTTCGTGTAGTAAGTTCAGGTAAGGTGTCAACCTTCTGGTGTGGAAAAATCGTGTTTGGTAGACCACATCAACAAGGCTGTGCTCATTCTACTACCTGCAGTGTAGTGCCTGTTTGGAGGAACAGTTCTACCTGATCACAAAGGGTATAATAATGGCTACAAGACCTGTAAATAGGACGGTGAGCATAAAAAGATTGTACCTGGTTCTGTAATCACTCAAAAGGGATGGGTCATAGTAACCCTCCACCCCTTGGTCTTTATACATCTTTAGAAGCCCGCTCAGCAGCTTTTTCCTCATTTGCCTCCCTCGAATTAACCCAAGCTCCACAACAAAGTTTACCACTATCAAGAGAGCGACGAAGGTAAACATCACAATCGTCGTAGTACCGGTTCTCTCCGAAGAGGCAATTCCAGAATTGATACCTAGGGTTATCAGGTTTATAACAATCGCGGTGAGAACAAAAATGGTGTCCGTACGTGTATTCGTGCCAAGTTCGCTAATAATATGTTCATGAACCCGCTCAATCATATTTCCTCCCTTCGTATGATTAATGGCATTCGATCAGTAAGACGCCTTATTGCCGTCCGAAGCGCATAAAGATGAGAATAAACCCAGCAATGACTAAAGCGGCTACTCCGGCCCCTACCCACACCCAGAGTAATGATGCAGATTCCACCCAAACGAAGATGCTGGTCACCCTGCGCGTTTCGTTTGCCTCGGCAATAAGAGCGACAGTATATTCACCTTTGGCAGCGTTGCCGGCTGGCCTTAGGATGATATCAACCGCTTGAAAACTGCCTGGGCCAAGGTAATCTATGAGCCCTGGCCTAAACTCAATAGTCCAGCCTTCCGGCAAATCTGCGTATAGCCGAATATTGGTGATTGCTTTGTTGCCGGCGTTCCCAATCTCTAGGAATATGGTTTTGTCTTTCCCGGCGGTTATCCTATTGTAGTAGCTATCGGAGACCAGCCTCAAAGTCAGGTCTGTCTTCTCTGCTTGAGCCAGGATGGAGAAAGGCGATAGGATTGCCGTCAGGCCAACAACGAATAGAGACGACCAGTAGATTTTCCGACTAATTCCCATTAAGTTACCCTGGTATAGAAATGCTTTCCTATTTAGGCTTGCAAACAAAGATAACATTCGGCGATATATAATGCAAGTCTAAGCAGCAACTGTCAGTCGATGTCACTTTTCATCGAAATGTGCAATGACTAGCTACCGAGCCAGGATTTGAACCCGGGCTAAGGCTCTACAGCCCCCTGAGAAATTCGGGGCGAAGTAAAGAAGGGTCCCCTGCTGCCAGAACCTCTTTTATCTGCTTAAGCATTCTTTCTTTGTCACGTGGCAACGTCCCTCGGACCGAAAGATAGTTTGAGGCGTGCATGGAGCTGAAAAAGCAATCCGTAAAGCTGGAATTTTCTATAATTATCTTGAGCTCTTCCAGAGACCGCACGGGAGATATGGGATGGAACTCTCCCTGTTTCCATTCCTTATAAAGAGGAGTGCCGGGAACCAGTGTCAGTGTCAGGGCGCCGGCATAGTCGGAGTCTATCTCACTGAGAATTTTAGCCGTTTTCAGCGCATGCTCTTGGCTTCCCTCAACACCACCAAGCCCCAGAATCACCGTCACCGAGAGGGTTACGCCGGCTTCCCTGGCTTTCTTTCCCGCCTCAACCAGCTCCCGGCTGTTCACCCCCTTCCCCACCTTTTGGAGCACCTTGTCATCGCCGCTTTCCATACCCATGTAAAATATCGACAGCTTGAGCTTTTTGAGCTCTGCAAGCTCATCGTGGCTTTTTCGCAGAATATCCTGCGGGGTAGCGTACGAGCCGATTCTCTCAAGAGAGGGAAACCTTTCATTCAAATAGCCAAGGGCTTCAATCAACCTGGGAAATGGATAAACCAGAGCATCGCCATCCTGTAGAAATACCCTTTTGCCATCCCATGAGCGAGCTATGGCATACACTACTTGGGGCACACCGGGAAGACAGATGCCCGTTCTGACATAAGCGGCTAGCGCATCTATCTCCCTCTTTACATCATCCAATTCCCTCACTTGAAGCTTTGTGCCATAGTAATTGCAGAAGGTGCAGGTATTGTTGGAGCAGCCGCTGGTTAGAGGCAGGAAATAGCTTCTCCATTCGCTTGGAGGACGGATGATAGTGGGTCTCTCGAACTGTACGGTCATAATGCCACGCTGAAATCTCAATCGGAATGTGTTATGACTGGCTGCCGAGCCAGGATTCGAACCTGGGCTAAAGGATTCAAAGTCCTCTGTGCTACCACTACACAACTCGGCAGTGCTAAGCCTGGTGCCGAAGGTCGGATTCGAACCGACACGAGAGTTGCCCCTCAACAGTTTTTGAGACTGCCGCGTCTACCATTCCGCCACTTCGGCAAAAAATCTACAGCTTTAACTGCATCGGAATTCTACCATTGTTATTTGAGCCATGCAACAAAAATTGCAGTTTGGTGGGATGTGTGGAGAGGCTCAATTTGAGAAGCCGTTATTCGAAGTAGGTGCCGCTTACCTTGGGTTGCCCTCTGCGCTTATTCCAGGTCTTCGTGTAAACTTTTCGACGGTCGGCAGTAAGTCCTTTCACTGTCGAAGAGACATCATCCGCCTTATCTTTCACCAGTCCCCTGGTCTCTTTTCCAGACAGGGGCGCGAAAAGAAACCCGAGAGCTGCACCAACGGCTAACCCCAGGATAAGCCCGATGCCGAATGAAGGTCCTGAATCTTTATCACTCATTTCACATTCCGTTCCTTCTACAGATAGTCTACCTCATGAAATCGCAAACCGGTGACTTTACACCTCTAATACATTATATAATGAATATACGATTTCAACCAGCCGGAGCCCTCTTTTACATATGGAGCGGGAGACGGGACTCGAACCCGCGACAGCCTGCTTGGAAGGCAGGAACTCTACCACTGAGTTACTCCCGC
>CAYNVO010000013.1:0-34530 GCA_964400675.1 uncultured Dehalococcoidales bacterium | reverse complement strand
ACGATGCCATGTATATCCTGAAAGATGCCATAGAAAAGGCGGGAACTCTGGATACAGAAGCCTTGATTCCCGCACTTGAAGCGACACAAATTACTACCACCGTGTCTCCACATTTTAGCTTTTCGGGGATGGATGCCCCACTGGGGAACCCTCACGATGTGGTTTATGGCCCGGGTGCTAACACCGGTATCGCCGTCCAGTGGCAGAACGGAGAACTGTTAGGCGTCTGGCCGAATGCGGACTATGCCGATGCTTCTGTAGCTGCCGGATATCCCGAGGCCTGGAAAGACCTGGATATTCCGGGCACAGTTAGGTGGAAGATTCCACCGGTACTACTCGAGAAGTTGCAGGCCGAGATGGGTACGCTGCCAGCGGCTCCTACTGCTCCAGCGGAATAGTCGGCAGCACCTCCGCCTCCAGCGGCAGGTGGGGCTCTTCCGTTTGAAGCAGCGACATATACTAATACCGAGTATGGTTCTCTATTCAATATCCCAAGGAATGGGTAGAGCGACCGGGTATGAAGTAAAGGCTTACTGCATTGATGCAGTTAAGGTAGACAAGCAGGTCAGTATAAATTGTTATACTGTAGACTCGTTCGAGCCTTACAATGAAGAGCTACAATCGGCGGTGGCCAAAAGCCTGACGCTCAAATAACACTAGTTCTACTCGTGGAGACCCCAGACTTCTGGGGTCTCCACAGAATGCTTGGAAAAACAATCTGCTCCTGGAGACACTTCAAGGAAGTCAAGGCAGTACAGATTTTTTAGTTACCAAACTGGCAAAGGGAGACGCGATGATAAACAAGACGTCACAGTGTGTGGCGATGAAATTTTGGGGTTGGCGCGTCGGCTAAGCAGGTCGGCGGAAGCTTATCATCAATACCACCGCCGTGGCTAGAATCAAGACTGCTATAGCTATTAAGGCAATCAATCCACCGCTGGCAGATGCCCCGGATGCGCTGCCGCCAAGCACGGTGAAGCTCGCCTTCTGCCCCTCGAGCGTTTATTGAACAATCAGCCAATTGGTTAAGGTGTATACCTTAGAAGGCATTCAGTGATTTACTGCGGAAGCCATTTCTCGGCCAGTTCTTCAATCAACCCTTCGCTTTTGGCGGCTTTTAAGCCGGCGTTTATTTTCGTCAGCAATTTAGCCTTGTTCTTAGCCACTGCTATGCCATAGTACTCTTGATTGAATGGCTCTCCGACTAATCTAAGCTTGTCGGTATTCCTGCTCACATAATGGATCGCAATGGTATCATCGCTGACGACTGCGTCGATCACGCCATCCATCAAATCGTCAAAGGCAGAACCATACTCAACGTAATTCTTGATGGTAACACCTTCCATTTCGCCCATGTCGGAAGCACTGGTACTCCTGATTTCAACACCAACGACTTTACCTGTGAGGCTGTCTTTACCGGTGATAGAGGTATTGTCTTTGTGCACCGTAACAACATGGGCAATCCTGAAATACGGGTCTGAGAAGAGCATGTCACTCTTGCGTTCTTCGGTGATTGAGATGGCGGAGATAGCGGCGTCGTACTCGCCTTGAGCCATACCTTCAAGAAGCGGCTCAAATGACATAACTACAAATTCGATTTCAAGGTTCTCTTTTTGGGCTATGGCCTTCATTAGATCAATATCGAACCCCACAATCTGGCTGGTTTGTTCATCGGTATACGTGAATGGTGGGTAGGTTGCCTCCGTAGCAACCCGGATTTTTGTTGTTTGCTGACCACAGGAAGTTGCCATGATGCTCACCACCAGCAAACAAAAAAGAACAAATAATAGAGAATGTTTCATATTTTCCTCCTCTTCTTATATTCAGAGAGTTGCTGCCAGGATAATGTCAGATATAAAGTTTGTCTATTAGTACGGGTGATGGCTACTCTGCGACCTCATGCACGGATACCAATCGCCAGGCGGTGTCGTGCAGCCCGACGCTAACCCAGTAAGCCAGCTTTTTCACCGGCTTTCCCGTTGCATGATTTATGAATGTATAGCTGCCGGTTCCGGATTCCTCGGCAACCATCCTGTTACCTAGTTCTACCAACTCTTTATAAGCTTGAAACGATGGGTCTGTAAGGAGATTTTTCCCTGTTTCCGAACCCTCAGAATCGTAGATAGTCAGACCATCCAGTTGCATTACGTTGAGCTCGATGCCGGTCCCTTTTAGCGCTGGTTCAGCTACCATGGTAAACAACGTTTTAGGCTTGAAAAGTGCGCTTAGTGTGCCCATGAAGTCGCCCTTCTCGGAAAAGATAGGCCACATAAGGGAAACAGCATCCATACCTTCCACTGCCGTAAGCATCTGGCTGAGAGCTGGCGCTGTCATGTTTTCCGTGGCGATGTATGTGCCTTCGTAGCTGCTATATGCTTCAGGAGCTACTGTAACCATATTGCCGGAGGTGTCCGCGGTGGCAAAGTCAATCATGAAAGGATATTTGCTACATAGTCCGTTCAGTATCTGCCTTGCCTCGGGTCCGCTTAATCCGGTACGGGATAGCTCAGATGTCGCAACCGATAGGTCGCTGTCCAGGTTATCCAGTTCCAATTGTACTGCTTTCTGAATTTGCAGCGTGGTGGCCTTTAACTGCTCCTCCTGGTTGACTGAGCCCGCACAACCGTATACCAGTATAAGCACCAAGGACAGAGCCAAAGCCACAGCCAGTGAAAATCGTTGCATAGTTAGTTATCCTCCTGAATTTAAGTGTTTGCTTATTGTAGCAAATAGAGATGTATTTGGACACTTATTGTGTGGTGCAGGTCTGATTACTGAAGGCAGGCTCAAACCCTACTTCGACTGGCTCAGCCGCTTCTTGAGGTAGTCAATGGCTTTTACCGGCGTGGGGTCGGTTTCGTTGAGTATTGCCAGGTAGTAGCTGACCCAATCGCCCAGATAGACCAGGCTCATCATGTGGCTGAGCTGGCTGCTACCCTGGCTGTTAATCGTCTCGTGGCTGATGCCGCTCTGCTTCAGGATTTCGCTGGTCACCTGGTATCGAGTTAGGATTCGTGGGTGGAGCGAAGGACATCGGAGCAGTACTACATATATCTGGGAAGCTAATTCTGTGGGGAACTGGTAGCCGACCACGGCGTTGTGATTTAGCTCGGAGAATACCTCGTAGAATGCCCAGGATTTGCTGTTCTCGTTAATCTGCGTCTTCCAGCGGCGGGCGACCTCAGAGAGGGTGCCTGCGCCGTAAATCACGGCTATTTTGCCCTGCAGTTTAGCAGACAGTTGCTTGGCTCGATTTGAGCTGGCGGGAACGGTTTCCTTAAGCTCTCTAAGTAACTTTTCGAGGTCTTTGATCATTTCTTCTATCTGGATATCTGGCTTACGACCTAATTTGTCAAACATTTGAGTTTTCACGGGCGTTAACTTTTGCAGGAAAGCCACCAGGGCCATGAAACTGTAGTGCACGGTAGCCCGAGGCTGAGCGACGTAATCTATAATGAACACCGGCACCTTGGCATCTTCAGCCAGAGACTTTAGCTTGCCACCCGTGGTCATTGCCAGCTTTTTGCACTTACTTTTCAATGCCTGGGAAAAGGCAGACAGCGTTTCCTCGGTGTTTCCCGAGTAGCTCGAGGCGATGACCAGCGTCCTTTCGTCAACAAAGGCTGGCAGGTCATAATCGCGATTGATGAAGATAATGGGCTGGCTTTCCGATGAAAGCAGGCTGCGGACTAAATCGCCGCCTATTGCCGAGCCACCCATGCCCAGAACCACCACTTTATCAATCTCGGCGTAATCTTCAGGTAGCTTGAAGTCGTTAGCCTTGCGCCAGGCAGCGCGGCATTGCCGGGGCAAGCCGTGAAGGTGCTCCAGCATGTTTTCCGGGTCGAGCCGCTTATATATTTGAACGTCGTCTAAGTCAACCATACCTCAAAGCCCCAACAGTTTCTTGCCGCCGTCCAGCAGTTTCTGAACCTGTTCCGTAGTATGCCCCTCGGCATAAATTCGTATTAGCGGCTCAGTGCCGGAGAACCTTAGCAGCAGCCAGGAGTCATCAATCAGGTAGTATTTATAACCGTCGGTGGTGTCCAGCTTGGCTACCTCTAAGCCAGCAATTGAGCTGATACTACCCTTAGACAGTTTCTCGGAGAACAGCTGCCGTTCATCGGCGGAGATGTGAACATCGATGCGGTCGTAGTAGTGGGGACCGACCTTGCTGAATAGATGGTCAAGTAGCTGTGATGGTGTCTTGCCTGTTTTTATTATGAAGTCGAGGAAATACAGGCCGGCAAGTATGCCATCGCGCTCAGGTATATGACCGCGGAAGCCATAGCCGCCGCTCTCCTCACCGCCAATGAGTGCATTTTTCTCTATCATCAGCGGCGCCACATATTTGAAGCCTACAGGCGTCTCATAGACGGGTACATTGAATTGCTTTCCCAGTATATGGAGCATGGTGCTGTCGGTTAAGGTCTCGACTATGGCGCCACGTTCACCGCAAACTTCGAGAAAATAGAGAGCCAGCAGTGAAAATACCTGATGCTGGTTGAGGAAATCTCCTTTTTCGTCGATGATGCCGATTCTGTCGGCATCGCCGTCGTTGGCTATGCCCACATTTGCCTTCTGTTTTTTAACCGTGTTAGAGAGCTTGGCCAGGTTCCTGGCGATAGGCTCTGGTTGAATCTCAGGGAAACAGGGATTGCGCTCACCATTGATTTCTACGACTTCTATTTTGCCGCCTTTGAGAAGCTCCTTGAAGTAGCCAATGCCAGCCCCATACATGGAATCGACGATGACCTTTAAATCACTGCGGCGAATAGCTTCCAGGTCAATAAGTTGCTTTAGCTGCTTAAAGTACGCCGGGTCAGGGTCAAGGTATGTTATCAACCCTGTTTTCAGTCCGTCAGCCAGTGGAAGTCGCTTCACCTCTCCTGTGGAGAGTACATCATTGGCATTTTTCTCTATTTCTGCGACTACATCAGATGGAGCGCTGGCTCCAGCCTCATCCTTGTATTTGAAGCCGTTCCAGCGTCCCGGATTATGGCTGGCGGTTATGATGATGCCGCCGATTGACTTAGTGGCGGTAACGGCATAGCTTATCACCGGTGTCGGGGCTGTTTTGGAACACAGGTTTACTTTAACTTTGTTGCCGGCAAGCACTTCGGCGGCAGCGGCAGCGAAGTCTTCGGAAGCGAAACGGGTATCATAGCCGATAACCAGCCCGCGCTCAGCCAGCTTGGCTTGCTTGAGATGGTTAGCCACACCCTGGGCGCAAGCCCGGAGATTGTCGAAGGTGAAGTCCTCGGCGATAACGGCTCGCCAGCCGTCGGTGCCGAATCGGATGATTTTGTCCATTTTATTCACAGCCCAGCTTCAGCCTTGAGAACTGCGGCTTTGTCCGTCTTTTCCCAGGGCAGGTCGAGGTCATCCCTGCCGAAATGCCCGTAGCTAGCCGTCTGCCTGTAAATGGGGCGGCGAAGGTCGAAGTGCCTGATAATGGCTTCAGGACGGAGGTCGAAATGTTTCTTAATCAGGTCAATGATAATTTTATCCGAAATCTTGCCTGTGCCGAAGGTCTCGCAGGAGACGGATAGCGGGTGGGCTACGCCGATGACATAGGAAACCTGCACCTCGATGCGCTCAGCCAGCCCGGCAGCGACTATGTTCTTGGCAATATAACGTGTCATGTAGCTGGCTGACCTGTCAACCTTGGTGGGATCTTTGCCTGAAAAAGCTCCACCGCCGTGGCGGGCATAGCCGCCGTAGGTATCGACTAATATCTTGCGTCCGGTGAAGCCGGTATCTGATACTGGACCGCCGATGACGAACTGTCCGGCGCCGTTTATGTAGTATGTCGTTCTATCATCCATGAGCTTGGATGGAATGACGGCATTTATAACCCTTTCTTTGATGTCTCGCTCCATTTGGTCGCGGCTGATGCCAGGGTCGTGATGGGCGCCAATCACTACAGAGTCCACCCTTTTAAGTTTGCCGTGGTTGTATTCCACGGTTACCTGTGATTTGCCATCGGGGCGGAGATAGGGTATGGTCTTATCCTTCCTCACCTTAGCCAGCTGTCGGCACAGCTTGTGTGCCAGGGATATGGGCAGTGGCATAAGTTCAGGCGTCTCGTTGCAGGCATAGCCGAACATCATCCCCTGGTCGCCAGCGCCGGTCTTATCCAGCTCGTCGATTTTCTTCTCATCTCTGGCTTCCTTGGACTTGGTTACGCCCGCGGAGATATCGGCTGATTGCTTCTTAACGGACACCAGTGTGCCCAGGCTCTCGTAATCGAAGCCGTACTCTGGCCTGATATAGCCAATATCTTTGACCACCTGACGCACAATGTCAGGTATTTCTATGTAGCACTTGGTAGTGATTTCACCCAGAACAATCACCAGTCCCACAGTCACAGCAACCTCGCAGGCAACTCTGGCAAAGGGGTCTTGTGCTATTATGGCATCAAGGACAGCATCGGAAACTTGGTCGCAGAGCTTGTCCGGATGCCCCTCGGTAACCGACTCCGAGGCGAAAAAATAGGAAGCGGTGGTATTAAAACTATTCGACATTTTTTCTCCTTTAATTATGTTCCTTCTTCCCAGCTCTCCAGGTACTTCTTTTGTTCCTTGGTTAAGGAATCTATGGCTATGTTCATAGCTTTGAGCTTCAGTCGACCTATCTCATTATCGATTTCCTCGGGCACGGGGTAGACATTTGGCTTGAGTTTTCCCTTGTTTTTAACCAGATGTTCGAGACATAGCGCCTGGTTGGCAAAACTCATATCCATGACGCTGGCAGGATGTCCCTCAGCCGCTGCCAGGTTTATTAGCCTGCCTTCACCCAGCAGATAAATCCGGCGCTTGTCGGCTAAAGTATATTCATCAACAAAGGGGCGCATCTGCCTTTTCGCTTTGGCTAGTTTCTCCAGAGCAGGTATGTTTATCTCGACGTTGAAATGCCCGCTGTTAGCCAGAATAGCCCCGTCCTTTATCTCTAAAAAGTGGGCTTTATCGATAACGTTGACGTCTCCTGTAGCGGTGATAAAGATATCTCCAATCTTAGCCGCCTCGATTAATGGCATGACCTGATAGCCGTCCATAGACGCTTCGAGCGCTGAGATGGGGTTGACCTCGGTTATTATTATCGAGGCGCCCATCCCCTGAGCTCTTCTGGCTATGCCTCTGCCGCACCAGCCGTAGCCGCAGACCACCACCTTTTTCCCAGCCCACAGAACATTGGTGGCTCGGGTGATGCCGTCGATAGTGCTCTGCCCTGTGCCGTAGCGATTGTCGAAGAAATATTTGGTCTTGGCATCGTTCACGGCGATGATGGGATACTTCAGCTTCCCCTCTTCCGCCATATTTCTCAATCTTATAACGCCGGTGGTGGTCTCCTCGGTGCCGCCTATTATCTTAGCCAGAAGCTGCGTCTTCTCCCTGTGGGCGGTGCTGACCAAATCGGCGCCGTCATCTACGGTTAGCTGCGGTTTATGCTCCAGAGCGGAAATTATGTGCTTGTAATAGGTCTTGTTATCCTCGCCCTTAATGGCGAAGGTCGGCATGCCGTATTCAACAAGTGCTGCTGCCGCATCATCTTGAGTGCTCAGCGGGTTTGAAGCGCATAGTACCAGGTCGGCTCCTCCCTCCTTAAGCGCTAAAGCCAGGTTGGCTGTCTCAGTGGTGATGTGGAGACAGGCGGATATACGAATGCCTTTCAAAGGCTTCGCCCTGGTGAACCTTTGCTTGATTAATCCCAGCACCGGCATCTCCCGGCTGGCCCATTCGATGCGCAGCCTCCCGTGCTCGGCTAATGCCTTGTCTTTGATGTCATAGTCCATTATCCCCGGATCCTTTCTGAAACTATCTTTACAATATTACTCATTGGCTACTCCTTATTATAATTTATCTGGAATCTGTCTGCATGAAAGAGTATCTGAGCGCAACATTCTGCCATCATATGAACTGCTCTGCCACATAATCAGGTATATCCAGCGAGCCCATAATGATTGGTTTCTGATGGCAATCACTGCCGCCGGTCACGAGCAGGCGGTGCTTTTTAGCCAACTCAATGTAGTGCGCAGTGGTCCTGGCATCGTTTCTCGAATGCCAGCACTCTATACCATCAATGTATTCCAGTATATGTCCTTCAATAATCTTCGCCTGCTCGTCTAAATCAGGCGTTATGCTCACCAGTGATGTCCCTTGCGGGTCATTGGGGTGGGCAAGCACAAATATGCCGCCAGCGTTTCTGATTAAGCTTGATGCTTCAGCCAGCGAAAGCGGGAACTTGGGGACATCACACTTGACCAGATATCTATCAAATGCTTCCTGATGGCTGCTGACAATTCCTTTTTCTACCAGGTATTTGGCTATGTGGGGGCGCCCGAACACGCCATCAATGCTGTCCTGTATCTTCTTTATGTCTTCCTCATCGAATCTGCCAATATTCTCTTTATCTAATTCAATATTCAGCTTCTCCAGGATTTCAAGAGCTCTTATCTCTCTGCGCTGTCTTATCAATTCAAGTTTGCTCTTCAGCTCCTGGTTTCCGATATCGTACCGGTATCCCAGGAAGTCCAGAGAAGTGGCTCTGCCAGATTTGGAAGGGTACTGGAATGTTACATTCAGTTCTACCCCGGTAATATAAGTTATGTTATGTTCTTTAGCCAGAGCGATGGCTCTTTCCTGTCCGTCTATGGAATCGTGGTCGGTTGTCGACATTAAATTGACATTTCTCTTTTTGGCTTCTCGGAAAACCTCCTCTATATGCAGATTGCCATCTGAGAATGTCTTGGTGTGGATGTGTAGATCTATCTTCATCTATAGTTATTTCTTTTGCACATTGGTGATGTACCAATCCTCAGGCTGGTCGTTACGGGTATCAACTATGAAATGGATGATATTAAGGTCAGGGTACAAGCCATTTAAGTCATCCAGATTCACTTCTTCGAATTTCTTCTTATTGCTTAAATAGGCCTCTTCGGTTAGTGCGTTTGATTCATAATTTTCTTTGGTGCGCTTCAGTATCCTCGCGATAGACACTTCCTGGGGGCAGTCTGTCTGCATGATGATGAAGGTCAGGTTGTGTTTGGCGGCTACGGCAGCGGCGCGTCTCCTTAGCGACTGAGTGACGAAAGTGGCATCGAGAATCACGCCATCGTCCTTTTTTACAATCTCCTCCGCTCGGGTGAACATCTCGTCATAGACAAGTGTCCGTTTATTCATATTGGAGGCGACTTTTTCGTCAAATATGTCCTCGTTTTTCAGCACCTCCAGTCTAATCAGGTCAGTTCGGAGTAGTGGATAGCCCTTAATCTTTGCCACTTCCTCGGTGGTCTCAGTTTTCCATGTGCCGGGCAGACCACAAACTATAAGCAAGAAACCGGTTCCCATCTCATTTTCCACAAATCTAGCAAACGGCTCTCTCAATCTATTGCCTCCTTTTATCTGCTACCCCAGCGTTCTCCTGGTCCGATTCAGCTTACTCCATTCTAATACATCATATATATGATTCGGCAAGCTCGAAATAACTCCTGGCAGCAGCCAGAGCACTTGTCTTTTCCTTTTCCGAGATATGGGGGTCATCCAGCATGAAGTTAGCTACCTTGCCCCGGACGTAGGCTCGGTAGCACTTATAGAAATTCAGCAGTTGGAGCAGTTCTTTATCCTGGCTCAGGCGGACATAGGCGGTAACGAAAGCCCGGGACAGGTCGGCTCGCTGGAAGCGGTCTAAGTCCATAGCCAGGAAGGCGACTTCTGAAGCGACGTCACCGTATCTGAACCTGTCGTTGAACTCTATGCAATCGTAGATATATATTCCGTTGCTGAGGCAGACATGGGCAGCGTGAAGGTCGCCGTGGCAATCTCTTATCCTGCCATCTTTTATTCGCTTATTGAACAACGGTGCATTCGTTTTGATGAAGTCATTGTTATAAGCTTTTATGTTGTGATATTTCAGGGAAGGTATTGAGATATCCACATATTTCTCTGTCTGAATGAAGTTCTCTTCGGTGTTGACTATAATGGCGTCCAGCTTGCCGTAGGTGTTGATTTCGGGACTTGTTTTAGCCTTGTCGTGAAATGCCGCCAGCTTCTCAGCCACCCTGACCACCATCTCCTCTTTTACCTTGTCCTGGGGCAAAAGCCTGTCCATCATCCGCTCTTCGGGTAGCTGTTTCATTTTCACTGCGTATTCTATTGCCTGCCCTTCGCCACCGAGGCGGATTTGTCCCTGGCTGCTTACTATGGGGACGACTTCCAAATAGATTTCGGGGCACAGGCGCCTGTTCAGCTCTATCTCCTGCTGGCAGAAGAAGCGGCGCTTCTCCAGCGTGGTGTAGTCCAGATAGCCCAAATCGACGGGCTTTTTGATTTTGTAAACGTAGTCGCCGGTGAGGAAGAGGAAGGACATCTGGGTCTGCACCAGCTCTACCTTTTTGGGGTTGTGAGGGTAGATTTCAGGTTTAAGTAACGCTTGAACTAAAGCTGGTTGTTCTGTCATTTTTTCTATCTTTAATCCTCAAAAAGCCTCAGCATACATATGGTGGTCTACCGCATACCAGTAGACCACCCCTGGCTGAGTAGCCTTTTTAGCCAGAATTACATCAATGAGTGACGAGAAGGGTCTGTGTTCTGGTCACGGTGCCGTTGGCGTTTGTGGCTTTGAGCGTATAAGTATGGGTTCCCAGCGACGGTGTAAGCACTTTACCCCCGCTGTGAGGCTCTGCTATGCCGTTTATGGTCACGCTGGTGGCATTGCGTACCTCCCAGCGCATTGTCGCGGAATAAGGCCCTGGCCCGGGTGGCTTGTGGATGCTGTTTGGGCTGATATCGAAGGCAACTATATTAGGTGGCAATGCTGGTGGTGGGGGAGTAGTTGGAGTCGTCGGTGTAGTTGATTCCGCTTCAGTCACCGTGACGGTGACGGACAGTGTAGCGCTTTCAGCACTATTGCTGACGGTCAATGTGTAGTTTGTGGTTGAGCTTGGCGAGACCGATACAGTCCCGGCTGCCGCCAGTCCGGTGCCCACTCCCTGGTCTATTTCGATACTGGTGGCGTTGGTTACGTTCCAGATGAGCGTTGCCGATTCTCCCTCCGTTATTTCGGTGGGAGCGGCTGAGAATGCCACAATGGTGGGCGCATCTGGCGTTGTGGTGGTAGTAGTACCTGTGAATGAAGGCCAGCAGGCGAGTGAACCTAACGCCAGGCTGCTGATTAGAAGCATTAGCCAGGCAATTGAAAACAACCTTTTCATGTCCACCTCCTTAGGTTATTGATAGAACTGAGTATAATGGCGATGGTTTTCGATGTCAATAGACTTTAAGTCCTCAGGCTGAAGAGCGGCCTGGCTCCCTCGCCGGCAGAGTATTTGTCGCCGGGGAAAACCGCATGCCCCATCTTCACGCTTTTGCCCATTATCTCCATATTTACCTTGTTCGGGTCAATTCCGGTAAGGTTGCCCATTATCCAGGGCCCCTCTTCTAATTCCACCAGAACTATAATATAGGGGCATTCTCCCTCACGCCCCTCTGGCGGCACGAAAACAGTGGTGAAAGTCTGGATTTTACCTTTGCCGCTTAATTCCACGATGTCTAACTCAGTGCAGTAGCATTTGCTGCAGCCTATTTTAGGTGGCACGGTTATGTTGCCACATTGCTTGCATTTCAAGCCCAGCAGTTTGTTCTGCTTAAGCGCCTCGCTGTATTGTTTAAAATTCAGTTTATGTTCCATTTTCAGTCTCCTTAGTGGTAAATTACCAGCCCCTTTGCAGAATCACGTTGCAAAGCGTGCCGCCGTCTCCACCGAGCGTGTCGGTCATGCCTATTTTGGCGCCTTCGACCTGGCGCTCACCGCATTCGCCTCTTAACTGCCTGACGATTTCGTATACCTGAGCGGTGCCGGTGGCGCCTATGGGGTGCCCCTTGGATTTCAGTCCGCCTGACGGGTTTACCGCTATCTTGCCTCCAATCCTGGTCTCACCTTTCTCCACAGCCTCGCCGGACTTACCGTACTCGAAGAAACCCAGGCTGTCCAGTGCCACAATTGTAGCTATGCTGAAGCAGTCGTGAAGCTCGATGACGTCTATGTCCTTTGGCTTAAGTCCGGACATATTATAGGATTGCTCGACTGCCAGTTCCCGTGCCCTGATGCGCGGCAGGTACTCTTTCTGGCTGAGCAGGCTGCCCGCCGAAGCCTGACCGACGCCGGCAACAAAAACAGGCTTTTGGGTCAGCTTTTTAGCCTTCTCTCCTGAAACCAGGACAACGGCTGAGCCTCCATCGGAGAACGGGCAGCAGTCGTATAGCTGAAGTGGCTGGCACACCATAAAGCTGTTGAGCACGTCGTCCATAGTTATCTCTTTCTGGAATTGGGCTTTTGGATTTCGTGCGCCATAGTAGTGAGAGTTAACGGTGACCTGAGCCATCTGCTGCTTGAGCTTCTCCAGCGGTATGCCGTATTTCCTGGCATAGAGGTGGGCAATCAGAGCGAAGACGCCGGGGAAGGTGATGCCGCAGGGATATTCGTAACGGCTGTCGCTGGCCATGGCAAATGTCCGGGTAGCCAGAGGCGTTCCCATCTTGGCAGCAGTCTCGGAGCCACCGACCAGCACGATGTCATAGAACCCTGAAGCCACCCACAGGAAGGCATCGCGAAGGGCGGCGCTGGATGAGGCGCAGGCATTTTCGTACTTGTTGGCGGGGATATTGTGGGCGCCGATGTAGTCAGCAGCAAAAGCTTGTGGCTGTGACTGCCCCTCAGCGAAGTCCCCCAGGACGTTTCCCATAAACAAAGCCTGAATGTCCTTTGGCTTCAAATTCGCCTCGTTTATGGCGTCGATGGCGGCTTCGGCGAAAAGCTCTATGGTTGTCTTGTCCTGCTTGCCGCTGAATTTCGTCATTCCCACGCCGACTGCAGCTACTTTTCTCATATGTCTATACCTCCTAAATTATTATCCGTCGTTCTGTGATTTTCATTGTTATTCTGAGCTTCTTTATTGTCACTCTGAGCCCTCTCCCCTGTCACTCTGAGCCCTCTCCCCTGTCATTCTGAGCGCAGCGAAGAATCTCACACAGCCCAGCTTAGGCTCCACAAATCGGGGATTCTTCGGTCGCTCAGTTTATCCTGAGCCAGATCCTTCGGTCACTTCGCTCCCTCAGGATGACAAAGGCGAAGGGCTCTCTCAGAATGACAGGCCGAGGCTAAAGCCTCGTGGCTACATTTTCGGGCATTCCCCAAGGGGTTGAGATTTAAACTAGACTATTTTATCAGTTTGGGGCGACATTGGCTACAAAACACCGCCTGCTTCCAGTCAGTATCAGCCAGACTGTTGGAAAAGTGCATGACACACCTGGCGTTTTTGCAGTGTTCCAGGCCAAAGGTATGCCCCAGTTCGTGAACCGCCTCTTTTATGGCTCTGTCCAGGAAGAGGACTTCGTCCGGAGGCGACTCGTACAATTCCTGCCTTAAGCGGCATAAAGAGATGATGGCTACTCCAGATATCATGTCAGCCTGGCCGAAGATGAAGTGCAGCCCGGGAGCATAAAGGTCGGCATCAACTATCCCAAGCACCTTTTCATCTTTAGCCACGCCTGATTTCTTCAGCCGGGCGAGCAACTTCGAAGCCAGGTATTGCCCCCGCTTTGAGTTGTATGCCTGCTCAAGCTTAATATCCTCCGGGGTTACCTCTACGGGGCAGCCGAAGGTTTGATTCAGCTTTTCCTTGAGCTCTTCCAGTATGTTGTTATCAATGCTGCCTGTCGGCTTAAGAGTTATTTTCACGTTTAGTCTATTTCACAGGTTGTTTATTTGTCATTGCGAGTCCTTCCGCTGAAGGACGTGGCAATCTCGACTCCTCCTCCTGTCATCCTGAGGAGTCCTTCCCTGGAAGGACGACGAAGGATCTGGATCAGGATAAACTGGGCGACCGAAGAATCTTGGTGGGGAGCATGGTGAGATTCTTCGCTACGCTCAGAATGACAAAGAGCGAAGGACTCGCATGACGGAGGCAAACTGCTCGAAATTCTCATTTCACCCAGTTCAGTATTTCTGTCAGAACCCGGTCGTGGTTGGCTCTTGTAAGCTCCATTATTTTGACATTTGGGTGGCGTTTTATGCCATCGGCGAAAGGGTTGGGGCTTAGCATGACCGTGCCCAGGACTTTCTTTCCGCTGTCTATCGCCTTGAGTACGGCTTCTCTGAAGCGGGGCGAGAAAAGCTCCATCTTGCCTATTTCGTCGATGACTATTAAATCGCTTTCCTCTATCGCCCGGTCGATGGCGGCGACTCCGACGTTGTCCAGGTTCTGGACGTTGACCCCGTACTTGCTTACTCGATAGCGACAGGGAAAGTCGACGTGCGACAGAGTGGCGACTTGACCGTCTAAGGCAACAATCCTGAAGCCCTGCCTTGCCCCGCCGGTTCTTATCTCTTCGGTATAAAAACCGCCGGCTTTAGCCTTAGACATGGCTACCGCCTGCCTGATGACGGTAGTTTTGCCTGTCCCCGGGCTACCGGTTAAGAGGTAGACATTAACCATTAAGTCTAAGCGGCTTAGGTCTTCTTCTTTCGGGCAGGCTTTTTCGGCTCTTCTGCTTTTGCTGGCTTCGCCTTGGCTGCCTTTGGTGCTGCTGTCTTGGCTTTAGCTGCCTTTGGTTTTTCCGCCTTCGCTTTAGCCTCTTTCGCCTTTGGTTTGGCAGCTACAGCTTTAGGCGCAGCTTCCGCCTTCTTCTTGGCCGCTGGCTTCTTGGGCGCTGCCTCAGCTGCTTTTGCTTTAACAGCTTTTGCCTTTGGCGCTTCTGCTTTGGCTTTGGCTGCCTTTGGCTTGGCTGCTACTGCTTCCGCCTTCTTCTTGGCTACCGGTTTCTTCGGTGCTGGCGGTGCCTCGGCAACTGCCACCGCTGCTGGTTTAGCAGCTACGTCGGTAAGACCGGCCAGCGCTATAGCCTTCCTTCTCTCTTCCAGCTTCTTGCGGCGTTTGCGATGCTTCAGAATAGCCATTCTTTTACTTTTATTCATTTTTGTCACCTAATAAAACCACTTTCCTAAGTTTGCCTTGTATTATCGCTTAAGTAGCTTGAGATTTCAACTTACACTACCATTGTCATCGTGAGGAGCGCTAGCGGCGAAGCAAGCTCGCCATCTTCCTGTCATTCTGAAGGAGCCCTTCACCCCTGCTCGTTCTGACTCCCCCCCCCCCGCTCATTCTGAGCCTGTCGAATAATGTACCCCAGCTCAGGATAAACTCCGCGAACGATGAATCTCATTTCGGGATAACACGGTATACAAAAGTCTCCCAGACCCATTGACAACGGGGGGGGAGTGTGAAAGAATAGCGGAGAACTGCCCATAGGCCGGCAGTTAAGGTTTTTTCTTTTTGTCTAAGCACAACTTAGGGGGTATGGAATGACTAAGCTAAGAGCCTGGAGATACTTGTCGGTGGTGATGGTGGTGGCCTTGATTCTGGGAGTGGGTGCTATGGCTATGCCCACAAGCCCCGCCCTGGCGGCCGTCCCAGCCGGAGCCTGGGATATCCAGACCGTGGATGATGGCAATGTGTGGGCTACCTCGCTAGCGCTGGACAGCTACGGTTACCCCCACATCAGCTACACGACCTTCGGCAACTCCCTCCACTATGCCCGATGGACGGGCACAGCCTGGGCAAAGGAGACGGTGGACAATGTCCCAGCGAGGGCCACCTCGCTAGCGCTGGACAGCAACGATTATCCCCACATCAGCTACACGACCCTGACCGGCCAATCAGTCCACTATGCCCGGTGGACAGGCACAGCCTGGGTGAAAGAGACGGTGGAGGAATGTGATGCGTGGGATTGCTCGCTAGCGCTGAATAGCTACGGTTATCCCCACATCAGCTACACGACCTTCGGTTACCCTGAGGGCTCCCTCCACTATGCCTGGCCGACGGGCACGGGCTGGGATATGCTGACCTTGGATGAGAGCCCGGCGATAGCCACCTCGATAGCGTTGGACAGCAGCAACCGCCCCCACATCAGCTACAGCACCGGCGGCATTGCCTCCCTCCACTATGCCTGTTTGGCGGGCGGAGCCTGGGATATACAGACCGTGGACGAGCGCCCTGTGAATTCCACCTCGATAGCGCTGGACAGCAACGATTGCCCTTGCATCGGCTACACCACCGGCGGCATTGGCGTTAGCGTTGGCATTGGCTCCCTCCATTATGCCAGTTTGACGGATGGAGTATGGGATATACAGACCGTGGACGGGAGCGATAATTTACATTCCGTCTCGCTAGCGCTGGACAGCAACGATTACCCCCACATCAGCTATGCGACTGGGGGAGCGCCTTCCCTCCACTATGCCCATTGGACGGGCACAGCCTGGGCAACGGAGACGGTGGACCCGCGTCTTGTCGGAGCCACCTCGCTAGCTCTGGACAGCAGCGATTATCCCCACATCAGCTACGCCACCGCCGGCCTCTTTTCTCTCCACTATGCACGCCTCATTCCGCCCGATACAGATACCGTAAACACGGGAACGGGTACGGCTACCTTCTCCACCAGTGCTGGCGGGATTGCCAAGCTAACCGCCTTGGCCCCGACCGAAATCCCCTGCATCCCGCGGCAGGGTACAGAGTTTCCGCAGGGTCTTTTCTCCTTCAACATACTTGGTCTCGACCCGGGTGAAACAGTAACCGTGACTATTACCTTGCCTGCACCATTGCCTGCAGGCACACAATACTGGAAGTGCCTTAACGGGCAATGGGTTGATTGCTCCTCCCTTCTGGGTGATAATGACGGCGATAATGTGCTGACGCTTACGCTTATGGATGGAGGTTTGGGAGACGCTGACGGCGTCGCTAACGGTACAATCATTGACCCCGGCGGACCGGCAATGCCAACACCCATTGTAACCGCGGTAAGCCCGAACTCCGGCATACAGAGGCAAACGCTCAGTCCTATCATAACAGGCATCAATTTCACCGGGGCTACAGCAGTAAGCTTCGGCGACGGCATAATTGTTAATAGCTTCGCGATTGACTCCGACACACAGATAAGGGCAGGTATCACCATCACCGGTAATGCTGTCCCGGGAGCCAGGGATGTCTCGGTGACCACGACTTTCGGCACCGGAACATTAACTGGTGGTTTCACAGTGAATTCATCAGCAGCACCATCTAATCCGAATGCTTCACCATCCATGGCGCAACCATCCAACCTGTTCAGCCCGGCTCAGCTTTCGGCGCAGTATGTCAGCGTCAACCCGCAGCAGACATATGCCAATCAGCCGGTGACCATCACCGCTAACGTGGTCAACACCGGTGGTGAAACCGGCCAGCTCAACGTCGCCCTCAAGATAAACGGCCAGGTGGAGCAAAACCGGATGGTCAGCGTTGACCCGCAGGGCATTCAGACGGTGGAATTTACAGTGAACAAGGCTCAGCCCGGAACTTACAACGTAGATATACTTGGCAAGAACGGCAGCTTCACCATACTCAATGCCGGCAGCAGTACCTCTTCTAGCCCATCTGAAAACGGTGGCTCGAAAACTGGTGGCTTGATTCTTCTAGTGTCCATCGGTATTCTAATCGTTGCCAGTCTGGTGGTATTGTTAGTCCGCCGCACCTAATCAGCACGCATTAGAAAGACAGGGGGGCGATTGTAAGAAATCGCCCCCCTTTTATTTCACTACCACTTGAGGGAACTGTTGCCGACTTTTCCATGCTGTCATTGCGAGGAGCCCTTCCGTGGAAGGGCGACGAAGCAATCTTGCCATCCTCCTGTCATTCTGAGGGAGTGCAGCGACCGAAGAATCTCACACGTGGACGACATGATGAGATTGCCACGTCCTTCAGCGGAAGGACTCGCAATGACAGGCAAGATTTGTTACTAATCCCCGTGCTTGCTCCTCACCTTTGCCGAAAGCTCAGCCAGCAGGTCCAGGGTGTGGATGGCAGCCTCATCGGACATGGACGCCAGCGTGCAGGATGGAGTCAATAACCCTTGAGCCACGAGCTGCTTAAAAGGTATGCCATCTCGGGTAAAAGGCGCCATGGCTTCGCTGAGCCGGTCATACAGGCTGGCTACTGATTCTTTGGCTGAAGCCTCTTCGGTGTTAGGGATAATGCCCCAGGCGATGTTGCCGCCCCGCTCCAGAAAAGCTTTCACCTCGGCGGGATAGCAGCTCAGCGAGTCGGCGTAGTTATAGGCATCGAAACTAAGTATGTCAGTGGAGCTTTTCAGGAGCAGCGACCAGTCGGTGCTGCCGCAGCAATGCACTCCCTTAAGCCCCTCTATGCCGCTTAAGACCTCTTCCAGCAGGGTTGTTACCTGCTCATTGGGTACGGAGACGAAGGCTGTGCCCAGCGAGGTCAGGTAAGGCTCGTCAACAAAGATGATAGTATGGGGTGAAATCTGGCTTAGGAAGCTTTCCTGCCACATGACTTTAAGCCGCAGAAACTTTGCCAGTGCCTCAGCCAGCAGATCGTCATAGAGTATGCCTCGTTGTTCCCTGTCGGTGACGCAGAGCCCCCAGGTGATGGGTCCGGTTATCTGCCCCTTGACCATGTGGGGATGTTTTCCCCTGAGAGCCAGGAAAGCATGCAGTCCGGAAGCGTATTCGGCGCTTATGCCGTAGTCGTCGGTGTTATGCTCCAGGTCGTCGTTATAAAGCTTCTCCAGCTGTCTGTCGAAATCCGCCGTGCGTTCCACGTAGACTTTAGCTCCCTCCAGCACTACCCCGGGGAAGCCTTCGCTGAACTGGGCGTACATGTTCTCCAATGGGGAGCGCTTCGGCAGTTGCGGCCAGGCGGGCAGGTCAGGCAGATATTTAGCCACCAGGGAACATGCCTCTTCCGGGTTGGTCTGAGGCATGCTGCCTATTGCCGTGGGCAGACAATTGAACTCTATTTTTGATGTCATCGGTTTACCTATTTTACATACTTGCCGATAATCGGTGCCAGGTCTTTCTTAACCTGCTCCGGTATAAGCTCCGGGGAGGTGATTATGGCATTTTTCAGGGCGCTGGCGCAAATGCAGTTCCTCGCCTTGGGCAGATGGGTTATGGCATGCTTCAATATCCGCTTGATGTTCTCAACGCCTCGCCTCAGATTGTCTACAACCATGTCCACAGACACAACCTCGTAAGTCTCTTTCCAGCAGTCGTAGTCGGTTACCACCGCCATGGTGGCGTAGCAGATTTCCGCCTCACGAGCCAGCTTAGCCTCCGGCAAGCCCGTCATGTAGATGACGTGTGCTCCCCAGGAGCGGTATAGCTCTGACTCAGCCCTGGTGGAGAACTGCGGACCTTCCATGACTATACAGATGCTGCCGTCATGCGCCCGTATCTCCAGTTCGCGTGCCGAATCGTAGAGCACATCGCCGAGCACCGGGCAGAAAGGGTCGGCAAAGGCGACATGCCCCACTATGCCCTTGCCGAAAAAGGTATTGTCCCTGAGGAAGGTGCGGTCGATAATCTGGTCGGGTATAACTATGTCCAGAGGTCTGATTTTCTCTTGGAGGCTGCCCACTGTGGCTACGGAGAGTATGTATTCCACGCCCAGCGTCTTCATGGCGTAGATATTGGCTTTTGCCGGCAGCTCGCTGGGGCTGATGAGATGCCCCCTGCCGTGCCTGGGCAGAAAAGCCACCTGCACGCCTTCCAGCTTGCCCAGCGTGATAGCGTCGCTGGGGTCGCCAAAGGGCGTCTTTACCCTTATTTCCCTGGCTTCGGTCATACCCTCGATCTGGTACAGACCGCTGCCGCCGATAATGCCAACTTTAGCCTCAACCATAATTAAATCTCCTTACAATAAGTTTTTAGCAGGGTTGTCCGTTGTCACCCTGAGCGACAGCGAAGGGTCTGCAGGTTCTTCGCGGAGTTTACCCTGAGCCCTATGAGATTCTTCTCTACGCTCAGAATGACATGGGCGAAGGGCTTCCTCAGAATGACAAAAAGAAAAGAACGTGAAATAACACGGAAATTTGCTAATCATTCTCCTCATTGCTTCATCAATCCGCTCATTTCGTCTGTCTTGCCGTAGCACAGCAGGTGGTCTCCAGCCTGCACAACCTCCTTAGACTCAGGGAAAGCCAGTGTTCTGTCGCCTCTTTCAATCGCCAGAATCTTGATGTCATGCTTTGCCAGGCTGATGTCGCCTATTTTGCAGCCCACCTCCGCTGCCTTCCTGCCTATTGTCAGGCGGGCTATGCTGTAGTCGCCTGCCTGGTGGACTATCTCCCTGATTGAAAAGTCAGAGGTGAAATATGCCGAACGCTTCAGCCAGTTGACTATTGCAGTTGCCAGCTTGTCCAGTACGCCTATCCAGAAAAGCACCATCAAGGCGATTGGTGGCAGAGCCGAAAGGATAATGAGAACGGATGATGTCGGCTTGACTGGTTTTGCTCCCACCAGGATTATCACCAGGAAAATGAGCAGGAACAGTATAATGCCAACGCTGCCCAGGAACATCAGCCAGGTGGCTATAAGGCGGCGCCGGGGATGCCCCACTATGTCCTCCGCCTCCCGTGTGGTGAAGCCGGTGCCGGTTAGTGCCGAGAGCGCCTGGAAGCGGGCTTTTTTCCGCTCCATTCCGGTGGCTTCCAGCGCCACGGAGCCGAACCACAGGATGAACATCCATACCGTCAGCACAACTAGCATCAATTCAGGTTGCATTTTAACCCTCCGTATCTGGGCTTGCGCAGCTACTGAGGCTGCGCGGAAACGCCGCAATTATACTTGGAAATCCCGTTGCTGACAATCACCGCCTTTAATTCTCCCCCCTCCCCCTGTCATTCTGAGCGTAGCGAAGAATCTGGACCCTTCGCTTCTGTCATCCTGAGAGAGTCCCGCAACTGTCATTCTGAGCCTGTCGAAGAATCTGGACCCTTCGCTTCTGTCATCCTGAGAGAGTCCCTCTCCTGTCATTCTGAGCGTAGCGAAGAATCTGGACCCTTCGCTATTTTCATCAAGCTCTTTCCCCCCTCATTCTGCCTCACCCTGCTCATTCTGCCTCACCCCGATCATTCTGAGCCTGTCGAAGAATCTGAGCCCTTCGCTTCTGTCATCCTGAGGGAGTGGAGCGACTGAAGGATCTGGCTCAGTATAAAACCCCTCGAAGAATCCCGTTGAGTAGGAAAATAACCCCGGAAACACCTGGGCCATTTGAATTTGTTTGGGATTTGGTGCTTGGGGTTTAGGATTTAATGCTCACTCTGTGAGCATGCGGTATTCTATTTCCCTTCGGCTGGGTGTATAATCGGGGGGTATCCAGGAAATCGAATTCAACGCCGAGAGGGGGTCAACCGAATGATTAGAATACTCATCAACATACTTATAGCCCTGGTTCTTATCGCACTGATATGGTGGGTGCTTACCAGGTTCATCTGCCCCATGTTTTGATGTTGATTTAGCTCTCGCCTCAAATCAAACTGGTGACTATCACCGCCTGTGTGATGGGGCACAGGGGTATTCTGTTTGATTCTGGCTGGGTGTATAATTGATTTAACACATCGTCTACGACAGCAATAGATGATTTAACAATGTGGTAGGGGGAAGGTTATAGAATGCAGCAGACGTTTTCATGCCCCGGTTGTGGTTCTCCAGTTCCTTTTGGTTTTAGGTTCTGCGGAAATTGTGGGGCAGCTCTAAATTGGCAAGCACAACCACAGATACAGACTCCAACTATCTACCAGCAGCAAACGCAACGAGAATGGGGACAGCAATCTGTGCCTGTGCCAAACACTTCTGGACAAGGAAAGCAAGCAATAGTCCCTTACGAAATCCAAGGCTGGAACTGGGGAGCATTCTTATTGGCTTGGATATGGGGTATTGGCAATAGTGTCTGGGTATCTTTTCTTACTTTGATTCCTCTGCCTTTCGTTGGCCTAATCATATCTATTATACTGGGAGCTAATGGAAGCAAATGGGCATGGCAGAGCAGGAGATGGGACAGCGTTGAGCACTTCAATAAGACGCAGAGAACTTGGAGGAATTGGGGAATAGGCTTGGTACTAATTCCTATAATACTAGCTTTCCTCGTGTTGGGAGCATACTTTGTTTATGATAATTTCCTACTGCAACCTACAGTGCCTTATTCACCTGCAACGCAGTAGGGTGAGTCCTTAATAATTTCATAGTTAACGCTGATAATATGGGTGAATTCCTATGCCCCATGTTCTGATGATTTAGCTCTCGACTGAAATTCAACTGGTGGTAATTACCGTTTGACGTGATTCGTTTAAGCTGGTACTAGGAGGGGTGGATTGCTAGTCTGATGAATAGTCCAGTGGTATAGATAAACGCTTCAACTTCCTGTGGCTTTGGCGGTGTTCTTCCCTTGGCTTGCCTAACAGCGTGTCTATATTGATGCGCGTACTGACAATATTCATTCAGCATTTTGGCATAGTATTCACTTAATCCCAAGTTATCTACGAATTGTGCAGCATTAGCCGATAGATTCTTGTCGTTTCCATTGATTATTCTGGCCAGAGCCTCTAAGGCCTCATACATGTCAGTTACAGTATCTGGTAGTTTGCTAGGGTCTTTGGTCGCTTCCAAATAATGTTTCAGCCCTTTTTGGAATGGTTGGAGAACATTCTTATACTTCGGGTCAGCCAGCCACTTCATAGGCTCATTCACTAATTCTTCATCCAATAGCTTAGCGCCGCTGGGCTGAAAAATACCATCTTTCCACTCTATTCCAAGGTCAATTTCACGCTTGGTCATTGTCATTGCATCTTCAATTATTTTTTCCAGCGTTACAGAGAGCGGTTTGTGATTTTGTAATAATCCTGCATAAAGTAGCTCCAAGGAATCCAATAAGTGATTGAATTCTCCGCTCGCATAATATTTAAAACCAGCACCTACTCTATACGTTACTCCCAGCCCGTCAGCTACATTTCTCAGTACAGGAAGGAGATCAGAAAGGGGGGGATTTCCCATAAAGAAATTTAATTTCTGATTAAAGCCATTCCATATCCTGTTCATAAATCGCTGCTTAATATCTTCGAGAGGTAAAGGAATATTAAAACGCTTTTCAAACGGATGAATAACTTTAGCTTCTCTAGTTTCTTCCTCTTGAGCTTTATCTCCCATAAAAATCCACCTCGTGATGAGTATACTACCGGGGTTCTTAGATTTTCAATGTTATTCCTCACCAATTAATCTCTTTAGGCTGTTTAGGTACGGCTTCCTGATGACACCTTTTTCGGTGATTATGGCGGTTATGTATTTGTGTGGGGTGACGTCGAAGGCGGGGTTGGCGGCGGTGACGCCTCTTGGAGCCAGGCGAATGCCGCCGATATGGGTTACCTCATCCGGGTTGCGTTCCTCGATGGGGATTTCAGCGCCGGACTTCAAAGAGAGGTCGATGGTGCTGGTGGGCGCCGCCACGTAAAAGGGTATGCCGTTTTCTTTAGCCAGCACGGCTAAGGTGTAGGAGCCGATTTTGTTGGCGGTGTCGCCGTTGGCGGCAATCCTGTCGGCACCGAGCAGTACGCAGCTTACCTTGCCCCGGTTTATGAAATAGCCAGCCATGGAATCGGTAATCAGGGTTACCGGTATGTTCTCCTGCATCAGCTCCCAGGTGGTGAGACGGGCGCCCTGGAGCAGGGGACGGGTCTCGGTGGCGATGACCTCGATTCTCTTGCCCTGCTCCGCGGCGGCTTTGATGACGCCCAGAGCCGTGCCGTAGCCGGCAGTTGCCAGTGGACCGGCGTTGCAGTGTGTCAGTATAACGAAGCCGTCCTTGATAAGCCCGGCTCCGATACGGCTGAGACGCCCGGTGGCGGCTTCTTCATCGGCGTGAATTGCCTTTGCCTCGTCGATGAGCGCCTGCTTTATGGTGGCGATATCAGCCGCTGACGCCGCCTTTTTCATGCGGTCGATGGCTGCAAATAGATTAACTGCCGTGGGACGGCTGGCGGCGAAAGCGTGCAGGATTTTATCCAGCTGGCTAAGGAATTTAGCTTTATTTTCCGCCTTTATGTTTTGGGCGCCGAGGGCGATGCCGTAGGCGGCGGCTACTCCGACCGCCGGCGCACCGCGTACCTTGAGCACCTTGATGGCGGCGACGACCTCGGCGTAGCTGCGGAGCTCGACAAAGACCAGCTTGCCAGGCAGTTGCGTCTGGTCGATAATCTTGATTTTGCTGTCTAACCATTCAATAGGTTTCATAAGGCTCCTGTGTTATGTCATCCTGAGGGAAAGAAGTGACCGAAGGATCTGCTCTGGATAAACTGTACGAAGGGTTCAGATTCTTCGACAGGCTCAGAATGACACGTTCTGGGTTTAGATTCTTCGCTAGGCTCAGAATGACATGTTCTGGGTTTAGATTCTTCGACAGGCTCAGAATGACACGTTCTGGGTTTAGATTCTTCGGCAGGCTCAGAATGAGCGGTGACGAAGTACTCGCAATGACATCGAGCATTAACTTGGGTTTTGCCTCCTCCAGTCAGTCAGGGCTTTGTTGAGGTTTTCCAGGAACAGGTCACGGTCGTTTGGGGTTATGTTTACGTACCAGCCCTTTTTCCTGACGATTTGCACCACGCGGTCGCCTGAGAAGCAGGTGGGGAAGTTGATGCCGAAGGTCGCACCCTCAGGCGCTCTGGCAGTTTCCAGGTTATCGAAGTGAACGCTAAGAGAGAATGGTCCACCGAGGGCTACCCTGAACTTACTGTCGAGTATCTGGTACTTCCTGGGAAATATCGCCCAGAAGATGGCAGCCATGACTATGGTTGTGGCGAACATGGCAATTGCTGCCTCGACCTGGGCGATGAATAGATAGTATATACCGAAAAGTATGAAGAACACAGGCAGCACCATGATGGCTTTGAGCAATGAGTCATAGCGGGGGCTTTCTTCGTAAATTACAGAGTCCATTTAGCAGCTCCTTTCCAGCTCCTCTTCGAGCGCAGCATGGGGCATATCATACAGGTTTCTCAGCTATACATATTAGCTGAAAATACTCAGCAATGCTACATGGGCAGAATCCTACTCATTCTAACTCTCTCCCGCCGGGGGAGAGAGCAACTGGCACAAACTATCGACCTCAAGGGCGTGATTGGTGTAGAATGTCGGCGCGATATTTGAACTAAGGGGGCTGTGAAATGCCTACGGTAAAGGTTGGCGATATCAATATCTACTATGAGACACATGGCGATGGTGAGCCACTGTTGTTAATCAGTGGCTATGGCCAGTACTCCGGACATTGGACGGCATTGATTCCAACTCTTTCCCGGGAGTATCGCGTCATTATCTTTGACAACCGGGGTACGGGGCGGAGCGACAAGCCGGACCCGCCCTACAACGTGAAGATCATGGCTGCCGATGCTAGAGGATTGCTCGACGCCATCGGCATCGACCGGGCACATGTTTTCGGCATTTCTATGGGCGGCATGATTGCTCAGGAATTTGCGATTAATTACCCGGACAGGGTTATCAGCCTCATACTGGGCTGCACCGAATGTGGAGGGAAAAACGCGGTACCTCAGGCTAAAGAGGCGCTGGCGTTCCTTTTCGGTCCGGAAATGGCAAAATTACCGGCGGCCGAGCGAGCCAGGCAAACACCACCCTGGCTGTGGAATCAGGAATTCATAGATAAGCATCCAAAAGCTGTTGAGCTATACGTGGAAACCACTGCCAGATATCCTACCCCGCCTCATGGCTACGCGGGACAGGCACGGGCAATCAGGAGCCATGATACCTATGAGCGGCTACATCAGATTAAGGCACCAACCCTGGTTATAACCGGCGACGCCGACAGGATTATTCCAGCCGGTAACTCGAAGATTCTAGCCTCAAAGATACCGGGTGCCGAGCTGGTTATGCTGGAAAACTCAGGGCATGGCTTCTTCGGTGATGCCGCGACCAGGTCTATCAGTGCCATACTCGATTTTCTGAAGCGTCACTCGAAGGGTAAGAAAAAAGCCTAGACGCTGAACGCCTGGTTCGTCTGGTATCTGATTGGTGTAAAATGGTAAGTGTGACATTTAATAGAAGGAGGCGATGATATGCCTACGGTAAAGGTTGGCGATATCAATATCTACTATGAGACACATGGCGATGGTGAGCCACTTCTCATGATACAGGGCTACGGCCAGTACGCCGGGCACTGGACTACTTTGATTCCTCCCTTCTCTAAAGAGTATCGCGTGATTGTTTTTGACAACCGTGGCACGGGACGGAGCGATAAGCCTGAGGCGGCTTATGCCATGAAGATGATGGCTGCCGATGCCAGGGGATTGCTCGACGCCATAGGCATTGAGGCAGCACATATTTTTGGCGTTTCCATGGGTGGTATGATTGCTCAGGAATTCGCACTTAATTACCCGGACAGGGTTATCAGCCTGGTGCTGGGCTGTACACAGTGTGGTGGAGCAAAAGCAGTACCGCCCACTCCGGAAGCACTGGCTTTTCTTTTTAGCCCTGAAATGGCGAAGTTGCCGGTGGCGGAGCGAGCCAGGCAAACTGCGCCCTGGTTGTGGAGTAAGGAATTCATTGATAAATACCCTGAGGCTGTTGAAGCGTACGTGGAAATCACTTCGAAATACCCCACCCCGCCTCACGGCTTCGCCTGTCAGGCACAAGCGATAACTGGCCATAATACCTACGACCGGTTGCCTGAAATCAAGGCGCCAACACTGGTCATAGTCGGCAGCGGCGACAGGATTATTCAACCCGAGAACTCGAAGATTTTAGCTTCCGTGATACCCGGTGCCGAGCTGGTTATGATACCGAATGCCGGCCACGGCTTCACCGAGTCGCTGGAAGCTACAAAGGCGATACTAGATTTTCTGAGACGGCACACCAGGGGCAAGAAGAAGACCTAGTTACTGCTACCCCAGAATTTTCAAATACCAACTTGGCTGGGCAGTATCCTGGTACCTGTTCCCTCTTCACTCAGCTGTAATATTAGAAATATATGAAACGCCGGCAATAGCCCGTTTTATCCGGGTGGTATCCAGAAGATGACGCATATCCACAAACTCGCCCTGGCGCACAATTCTCCTGATTTCACTGTCCAAATCTAAGACATACTGCCACTCCAGAGATTCAAAAACCACGCCGTGGTTATGCAGCAGCATTTTCTTGTTGCCTACATTGGCCGGATGCAGGTAAAACACGTTATCCAGAGCCGGTTTAGACAGGCTGGACAGGTCGGCTGTCAGGTCCAGTCCCACGCCAAAGCTTACCATGGTCCGGCCGGGAAACTTTGGTTCTGTATTGATGTCCATCCATTGAGTGATGTTTTCCGGGTCTGTAATCATGCCATTGTTAACCGGGGCAAACTTTTTAATCGGGGAAATCTTTACTCCTGAGCTGAAAAGCGCATCCAGGTCGGCTACCATGGCCATGCTTACCAGACTGCGGTGCGGAATCTGACGCTCCCGGGCAATATCGAAAATAGCTTCATACAGGTCGCCAATAGTGATTGGTATGCTCTCGTCGGCATTACCCACCAGCATGATATCGTTAAATTCGCCATCTAAAGCTAAATTAAGGCCGGTATTAATCACAACCTCACCGGTGTCTTTTTGAGGGATGAGAAAATCAGGTGTGTCATTACCATCAGTGGGCAACCAGACCATAGTGCCGCCGATGGTTATCATTTCACCAAGCAGGGGCAGGCAGTCTTCCAGGCTACCGCCGAGAGCGCCCAGACCTATTGAGTACTCGGCTTCGGAAAAATGCCGCTGCCGGATATCGTCTGGTTCCAGGGTAGCATGAATAACTTTCATCAGGTTGCCCACAATTTTCAGCTTGGCAGCGCGGTCGGTAGCATGGAAGATGTGAAAGCTGGTATGGCTTCTTAGATAACAGGGAAGATGCCGCCAATCTTTTCCGGAGCGTTTCATGTTCTCCAGAATCGAAAGGTGATTAACGGCTTCATCTACCGTATTGTAGGTGGTGAAAATACTGTCCATGCCGGCCATTTTTAATACCTGAGTCGGGTATTCCGTAAGGCCACAGAGGCAGACCATGCCATTTTTCCTGGCTAATTTTTTCTGCGTGGCCAAAAGGACTCTAATACCGCCGCTGCTTAAATATGGTACCTTGACCATGTCCAGAACCAGATAACAATCATCTTCTTTCAAAAGAGTCTCAAGCTCTTTATCCAGACTGGCAGCTTCAAAGGCGTCCAGTCTGCCTTCCGGAGCCACCACCAGAATGCCGTTTTTACGTTCTGATTTTATGTTCATAACATACGATCCATTTAGGGGTTGCGGCATGCGTTACTTTTTCTTAAACCAGGGGAAGAACATGGGCACCCTTTTCTTGTATTCCAGGTATTCCCTGCCGAACTTTTTCTCCATTTCTTTCTCTTCGATAGCCTTTATATAGAGAACATTTATCACAATGAAGAGGGGCGTGAAGATGAAGATGAGGGACAGCGAGCCGAGCAGTACTCCCAGCCCGAGCATGAAAATAAACAGACCAAGCAGCATAGGGTTTCTGATGTAGGAGTAGAGTCCGCTGGTAATCAGCTTAGGCGGTGGGTTGAAGGGTACGGGCGTGCCTCTGGTGCTGAAAAAAGCTATGACCGGCCAGAACGAGATGAACCAACCGACGAACATAATTGCCCAGGCCAGTACCGTGCTCCACAACGGCGGGCTGAAATGGAGGCAGGTGAGCCATTTGTCCAGCCATAATGAAGCGAAGACAAATAGGACTACGATGCCGAAGAAGATGACCAGAGCTATCGGCATTATGCGCATTCTACGCTTAATGCCTCCGGTGGCTACCCTGTAGACATAGTCAGCATATCTATCCCAGATGCTCATCTCTGCTCTCCTTTTAGCGTTGTCTCGGTGTGTGTTATAGTTAATGTAGGGACAAGCCTTTAGGCTTGTACGAAAACATTATATACAATTTCACGGGCAGACCTGAAGTTCCGCCCCTACATAAACTCGTTTGACAGTCAGGTTATCTGGGCGTATTATCGGAGCGTTTAGTATTAAGGAGGTAGTATGGCACGCGTTAAATTCGTTGAGAAAGAGCAAGCCGACCCGAAGATTGCAGAGATGTTTCAGAAATTAGAGGACCAGAACATTCCCGTACTTAATTTGTTCAAAGCCGTGGGCAATAGCCCAAAAGTTGGTCGCAATTTCGTAAGGCTGGGCAATTCAATACTCAATCCGGAGTTTATCGACCCGAAGTTAAGGGAACTGGCTATTTTACGGGTTGGCAATCTGCTCAGGTCGGAGTACGAGTTCACCAAGCATGTAACCATAGGCAGGGATGTTGGCGTCACTGAGGACCAGATAGACGAGCTTTCCAGCTGGGCATCTTCGAAGAAGTTCACCGATATAGAGCGGGCTGTTCTGCAGTATACCGATGAGGTCACGCTGAACGTTAAGGTCAGCGACAGTACGTTTGCTAATTTGAAGAGATTTTTCGATGACAGGGCAATCGTCAAGCTTACAGCAACCATCGGCTATTACGGAATGGTGTCGAGGATACTGGTGGCTCTACAGATAGAGCTTGAGCCCGGAGAGAAGGCTTTTATACCGAAGTACTGAGGCGCTGTATTTACGGAGGTTATTCTATGTTGAGATTAAAAGACAAGGTGGCAATCATATCGGGCGCTGGCTCCATAAGGTCTGGCATGGGGAACGGAAAGGCAACCGCTATCTTATTTGCCAGGGAAGGAGCTAAGGTAATCGCCGTAGACAGGAATCTTAAAGCGGCTGAAGAAACGGTCAGGTTAATTGTTGAGGAAGGTGGCGAGGCGAGGGCGATACAGGCTGATGTGACCAAAGGTAAAGAAGCCAAAGAAGTGATAGATACAGCGGTGGCTATTTATGGCAAGCTGGATATACTGTTTAACAACGTAGGTATCGGCCTGGGCGGCAGCGGTATCAGGGTGACCGAGGAAGAATGGGATGCTGTTATGGATACCAACCTCAAAAGTGTACTGTTCATGTGCAAATATGCCGTACCGCAGATGAAGAAAGCTGGCTGTGGAGCCATCGTCAATAATGCATCTATGGCGGCATTTTACGGTCACCGTATCTATGCCTACGCCACTTCCAAGGCCGGCGTTACGGCGTTGACCAGGTCTCTGGCGGTGGGACTGGCGAAATATAATATCAGGGTGAACTGCGTGGCGCCCGGCTTTATAGATACACCGATGGTCCAGCCTATTATGGGCGAGAAGCGTGAACGTGGCATTGAAGAGCGCGTTCCCATGCGCCGACATGGTAAAGCTGAGGAAGTAGCCTATGCCGTCCTTTTCCTGGCGTCAGATGAAGCATCCTTCATAACCGGGCAAACTATATGCGTTGATGGCGGTATGTCGGCGACGTGATACAAATTAAAAGTAAAATACCAAAAGGCAAAAATTTGGTCTAACGGCTTTTTCTGATTCCTTCGAGCGTTGCCTTAGCATGAGGCACCATGGCGACGAACTTGGTTAGCTTTTCGCAGCCGTACTCATCGCAGTAGGCGCAGTTTTCAACCTGCTTTGCCTGGCCGCACTTTCTTATTTCGCAGATATTGCAATAGCCGATGAGCCTTTTGCCTTCGATCTTGCAGCCATCGCAGTTGATGTCCTCCGGTTTAATGGACATCTTGTACTGCTTGGACCACATCTCGGCGACCTCTTTCCTCTTGGAATCGTCGTTTTCCTGCGTGGCTATGAATGCCGGGCATTCAGTGCAGACTATGCCACAGTAGGCAATCATCTTGTCCATATTTCCTCCTTATAGAGGTAGGGGCAGGTCTTCAGGCCCGCCCCTACTTTTTGGTTGGCGTTCGATGGATTAGCGGGAAGTCCTGGCTTTCTTCTTGCGCCATCGCGTGAAAAAGAGTACCACAACCAGTATGATAACCCAAACGGGGCTGAATATCAAAAGCCAGATAGCTATATTAGCTAGTGCCTTGCCGAATGTAGCCAGACCGCGGACTGCCGACTTAAGTGTCTCCAGAGCGCTCCAGCTGGTACCGTCTATAGGCTTTGTCTTGTATAAGCTTACCTCGATAAGCGACATGTCCGAGGTGCGCTCCAGATACTGCATGCGCCCCTTAATCCGTTCGATTTCCTGTCGCACGTTGGAGAGTTGCTGGTACACCTTCAGTGTATCTTCTACCGTCTCGGCTTTCTTGAGCAGCTCAAGGTATTGAGCTTCGGTTGCCTCCAGGTTGCGAAGCTGAGCCTGCAGGTCGGTGTACTCCTCGGTTACGTCCTGGCTGTCGGTGCTCTTGTTAGTCACCTTGATTGCCAGTTTGCGTAGCCTGTCGAAGGCTTCGTCGAAGCGGTCGGACGGTACGCGAATGGAGATTCTGCCATAGGTTATGTCTTTATCCCCGGACTCATTGGAGGAGACCACGTAGCCGTTCAATTCACTGGCGACTCTGGTGACGCCAGCCATAGCCTCGACTATGTCATTCACTTCCAAATTGATATAGCCGGTCTTCACCAGCCTGCGGTCTGCGCCCTCCGTGTCATATGCGTCAGGAGCATAGCTTGATGCCGCCTCATAGGTATTCCCCTTAAAAAGCCCCAAGGACGACTCCGGTGCTGCTGCCGGTGCTGGTATTGCTCCTCCAGACACGAATGGTGGCGAGCTTTCGTTGGCAGCGCCACAGCCCGCAGCCAGTAACAGCCCCAGGATTAGAAACATAGGTAAGAGAATTTTAATCAGCCTGTTCATTTTTACCTCCTTTTATACTTTCCTCTGTAATATACGTATAATCTGGAAAAGTATTACAGGTTAACGAACTGATACTTTTAGGGTATTGGCATGTGTATGATTATACATCTAGTTAAGGCAAAATAGAATGCCTGAGGAAACGCCTTTTTGTCATTCTGAGCGCAGCGAAGAATCTCGGTGGGGCTCTCTTGGGGATATATTGAGTTGAGATCCTTCGGGTGCTTCGCTACCTCAGGATGACAGAAGGGGTTCTAAGTGCTTTCTGTTGAACGCCCAGCGGTGTTCTGCTATCCTTTGTGCCAGCCATGCTATACAACTCTACAAGGGGGAATTAATGAGTCAGTCTATAGTTGAAAGTCTGGAGCCTTTATTCAATCCCAAGTCAGTTGCCGTGGTCGGGGCGACCAATAACTGGAACAAGTGGGGATTTTCGACTTTCAGCAGCGCGCTGAACGGTTTCCATGGTCCGGTATACCCGTTGAACAATAAGGAGAGCGAAGTCCTGGGACATAAAGCCTTTGCCCGGCTGAGTGACATACCGGGTCCAGTAGACCTGGTTGTTTTTGTTATTCCGGCTCCCAGCGTTGCCTCTGTTATGGAGGAATGTGTTGCCAAGGGCGTGAAGGCAGGGGTAATTATTTCAGCCGGCTTTGCCGAGGTTGGAGCGGAGGGCAAGAAGCTGCAGGATGAAGTTTTGAGTATTGCCAGGAAGGGTGGGATTCGCTTTATTGGACCTAACTGCATGGGTTTCTGGAGCGCCTCGTCGGATTTGAGGGCATTCATGTTTCCGTTGCCTGTTGAGGATGGGCCATTGGCTTTTGTATCGCAGGGCGGAAACGTCGGCGGTGCTGTTGTACAATCAGGGCACACGCGAGGTATAGGTTTTCATCGATACATAAGCTGTGGCTGTGCCGCAGATATACAGATTGAAGATTATATAGAGCATTTCGGCGAGGACCCGAAGGTAAAAGTTATACTGGCATATATAGAGGGTCTGGTTGATGGCGGACGTTTCCTGGAGAAGGTAAAGAAGGTTACGCCGAAGAAGCCGGTTATCGTACTGAAGCCAGGCAAGACGGACGCCGCTGCCAAGGCGATAACGTCTCACTCCGGAGCGCTGGCAGGCTCTGATGAAGCCTATGATGCCGCTTTCAAGAGCATTGGCATAACCAGGGTGGAAAGTCCTGAGGAACTGCTGGATATTGCCATTGGCTTTATAACTCAGCCTCTGCCCGGAGGCAGAAATGTGGCCATACTGACCCCCGGCGGTAGCTACGGCGTTATCTGCGCTGACGCCTGTGCCTCAGAGGGCCTCAATGTGGTCAAATTGCCGGACAAGGTTATCGCTGCTCTCGACAGGGTATTTCCACCACGATGGAGCCGGGGCAATCCGGTGGACCCTGCTGGAGATAGGAACTTCGTTACCTTTCTTACTGCTCCGGCTAAGTTGTTAAAGGTGAGCGAGGTTGACTCTTTGATTTTTATGGGGTTTGGCGGTTTCTCGATTTTCGCCTCGCTGTTTGTGTCTACGGATTCCGGCCAGGCCGCTCCGTGGGTTTCCTCACGCGAAGCATTCCGTCAGATTGCCAGCGCATTTATCAAAGTGCTTAATTCGAGGGATGCTGCGGAAATCGGCAAATTTATACAGCCTATTGTCTCCGGTCTGGCTACCAGGATGGGCGTTTATCACGAGGAGGAAATCAGCGAACTTACGGAGATAATAGCCGCTGCCATCGCCTCTGGCAGGCTTAATATCCCATTTCTAATCAGCGCTTTTCTGCCACCAGGCTCCGAGGCTCTAGCCGAAATGCGAGTGCAAAACCCACCTGCAGTCGATGAAGCGGTGGCTCATTTTCTGATGGCATTGTCCGAGCAGTGGGTGGCGAGCTATAAGAAGCCGGTGCTTACCACAACCTTCTTTGCCGGGGACCAGCCCCGCCTTCAGGGCTCTCACTATGCCTACCCTTCCGGCAGGCATGCCGCCAGGGTGCTGATTAAGATGGTGGAGTACAGGGAATACCTGGAATCTATAGGGCAAAGCCGAAGAGCAGGGTAGAAATACCAGGGCGACCTGGTGAGGCCGCCCTGGGTGAGGTTTTAGGCTAAGTGCCCGGCTATCTACGTTGGTTCTTTACCTTCTGTTCTATCTTTATCCGTCCTTCGACAGCGCCTTGGTTCTCAGTCATCTGTCTTATCCTGAGCTGCTCCTTTGCTTTATCCTTCTTGCCGGCATGTTCAGCAGCCTGAGACTTCGGATTAAATAGTTTCTGTAATCCCGGCGCATTCAAGATACCTTTTCCCGGTACACCGTTCAGCTTAAGTATTTCAGCCTTGGTTAAAAGGCTCTTGTTGATGTAGAGGGAAACTGAGACGGGCTCTGTCGTTGCTGAAACCAGTGTGCCGTCCGGGTCGATGCCGGTAACCGTGGCTGCATTAACAATTGGTCCCGGCAAATCCGAGATAGCGACGGTATAGGTGGCAGTGGCGGTAAGGCTTTCGCCCTGAGCCAGCGTGGTGTCAGTCAAAGAAATCTCTCCGAGCTTGTCGTCTTGCAGGGAGATGTTCTCGATGGTGATATTGTCACTGTTAGATATAGTATATGTGTAAGTGATGGTCTCGCCTGCAGCAGCCGACGTAAGGTCAGCTGATTTGCTGATGCTGAGGCCAGCTTCGTCCTGAGCGGTGACCATAGTCGAAGACATAGGCATCAGCAGGGCGACGATGGCTATTAGCACCGGGATGCTCCATCTTTTCATCTCTTTAAATCTCCTCTTTATCTGGTTTTTCGACAGAACGGTTTCCTGTACAGAATTCTGTACTGTCGTTAAGTAATAACGAAGGAGCAAAGAAAAGGTTTATGCCCGGTTAATGGGGGTGGTTCTGGTGGGGTTCGGGGGGATTTCTTATCCCACGGGTGTCCAGAGAAGCTAAAGGGGGCACCTCT
>CAYNVO010000012.1:8020-54613 GCA_964400675.1 uncultured Dehalococcoidales bacterium | reverse complement strand
ACGATGCCATGTATATCCTGAAAGATGCCATAGAAAAGGCGGGAACTCTGGATACCGAAGCCTTGATTCCTGTACTTGAGCAGACAAGCACTATGACCACCGTGTCTCCAAACTTTACCTTTTCGGGCATGGATGCCCCACTGGGGAACCCTCACGATGTGGTCTGGGGACCGGGCGCTAACACGGGTATAGCCAACCAGTGGCAGGATGGAGAATTGCTAGGCGTCTGGCCGAATGTGGACTATGCCGATGCTTATATAGCTGCTGGATATCCTGAGACATGGAAGAACGTAGATTATCCGGGCACCGCTAAGTGGAAGGTTCCCCCGGTGCTACTCGAGAAGTTGAAGGCTGAGGTGGGTACGCAGCCAGCGGCTCCGGCAGAGCCGGCAGCACCAGCAGAGCCGGCGGCACCTGCAGAGCCAGCGGCACCTCCAGCGACGGGGGCAGTCTCATTTCCAGCCGCTACATATACTAATGACGAGTATGGCTTCTCGCTTCAGTACCCAAGTGATTGGGTAGCGCGCCCGGATATGGTTACGCTACCTGAGCACCTGGCTTTCTTCTCTGTAGAAGGCTTTGTTCCGGGGGTAGCCATTGAGCTACTTGACGCTGATGCGCCCGTAACTAAGGAGTGGATAGTGGCAGCGTTCAAGAAGCTGGGTAATCAGGGCCCTAAAGTCTTAACTGACATAAAAGAGGTGACTCTGTCAGATGGTTCCAAAGCCCTTGTTACAAAAACCGGCTATGTTTCCTCAACAGGGTATGACATTGAGTCTTACACTCTTGAGAGAGATATTGACGGGGGGAAGCGAATTCAACTTGTGGTATATACTGTCGTAGCATTCGCTGAATACGATGAAGCCCTGTTCTCGGAGATAGCGCAGAGTTTGACAGTCAAATAGCAACAGTTTTAGACACTCGGGAGACTCCAGTCTGCGAGCAGACTGGAGTCTCCGCAGGGCTTGCCAGGCAGGTTGTGTGGCGGTAATGTTTAGGGGAGGCAAGCCAAGAGACGAAGTATACGAAATTCAATAAATTTAAAATGGGGGTTATAGTGACAAGAAAAACATACAAATTCGTAACAATATTGATTGGTATATCACTTGTTCTAGGTCTGGCCTTGGCGGCATGCGCGGCTCCGGCAGCACCGGCAGAGCCGGCAGCACCGGCAGAGCCGGCAGCACCAGCAGCACCAGCAGAGCCGGCAGCACCAGCAGAGCCGGCAGCACCAGCAGAGCCGGCAGCACCAGCAGAGCCGGCAGCACCAGCAGGGACGTATGAAACTGTAGAGCCAGCGGGGCCAGTCTCTGTTCCAACCGCTACATATACTAATGACGAGTATGGCTTCTCGCTTCAGTATCCGGAGGAGTGGGTAGCGCGCCCGGATATGGTTTTGCTACCTGAGCACCTGGCTTTCTTCTCTGTAGAAGGCTTTGTTCCGGGGGTAGCCATTGAGCTACTTGACGCTGATGCGCCCGTAACTAAGGAGTGGATAGTGGCAGCGTTCAAGAAGCTGGGTAATCAGGGCCCTAAAGTCTTAACTGACATAAAAGAGGTGACTCTGTCAGATGGTTCCAAAGCCCTTGTTACAAAAACCGGCTATGTTTCCTCAACAGGGTATGACATTGAGTCTTACACTCTTGAGAGAGATATTGACGGGGGGAAGCGAATTCAACTTGTGGTATATACTGTCGTAGCATTCGCTGAATACGATGAAGCCCTGTTCTCGGAGATAGCGCAGACTTTGACATTCAAATAAAGCAAAGTTCCTTTTTTAGGTTAACCGGTCTGTGGAGACCCCAGGTTGCGCCTGGGGTCTCCACAGAGGACTTGCTAGACGACTTGGCTGGATGGTAAGATTTCGGGAAAATGCCAGCAAGTATGGTGGTAATATAGTCTTTGAGTGATATAGGGAGGTACATTATGATAAACAAAACATATAAATTAGTGACGGCGTTTATGGTAGTGTTGCTTGTTCTAGGGCTGACCTTAGTGGCGTGCAAGTCACAACAACCTGAAACGGAGCAGCCATCGGCTCCACCGGCACAAGGAGCGGAGCAACCTGCGCTGTCATATAAAGCCAAGACGTATACAAATAGCCAGTATGGCTGCTCAATTCAATACCCTGAAGAATGGGAAGAGTATCCTGCGGTTGTGCAGGGGACCGTCATTGCCTCATTCAGTGTGCCCGGCTTCGTTCCTGGGGTAAGCCTTAGCGTCCGTGATGCGGATGCACCTTTGACTGCTGATTGGATTGTGGCGGCAAACACCGCTGAGGGCAATACGGACGTGAAGGTTACCTCTGACATCAAAGAGATTACCCTGGCAGATGGTACCCCAGCCATGGCATATGCGTCGAGCTTTGCGTCTGGACAGTACGACATTGTTTCTTTTGCTACAAGTACAGATAAGAACGGCAAGCGGATTCGTGCCACTGTATGGACTATAGATGCGTTCGCGCCTTACGATGAAGCCCTATTTTTGGAGATAGCGCGCACCTTGTCAGTAAAATAGTCAATCTGTAGTCGTGTCTGGAGACTCCGGCGTACTGGCAGCATGGAGTCTGTATTTGGGCTTGCCAAACTGAGTTGCTGTTTGATATTATGAAGCCGGACAAGTTAAGTTTAAGGTTAGGTAATACGAGATATGATTGAAGGAATTATAGTTCAGACTCTGGTTAAGGGAAGCGTGTATGCACTCCTGGCTCTTGGTTTCTCCCTGATTTTTGGTGTAGCCAGGGTGCTACAGCTGGCGCATACTGCGTTTTACATGCTGGCAGCTTATGGTATATACACTTTTGGTGACTTAATGGGTTTGGACCCGGTATGGTCTATTCTCCTGTCTATAGGCATTACTACCGGCCTGGGGCTTCTGACCTACAAGCTGTTTATTGACCGTGTACGTGAGCACCATGTAACCGTGATGCTGATAACACTGGCTCTGGCTATGGTCTTTCAGGAGCTTATGCTTATTTTCTTCACAGGTCAGTATCGTTCGGCGCCGGCTATTGTGACAGGATACTGGGAAATACTCGGCGTGAAAGTTGTCTTCCAGAATTTGTTGGTATTTGCGGGAGCGGCGGTGGTTCTGCTCATCATCTGGTTGCTTTTGTCAAAGACAAGATTGGGCATTGCCATCAGGGCTACCGCACAGGACACCGAAATTGCCAATCTAATGGGGATAAATGTCTCTAATATACTTTTCACAGTCATGGGCATTGCCGCAGGACTGGCTGCGGTTGCCGGTGTCCTGGTAGCTCCAACATTGGTCCTTGAACCTCATATGTTGTGGCCGCCGTTCGTTATGGTCATGGCCATAATTACTCTGGGGGGTCTGGGGAGCATCAAGGGAAGTGTCATCGGTGCCTTTATTCTGGCATGCGTTGAGGTTCTGGTTGTTTTCCTGGTGCCGACAGGCGCTTTTCTTAAAGGGGCTGTCGCCTTGTTGGTCATGGTGATAGTGCTTATTTTTAGGCCTGAGGGTCTATTTGGCATAGTTTTTGAAGAGGAGAGATTATAAATGCTGAGTAGATTGTTTAAAGATTTCCAAGGCGACGTAATGGCTATTCCAGGAAGGTTTATAGCCTTAATATTTGTCATACTCCTGTTTTTCATTCCTGTATTTATACAACAGCCTTATATACTGCGCATGCTGATTCTTACCAATATGTTCGTCATCTTCGCTGTAAGCTGGGATTTTATATCCGGCTATACCGGACAGATGAACTTCGGGCATGCTCTCTTCTTCGGGGTGGCAGCTTACACGACAGCCTTTCTGAACAGGGGAGCTCCGCTGGGCCCGGACTGGCCGATATGGGCAACGATACCCATTGGCGCATTAGCGGCAACAGTAGCCGGTGTAGTCATGTGCTTGCCGGCGTTGAGGCTGAGAGGACCCTATCTGGCTCTGGTAACCCTTGCTTTCCCCCTTATCCTGACGGGAGTGATTTTTGCGAATACCCAGTTTACCGGCGGTGAGTTAGGAATTTCCCAAATCGACCGTATCTCTGATTCCAGAACAACTGACTACTATATATCGGTGCTAGTCATGCTGGTTTCGGTTTTCATAATGTGGAAGCTTACCGATACCAGAAGCGGGCTTGTCAGGACAGGGCTTATTCTGCACGCCATACGCGAGGATGAGATTGCGGCTCGTGCCAGTGGCATCAATACTATACGATATAAACTGTTCGCCTTTATAGTGGGCGGCTTCTTTGCTGGAATTGCTGGTGCCCTATATGCGCATTTAATGAGGATTGCCGGTCCATCTACATTGGATATCACGTTGTCGTTCCAGGCGATAATATGGACGGTGTTTGGCGGCATTGTCAGCATTTACGGGGCGGTGGTTGGGGTTTACATCCTTTATCCTATGATGGAGTCACTTCGTGCTATATCGGAGTATCGAATGTTGATATTTGCTGGCATAGTGATACTTATTCTTCTCTTTATGCCTGAAGGAATTGCCGTCTGGATACGGGACAAGATGGAGAGAGAGTGTCCTCGTTGCAAGTTGACCAATGGGTGGTGGCGTCGCACCTGCAGAGCCTGCAGCGCTTCTTTGTACTGATATTAGGCTAGGCTAAGTGAAAAAATAGCCCCCAGTTTCTATGCTGGGGGCTATTTTTAGTTTAGAGGCAAAAGCCTATAGTCCGAGATATGTTTTTCTAATAGTTTCGTCTTTGAGCAGATCTTCAGCGGTTCCCTGGGCGATTATATGCCCTCTGGACATAACGTAATTTCTTGATGACAGGTCAAAGGCGAAACTGATATCTTGTTCAGCCAGTAGTATAGTAACTCCCAACTCGCGGTAAATCTCTTCTACACGCGTGAACAAGTCCTGCTTTAGTTTTGGCGCCAGCCCGCTTGATGGTTCATCAACCAGCATAAACTTAGGGTGACGCATCAACGACCTGCCGATAGCCAGCATTTGCCGCTCACCGCCGGATAATGTCCCTGATATTTGATTTTCCCGCTCTTTCAATCTGGGAAACAGCTCAAAGACCTTGTCCAGGCTGTTACTGATTTCCTTCTTATCTTTAACAAGATAGGCACCGGCCAGCAGGTTATCTTTGACAGTCATTTCAACAAATGGACGGCCTCTCTCCGGGCAAAGGAGCAGGCCTCTCTTAGCTATCTCGGATGCAGAAAGTTTTTCAATCCTCTCCCCCTCGAATTCTATAGTTCCATTAAAGGTTATATCCGCCTTTCTTGTTCCCTTTAAGACCTCTTTCTCCCATTTTATTAATCCTGACATAGCCCTGAGCAAGGTGGTCTTTCCGGCGCCGTTGGGGCCGACAAGTCCCACCAATTCGCCTTTCTCAACCTTAATGCAAGCATCATCCAGCACCATAGCTGTGTCATAGCAGACGGTTATGTTTTTAGCTTCGAGCAACGAGCACCTCCTTACCTGTGTAAGCTTCCACAACATATTTATTCTGAGATATTTCTTCAGGTGTACCCTGGGCAATGATTTCGCCAAAGCTAAGCACAATCACCCGGTCCACTATCTTCATCAGTTCGCTAAGCTTGTGCTCTATGATAAGCATGGCCGGCCCCTCGCTATGGAGTCTGCCAAATCTTCCGCCCTTGTGCAATCGTTTCATCGATTTCGCTACAAGTTCTGTTTCTGCAGGATTTAGTCCACCGAAAGGCTCATCCAGGATGAGCATCTCCGGTTCAGTGGCAATTGCCCTGGCGACCTCTAGCCGCTTTAAATCGCCGTGCGGCAGGATGGAGGCTGGTTCTAGAGCCAGGTCAGCAATACCGACGAACTCCAGGGCATCTCGCGCCTTTACCTCGACTCTTTTGACCCATTCGCCATGCTTGGTTATGCGTGGACAGAGACAACCTACCATAACATTGGCGACAATAGGCAAATTGCGGAAGGGCTTTACTACCTGGAAAGTTCCCACCATACCTCTCTGGACAATCTCCCAGGAGCGGCTTTTAGTTATGTCCTTGCCATTAAATATGACTTTTCCGGAGGTCGGCTTCAATATGCCGAGCATGCACCGTATGAGCGTGGTCTTCCCGGAACCGTTGGGACCAATCAGGCCGACGATTTCATCCCTTTCTATCTTGAAGCTCACATTATTAACAGCAGACAGCCCGCCGAAGGTTTTGGTTAAATTCTCGACTTCCAAAAACGCCATTTTATATCTACTCCTCTCTCAGCTCACGGCGAGATACTTTGCCGACATCTGTCTTGGGCACCTCGCCTCTGAACTCGACTATTGTGGGGCATTTGTAGTCAGGCAGCCTTTCAGCGCAATATTTCATGATTTCCAGTTCCGATAGCTTTCCTCTTGCCTCTGACTCGAGGACAACTACTGCTTTGACTTTTTCTCCAACCTCAGGGTCGGGAACTCCAATTACACCAGTCTCCTTGATTTGAGGATGAGCAGCCAGGACTTCTTCCACATCCCTGGCAAACACAACTTTGCCCTTGTGCTTAATCATATCACGTTTTCTGTCGTAGAAAAAGAAATAGCCATCCTCATCCATTCTGCATAAGTCGCCGGTTCGAAGCCAGATTTCGCCGTCTATATCGGCAAATGTTTCCTTGGTCGCCTCCGGGTTTTTCCAGTATCCCTTGGCTACTTGTGGGCCTTTGATTAGAAGTTCACCTATCTCGCCAATGGGAAAGAATTTGGTGCTATCAGGGTCGACTATTGCAGCTACGGTGTTAGGTAGAGGTACGCCAAAAGAGCCGACTTTGGTTTTTCCGTACGGGTTGACTATTCCCACAGAGGTTGTTTCAGTCATCCCATAGCCTTCGTGGATTTTAGTTCCTGTCCGTTTCTCCCAGCCTTTAGCGGTATCCTCAAGTAGGATGTCAGCGCCGGAGACGAGAACTTTGACGCGTTTCCAATTGACCCTGTCGGTGCGGTGATAATCTCGAAGGTATTCATATAGAGCCGCCACGCTGTAGAAAATAGTTGCCTGGTGAGTTTCCATGCCGTTCAGTAAGTCGTCAAGGTCAATGGTTGTGAATATCACCAGTGTCCATCCCTGAGCCAAGCCACCCAATACCAGCACCGCCTGGCCATAGATATGATAAAAGGGCAAATAGGCTAATATGGTCTCCTTGCCTTCCTGGGTAACATCTCCCCAGAAATTTGCGGCAATGGATTGGGACGCGGTAATATTTCGATGAGTTATCATAACGCCTTTAGGCAGCCCGGTTGTGCCTCCGGTGTAGGGAAGAGTTACCAGGTCCTCATAAATGTTGAACTCGATTTTCGGTGGGTTTGGTGGGTATTTCTTAATCAAGTCCTTGAACTGATAGAACCCCGCTCTCTCGTATAGCTCCGTAGGTGCTGCCGACATCTTCTGGTACACAGCCCGGAGCACGCTGCTGCCCATGAACCTTTTAAGCCACGGCAGGTAATCGGTGATGTTGGCTAGAATGACCCTGTCTAGCTTGAGTTCTGCCCGTTCAACATTCTCGTAAAGAGTATCCTGGCAGATAATCGTTGTGGCTCCGCTGTCTTCAATTTGGTGTTTGATCTCAGGGCTGACATAGAAAGGGCTGATTGCGGTTAAGACAGCTCCGGCTTTTAAGGCTCCGAAATAGGCTATGACGAACTGCGGTGAGTTCAGGAGTAGTAAAGCGACCCGGTCACCTTTTTTGACTCCCAAGTCATGCAAGGCTGCGGCAAACCTATCGACGTGGTCTCTTAGCTCGCGGTAGCTTATCTTCCTGCCGTAGAATATTAAGGCAGCCCTATCCTTCCATTTGTCTGTGGCTTCGTCAAAGGTCTCAGCTGCGGACTTATCCTCAATTTTAATGTCCGCCGGCACTTCCGGGAGATAAAACTTTAGCCATGGCCTAGATTCATATATTGCCTTGTTTGTATCGACTGCCATTATGTCACCTCCTCCTTGATTTGAATCGAAGTATAGCATAGCCCTTGTGTTTTGCCAATGTGGCACAGGTGTTTAGTCGTATTATTCAATTGAGAGAAAAATCTAGACACTATTGATTGTTGAACTTTCCCTGATTTAATCCTGATACTTGAATAATACCACAAAATCATCTACTTGAGAAGATTGCCTGCTCCTTATTTTGGTCTGATTCTGGACTTGAGGTGCTTGGTAAAGCCTTCAACTTTGAAAAAGTGGCGCTTGTTTACAGTTCATCCTCCCTCAGTTCCCGGCGAGATACTTTGCCGACGTCCGTCTTAGGCACCTCGCCTCTGAACTCTACGATTCTGGGACATTTGTAGTGAGCCAGGTTTTCAGCGCAGTATTTCATGATCTCCTCTTCTGAGACTTTACCTCTGGCATCTGACTCGAGTACAACTATTGCTTTGACTTTTTCTCCGACTTCTGGGTCGGGTACTCCTATTACACCTGCCTCTTTAACTTTCGGATGGGCGGCCAGCACCTCCTCTACTTCACGAGCAAATACAGCTAACCCCTTGTATTTAATCATGTCACGTTTTCTATCATAGAAAAAGAAATAGCCGTCTTCAGCCATTCTGGCCAGGTCGCCGGTTCGAAGCCAGGTTTCACCATCGATGCTCACGAACATTTTTTTCGTCTCTTCCGGATTATTCCAGTATCCTTTGGCTATTTGCGGTCCTTTTACTGCAAGTTCGCCTATCTCGCCAACGGGAAGAAACTTGGTGCTTTCAGGGTCGAGTATTCCGGCTACTGTGTTAGGTATCGGTACGCCGAAAGAGCCGATTTTTACCTTATCGTATGGGTTTATCATGCCCACAGAGCTTGTCTCAGTCATCCCCCATCCCTCGTGGATTTTAGTGCCTGTCCGTTTCTCCCAACCAATTGCGGTATCCTCGAGAAGGGCATCGGCGCCGGAGACTAGAGCTTTCATACGCTTCCAATTTACCCTGTCGGTGCGGTGATAATCTCTAAGGTATTCATACAAAGACGGAACACTGAAGAACATAGTCGCCTTGTTGCTTTCGATGGCGTTTAGTATATCATCGAGGTCAGGTGTAGTAAATATCACCAGGGTATATCCCTGAGCCAGACCTCCCAGCATAATCACCGCCTGACCGTAGATATGATAGAAGGGCAAATAGGCTAATACGGTCTCCTTGCCTTCCTGGGTAACATCTCCCCAGAATTCTGCGCCCAGGCGTTGGGCTGCAGTAATATTGTAGTGGGTTATCATGGCACCTTTGGGCAGCCCCGTTGTGCCTCCGGTGTAAGGGAGAGTTACCAGGTCATCTTTGATGCTGAACTTTATTTTGGGTGGATTCGGTGAGTAGCTCTTAATCAAATCCTGGAAGTGGTAGATCCCTTCTCTTTGGTATATTTCTGTAGGAGGTGCTGCCATCTTCTGGTACACGGCGCGGAGCACACTGCTGCCCAGAAACCTTTTCATTCCTGGCAGGTATTCCGCAATGCTGGTCAAAATTACTTTATCTAGCTTTACTTCTGCTCTCTCAACATTCTCGTAAAGGATGTCCTGACAGATAATGATTCTGGCTCCGCTGTCTTTAATTTGATGCTTGATTTCAGGACTGACATAGACAGGGCTGATTGCGGTCAGAGTGGCACCGGCTTTCAGGGCTCCGAAAAAGGCTATGATGAATTGAGGCGAGTTCAGGAGTAGTAAAGCGACCCTGTCGCCTTTTTTGACGCCTAAGTCATGCAGGGCTGTGGCAAATCTATCGACGTGGTCTCTTAGCTCGCGGTAGCTTATCTTTCTGCCGTAGAATACCAGGGCAGTCTTGTCCTTCCATTTATCCGTGGCTTCATCGAAGGTTTCGACCGCGGACTTTTCCGGGACATTGATGTCCTTTGGCACCTCTTTGAGATAGTGTTTTAGCCAGGGCCTCGATTCATATATAGCTTTGTTTTTATCGGCTGCCATTGTGTTACAAATCCTCCTTTGCTGAACCAAAAGTATAGCATAGCATCTGTGTTTTGCCAATACAGCAGATGCCTTTAGTTGGGTTATTTAATTGATGACAAACCTACCCTGATTGATTTTTGGCTTTCAAATCTTCATCTCCAGATATCAGCTTCCGCAAGGCACTTTATCTCCAGCACCGCATAGTATGGTGCAATAGAGTGGTGGGTCTTTTTGAAATCCTGCCACCGCTAACTCATTAATTGCCATCAATGTGGTATAACTGATAAAATTTATCACTCTGGGGCGATTGATAGTGTCAGAGGTATTTTAATCCCCTCTTCTCATGTAGAGCGGTTGATATGCAAAGGACTTCTTTCTCCAGACATGGAGGTGACACCTTGTTTTTTTCACAGTATAATCAGAAAGATTGTTTAAATACTAATCATAAGGAGGTTCGAGTGAGGAACAATAAAAAATATTGTTTTCTACTTCTGGGACTTGTTGGCTTGCTGCTTAGTCTTTTGGTCGCTTGCGGCAAGACCGGTTTCGTCAAATATGAAAATGACGAGTTTGGGTATACTATCAGTTATCCATACAACTGGAAGGTCGAGGTGTTTGAAGATGGGACAAAATGCCTCATAAGTTCTCCGATTCGCAGAGCTTCAGTCATGATAGATGTTGTAGAAGGCATGACAGCTAGAGAAGCTGCCAATTACTGGCTTATTTCTATAGGAACAGCCTGGGGTGAAGTGACTAAACTCGAAGACAAACCAATGGAGGGCTTTTGGGACTGGTACCTTTCCTATGAGTATGTGACGTCCTACTCTGAGACCTTCCGTGGGGAGGCTTACTTCAAGCAGATGGGGGCAAATGTCTATAAGCTAGACACAGCGGGAGATAAGGACGGGTATGCTGACTATCCTTTCGATGCAATGATGTCGACATTCAAATTGCGGTAGTGAAGTGAATTAGCCCTCCTATTTCATTCGGGTGGTCATTCTAAAACCTGCGGTGTATCTTTTGAAGCGATGGCGCTGCTTGCAAGCGTTGTTCGGGGCTTTTAAGCTGTTCGGTGCTCCAGTATTAATGCTGGATGATTGGATATCGGGGTGGCCGGATTTGAACCGGCGACCACCTGAACCCCATTCAGGTGCGCTACCAGGCTGCGCTACACCCCGTGGCTTTGATTCAGGCAATATGTTATCATAAGTGGCTAATTGAGACAATGTACAGTCTCGCTCAGGTTGTATTTAAAACACATTCTAGTAAAGGATTTAGATTTTGGCTAAGAAGAATGCGAAAACGGAAGTCAAACGGTTACCTACAAAGCGCCAGTTAACCCGGCGGCAGCGCCAGCAGCGGATTCAGCGTATTATTACCATTGTTGGGGTTACATTTTTTGTTTTGATAATGGGTTTCATTGGATATGGGTATTATATCGAACATTATAAGCCACTACATCAGCCCGTGGTCAAAATAGGCGACACAGTCTTTGATATGGATTATTATATAAAGCTGCTTGAACTTTATACCCAAGGGGAGGATGATTCTGAGACGTGGGCAATGGCGGATAAACTTATTGAAGTAATTGAATATGGTGAGATAATGAGGACGGTGTCTCCAGATTTTGGTTTTACCGTGAGCACGGATGAGGTAAAAAGCGAGCTCAAAAGATCAGGTCTTCCTGATGAGAGGGTGTACAGGGATACGATTAGTTCTACACTGCTGGCAAGTAAATTACTTCAGAACTATTTTGACCCGAAAGTGCCGTCTGAGTGTGAGCAGGTGCAGGTTCAAGCGTTGTTTGTGGAAAGTGAAGAGACAGCCAAGATGATGGCGGATAAACTGGGGGGCGGAGAAGATTTTATCTCTGTGGCGACGAAATATTCTCTGGAAGCGGTAACCAAGGAGAGGGGTGGTGACCTAGGCTGGATACCTAAAGATTTCACCAATATGTTCCTTGGAGACTTGGGGGACTCATTACTTAAAGACATTGCTTTTGACCTTGAGCCAGGAATGCTCAGCGAGCCGACTTATGATGGGGCAGTCACCAAAGGAATAGGGTATTGGCTTGTGGAAGTGATTGAGAAGGACGATACAAAGGGTAGTCATGCTAGAGGTATATTGTTGGGGAGCCGACAGGAGGCGGAGGAGATGAGAGCCAGGATAGAATCTGGTGAAGATTTTGGTGCTTTAGCCAAGGAATACTCGCAAGACCTGATGAGCAAGGAGCAAGGGGGGGATTTAGGTTGGACTCAACAAGAGAAGATTACGAGCGAGGTTGCCTTGGCGCTTGCCTTGCAGCTTGAGCCAAATGTTCTGAGTCAACCGTCGGCTGATGATTCTGTTAAAACCAAGGGTGGTTATTGGCTGGTCAAGGTTTTAGATAGAGATGACAGTCGGGCGTTTGACGATGAGACCAGGGGAACTATCAAGTTACAGCTTTTTGAAGACTGGGTTAATGAGCATAGACAAAAAGATTCCGTAGAAACATATTTGACTGAGAAGCAGAAGTCTTGGGCAGTGACTCAAGTTCTCAAGAAGAGGGAGCAGTAGAATGGTAGCCAGAAGAAATATTGGCATCGGCTTGATGGGTTTGGGGGTAATTGGCAGTGGGTTGGTGAAGGTTTTGATGGACAAACCGGATACTTTGGCCAGGGAAGCAGGTAGCGAGCTGGTCTTAAAGAAGGTGTTGGAAAAGGACTTATCCAAGCACGGCTCATTGGGAATTGAGCGTGGTATTTTTACGGCTCATTTTAGTGATCTGGTTGAGGATACAGAGATAGATATAGTTGTGGAACTCATCGGTGGTGAACAGCCGGCCTTCGATTATATAAGAGAGGCTATGGCTCATGGTAAGCACGTTGTGACTGCTAATAAAGAGGTCATGTCAAAGCATTGGGGCGAGCTTCTGACTGTAGCTCGAGACCACCAAGTGGCTCTTCGATATGAGGCAAGTGTTGGTGGAGGTATACCATTGATTGCGCCTTTTCAAGAGGATTTGGTAGCAAATGACATTTCGGCTATTTATGCCATTGTTAATGGGACTACCAACTATATTTTGACTCGAATGGCAAAAGAGGGGCTGGATTTCTCCGTGGTTTTGAAAAAAGCTCAGGAATTGGGTTATGCTGAAGCAGACCCAGCCAAGGATATCGAAGGAGTCGATGCTGCTTATAAGCTGGCTATCCTGGCAACTATAGCTTTTGGCACTGAAGTTAAACCAGAGAATGTGTATCATGAGGGAATTTCACGATTGCAGGCTCGTGATTTCCGCTATGCGCGGGAATTGGGCTATGCTATAAAGCTTTTAGCTATTGCCAAGCGAGTTGAAGATTCTATTGAAGCTCGTGTTCATCCTGTTTTTATACCTGAGGATTCTTTGCTGGCTAAAATAGACGGCGTTTACAATGCCATTAATGTGGAGGGAGACCTGGTGGGCAAGGTTATCTTTTATGGTGAGGGAGCTGGTCCCAGAGCAACTTCAAGCGCAGTTGCCTCCGATATCATCAAGATAGCCCACGATATTAACAGTGGGATGATTAGTATCCCAAGGTTACCTTTTGCAAGCGGACGGACTGTTAAGCCTATGGCTGATATAAAGACGCGATATTATATGAGGATGAGCGTCGCGGACCAGGCGGGTGTTTTAGCGCAAATCTCTAAAATATTGGGTGACCACGGCATTAGTATTTCTTCGGTAATCCAGAAAGAGACCGACCCAGCTACTCAGGTTGCTGAGATTGTGATAATGACTCATCCAGCTAAGGAACAGGCAGTTCAGCAGGCCATCAAGGAAGCCGAGCGTTTAGCGGTAGTGAAAGAGATTACTAATTTTGTCAGAGTAGAGGATTAGGAAAAACAATGGGGCGTGGTGTTCTGGTCAGATACCGTGATTTTCTGCCGATTACTCCGGCTACTCCTATTATAACTCTGGGTGAAGGTGATACTCCTCTGATCAGGTCTGTTGCATTAGAGAAGGAGCTTGGCTGCGGTGGGCTTTATTTTAAACTTGAGGGGTGTAATCCTACGGGCTCGTTCAAAGACCGAGGTATGGTTGTGGCTATAGCTAAGGCTGTGGAGGATGGCAGCCGAAGCGTAATATGTGCTTCTACTGGTAATACTAGTGCTTCAGCTGCCGCCTACGGAGCTCGTTTCGGCCTTGAGGTTGTAGTTATTGTGCCAAAGGGTAAGATTGCTTTAGGGAAGTTGTCCCAGGCCATTGCTTACGGAGCCAAGATAATTGCTATACAGGGCAATTTTGACCAGGCACTCGAGATAGTTCGAGAGTTAGTTCAAAAACACCCGGTTACGCTGGTTAATTCACTAAATCCATATCGTATTGAGGGTCAAAAGACGGCAGCTTTTGAGGTTGTCGATGATTTAGGTGAGGCTCCTGGTTATTTCTTTATCCCGGTGGGCAATGCCGGCAATATTACTGCCTATTGGAAAGGTTTTGTTGAATACAAGCAAGCCGGCCGGGCAAGTCAGACTCCCAAGATGATGGGATTCCAGGCTGAAGGGGCTGCTCCCATAGTAAAGGGCAAAATCGTCGAAAGACCGAAGACTCTGGCAACTGCGATTCGTATTGGAAATCCTGCTAGCTGGAAAGGGGCAGTTTCTGCTCGGGACCAATCTGGCGGTGTCATTGATTGTGTCAGTGATGATGAGATTCTGGCTGCCTATAAACTTCTAGCCAGGAGCGAAGGCGTTTTCGGCGAACCAGCTTCGGCTGCATCTGTGGCTGGACTCATCAAAATGGTCAAACAAGGACTGAAGCTATCCGAGGAAAAAGTTGTTTGCCTCATTACAGGCACCGGGTTGAAAGAACCCGACCTGCCAGCGAAGTCTGCCGAGCCTTTCCCGGAGTTGCCTGCAGACATAAGGGCAGTGGAACGAACTTTGGGTTGGGTTTGACCTTGATACATATATAGAGCGCTGGTGGATAATAACTAAGGAGGAGGCAGCAATGGTTGATATGTCTAAAATTGAAGCAGCAGTATTGTCCATAATTGAAGCTATTGGTGATGATCCTCGAAGGGAAGGATTGCAGGGTACGCCGAAGCGGATCGCTGAGATGTACACCGAGCTTTTTTCAGGCATGGATATGGATGCCAGGGTGGAGTTGACCGTTGGTTTTGAGGTGGGGCATCGGGAAATGGTTATACTCAGGGATATTCCCTTTTATTCCATGTGCGAACACCATCTCCTGCCGTTTTATGGTGTGGCTCATGTGGGGTATATCCCCAATAAGGAAGGCCGAGTTGTTGGGGTGAGCAAGCTGGCGCGTGTGGTGGAGGTATTTGCCAAACGGCTTCAGTTACAGGAGAGGCTGACGTCACAGATTGCCGATGCCATTGTCGAAGCTCTGCAACCGGACGGTGTGGCTGTAGTCGTTCAAGCGGAGCACTTGTGTATGACCATGCGGGGCATCAAAAAGCCGGGAAGCAATGTGGTTACCTCGGCGACCAGGGGGCTTTTCCGCACTAGGGCGGCGACACGCGCTGAATTTCTTTCTTTAGTTCAGGGTAAGTAAGCGCTATTCGTGGCGCAGGGATTCAATCGGGTCAAGCTTGGCGGCTCTGTAGGCAGGGTAACTGCCTGAAGCCAACCCGACTACAACTGCTACGACGATGGCAATTATTACGATGTCAGGTCCCATTGGGGCTTGGACTGGGTACGGTCCCAGTTGTACGCCACTAATCGCCCAGGTTCCCAACGCAGCTATAGTAAGGCCGATTATCCCTCCACTAAGGCTGAGTATCGCTGATTCTATAAGGAACTGACGAAGAATATCGCGTCGTTTGGCACCCACGGCTTTTCGGATGCCGATTTCACGTGTGCGCTCGGTCACTGAGACCAGCATTATGTTCATGATGCCGATGCCTCCGACGAGCAGAGAAATAGCTCCAACGCTGCCCAGGAACACCTGCATAATGCCGAGCACTTGACGCATGCTGTTGAGTATTTCCTGCATATCGATAATGGTGAAGTCGTCATCTTCTCCTTCTCTGATGCTGTGGCGCTGGCGCAAGATGGCAGTAACCTCTTCCCGTGCGGCGTTTATCAAGTCGGTGCTCATTGCTTTAACGGCGATAGTCTGAATGGGTCTCCCGCGTACGCTTGTCTCACCCAGCAGCCTCGCCTGCATTGTGGTTAGTGGAATCATGATGAAATCATCTGCAGCTCCCATGAAGCCGCCTTTCTCTTCAAGTACGCCGATGACCTCGAACTGAGTTCCGCTTATCCTGATGGTTTCACCTAGCGGATTTTCCGTTTTAAAAAGGTCAGTGGCTGTCTTGCTACCGATTACGGCGACCCTGGCCCCTCTCTTGACATCCTGCTCAGAAATGAATTCCCCTTCAGTTACGGGATAGCTGATGATTTCTGTAATGTCTGGAGTGACACCCATGATATCAACAGTGCTATTTTCGTTGCCATAGATGACCTTGGTCATTTTTTCGCTCAAAGGGGCTACCAGGGCTACAGATGGGGCACGATTTGGATTAGCTAGAGCTTCAGCGTCTTCGAGGGTAAGGCTTCCCGTAGCACCCGATATTCCCTGCGTCATGCTGGTAGAGCTGGTTATGTATATGGCATTGGCGCCCATGCTCTCAAAGATGCTCGTGATATTGGCTTCATGTCCCCTGCCAAACGATACCAGGAAGACTACAGCGCTGACGCCGATTACAATGCCAAGTATGGTCAGGCTGGACCGCATCTTGTTGGTGTACAGGACTTGCCATGCACTGATGATACTTTCCCAGATGCTCATCTCTTTTTCTCGCTGACAATCTTGCCGTCTCTAAGGTAAATCGTGCGCTGCGTATAGGCAGCGATGTCCTCTTCATGGGTGACGAGAACAATAGTGATGCCCTGGCTGTTTAGTTGCTGTAAAAGGAGCATGATGCCCTGGCTTGTCTGCGTATCCAGATTGCCGGTGGGCTCGTCAGCCAGTATAAGTGAAGGGTTAGTGACCAGGGCTCGCGCGACAGCCACACGCTGCTGCTCGCCGCCGGATATCTCCGATGGGCGGTGTTTAGCCCGCTGAGACATGCCTACCAGCTCCAGAGCTTCAGAAGCACGCTGGCGTTTATTGCCGACACCGCTGTAGACCAGAGGCAGTTCGACATTAGCCACAGCCGTAGCCTGGGGTAATAAGTTAAAAGACTGAAAGACGAAGCCTATTTTCTTGTTTCTTATCTCAGCCAGTTCGTCATCCTTAAGGCGACTGACGTCTATTCCATCCAACAGGTATGTACCAGAGGTAGGCCTGTCCAGGCAGCCGATTAGATTCATCAGTGTGGATTTTCCTGAGCCTGAAGGACCCATAATCGAGACTATCTCTCCTGTCTTGATGTGACAGTCCACTCCGTTCAGGGCAGCAACCTCGATCTCGCCCAGCTTATAGATTTTTACTATATTTTCCAGTTCAATCATTGTTGTTACAGGTAATAAAGCAATTATATGTCATTTGAGGCGGTGGTTGTTTTCAGGGAGATGTGGGCAATCGACCACGAGTTGCCTCGACAATAATCCTTTCCCCTTCGCCGAGCCCGGAGATTACCTCGCTGATGCGGTCGTTCTGAGCACCTAACTCAACCTGTCTTTTTTCAGTCGTCATCGTTTTCTCATCCAGCACTACGTCTACCCAGTAGTCTCCGGGAGAGCCTTTGATAGACCGGTTAGGTATCAATAGCACATTTTCATGTTTTAAAACGATGATATCAGCGGTGGCGGTCAAGCCTCCTTTAAGCTCCGTTTCAGTGGGGTCGAGGGCAATTGTAACCGGAAATTCCACGACTCCGGTTGTCCGTGAGCCGAAAGGTGAGATGAAGGTTACCGTGCCTTTAAGCTCTACATCGGGCAGGGCGTCCACGGTTATTATGGCTTCCTGCCCCACTTTCGCCTTGTAGATATCTATCTCATCTACCACGCCGTCCATTTCTACCGTGTGGGTGTCCACCAGGTAAACGGCGGTTTTGGATGAGTAGTCGAAAGCTGAAAGCTGGTCATTTTCCTTGACGCCGATGTCAACTATGGTGCCGTCAAAAGGAGCCAGTATTTCTGTTTTCATAAGCTCGTCCTTATATCGTTTCAGGTCTTGCCCGGCGATTTGCAGATTGAGGTTGTAAGCCCTTAAAGCTTTCAGATTAACACCGCCCCTGAAAATCAGCTCGTTGTTCTCGAGTATGGTGCGGCTCATGTCCACGTCGTGCTGAGCCATGCGCAGAAGGGTGGACATCTCCAGTGCGTCGCAGCTATCCGAATCCTTACATGCCTGTATCTTTTGCAGCTCTTCTTCAACTTGTCTCAGCCAGGCGAGCGATGTGGAGGTGTCGGGGTAGGGTAATGGCATCAGTCCTGTTGCCCCAGTTCCTGTGTATGCCCCAATCGATATTGACGGGCGCGGATCGTAGGTTGGGTCGGGAATGAGTAGTGGTGGTGGAAAGGGGTTAATCATAATTGGAATGGGTTGATAACTGGGATTATTCATCCATGTCATGGTCATACCTTGAGTTGCCTGCTGCGCACAGCACTCTCCGATTCTTTGAGATACACTTATCCTGCCGCTAATGCTTTTGACCAGGAGATGGGTGTCCTTCAACTTGTATTGCGCGGTGTTCAATTTAGCCCTGGCATCGTCATATTTGCCCTGCTCAAGTAGCATTTGTATCTCGTTCAACCCTGCTATGTCCTGCTCCAAGCGCTTGATTGCCCTGGAGATATCGGGATAGTTTTCCACCGGTGAGCCAAACTCATCGTATCCCTGCAAGGACACGGTTATCTCCGGAACATTGAGCATCTTGTAGCTGGCATCAAGGTCATGTATTGCCAGGCGTAGCTCAGCCGCAGCCTCCTGGTACCTGCCCTGCTCCAGGAATTTTTGCACCTGCTCTAGCTCGTCTTGAGCCTGCTCCACGCGGAGGACAGTGCTGGTATCAGGGTAGGTTCCGGGGTAGCCCATCAGTGCCGGGTGTATCTTCTCCACCAGCTCATTCATGGCCAGTTCCACATTATACTGGGCGGAGGCGACAGCTAGTTTTTGAGTGGTGTCATCCAGCTTGGCTAATAATGTGCCTTCCTTAACTTTTTGTCCCTCCTTGACATATATAGCCTTCACCGTGCCCGGAGTGCCGAATTTGAGCTGTACGTCACGCGGCATGTCCAAATTGCCGTCAGCGAGGACAGTAATCAGGAGGTCACCGCGACTTACCTCGGCTATCTGTTTCTGGCTCGTTTCTGCATCTCCGCCGCGGCAACCGGCAAAGCCTATTATGGGCAGGACTGCGAGAAGTATGATTGCTGTGATTAGTTTGTTTTTCATTGTGGCTTGGCTCCCATTTGTTAGATAAAAGGTCAGTTTGTCATCTTGCTGTTGTCCGTGCGTAGCGCTTTGTAAAGATATCTCTGAACGTTATCGCTCGTTCAACATGTCAAGGTAATATTATAATACTTTTGGAAAGAGTATGCTATGGAAGATGTTCAGTTGTCATCCTGAGGGAGCCCTTCATTGTTTTAATAAAGTCCCCAACTCATTCTGAGCCTTGTCAAGAATGTATCCCAGCTCAGGGTAAACTCCGCGACCGAAGAATATCAGAGCATTACAAGGTTGAGATTCTTCGCTTCGCTCAGAATGACAACAGCCGCTTAAGTTTAGATTCTTTGCTATGTCTGCTCTCGGGGTAGCGAAGGGTTCAGAATGACAGTGGCCTGCCCGCCTGTAATTGAAGCCAGCGCTGCAAAAGTGTATCCTATTTGTTGCTAGGCAAATGGAAATGCGGAGTCTGATACCGGGATTTGCCTCTGAAGTCAAGGGCTTCCTGGCTGAGGAGGAGGGTCTGAGGCTATTTGAATTAGCTTTAGAGGCGTGTTTGCTTGGGCCATGCCTTGAGATAGGTAGCTTTTGTGGTAAGTCTACAATCTATCTTGGAATTGCCTGTAAAATAAAGGGGAGGACGCTGTTCACCGTAGACCACCATAGAGGTTCTGAGGAGCAACAGCCCGGGCAGCTATATTTTGATTCTGACCTTTTCGACAGTAAGACCGGCCTGATTGATAGTTACCAATACTTTCGGGCTACAATACAAAAAGCCGAGCTAGAGGAAGTTGTTGTGTCCATGATTACCAGGTCACATGTGGCAGCTAAAGATTGGGCTACTCCTTTAGGGCTAGTCTTCATTGACGGCGGCCATAGTTATGAATCGGTTTTGACAGATTACGAGTGCTGGTGTCCACATTTGCTTCCCGGCGGATTCCTCGTCTTCCATGATATCTTTTTAGACTCGGCAGATGGTGGACAAGCTCCCCTCGAAGTTTACAAAAAAGCGCTGGCTTCGGGGCGATTTGAGGAACTGCCGATGACGAAGACACTAGGTGTGCTACGGCTTTGTAAGCCCGTGGTGGTCAAAAAGCAGGCTCGTAGCAGACATGGGCCGTAACATGTCAGCTGCCAGGACTACCGCTGCCGATGTCCAGGTTGGCTTTTGTTCAGGCCAGATTTCCCTGGTGGGAAGTGCTATGCCGTAAAAGTAGGCGCCGTCATCATCACGCAACTGGTGAATCCAATTATAGACTGTTGCCGAGTCCTTATATTCACCGTGCACTGCCAGGGCAATAGCCAGCTCGCTTGTTTCGGCAGCCGTGACCCATCCCTGTTCCAGGCTACAGAGGCAGCCAAAGCCATCGATGACGAATCTATTCCACCCACTGGAAAAACGATGTTTGGCATCATCGCCGTTGACTACGCAGCACAGCGCCGGGTAATACCAGTCCATGGCAAATGTAAATCTATTTTTTTGTGGCGTGCTGAGCACGCAGGGTAGTCCATGAATTGCTTTTGCCAGGGCGGCATTTGCTTCTTTCCAATCAGTTCTCTCTTCGCCTAAAGTTGAGGCGATAGAAAGGGCGCTCTTGATGCTTAAATATGTTGAACTGCAACTGCTTATCAGCGCAGTCGGGTATATGACGCCGGCGCTATCCCTGGCCCAGTAAATCTCGCCGTTAGGTCCCCGCATGTCCAGTACAAAATTGATTGCAGCTCGTACAGCAGGCCACATTTCTTTGAGAAAAGAAACGTCGCCGGTGCTCAGGTAATGATGCCAAACTCCGACGGCAATATATGAAACGCTATGTGAGACCTTGTAGGTTTCAATCGGTTTACCATCTTTGTACGAGGCATACCAGCTTCCGTCCCCCAGTTGAATTTCGGACAGCCACTCGTAGGCTTGCTGTGCTTCGCCATGAAAGTTGCCAACGTCAAGCGCCATGGCGCTTTCAACATGCGTCCACGTGTCTGTAATCCCACCCCGGAACCAGGGGATTGAGCCATCTGACCGTTGTACGTCCACGATGGAGCTGACCGTGGGGCTCATATATTCTTTGGATAAGCATTTATCAAGCGTCAACTTCATTTTAGATTGCTCCTTGGGTGGTATATCTCATTGCGCCTCGATAATTTTTTGGTGCTCAATAGCTTCCCTGTAGACGTCAACCGTATGTTTGGCAGTGTTTCTCCAGTCAAACATGTTTATTATTCGTCTTTGTCCTTCCTCACTAAGTTGTCTGCGCCTATCTGGATTATCCAGTAAGCCTGCAATCGCCTCTGCCAGCGCTCTGGTATCAGCCGGAGGCACCAGTATGCCGGCATCGCCGACAATTTCAGGTAAGGCTCCAGCCGTTGTTGAAATTACAGGCGTGCTACAGCACATGGCTTCAGCAGCAGGCAGACCAAAACCCTCGTAAACAGATGGCACCACTAACATAGTTGCCATGGAGTACTGGCGTACAAGTTCAGTTGTATCCACCTGTCCGAGATGCGTAACACAGTCAGCAATGCCCAAGCTGTCAACTACTCCTTCCGAGTAACCATTTTTCATCTGTTTGCCAATTATCACGAGTTCTACTTTATGCTCTGACCGTAGAGCAGCGACTGCCTCAAGCAGGTATTTCAATCCTTTTAATGGGATATCACCGCTGTTTATTACCAGCAGGCGGTTTTCCAGGCGCCTGACACCGGGGGCTTGAGTGAATATAGAGCTATCAACACCATCATAGATAACTCGCAGGCTATCTTCTGGCAGCTTAAAGATGTCGATAATCTCGCGATAAGAATTATGTGAGCCGGTAATAAAGTGTGACAGCTTTTTGGCAACTTTGAGCTGCATATTGGCAAATGCATACCATCTCTTGATGCCCATTTTTCGCCATAGAGACCTGGCTGCTTTGAGGGCTAAGTCCCGGTCGATGGTGATAGGGTGATGAATTGTTGTTACCACCGGTGTGCCGAGCCTTTTTATTTTCAGGATGCTGTGTGAAAGACTTTGATTGTCGTGGATAACGTCATATTTTCTATTTCCATTATTGCTGCGCAGGAAATTATAGGCGCGCATGCCGAAAGTCGATGGCTCGGTGAAAAATCCAGTGCAAACACCAAGCCATTCTATAAAATTAGTCGTGGAGTTCAATTTCAGGGGGTTTATAAGGAAGCGTTGTATTTCCGGCAGCGCATACAGGTCGAGGCTGGGCAGCTTGATTAGCTTTATACCATTGTCCAGTTCCGGGTATGGCGGTCCTGCTATTACTTCAACATCGTGTCCAAGCTCATGAAGGCAACGGCTTAAGTAGCGGACATAAATGCCCTGTCCGCCGGAATAGCGATAGCATCTATAACTGAGCAGGCATATGCGCATTTTGTAATCTGCCTAAACATCGGGAATTCAGGGGAAAAGCACAAAATCCCCAAGGTATTTTACATATGTTTGCTAGATATATCAACATATCTAGCATTGAGTAGAGGGCGCGGATGGAAATGGGGAATTTTTATTAGTAAAAACTAAGCAATTCGATTTATGTGTTTATGGTATTCGATTGCCTCGGCGTAGACATCAGCAGTGTATCTGGCTGTATTTAGCCAGTTAAAGTTCTGTATTATTCGCTTTCGTCCAATCTCGCTGAGATGTTTACGTCTATTTGGGCTAATCACAAGCGCTGAAATCGCATCTGCGAGAGCCTTCACATCAGCGGGGGGCACCAGTATGCCGGCATCTCCTACTACCTCTGGTAAAGCACCTGCGGTGGTGGAGACCACCGGAGCCCCGCAAGACATGGCTTCGGCAGCGGGCAAGCCGAAACCCTCATATATTGATGGAATGACTACAGTACTGGCAAGCCTGTACTGGTGTACAAGTTCAGCAGTGTCTATCTCGTCGATGAACTTTACATAATTTCTTATGCCCAGTTTATTGATGAGCCTCTGCGTTGTGCTGTTATCGGTGCCTTTGGCTATTACTATTAGCTCGAGGGGGTGTTTCTGCCTCAATATTGCCAGTGTTTCCAGCATATATCTCAAGCCTTTAACAGGGGTGTCTCTGCTTATTACAACCAGAAGCCTGTTTTCCATTCTGTTCACCTTCGGGGAAGGACTGAAAATATCAGTGTCAATCCCATTGTATATAACGCGGAGCTTGTCCTGGGATATTTTGAAGGTATCAGCAATGTGCTGGCGGGCAGTCTGTGAGACTGTAATTAAGTGGGAAAGCCTGCGAGCAACTTTGATTTGCATGTTGATGAAAGAAAACCATCTCCTTAAGCCTAATTTATCTTTAAGTGAAGTTGCTGATTGAATGGCTAAATCTCGGTCAATGGTTACGGGATGATGTATAGTCTCAACTATTGGCAGTCCGAGCTCCTGAATTTTAAGCACACCATATGCCAGGGTCTGATTATCATGAATAATGTCGTATTTGTTTTCTGGGCCGTTACGCATGAGGTTATAGGCTCGCATGCCGAATGCCATAGGTTCTGAGAAGTAGCCGCTCATGGTGCCGAGCCACTCTACCAGGCTGGGAAATGTATTCAGTTTTAGTGGATTTATAAAAAGTCGTCTGACTGACGACATCGAATACAGGTCGAGGCTGGGCAATTTAATCAGCCTTACTCCGTCATCCAGATCCGGGTATGGTGGTCCCGATATTACATCTACCTGATGACCGAGGTCGCGTAGGGAGCGGCTAAGGTATAGAAGGTAAATACCCTGTCCGCCGGAATAGCGATAGCTTCTGTAGCTGAGCAAGCAGATACGCATTTGACTATTTGTCTCTATTTCAGTTTGAGTAGAAGCGAATACGAGAAGTCAAGCGACATTTTACCTTACAGTAAATGGCTATTACAATGATATGCCAAAGTTGCCTGTGAAGATATGTATCAGGTTTCTTATTCGCCCAAGAGCTGCAGTATGACCTCTCTGGTTCTGGGGCGATTGTCGAAGTCTACCACTACAATTTGCTGCCAGGTTCCAAGCGTCATTTTCTTATTGGCAAAGGGCACGACCAATGAGGGGCCCTGTAGTGAAGCCCTCACGTGAGAGTGTCCGTTTCCGTCTCCCCATCTCTGGTTGTGCTGATAAGGTATGTTTGAAGGCGCCTGCCGTTCCCACATATTCTTGAAATCGCTAATCAGCCCATCCTCGTATTCAATAGTTGTTATGCCTGCGGTTGACCCGGAGATAAAAATGGTGGCTATGCCATTATTAATATTTGAATTTTTAATCTCGCCGGCTATTTCAGCGGTTATATCTGTCATATCGCAATTTCCTCTGGTGCTGAGGCGGATGGTTTTGTTTATTACCGTCATATTCTTACCTCCTCCAATATAACTTCGTCCAGGTTGAAAACAGGGCCATCACGGCATACCTGTTTCATGCCATTTTTTGTTTTGATGCTGCAGCTAAAGCAAGCGCCGATGCCACATCCCATCCGCACTTCCAATGATACCTGGACAGGTTTATTATTTAGCCATTGCTGTTTCTGCTCGGCTATTGCTTTGTACATGCCTAATGGCCCGCAGGCGTAGATTTGGTCAGCCCAATCGATGTATCGGGCTAAAATGTCGGTCACCCTGCCCTTTTCGCCGTCGCTGTCATCTTCGGTAGCAATTATTGTCTCGATGCCGCCTGGAAGATATTTCCGGGGGTAAAGCCCGTCCTTCGTTCGTGCGCCTAAGAGCAGCTTCACGGACCTTCCTTCACTTGCTGCATTTTTGGCAAGTAGGACCAGGGGAGCAATGCCTATTCCGCCGGCTACCAGTAGCAATTTCTTTGATGCTGGCTCTATAGAGAAACCTTTACCTAGAGGTCCAATCAAATCTAATTTCTCGCCTTTCTGCCTTTGAGATAGCCATATGGTGCCTTTGCCGACTATCTTGAAAAGGAGATGAAGATATTTGGAGTCAGTTGACTGGTGAATGCTGAGAGGTCGGCGCAAAATAAGTGTCTCTCCGCATCTGACAGTAACGAACTGTCCTGCCTTTGCTGCAGCCACGATTTCGGGAGCTTCGACGCAGATGAGGCAATGACCGGGCATTGGCTCGAGGTTGGATATGATTCTGGCTGTAACTTGCTTCAACAGGTGAACTATTTAACCCCCGTATCTATGTAATGTCGGCATGATAGCTTTGCAGAGATTTAACCTCCAGCCTGCCGTTGCGATATGCCGCAATACCCTTGGCAGCGGCGGCGGCGGCGGCAAGTGTTGTTATGTAAGTCACCTTGTGCTTGATTGCCGTCTTGCGGATATAGGAATCGTCGTGTTTGCTTAGCTTGCCACTGGGAGTGTTGATTACCAGCCGGACTTCCCTGTTCTTGATTCCGTCGGCGATGTTTGGCCGTCCCTCATGCATCTTCAGTATCAGGTCTGACTTGATGCCTTGTTTGGCTAGAAATTTGCGGGTGCCGCGTGTTGCCTTGATATTAAAACCGAGGTCGGCGAATCGCTTTGCTACTTCTGATGCAGCAGGCAAGTCTTTGCTGAACAGGCTTATCAAAATCGTCCCTTCTGCTGGGAGCAATTGTTGCGCGGCCGCCTGTGCCTTAAAGAAGGCGAGCCCGAATGAGTTTGCAATCCCCAGCACCTCTCCGGTTGACCGCATTTCAGGTCCCAGAATGGGGTCCACCTCAGGAAACATGGGAAATGGGAATACCGCTTCCTTGACGCCGAAATGAGTGATGTGGCGGGGTTTTAGGTTTAGCTCCGGGAGTTTCTTGCCCAGCATAATTTGGGTTGCCAACCTCGCCATGGAAACATTGCACACTTTCGAGACCAGCGGCACGGTTCGTGATGCTCGGGGATTAGCTTCCAGTACATAGACAACATCCTTAGCTATGGCGTACTGAATATTCATAAGACCTATCACGTTAAGTTCCGTGGCTATTCTCTTTGTGTATTCGTTGATGGTATCGATGTGTTGCTGAGGTATACTTACAGGTGGTATTACACAGGCTGAATCACCGGAGTGGACGCCGGCTAGCTCTATATGCTCCATAACTGCCGGCACAAAGGCATCGCTTCCATCGGCTATAGCGTCTGCCTCGGACTCGATTGCGTTTTCAAGGAACTTGTCAATTAAAATTGGGCGGTCGGGGGTTACGTCTACTGCTGCGGCGACGTATTCTTTGAGCATCTCCTCGTCATGTACCACTTCCATGCCACGGCCGCCTAGCACGTATGATGGGCGCACCATCAAGGGATACCCGATTCGCCTGGCGACATTCAGTGCTTCATCTAGATTGCTAGCCATTCCAGATTCTGGCATCGGGATGTTAAGCTTTTGCATCATCTGGCGGAAGCGGTCACGGTCTTCGGCAAGGTCTATGGTTTCAGGTGATGTGCCTAAGATTTTGACACCGGCTTCGGTTAATTCGTTGGCAATGTTCAGTGGTGTCTGACCACCGAATTGCACTATGACGCCTTCAGGTTTTTCCTTTTCGTAGATGCTTAAGACGTCTTCAACCGTAAGCGGTTCGAAGTAAAGCTTATCCGAAGTGTCGTAATCTGTTGACACTGTTTCCGGATTACAGTTAACCATTATAGTTTCGTATCCCTCGTCGCGCAGGGCAAAAGCTGCGTGGACACAGCAGTAATCGAATTCTATACCCTGACCGATGCGGTTAGGACCGCCTCCCAGCACCATTACTTTACGCCTGTTGCTGCTTGTGGTCTGGTCGGGTGAGTTGTAAGTTGAAAAGTAGTAGGCTGCATTTTCTACACCGCTGACAGGAACGGGCTCCCAGCCTTCGACGACGCCGAGAGAAACACGTTTTCGGCGAATTTCCTTTTCCGGTACATCAAGAATCCGTGAAAGATAACGGTCTGAGAAGCCATCTTTCTTGGCCTGGATAAGCAGGTCGTCTGGCAGTGACTTGCCTCTGTAATTGAGGATTTTTTCTTCAAGCTCTACCAGCTCTTTCATCTGGTTGATAAACCAGGGTTTGATATAAGTCTTCTCATAGAGTTTCTGTACATCGGCACCTTTTCGCAGAGCCTCATACATTATGAACTGCCGCTCGCTCGTTGGTTCGTTTAACATACTCATCAGCTCGTCCAGGGATTTCTGGTAAAAGTCTCTGGCGAAGCCAAATCCATAGCGACCGTTTTCCAGGGAACGAATTGACTTTTGAAGCGCTTCCTTGTAAGTCTTACCGATGCTCATAACCTCGCCGACGGCACGCATCTGAGTGCCAAGCTTGTCCTCAGCATCCTTGAATTTTTCGAAAGCCCACCGGGCAAACTTGACCACCACGTAGTCGCCAGAAGGCGTGTACTTTTCCAGTGTCCCGTCTCGCCAGTAGGGGATTTCATCGAGTGTAAGTCCAGCGGCTAATTTGGCGGAAACGAAGGCGATCGGGAAGCCAGTCGCCTTGGAGGCGAGGGCTGATGAGCGCGAAGTTCGGGGGTTGATTTCTATTACGACGACATGTCCTGTCTTGGGGTCATGCGCGAACTGAATGTTAGTTCCCCCTATTACACGTATTGCCTCCACGATTCTATAGGAATACTCCTGGAGGCGTTTCTGTAAGGCGGTATCGATTGTAAGCATAGGAGCGGTACAAAATGAATCGCCGGTGTGAACACCCATGGCGTCTACATTCTCGATAAAGCATACGGTAATCATCTGGTTCTTGGAATCACGGACTACTTCCAGTTCCAGCTCTTCCCATCCTAGAACTGACTCCTCTACCAGTACTTGCCCGATAAGGCTTGCCGAAATGCCGCGACTGGCAACGGTGCGTAATTCTTCTACGTTGTAGACAAGACCACCGCCGGTTCCACCCATGGTGTAAGCGGGGCGGATGACTACTGGATACCCGAGCTCAGAGGCGACCTTTTCCGCGTCCTCAACGTTGTAGACTGCCTGGCTTTGGGGCATATCTATTCCCAGGCGGTTCATAGTCTCTTTAAATGTGATACGGTCCTCGCCGCTTTTAATGGCGTCGATGTCAACACCGATGACCTGGACGCCATATTTGTCAAGTACCCCCGAACTTGACAGTTCAGCGCTTAGATTGAGACCTGTCTGTCCGCCCAGGTTAGGCAGCAGAGCATCAGGTCGTTCCTTTTCAATAATCTGGGTCATCATCTCCAGGTTGAGCGGCTCGATATAGGTGACGTCTGCCATTCCAGGGTCGGTCATGATAGTCGCCGGATTTGAATTTACCAGTACGATTTCATAGCCTAGACTTCGGAGAGCTTTGCAAGCCTGTGTTCCGGAGTAGTCGAATTCGCAGGCCTGTCCTATTACGATAGGTCCTGAGCCGATAATCATTACTTTCTTGATGTCGTTACGTCTTGGCATATAGAGTCTCTCTCCTTCTTTTTTATGCTGAATTGTCCCCGTAGATTACTTTTCCGGACAATATGGTCATGCTTACCCTGCCTTTGAAATGGCAGCCATCGAATGGGGTATTCTTGCCTTTAGAAACGAAGTCCTGGCTGTTGACTGTCCATTCCTTGTTTGGGGCAAAAAGAGTAACATCAGCTCGGCAACCAGTTTTTAACGTGCCGAGCTCTCCATATCTGGTACTGATGATTCTGGCTGGCTCAAACGCAAGTTTGGAGATTAGAGTTTTCATGTCCAATTGTCCGCCATGCACCAGACTCATGAGGCAGGCGAGCGCTGTTTCCAGCCCGCTGATACCGAAAGCTGCCAGCCCAAATTCGCACATTTTATCTACCAGTGTGTGAGGAGCGTGGTCTGTGGCGATGGCATCGATAGTGCCATCTTTAAGCCCTTGGATTAAAGCGGCGATGTCTTCTTTGGTGCGCAGTGGGGGGTTGACTTTAGCGTTGGTATCGTATGTCAGTTGGCTGCCCATCACTCGTTCTTCTGTCAGGGTCAGGTGGTGGGGGGTGACTTCGGCGGTGACTGATATGCCCTTTTCTTTAGCCCTGCGGATAAGTTCGACTGAGCCCTCCGTGCTGACATGGGCGACATGAAGCTTAGCGCCGGTTAGTTGTGCCAGGGCAAGGTCACGGGCGATTATAATCTCCTCGGCAGCTTTAGGTATGCCTTCAAGTCCCAGTCGTGCTGATACCCAGCCATCGTTCATAGAACCGCCACCACTCAATTCTTTATCTTCGCAGTGGTCGATAATCGGCAAGCCTAAGTTCTGGCTATAGTCCATAGCCATTGACATAATGCGTGAGCTGGATACCGGGTCACCATCGTCACTGAAACCGATAACTCCTACCTTAGCCAGTTCGTTCATTTCAGTTAGCTCTTTGCCCTGCCTTCCTTTGGTGATGCAGCCTATGGGCAGCACTTGCACCGTGCCCTCAATCTCAGTCATCTTCTTTACATAATCTATGGAAGTCTGAGTGTCGAGAGGAGGATTTGTGTTCGGCATGCAACAGATGGTGGTGAAACCTCCTTTAGCGGCAGCTTTAGTGCCGGTGGCGATAGTTTCCTTGTCTTCAAAGCCTGGCTCGCGGAGATGGCAGTGGAGGTCGATAAACCCGGGGCAGACAATAAGCCCGGTGGCATCAATGGAGGTCAGGTCGGGCTGTGATGGTGCTTTGCCTTTATCTCCAATCCAGGCGATTTTACCTTTGGTGATGAGCAGGTCAGCAACCTTGTCTATTCCCTGGCTGGGGTCGATGATACGGCCGCCGCTTATTAGTAGGGTAGCGGACATTATTTGTTTTTACCTCCGGCGATTAGATAGAGCAATGCCATGCGTATGGCTACACCGTTGGATACCTGCTCTTCAATTACAGATTGAGCCCCATGGGCGACCTCGGGGCTGATTTCAATGCCCTCGTTAATAGGTCCGGGGTGCATAACCAGGACGTTTTGTCTGGCGAGGGAGAGCCGTTCCGTAGTTAGCTGATAAAGCTGGATATACTCTCGCAGGCTGGGCAGTAGGCCGCTTTGTTGTCTTTCCATCTGCAGTCTCAAAGGCATTACCACGTCGGCATCTTCCAGGGCAGGCTCAATATCTGTTTCGATGCTGACATGTGGTAGCTGGCATTTAGCCAGGAAGTTCTCCAGGTATCGTGGTAAAAGTGTATTAGGAGCACAGAGTACTATCCTGGCTCCCATGGTGCTCATGCCCCATATATTGGAGCGAGCTACCCGGCTATGCATAATGTCTCCCATGATTGCCACCTTCAAGTTGTCCAGTTTGCCTAAGTGACGGCGGATGGTGTAGATGTCCAGAAGGGCTTGGGAGGGGTGGGCATGCCATCCATCTCCGGCATTTATTATGCTGCAGTTGACGTGCTGCGTGGCTAGATAAGGGGCTCCAGATTGTGAATGGCGCATGACTATAAAATCGGCGCCCAATGCCTGGATAGTACGTAAGCTGTCAATCAAGGATTCCCCCTTGGTAACGCTGCTTTTGGAAGCGTCGAGACTTACCGTATCAGCGCTCAGATTTTTAGCTGCCAGCTCGAATGAGGCACGGGTACGTGTGCTCGGCTCGTAGAACATGGTAACAACCGTCTTGCCTCTTAATGTTGGCACCCTTTTTACTTCCCTGGTCAGCACTTCTGCCATGGCGTCGGCTGTCTCTAATACAAGCCCTATTTCTTCCCGGGTGAAGTCATCCAGGTCGAGTATATGACGATGTTGCCAGACTGCTATAGGTGGTGGTGGAAGAGTATCTGGAGTGGCAATGCCCGCACCCGGTTCAATCGTTTTCATCGGTCACCTCCTTGCTCGGTGCAATTATAGTCACCTTGTCTTCGCCATCTACCTCTTTAACGTATACTTTTATTTCCTCATTCTGCGAGGTGGGTATATTTTTGCCAACGTAGTCGGCGCGTATAGGTAGTTCGCGATGACCGCGGTCGATGAGAACTGCGAGCTGAATGGATTGAGGTCGTCCTAAGTCTATAAGAGCATCCATGGCGGCGCGGATACTGCGTCCGGTGTAGAAGACGTCGTCAACAAGCACTACTTGTTTGTCGGCAATATCCACAGGTATATCGGTGCGATGAACTGTGGGCTTAAGAGATAAGGATGAGAGGTCGTCGCGATAGAGGCTGATGTCAAGTGAGCCAACCGGGACGGTAATTCCCTCCAGTCCTTCAATGGTAGCGGCTAAACGGTTGGCTAATGGCACTCCCCGGGTTTGCATGCCGACGAGTACGATGTCCCTGGCGCCCCTGTTTCTCTCCACAATCTCATGGGCAATGCGGACCACCACCCTTTGTATATCCTGGGGGGATACCAGGGTTCTTTCAGGCATAAGAAAAACCTCCTGCCCAAGACTGGCAAGAGGTTCTTAAACAAGCAACCTGAAACGGACGCTTTGTGGAACTACAACCGTTTTTCATATTGCCCTTGCCAGCCTCTCTGGACTGACTTAAAGGTCTCACTAAATTAATAGTATACCATACAGGCATGCCGGGATGCAATATCCCCTGGCAATAATTTTAGAAAAACTGAACGATAACTTTTCCAAAGACAGGACCAACGAATCGGCGCATGAAGGGCAAGAAGCCGGAGCCGTATTTCCTGGCAAGTTCCCTGGAATAGTCCTTAAGATAATCGGCAAAAGTGTGTCGCTGGAATTTAAGAAGCTGCTGAGCTTTGCTTGTGTCATACCAGTCCAGGTAATAGGGCTCTGTGGTGAACTTGCCAGCCGGCGGTAGCGGCAGCCCCATAATTCCCATCATAGCGCGAATCATATCCCTGTATAGCATTCTTTGCTCGGGTCCACCGCTGATGACCAGAATATTTCCCTTTACCGTGTCAAAGTCTCTGATGGCGTTCAATATGGCTAATGCGGTGTCATTCGGATGGCAGTATTCAACGCGATTGTTCAGAGGAACGGTGAACATCCGCTTGAGGTCGCTTATCGAGAAGCTCAGGTACATGGTTGCGGTAAGACGCAAGATTGCATAATCGATGCCTGATTCCTTAATGATGGTCTCAGCCTGGAGCTTGGTCTCTCCGTATGCTCCTCTGGGGTTAGGTTCGGTTTTCTCCGGACACAGAGGCTGGCAAGCACCGGGCGTTGGGCCAAAGGCAGCTACCGATGAAGTGAACAGGAAAGGGATATTGCCGCCCATCTCTTTTATCATGTCAACGAGTATTTTTGTTCCGCCCACATTGACCTTGGCGGCAAGTTCAGGTTTCTCGTATGCCACCGGCGGCAATATGCCAGCCATGTGGACTATGGCATCCACTCCTTCCAGCGCCTTCTTCACTGAATCCGGTCGTGTGATGTCGCCCCACATGACCTCAGCTTTACCGTTAAGTCTCTTGACGCTCTTTCGATTAGCAGGAGTATCCAGGTCGAACGCTCTTGCCTGGAAGCCATCATGCAAAAAAGTTTTACAGACGGTTATACCCAGTCGACCGGCTCCTCCTGTGATGAGTACTCGCATTTTAGTCTCCTTTTAGTTCCATTACATTTCTTTTAGAGTTTTTACTGTCCAGCTTGTCCACTGGGAACGCAGGTCTCCACGCAGGAGCGGAGTGGTGTGGAAACCACCTTTAATCAGTAGCATTTCCTTAGGTTGACAGGCTGTCTCATAGACAAAGGCAGATTTTTCAAACGGGGTCACCTTGTCGCCCTGACAAAAGACGAAGAGCTTAGAGCAGTCTTCCAGCTTTTGTAGTGCCTGTGACATCTTCATTTGTGGCAAGACATCAAGGAATCTCTGCCAATCAACACGTACCCTGAAATGACCTATGTACATCCATGCCCTGCAGAACAGTGCGGCTATACCTTTTCACCACGGAAAAGCCCCGTTCTTAGGGTATTCGGCAATGGGATTAGAGTTTTGACCCCACCTTCCGATATTCCCCGAATCATCATACGGCGTGCTGGCATCTATCTCCGGCGGACAGGCCAGGGCAACCAGAGCCCGGGGATTGGGCACTCTTTCTGCAGCCAGAATCACTGACATGGCTCCCAGACTGTGTCCTACCATGCCCATTCGCTTGCTGTCTACCTGTGGGAGCTGGGACAGGAGATTCCAGGCATCGATGATGTCATCTGCCATTCTGCCATCGACGGCGCCTTCACTGGAGCCATGACCGCGGAGGTCGAAAATGAGAGCAGCTATTCCCTGGGCTGCCATGATTCTGGCACTGGGCTCCATAACCCGGTGAGCAGACCCGAAACCGTGACACAGCACAGCGGCAGGCACCGGTTCATTCGCACTGGCATCTTTGGGCATAAGCACTTTGCCCTTGAGCTTCAGCCCGTGGCTGCCAAATACAACCGGGAACTCTTTGATTTCGGCTGTTCTCTCTTTGTTGTTGCTGTTAAACATCTCTAAACCCCGCCATTTAATGGCTGTACTTAAGTTTACGCCGGCAAAGTACTTTTGTAATCGAGAGGGGGGCTGGTTCTGGACACAGAAAAGTAACTACTTCAGTGTCAGACTTTTTGATGAGGGAAAATCATACTTTAGTACGACCTGAAGGTAAATTCTAAATCCGAATATCTAATCTCTAAATGAATTTAAAACCCGAAATACCAATGCCAAAAACATACATAGAGCTGTCATTCTGAGGAGCCCTTCCACGGAGGGGCGAAGAAGAATCTCATAAAAAAGTCAACCACCTCAGGAGAATAGATTCTTCCCCTTCCCCTTCGCCTTTGGCTCAGGGTCAGGGTCAGAATGACAAAGGTTTGAGATTTAGGGTTTAGAGCTTCGTATTTCTTGGGGAGGAGGTATGAGCTCAGGGGTGTGGGGCTTAAGACGGGATTAGCCAGTTAAGCAGGTTGCTGCCCCAGAGTAGAGTTGCTATGGTACCCAGGGCAAGGAACGGTCCAAATGGTAGGGAGTCTTTTCGGCTTTTTAATTTTGATAATAGCAAGACGGCAGCTGTTAAGCCGCCGCCGATTATGGCTAAGAACAGGGCTATAAAAACCAGCGGAAAGCCAGTGACCAGGCCTATCAGTCCCGCAAGCTTGACATCTCCCCAGCCCATGCCGCCCCGGGAGAGGAGGACTATGAGGAGCAACAGCCCGAAACCAACTCCGCCGCCGATAGCTGCATCTGCAATCCAGAGCCGTAAGCCTGCATCGGCGGTGTAGCTCGGCTCAAAGCCGAAAATGGAACCAAGTGCAGCTATAACTATAGCAATAATCATCCCCGGGTAAACTATTTTGTTTGGCAGTATGCCGTGTTCCAGGTCGATGAGCAGCAGTGTTACGAACAGGCAGCAGTAGAAGGCAACCAGCGCCAGTTCCCAGCCGGGACCGTAATGCCAGTACAGGAAGGCGAACAGAGCTGCCATGCCCAGTTCCACCCAGAACAGACGCATGGGGATGGCTGCACCGCAGTTACGACATTTTCCCCTGAGCCATAGATAGCTGAATATGGGGATATTATCTGAGGCGGGAATTTTGTGCTGGCATTTGAAACAATGGGATGGCGGTGAAACAATTGACTTGCCTGCCGGCAGGCGGTCGGCAATTACGTTGATGAAACTGCCCACGGCAGCGCCGAGAAAGAAGAACAGAACCGACCACAAGCCAGACATTGGAAATATTATACCCTAGTCTGATAATTATTTTATGCAACTGCATCAGAAAATCAAAAATCAAAGGTTAAAAATTGCCCTCGCCTGTCATTCTGAGCGCAGCGAAGAATCTCATGTCATCCCACCACCTAGATTGCCACGCCCTCGCTATGCTCAGACTCGCAATGACAGTCTTTGGTTATTGGGCATTGGAATTTTGTTGCTTAGAGTTTGTTTGGAGTTTAGAAATCGGGATTTAGGATTTAAGGTTTCACAGTGTGGCTACCGGCTCAAGTCAATCATGTCGGCAGAGCCTTCTGTGGCGTCCAGTATGAGCAGACGGTTGCGGAGTGGCTTCCCGATGCCAGTTATAATCTTGACTATTTCCTGTACCTGCCAGGCGGCGATAATCGTCGGCGTAGCTGACGGATTGCCTAATTTGACCTCTATGCCCTGCTCAGGCAGACTGCCGGAGGAGCCGTAGATGCAGGATAGCCCGACGTCTCCCGGAAAGATGGTCATTAGCTGACCGCCGAAGCCGGCAATAGTCCCGTAGACGTAGGGAATTCCTAAGTCGCGGCAGGCGTTCTCGACCACAAAGCGTGATGGCAGGTTGTCCAGCCCATCAGCTACTATATCGGCGTCCTTGAGCAGTCTGTGGGCATTCTCCGCAGTCAGTTTCGCTTCAAACGTGGTTACTGTGACTGCCGAGTTTATCTCCCTGACTCTGTTTGCGGCGACAATAGCCTTATATTCACCCAGGTTCTTCTCCGTAGACATCAGCTGCCGGTTCAAGTTCTGCTCGGCGAAGCGGTCATTATCTATTATGACCAGGTGCCCTGTACCCTGTCTGGCGAGGAGTTCTATTATGGTGCCGCCCAAGCCGCCGGCTCCAACTACAGCCACGGTTGACTGCAAAAGCTTTATTTGCCCATCCAGCCCGATGGTGCCCGTGTTGCGCAGATATCGCAGGGGGGTGATGCCATGCTGCAGGGCGGCTATCTCTATATCCAGGACAGTGGCTTTTTGCGCCCGGGCAATGGTTGTAACCGCTGCGAGGCTGATAACAGGGCGTTTCTTGCCCTCCGGGTCAATGCACGTCTCCGCAGATGCGGCAATTTGCCGGGGGATGTTGCCGACGGCGCCTTTTTTTGAAGCGTTTTTGTTGCTCAAGCTATCTTGTTACCCCCGCCCCGGGGGGGGTGAGTGTAATACAGCAATATCATAGCAAAATGCGGCTGATTTAGCATTAGAAGCTACAGGGGAGTAGTTTACATAAAGTTAACAAGCGAGAAGCGCTGGCAATTGCCTCATTGTGGCGTGCCCACCAGCTTGTCTAATTGAGGTAGCAGTGTATCCTTCTCCGGACTTTGGGCTAGCTTGGTTCGCCATTCGGCAGCCACGTCGGGTAGTGCTGTTCTGAATTTTGGGCTTATGTTGTAGAGCTTTAAAATGGCGCGGAAGAGGGCTCCGGTGTCGTCGTCCGGCACCAGCAGCATGGCGGAGTTGAATTCATCGAGGCTCTTATCAATGTCGCCACCAAACAGGCTGGTGGTCCCGAGCAGTGCGTGGGCGACCCAGTCATCGGGCGCTTCTTGAGTGTAGGTTTCCAGAGAATCACTTAGCGGGCTTATCATGTCGTACGCCGTGAGGCGGCGGCACAGGTCGATGAAGTAATCGAGGTTAGCCGGGTTGTCCTGTATCGGCGTGGTAAGCTTGCTCGCGGCTTCCGCATTTTTTCCTTCCTTTGCCAGCAGGAGTCCGCGCAGGAAAGAGGTCTCTGCCCAGTCAGGGTCAATGGATGCTGCGTGGTCGAGCTTTGTTCCAGCTTCGTCCAGATCGCCCTTGACAATCAGCGCCAGCGACCACTTGTTCAATATAACGGCATTGTCAGGAAACAACTGCGATGCTTTATCATAGAGAGACAAGGCTGTAGGCCATTTATCAGCAGTTTTTGTCACTGCCCAGTATGTGTAGGAGTCGGCAATAGAATAATACTCGAAGGCGATATAAGGTCTTAACTCCTGTGCCTTATTATAAGAGCTGATGGCCAGAGATAAGACCTCTGTCTTTAGAGGCTCTTCAGTGACGCGCCGTGCCACAGAGTCACTATACGCTCCGAGACGGTACCAATAAACAGCTTCTCCAGGGTCTATATCAGTTGCTTTGGCAAAAGCGTAGATGGCTTGTTCATTTCCCATAGCCTCTAGATTTATGCCCTTCTGAAAGTACATATCGGCTAAGAACGGTCTTATAGCTATGCCTATGCCGACAATTATCAAGGCTACAGCACAGCCAAGTGATAGGAAGAATCTCGTTCTGGTGACATAAGGCGCAGCTTCGCTTTCAGGCTGGGTTGTTTCTTCAAGCTCAGTCCTGGCTGGCTCTTTGTCCCGGATGAATCTGCCGATTACAGGTGCCATGGCTAGCATCAACCAGAACACAAGCTCCGGCGGTATCGTAGATGGGTTGAAAAAGATATCAGCCATATATTGAACCATGCCAGCCACTATGGCTATTAGAAGCAGTTTATCGATTTCTGTTGCCGCCCGGCGCAGGTATCGAAAGCAGAGGTAGAAGAAGACAGCCAGGATGGATAGAAAGCTCATTAAGCCCAGCAGCCCCATTGTAGCGGGCAGGTACAGGTAATGGTTGTGAGGGTGGTCCACAAGCTCTGACCTGTAAGTGAAGGTGCTTTTCAACTCTTCCGGGAAAAAAAGTTGAAAGGTGACGATGAATGTCTCCGGACCGTATCCGATAAGCCTCCGAAAACCATGCCACCTGTCATTGGAAAACGGGACTTCGGGTGACTTTATGACAATATCGATGGCGCTGCGCCAGAATTGAACTCTCAATCCTAGAGTGCTAAGTCCGACGTCTTCAGCGGTTGTAACAGATTCTGAATCTTCGGGTTTGGGGGTCTCAATGCTGGGAGGTGAAAAAAGCAGTGGTGCCAGAAGCGAGACGGCTATTATTGCCAGGATAAGCAGAGATACGGCGCCGAGGCTAAGTATAAGCCTCTTTCGCTTGACTATGCCCAGCAATATTATGAAGATTATGGGGGCGATGATGTACAGAAGGATGGTGATGGAGTATTGTGCCAGCCACAGACACCAGAACTGGAGGACCAGCAGAATGGCCAGGCAAATTAGTATTATGGTGTTTTTCCATTTTCCACTATTGTCCGAGGATTGTTCCGTATTTCCTCCTGATACTCTGAGTCCCTCTGTCATTCTGACCCTGAACGAAGTGAAGGGGAAGAATCTAGAACAAAGTGACCGAAGAATCTGACTTGTGCTAAGCCTCGCGGAGGGTTTCGAGACCCTTCGCTGTCGCTCAGGGTGACATATAGGCGTTAGAGGGTGACATATAGGCGTTAGAGGGTGACATGTAGACGTTATCTTTTTCCACGAATACACCATGAGAGCCAGGGTAAACGGAATTACCATAGCCAGGAAGGAACTGAGAAAAAGCGGGTTGCCGACTGTGGAGAATACTCTGCCAGTATATGCGCTGTGAATCACCTTTAGCATTACGTCGGGAAATAGATATTGCAGGATGCCTAAGATGGAGACGATACCAGAGGAAAGCAATAATGTATAAACAGCTCTGAGTAGCTGTGTTCTATTGCGGATTTGTTGTGCGACTATTAGAAAAAATAGTATCCAGCATATCAAAGTCAGCAGTCCTGATTTTCTATCCCAGCTTCCCCAGAAGCTTATAGCCGGGGTTATGGAAGCCGCGGTAGCCAGGACTGCCACCAAGCCAAAGATCAGTATAGACAGGTGTAGCGGGGAGGCGAAGGCACCCTGCCATTTCAGCCCCTTGTGACTGGCTCGATTGATAATCCAGTCAGCCAGCCAGAATGCCAGCATAGCTATAACCAGAAACTGGAGCAGCGAGGCTTTACTTATGGCGAATATCTGGCGGCTTTGAGGGTTGAAGAAGAGAGGGACAAGAAAGATAACTGCCAGCCAGGTCATCTCGAGGGCTCGCTTGTAAACACTGGAGCCGATATCTTGCCGTTCCATGGCGCTGTCATTATAGATCTTCTTGGGGCTGGTGTCAGCCGCACGGCGAGATTCTTCGCTGCGCTCAGAATGACAAAAAAGGGAAGATGGCGCAGACAAAGGGCTTTAAACCTGTCCGACATGGGAGTTCAAGAGGGGCGAAGCCCCTCTTGTATACGGTATCTTTCCCCCTCTCCTTAAGAAGGAGAGGGGGATTAAGGGGGTGAGGTTGCCCTATCAAACTAGTACTAATTTCCTATGCCCAGCGCATGCACCAGTACTAATTTCCCATGTATAGGGTGTACCAAATGACTAAACGTTTTCATTGACACTTCGTTATATATGGTATAAGATTGATAACATAGTATAGGTGTTGTCTATCGAGAAATAGCAAGAAAGGAGGTTAAGCTATAATGAGAAAACTAACAAAGGCTATACGCAGGCTCTACAGGGGTGGTGAGAGAGGTTTCACCCTCATTGAGCTGCTGGTGGTAATCGGTATCCTGGCAGCTCTAGCTGGCGTGGTCACTCTGGGGGTAACCCAATTTATTGGGGCAGGCAAAACGGAAGCTTGTCAGACCGACTGGCACAACGTTCAGACTGCTGTGGCAGCTTGTATGGTGGATAATATACAAGCTACATGTGGACCACCGTGCGACACCACAGATGGACTGGTCAGCAGCAACTATCTGCTCAGTTCGCCGCTTGGGGCTTACAGCGTTGATGGTGATGGCCTGGTTACCAGCACTGGAAATGCCGCGTGTCCGTAACGAGTAACCTATTGGCATCTGTTTAGTCTGAATGTCCTTTGTAATCAAAATTAAATGACGCGTCGCAGCCATAAGGCAGACCTCTTAGGTCTGCCTTATTATTTTGGAGATTACCTCAAAAGTCAAAAGTTAAAGCTCAAAATGACAGATTAAAATGCAAAAATTCCCTTATCCACCTGTCATCCTGCTTTTCCACTGTCATTCTGATTTTCTCCTCCTGTCATTCTGAGCCCTTCGCCACCGCTCATCCTGAGCCTGTCGAAGGATGAACCCCGGCTCAGGGTAAACTCCGCGAAGAATCTACTGTTCTGGTGTGATTTACTTTTTGTGAGGTTCTTCGGTTGAGGAGTTTATTTTGAGTCAGATCCTTCGGTCGCTTCACTCCCTCAGGATGACAAAGGAGAGGCTCCCTCAGGATGACAAAGGAGATGGTTTCTCAGGATGACAAAGGAGATGGTTTCTCAGGATGACAAAGGAGATGGGCCCTCAATGCCAAATATAAAATATCAAAAGCTAAAGATTCGAACTTGTCATTCTGAGCCCTTCGCCACCGCTCATCCTGAGCCTGTCGAAGGATGAACCCCGGCTCAGGGTAAACTCCGCGAAGAATCTACTGTTCTGGTGTGATTTACTTTTTGTGAGGTTCTTCGGTTGAGGAGTTTATTTTGAGTCAGATCCTTCGGTCGCTTCACTCCCTCAGGATGACAAAGGAGAGGCTCCCTCAGGATGACAAAGGGGAGGGTCCCTCAGGATGACAAAAGGGAGGGTCCCTCAGGATGACAAAAGGGAGGGTCTCTCAGGATGACAAAGGAGAGGGTCTCTCAGGATGACAAAGGGGAGGCTACCTCAGGATGACAAAGGAGAGGCTACCTCAGGATGACAAGGGAGAGGGGAATGATGTGCGACCTATCTTGTCAAGGGAGAGGGGAAACAAGGTCAAAAATCAAAAGGGAGAGGGGAATGGATGTGCGACCTATCTTGTCAAGGGAGAGTAAATCCGAATTCTCCAAATTCCAGACCCTTTTGTCATTCTGAGGGAGCCCCGATGCAATCGGGCGACCGAAGAATCTCAGGCCGTGGGGGGTATGAGATTGCCACGTCTCCGTTACGCTCGGGCTCGCAATGACATCTGACAACTGATGGCTGACAATTGTTATTTAAGCGTCAGGGTGAACTGCCACTGGTTAAATTCCATCTCTTTCATGTCTGAAATCAGCGCTTCGGAGAACTGTCCGGAGTTCCTCAGGGCGCGGACATAGTCCACAATTGTGGTATCGGCGGGGGCGGTGCCGGTTAAGGTGGTAACCCCGTTGTTGTAGCTGATTGACTGCAAACTGGCGATGCCGGGAAGCGAGCTGGTCACCTTGCTTAAATCGCCGTTCACCTTGGCTCTTTGTGCCGAGGCGTTATCCAGCGGCTGCTGGAAGGTGGTGCTGCCTGCTTTAATCTGGTCGATTTGTGCCTGCAAGTTCTTGATTGCTGTTTCTGTTCCCTGTCTAGCCTGGACCTGAGCATGGATTTTGCTGATTTGGGTCTGCAAGGTTAAGGTTTGCCTGTATTTCTGCAGCGTTAATGCGCCGAACATGACGAGCATTGCGATGGCGACGAGGATAAATGCCCAGGAAACGAGCTGGATTAGCGGAAATGGCCTGGGCATATAAGCTTCAGGCGTGACATTCAGGTTGACCTGCGCCGGGCTGACATCAGAGCGTGCCTGCCTGAGGGCTAATCCGATATTAGAGGCATATTCGCTTGTAATCAGGCTATCGGTGTTGGACAACAATTGGGGCAGTGGTTTAACTCGATATTCCGCCAGCGTCTGCGCCAGCGTCTCGCCCAGCTCACCGCTGACGAAAGCTGCCATGCCGGCGGTGATCTGCCGTTCGGCATGGCTTGAGTTGTAAAAGGCAACGGTCCTTTCCATCTCTTCCTTTACATCGGCTATCTTTTCGTCCGGCGAAACTGAGTCGGCCGAGAATGGCAGGCTGTGGAGCAATTCAGGTATGCCATCAATCATAACAACGATGTCAAAGCCAATCTGCTGGATATTTATTATGATGGCGTCTCTTTCATCGACAACTCTGGCTAAAGCCAGGGGCCTGATATCCATAGCCTCAGGTTGCAGCCCTGCCTGGCGCAATGTCTCCAGCATGGCGTCAACCGTAGCGCGGGGAATGCCGACCAGGCAAATAGCGGTCTCTATCTCCGATATGCTGATTGTCTGCCATGATGTATAAAGCTCGTCCAGGGGCACCGGCATTGCCCTTTCCGCCTCCCGGCGAGCCGCCTCGTCCAGCAGGTTTTTGGGCAGTTTGGGCACGTTGGCCACGCGGTATATTGCGTGGATGCCGCTGATGCCGACCGAGACTTTATTTTCGGCAATGCTGTGGGCTGCCATAAGCTCGGCAATGCGCATGCCGACGACGGACGGGTTGACGATGACACCATCCTGGACCAGTCCCGGCTCCAGGGGCAGGCTTACCGCAGTTTCCACCTGTCTTCCCCTGACCGCCATCATCTTTATGGAGTTATCTTGAATGTCCAGAGTTAACATAGCTGCTTATCTCTTGCCCCCTCACTCTGACTCTCTCCCGCCAGGGGAGAGAGGAATGGTGCTTCCCTTAACCCTCTCCCTTGACGGGAGAGGGTTTGGGTGAGGGTGAAACTCTTGATTTATGTTTTGCCTGATCTCCTCCAAAACACCATCTGTGTTGAGTAAGACCTCGTTATCCCAAAACCTTAGAACACAGTAGCCACTTCTTCTCAGCATCACTGTTCTGGCGTTATCTCTTTTTCTCACCGTTTCCTCATTATGCTGGCCACCGTCAATCTCAAGTATCAACTTATTGTCAAAACTCACAAAATCGACGATGTATTGGCCTATTGGTTGCTGCCTCCTGAATTTCACCCCCTCTAGTTGTTTATGCTTTAGCTTTGACCAGAGGATTGTCTCAGCATCAGTTTGCTCGTGGCGCAACCTGCGAGCGAAATTTATTTGCTGCTGATTCCCCTTCATTACTTTATTTTTTCCCCCTCACTCTGACTCTCTCCCGCCAGGGGAGAGAGAAATTGAGCCATGCAGGCGCAAACTCAGGTCTGTCCACCAATCGGACACCACGGACATATCTGAATGCCTGTCACTATATAATTTTAGAGTTAACATAGCTGCTACTCACCGCTTTCATAGCACAATATATCGATTACGACCTTGGCTGTATCATATACCTCTCCGGTTCCGGCGATTGAGAAAGTCAACTGCCTGATCTGGGATGTTGGCAGGCTGGTATCAAGCGCCAGCAGGAAGTTCTGGAACTTGGGCACCTGACCTTTAAGCCCAAGCTCAACTGTCAATTGCGGACCTATAGAGCCTTTTGGCTGGGAAGTTGATACCCTGGTCTGCGTGACGTATATGTCGTTGAGGTTAGCCAGTTCCAGCAGGGCATCGACTATTTCGGGCGTCTGACTGGGGCTGGGGAAAACGGCTTTAGCCGCCTCCGCCTCTGCCGTGACCTGCGCCAGCTCAGCTTCATATTTGGCTTTCGGCGTTTGCTCCACCGTCAGTATTTTTTGCAGGTTGGCAAGAGTGACTTCTAAATCAGCCTGTATTTCCGGCTGCTGCTGGTAGATTACCATCAAGGGGATGAATATGACCAGGAAGGTGCCGATGAGCAATATAAGCTGGCTTATCCTGCCCATCTTGGGCAGCCTGTCGAGAATGCCTTTCTTCTTTTCCGGTGCCTCCGGCTGAATCATTTCTTACTACCTGGTTCGGTAGATTTCTCCTTTATGACCGACGAAAGGTCTTTTATCGCCGCTTCAATCCAAAGAACCTTCACCGAATTTTCTCACTATATCTTCGTGGGAAATCCGCCTGGATGAAGCTCTCAGGCGTCTACCCAGTTCCTGCTTAAATTCTGGCTTCAATTCCAAATCAGAGTCCGGGTCTCCGAGTATCTCCAGGACTTTCTGCTCTATTAAGAACTCAAGGTCCTCAACGGTCAGGTCTTTGACTTTTGCCATGTTTATCTCTTCGCTCTCTTTAGATTTTTTAGCTCATTCTACAGCTTAATCTAGTGTAACACGTTTCATTCAAAAAAAACAGAGGTGGGTAATTTGTGACTCCTTTATCTATGCTGTCATCGCCAGTCCTTCATTATATGTCATTCTGAGGGAGCCCTTCCCGGATGGGAAGGACGACCGAAGAATCTCAACGAGAATCAGCCTCAAAGGGTTAGATTCTTCGACAGGCTCAGAATGAGCGGTGTGAGATTCTTCAGTCACTTTGCTCCTTCAGAATGACATTAACGGAGGGCTCAGATTCTTCGACAGGCTCAGAGTGAGCGGTGTGAGATTCTTCAGTCACTTCGCTCCTTCAGAATGACATTAACGGAGGGCTCAGATTCTTCGACAGGCTCAGAATGAGCGGTGTGAGATTCTTCAGTCACTTTGCTCCTTCAGAATGACATTAACGGAGGGCTCAGATTCTTCGACAGGCTCAGAATGAGCGGTGTGAGATTCTTCAGTCACTTTGCTCCTTCAGAATGACATTAACGGAGGGCTCAGATTCTTCGACAGGCTCAGAATGAGCGGTGTGAGATTCTTCAGTCACTTTGCTCCTTCAGAATGACATTAACGGAGGGCTCAGATTCTTCGACAGGCTCAGAATGAGCGGTGTGAGATTCTTCAGTCACTTCGCTCCTTCAGAATGACATTAACGAAGGGCTCGGAATGAGCGGTGTGAGATTCTTCAGTCATTTCGCTCCTTCAGAATGACATTAACGAAGGGCTCAGATTCTTCGACAGGCTCGGAATGAGCGGTGTGAGATTCTTCAGTCACTTCGCTCCTTCAGAATGACATTAACGAAGGGCTCAGAATGACAGGAAAAAGTCAGGTCGGAGCATCTGCTCCGACCTGCACATATTTGATGGGGGCGGCTACTGAATTGAGTAGCTGACTATGGAGTAAGTGCTCTCGCTCTGCCCTCCTGGGCCGCCTCCTTCGGGGTCATGGACCTCATCTCTCTCCCGGAGCACTACCGGGTATTTTAGAATTACGGCACCTTCAAGCAGGGCGCTTTTTGACACAATGGCGCCTTCGAGCTGGCTGCTGCCGCTGACATGCACATTGCCAACATTTGCTTTGACAGGCAAATCCCACCCCCCACCGGGAGCATAAACGATGGCGTCCACCCTGGTAGCGCCGCTAATGTCAACATTCCCATTACGCGAAACGAATATGGGGCTGGTTGTCGGTGGGGCGTCTATGACTGAGCTGCCGCTGACATCTATGTCGCAGTCGGCGATAAAGGCTTTGGTGAAGGTCATGTTGCTACCGGTGGCGCCGGCTATTTCCGCCGATACATTGGTGTACACCACATCATAGAACTCGAATACCTTGCTGCCGCCGAGATATATCTCGTGGTTGCAGTTCGGAACCGGCTCCGTTGCCCGGAGGGTGCCTCTGAAAACCATGTCCCAGGCGACACCGTCTTTGCTGCCGCCGATGTCTACAATTTTGCTACTTGTCGCTGCATTACCGCTGACAACAACCGGACCGTCGAACCAGCATGAGCGGCTGCCGCTGACTTTTAGATATTCCCTCACATGTAAGGTGGTGTTTCTGACAACGGTTACGCCGAAGGGACAGACGGCTCCGGAGACGGTAGCCACTACCCGCAGGTAAGGCTTCGTCGTGCCGGTATAGTTTTGCCTGACGGTGCCGTTGTCGTTTACCTCGTCGACCAGCGGTAAAGTTCCGCAGGGGGAGACATCCGTCCAGGTAGAGTTATCCCAGCTGTCCTGTAGCTTTACACTGACGGCTCCGCCGTCGCCGTATGTGCCGGAGGTTAGAATAACAGAGGCGGAGTCACCGGCGATATGAATCCCCGAGCTCTGTATTGTGCCGGCAGCGTGACTGCCGTAAGCTATTATCGACTCCGCTGCCGGATTCTCAAACTTTACCCAGCCACTTCCGCCGAAGTCTGCATAGCCATTTGCTATGTTACCTACTCTAACCGGCGCCTTAAAGGTAATATAATTAGCGCCGCTCTGTATCTTCAGGTCGCCTTCAACCCAGACAGGACCGTTGAAAGTATATATGCCACCGTTATTTGTGCCGCTAATCGTCAGGTTCCCAGTTACGTGTAATGAATCAAAAGTGTATGGGTCTGACCAACCCAGAGTCTTGTTCCCCGAGTATACTTGGTCCCAAGCCTGTCCAGCAAAGTCCGGCGTCGGCACATCGGTGTTGGCGATATAGCAAGTTACCTGGTCGTCCAGCCACTCAGGTCTATCCGTAGGGTCGCTGCCCGGAGTATAGGTGCCCTCGATGTTGTCCGGTCGATTGCAGGTGCCGGTTACATCGGCGTCACCGTCGATTGTACAACTCCAATCAAGGTTGATGTCGCCGTTTACCCATACGTTGCCCTCGCCAGGAACATCGCTGGTTATTGAGGAGCTGCCGGTCAGGGTCAGGTCGCCGCCCAGCGTAGCCACGGCGTAGTCGAAGGGCGAAGGGGCGGTTTCAAACTGCGCCGCATTGGCTTGAAAACTGGCGTGTATTTCGGTGCTCTTGCCGGTAGCCGGGTCTGTGGCGGTGGAAGTAATCACACAGAGGTCGTCGCCTACAAATTGCCTGGCTAAGGTAACCTCACATCCGTTAACCGGGTCCGTCAGGGAAGGCGGCAAGAACTCCGGGGCCGCCGGGTCGACACCTGATAGGAACCTGCTGGAGGCATACTGGATGCCGGCGTCGGCGGCGTATAGCCTCAGGTTCGCCTCGTCAACGACGCGGTTGGCTTTCAGGTTGGTGGTCATAAAGCTGAGGGTAGGCACCACCAGCAAGCCTCCCAGCACCAGCATAATCAGCGCCATTGCCAGCGCCTGGCCGGATTCATCTTTCAGTTTTTTCTTTATTGTAGTCAGTAATCTCATGATTTACCTCCTTGATCGAGACCATCTAGCTGTAACCGAATGTCATTCTGACCCTGACCCTGAGCCAAAGGCGAAGGGGAAGGGGAAGAATCTCCGGGCTTTCTTTACTCGGGGATTTGCCTTGAGATACGATGAGATTCTTCGGTCGCTGCGCTCTCTCAGAATGACAAAGGGTGGTTTCCTCAGAATGACAAAGGGTGGTTTCCTCAGAATGACAAAGGGTGGTTCTCTCAGAATGACAAAGGGTGGTTCTCTCAGAATGACAAAGGGTGGTTCTCTCAGAA
>CAYNVO010000012.1:0-7920 GCA_964400675.1 uncultured Dehalococcoidales bacterium | reverse complement strand
GTGGTTCTCTCAGAATGACAAAGGGTGGTTCTCTCAGAATGACAAAGGGTGGTTCCCTCAGAATGACAAAGGGTGGTTCTCTCAGAATGACAAAGGGTGGTTTCCTCAGAATGACAAAGGGTGGTTCTCTCAGAATGACAAAGGGTGGTTCCCTCAGAATGACAAAGGTGGAGGGCTCTTTCTGAATTATACAAAGTGAGACTTGGCAATGGCTGGTGATTATCTGACATTTTCATCCTTCATCTCCTCATGCCGGCTATGGCGCCGGAGCCGGCGGAACCCTTTGCGTGGCTTCATAGTCTCTACTGACAGGGGGTACATTGCCAGAGACGGCGGTTATGGTAAAGGTCAGCGTGTTCGGGTTATCCGTGTCATCCGGGCCATAGTAAATAGCGTTAGTGTCATCGTTGTCGCCAGAAATATATTCAGCTATCATGGTCTCCCCCCCATCAGTTTCGTTATTCCGCATCAGCTTTTTCAGACCATCAGGCATGTCCTCAAACTCATAGACATACGTTTTAGGGACCACTGCACCGGTTTCCCATTCAGGTATTGTCAGTGTCAGGAACGTGGGGTTTCCGTCACCTACAGTAATGTCTCCTTGTGACATCTGGACGTCGCTGGAAATCCAGTGGCTGGCGTTTTGCACCTGGCGCAGGGCGATAGCCCAGTTATTGCTCTGGGGGGTTAGCCTCATCATGGTGACGGTGGTCATCGATGCCGCGCCGACGACGAAGGCGGCTATTGATATGCCCACCACCAGCTCAATCAGCGTAAAGCCCCTTTCAGCCATCTTTGACTTCATTGTCTTATACCTTTTCATGCCTCTTTTTCCCTCTCCTCGATGGGAGGGGATTAAGGTGAGGGTGAATTGACATGTTTGTTTTCAGCTTCATTGATTGTTCACCTTATATCCAATCAGAGTGAATGCCGTCTCCCCGTCACGGGTGACCTCGATTGTTATGCTTTGAATGTTGACATCACCATCGGGCACAGCCACCGGGTCGTGAATTATAATTTCATAACCTTGCTGAACCAGATCAGCGGGGATAGCGATAGGCTGGTAACTAAGATCAGGGTCGTTAGGGTTATAATCATCCGTGTTTACGTAGTCCTGACTCTTGATGAATTCCATCTGCGATTTAGCCAGGCTGTCAACGGCTACTCTCTCCTGGCTGACCATCACTGCCTTGGAAGAAGTTGACATGCCGAGCAGGAAGACAGTGGCAGTCGCAGCTAAAATGCCCAGGGCTATAATTATTTCAATCAGGGTTAATCCCCGCTCGCCGTTCCGAGCAGAGCCAAAACCTACAAACGCCACCCGCTGCCGGCTTTTATTCATTTAGCCTCCTACCAGGCTGAGGGAGCTGTAGATGGGCATAAACACGGATAGTGCCAGGAAGCCAATACCCAGCCCCATTACTATGGTCATCGCCGGCTCAATCAAGCCAAGCAGTGTCTGTGTCCGCCTGTCGGCTTCGATTTCGAAGTTTTCAGCCACCACAACCAGCGACTCATCCAGGTTGCCGGTCTCCTCGCCTACCCTGGTCATTTCCACCATGAGGGGCAAGAAGACCCGCTTGTTGGTCATAGGCTTAGCCAGCCCCTGCCCCCTGAGCATGCCCTGTTCCACCTGGCGCAGGGCTCCGGCTACGACTCGATTGTTGGTGGCTTGAATGGTTAAGTTCATGACCTCGGGAAGCGGCAGGCCGGAACGAAATAGCAGAGACAGGCTGCGGCAACATCTAGACAACTCGGTCAACAGGTTGAGGCGCCCGATTAAGGGCAATCTCAGGAAGAACATGTCGCGGTTGTAGCGCCCGTTTGGCGTTCGGCTATACAGGAAACCGACTACACCCAGAGCGATGATGCCCACGAATACAAATAAGCCGTAGCTTTCCAGGAAACCCATCGTACCCAGAAGCATCCTGGTGGGTAGCGGTAGCGTGCCACCCAACTTGCCAAACATATCAATCAGCGGTGGCAGGAGGACGGTTATCATGACGGCGGCGACACCGATTGCCAGGCAGAAGACAACGATGGGATACATCATTGCCTGCTTAATTTTAGCCATGGATGCGCTCTGGCGCTCGATATACCCGGCTAAGTTCCGGAGCACGGTTTCCAGGGCACCGGTTTGCTCGCCGACGTTAATCATCTTGCAGTAGAGCTTGGAGAAGACATTAGGATGCTGTGCCATAGCCATCGATAATGATTTGCCGCCCCGGAGGTCGTGAAGTACCTTGACAAGCATCCTTCTCAGGCTTTTGTCTGAGGCTTGAGCTTCGAGTAGCTCAAGCGCCTGGATGATGCCGACGCCTGATTCCAGAAGCAGCGCCAGCTGGCGGGAGAAGGTAACCATCTCTTGCGGTTTAACCTTTGCCTGCATTCCCGATAGAGTGGGGAATAGAGTGGCGGAGATGGAAGTTGCCTGCTTAATGCTGACCACGCGGTAGCCGATGTTGGACAGCATGTCTACCGCCGCCCGCTCATCGGCGGCTGATACTTTCCCTTTGACTACCTGCCTGTCTCCGGTGTAGCCTAGATAGGTATAATCCATATCACTTTAGCCTGCATAATCCGGCGAGGCTAAACCTCGCCACTGCTCCAATGTTTAGTAGCTATATTTAATCATATAGTATTGATAGCGGCATGTCCATCGGAAACTGTAGCTGATTCGTATGCTCTATGAGTAGTACATTAGTACTGGTTGGAAGTTTTAAGAGTTTAATCACCTATGGAATAGGCGTTGCGCAGCACTTCGTGAGGCGTGGTGATGCCGGCTCTGGCTTTAAGCATGCCGTCCTGGGCTAGAGTGACCATGCCCTCTCCGATTGCCAGGTCACGGATTTCAGCGGAGGAAGCACCGGTAACGATGGCGTGCTTGATTTTGTCGCTCATGGTGAGGATTTCGAAAAGGCCCGTCCTGCCCAGATAGCCGGTGTAGGTGCAGTTTTTGCAGCCGGCACCATAGCTGAACTCGGTATGCTCCTCGCCTGTTTCGCGGAGATAGGCTGCTTGCTCCACCAGGGGTGCGGTGGCTTCCTGGGCACAACTGGGGCAAACACGCCGGACCATCCGTTGAGCCACGATGCAGATGACTGCGGAGCATATCAGGAAAGGTTCAACGCCGAGGTCGATAAGTCGAAACAGTACGCCTACGGTATCGTTGGCGTGGACTGACGATAGCACCAGATGTCCGGTGAGAGCGGACTGAGTGGCTATCTCAGCCGTCTCGCTGTCCCGGATTTCACCGACCAGTATGACGTCAGGGTCAAGGCGGACGATAGCCCGCAACCCGCCGGCGAAGGTTACGCCTGCCTTGACGTTTATTTGTATCTGGTTTATGCCCTGGAAACGGTATTCCACCGGGTCTTCACCGGGTCTTCAATAATAGTATAGTAATGATATTTCGTCCCACCTTGTCGAGGGAGTTTACTGCGGCGTAAAGCGTGGTGGTTTTGCCGGCGCCGGTAGGACCGCTGAGCAGGAGCATGCCATAAGGCGCCATAAGCATGCGCTCGAACTTTTCCTGGCTCTCAGGCAGGAAACCGAGCTGGGACAGGGACAGGACTGCCATTGATTTGTCCAGAAGGCGAAGCACTGCCGTTTCACCGTGGACGGTGCTGATGGTGGCTACCCTGATATCGATGTCTCTTCCCGTAGAGGCGACTGAGAACTGACCGTCCTGGGGACGGCGCGGGTCAGCGATATTCATATTGGCGAGAATCTTGATACGTGAAACCAGCGGACCGTGAGCAGTGATAGGCAGAGAGGTAACCTCGTGAAGAATGCCGTCTATGCGATAGCGGACACGTAGCTTATCTATCTCAGGTTCGATGTGAATATCAGAAGCCCGTGACTTCACAGCTTCTTCGACCAGGAGATTCAGAGCCTTGGCTATGGGAGAATCATCAGCTATCATTTCGGTGGCGGCTCTCTCTGCAACTGCTGTATCAATGGAGGGTGTTGCCAGACCGAACTGCTTGGCTATTTCACCAAAGGCTTTGTAGTTGAAGTCGATAGCCTGCTGCAAATCCGAGGGTGTAGCCGGCGCCGACTCGATTCTCATCTTGGTTTTGGCAGCCAGGGCTTGTATAGCCAGAATATCGTCAGGGTTAGCCATAGCCACACGCAAGGTGTTGCCCTCAACCGCGATAGGTAAAACGTTGTACTTCCGGGCAAGTTTTTCAGGGATTAGATTAAGGGCTTCCGATGTTGGAGATTGAGCCAGCGGGTTAAGCCGGGCAACGCCGGCAAGTGCTGCTGGGACTGCCGGTTCGGCGGGTGTCGGTTCGGCAGCCTTTGGGGCAGATGGTGCCGGTTCGGTTACTTTCGCCGCTGAAGGCTCTTTGTCCGGCTGCGCGGCTACCTTTTTATGTGTTTGCGGTTCAACGGTCGGCTTCTCAGTAGTTGCCTTGCCGGCTTCGAAAACTTTTATCTGCTGCTCTTCGGCGAATTGTCTGGCTTCATCGCTCAGTTTAGGTGACGCTACCAGTACGCTGCGGACGATGCCGGTGTCACGGACTTTGGCATCGAGCAAAGACACAGCCTCCAAGCCTACCTCGTCTTCTGCGGAGAGGAAATCTATGCTCACAGGGTGCGTGATAACGCCATCGTCCATGTAAGCCAGTACATCAAAAGTATGCTCTGCTCCCGACATGCCTGCTACCTTAGCCTGCTCCTCAGTCCTGTAGCCATGGTCGGCTAAAGATTTCAGGAGGTGAGCCTTGCTGCTGAAATCGATTGGCTTGGGGTGTTTGGCTGCCGATGGCGGCGCTGAATTCAAGAGATCGTTTAACGTCGCCTCATCAAAGACTTTTACGTGCTGCTGCCGGGCGAAGTTGGCAGCCATGTTGCCGAGTTTGGGTATGGCGATGAAGACTTTATCGATGATGCCGGCATCGGTGGATTTTTCGTCAAAGCCGAATATAGCGCCCAGTCCTACTTCGGCATGCTGGCTGACGGACAAGCTGATGACAACATCATAGCTGCATAAGCCGTCGTCTTTGTGAGCCAGCATAGCGAAGGCATGCTCGTTTCCTGAGCCGCCTTTGAGCCTGGCATCTCTGGTTACTTCGTAGCCATACTGCTTCAGTCTTTGTGCGAACTGGCTCTCACGCGTTTGCTCGGCATCTGCCTTAGCCATCTCTACTTCGCCTCGTTTTGTGGGTTATATTTTAACACATAAAGCCATACCCCCCTAATGTGCAGGGTTGTATAGCTTTAATCACTTTTCCGACTCTTCAGTTTCAGGGTACGACTGTTCCCATGCCGTCTCTTCGCGGCACTGGTGCCTGGCCGGGTAGAGACTGCTCCAGCCTGGGAGCGTAATTGTGGCACGCCATGCGTATCATGCCCAGTGGCACGGTCTTCGGGGAATTAACTACCATAAAGCATGCCCCATCGGCCATGGGCTTAACCACGATGGAGGAGAAACCCATACTGAATATAACATCATCGAGCTTGCCGAATCCGGTAGCCGATTGTTTGAATGCCTCGATTGCCTCGTTAATCGTCTGTATGAACCCGCCCAGCATTTCGGGCGGCAGTTTATTCTCGGGCGCAGCCCAGTACGAGAGCAACATCCCATCATTATCTGCTAATACAATAACCCAGGTCCCCGATAGCCCTTCCGCCATCTCAGTTAATAATTCCTTCATTCTAGTTTCTGCCATCAGAGATGACCTCCTTTCTCCCGAGTCCTGGTTCTCCTACAGCGCATCCCGTAAAGATAACTTAATTTAAGTGTATGTAAGTTAAAGTATGTTTGTCAAGTGAGCCAGTGTATTTCAGGTAGTACCTTAGTCCTAATCGGGACTTTTGTAAGGAGTTATGAGCGGCGCAATAATACAGTAAATGCGGGATGAGAGAGGGTGGGGTGAGGGAGGATTTTTTGTGTTTTCAGGGTACGATTGTTTCTATTGGGTCACTCTGTGGTAGCGATGCATTTCCGGGTATAGCCTGTTCCAGCCTCGGTGTGTATTTATTGCACGCCGTGCGTATAGAGCCCAGAGACACGCTCCCGGGGGCATCCACGACTATAAAGCAAGCGTCATTGAATATTGGCTTAAATATCATATAGCCTGAGGGTGTGTTCAAGATGACATCACTTAGGCTGGTTAACTGGGTAGCAGATTGTTTGAAGGCATTGATGGTGCTATTAATCTGTCGAATAAATCCCCCCAGTCCTTCAGGCGAACGATTATTCTGAGGCGATTCCCAGTAGGCAAGCACCATGCTGTCGATATCCACTATGGCGATCAGCCTGATTTCTGCAAGCCCCTCCGCCATCTCGGACAATATGTCGTTCATGTTCACATCCGGCACTATAGATTCGTTTCCTTCCCTATTACTGATCCTGGCTACTCCGGTAATCGGGTGAGCTAACTATCAATCGCTTTATCAACACAGCCTTCGCCGTTCTGCCTCGTCTGATTTCAAGTAGAAGATTGCTCCGGGGCGAAGATTACAGGTAATGCAGGCTTGTTTTTCCCTGCTGGCTTGTCTGATTTCAGGGGACTACAGTTCCCGTGCCGTCTTTTCGCGGCGACGGCTCACGGCCAGGTAGGGCAGCTTCCAATCGAGGGGCATAATTCATGCATGCAGTACGTATCATACCCAGAGGCACATTCCTGGGAGCAGATACTACTAGAAAGCAACTCGACTCAGCTATAGGCTTAATTACCTGATGGATGTTGGTGGTGCTGAATATGATATCTTCAAACCTGCTAAAGCCCAGAGGTGACTGTTTAAATATGGCTACTGCGGAATTAAATATCCGCATGAACCCGCCCAGACCTTCAGGGGAAACTTTATTATCGGCTGACTGCCAGGATGCCAGCACCATGCTGTCGGAGTCTATCAGTGTCACCATCCAGACTCCGGCTACTCCCCTTGCCATTTCAGACACTATGTCCTTAATATTACCGTCTGGCACTGAGGGTTACCTCCTTTCTATGTGTAGCTATTACTTCGTCCCGTTCATGGGCATGAGACCATTTCAAGGCGCGTACTATATAAAACACACCGTGAATTTACAGGTTAACAGGTCTTATCCCATTTCCGGCACATTTGACTTCAGGGCACGATTGTCCCCATGCCATCCCTTCGAGGCAATGATTCATGGCCGGGTAGAGCCTGCTCCAATCGGGGGGCATAATTAGTGCACGCCATGCGTATCATGCCCAGCGGCACGGTCTTCGGCGAACTTATGAATAGAAAGCAAGCCCCATCAGCTATCGGCTTGGCAATCATATAGGTGAAGGGCGTAGTGTATGTGACATCATCTAGCTTGGTGAAGCCGACAGTCGACTGTTTGAAGGCGGTGATAGACCCGTTAATTATCTGGATGAACCCAGCGAAGGCTTCAGGGGGAACTCTGTTTTCCGGCGACTCCCAGGATGCGAGCACCATACCGTCGCTATCTGCCACCATTACAATGTAAGTTCCGACCAGTCCCCTTGCCATCTCGGATAATACATCCTTCATGTTACCATCTGGCATTCGAGTTTACCTCCTTTCTTTCGATTTCTGATGTTGTTATATTCTAATATAGTTTATATGTCTTGTTGTTTGCTTCGTTCTACCAGATTCCCTATTTCCTCACCTCCTTTTACCGAAAGTCTGTTACTGCTAACAGGACTTTATCCGGTAGCCTGAAGGCAAACATCTCTTTTCAAGGGCATTCCAATAGACAACTTGATTCAAGTGTATGCAAGTTAAAGTATATTTGTCAAGTTCAGCGTTAGCTATGCGTAACATTTTAGTATTTTGCGGAAATAACGTATATCCGGTCGGCTTGTTGATATTGGTTGGGATAATCCTTCCGCTGAGAGGTGTGGCAATATAGGCGGCAGGTGGGATGTGAGGTTGTTCGCGGAGTTTATTTGTAGCCAGATCCTTCGGTCGCTTCGCTCT
>CAYNVO010000011.1:0-68995 GCA_964400675.1 uncultured Dehalococcoidales bacterium | reverse complement strand
GTTTCGGTTGTTGGTGGTGTTTCGGTTGTTGGTGGTGTTTCGGTTGTTGGTGGTGTTTCGGTTGTTGGTGGTGGTGTGAATATTTGGTAAACAGTGCCTTGAGCAATGCCTGAGGCAACACTGATGCCACTATGAGCTGTTCCTGAAGCAACGACTCCGTAGTAGCAGAACATGAAAATCAGACTCACGCCAACAATAACAGCCAGGGCCTTTTTATTAAATGCTCCGGCTGAGGTTAAATCAGCGGGTATGGGATTAGCTTTTCCTGTCAGCCACTGCCATAGAGTTCGACCGGGGCGGCTTTTAATGAAGATAAGCACCAGTGCGCCGAAAGCCAGATAACCGATAGGATAGGCAGTACCCAACCCATAATAAGACACGACTACACCAAAACCAAAGATAAGTACCAAAATGGTTCTCTGTACCAACGTTAACTTGCGGTCTACCATCAGAAGTACCACCAGGATGAAGAAGAGCTCTGACACTTGCTGCCTGACTAATTGAGCCATGTCCATGGTGAACATGGGCAAGGTGATGAAAAATACTACAGCTAGGAAGGCGTACTGCGATTTGATTTGCAGGCTGAATACGCGGAAGAGCGCCATGGGCATCAGGGCAAACAAAACGGGATAAACTACTTTAAACAGCCAGACAATGTCCACATTCAGTAATAACGAATATATGGGTGCCAGCATGACAATGCTCAAGCAAGAATTTATACTGGTAGGGAAGGTAGCATCCCAGTAGCCATTTTCTACCACAAGTCTGCCCGCATAATACTCCAGGTGGATATCGCTGCCTACCAGGTTGCTGGATATAAAGGTGGTCTGATACAGGAGCGCCAGTGCCATCATGAATATCATGAAGGGGTAAACTCGGGGATGAATGAACTTGTTGAAGGCAGCTAAACCAATGATTACGGCGATGACAAATATGAGAACAAGGAGCAGGGCATTGTTGCAATAGGCATTGACCAGGTTAGCTCCCAGGACAGCCAGTAGAGGCAGCAGGGTAGCCAGCAGGTAGGGAGTGGGATTAGTACGGAAACTTTGCCAGGTGGATTCCGAAGCCGGGCTATCACTCCGGCTGAGCGGACGGAAATCTTTGTCTCGCCAGTAAGCCGCGAAGAATAGGATTATGAGAAAGATGGTGAAGGTGACTGCTAATGGCACCAGAGCAATAGGTTTGGAGACTCCCAGTGGTGGCAGGGCAAAGTTAGCCACCACGCCCACTGCCATGACAAATGCCAGGCTCAATCCCACCGAATAGAGCAGGCTTTCTATTATATGCACATTGTGAATCCTGAGGATTCTGAGGAGAAGAAGGCCAGGGATGAGGCTGAGGAAGATAAAAGCCACTATCTGCCTCAGTACCGGTATATCAAGCCCCAGAGCCCCAAGCCCGATGAGCCCCAATGTAGCCAGCAGCAGGCTGCCGGACAGCACCAGGCATTTTTTGATTTGCCAATCGTTAGGTGATGTCATGAAAAGACCTTCCGGATTTGGTAGTGAGAGTTTTCAGCCACAATAGTATGCCTATCAACGCCCAGGCTTTCAAGGTTTGGGTATATGTTCTTGGGGGATAGAACCTATGCATATAAGCCATATCCAGGTTGAGGAGGCTGGCGCTGGACTGCAGCAAGGTATCAAAGTAGTCCCGGGATGAACTCTCAGTTAGCCACTGATGTATCGGTGCCGTTAACCCGGCTTTCTGCTTACCAGCAGCTACCTCCGGCGGCAGCAAGTCGTAGCTCTTAATTAACTGCCTGAGCAAATATTTGGTTGTTCCATGCCGGTGCCTCAGTGATATCGGAATACTCAGGGCAAAATTAGTCATCTCTGGGTCAAGCAGCGGAGACCTTATTTTCAGCCCGGTAGCCGCCGCAGATTTGTCCAACCTGAGCAGGTCATTGGGGAGTTCACCGCTAACCATGACATGTGATATTTTCTCGATACTGCTGCTGGCATTCGCCATATTTATGGTTTTGACTGTGCTGTCAGTTAACCCCCGCGAACTGGCATCATTGAGCAGTCTCGCCAAATCTTCCTCTGGGAAATAAGGATGAAAAACTCGAGAGGCGATTCTGTATTGCCATTCAGGATGACTGGCATGCTCTCTGGTGAAAAATTCTGCTGCTAACGATAGAGTTTTTGAGCCGGTCCGGTTGGCCAGGGGCATAGCCAGCCCCCTACCCGCTTTCAAGGCAGGCTTCCTGATTGCCCCCAGCTTCGAGAAAAACTTGATTATCATGGGGTCTTCCCAGTAGTCATTTCTATAGCCTATAAACAGCTCATCTCCACCATCACCGGTGAATAATGTTTTCACCTCCTCCCTGGCTGCGTTCATAAGGTAATAGGTTGGTATGAAGGTGAACTTCACCAGAGGTTCATCATAGAGCCATTGCAGTTGCTCCAGGTCTCTTATGATTTTCTCTGTGTTTAGTGTGACGATGCGACAATCTATATCCAGATATTTAGATATCTTTACAGCCATGTCCAGCTCAGAACTACCACCATCACCATAGTCTAAGGAGAAGCTTATTAATTTGGGGTCTCGGCTGACATGTTTTAGAGTAGCTGCAATCAAAGATGAGTCTAGTCCCCCGCTCAGTGCTACTCCTACCTTACCTTCTTTCCTAGGCAATTGGGTTGTGGTGGCGTTTTTAAGATTAGCCCAGGTGGCTTGAATCCAGTGGTTTATATCTAAAGGTGCCTGCTCACAAGGCATTGGGCTCCAATACTTCAGGTAATTAGTCTTTCCGTTTTCAAACTCCACCATCTCTCCCGGCAAGACCTTGTAAGCTTGTTTGAGCAAAGTCTGATTATCAGAGATAAAGCCGCAACTCAGGTAGTAGCCCAGTGCTTCGGGGTTGACTTCTAGCTTAAATTCCTCAAGAGCCAGGAAACATTTCATCTCTGAGGCAAAAAAGAGCGCCTGCCCGGTCTGCAAGTAATACATCGACCTGGTGCCGTATATGTCACGGGCTAAAGTTAGCCTTGTGTGTCTGCTGCCTGTGTTCACTATGGCGAGAGCGAAGCTTCCCCGCAAGACCTTTACAGTGTCGCTAGATGAATTAGTAGTTACGAGGTGCTGGTAAATTTCTGAATTGTCTTCAATCAGCCGGTTGCCTATGGCATAAATATCGTGGTCAAGGGCAATAGACGTTGCTCCCTTGTTATACAGTCCAGGCTCATCGGTGCGGCGGATTACCGCAATCGTTGCACCATTATTGACGGAGACTTCGACTATATCTCCCCTGTGCGCCATGAGCAACGCCATCCTCTTTAATAGTCCCTCGTTCTCGATTCCTATTGCGCCGCATATTCCAGACATCTTAGCCAAACCTCCATCAAGACTTTTGCCCTCGGATGACCATGAACCATCCGAGGCGCTGTGGGATAAGTTTACCAACCCATCGGGGGAAGTATTTGTTTCTTTTATAACGTAGGTCGTAAGGAGTGAGACAGACCTTGATTTTCACGTCTTTAAATACCGAGAACATCTGCTGAGCCTCGGTTACAGTATAGGCTTTTGTGCCAGGGCTTTCATGGTGATTGGCAAGTATGTCTTTCAAGCCTCTCAAAGGCTTAAAAGCAAAAAGTCCGTACATGAGATACATTTGCAGAGCGACCAGCGAGTGCCTGTGGTAGAGCATAATGCAAATCTCACTGCCTGGCTTGGCCACCCGGTACACCTCTCTAATGGCTTGTTCGGTATCTGGCGTGTGATGCAAGACTCCCCAGGAATAAACCAGGTCGAATGAATCTGTTTTAAAAGGCAATTGTTCGACATCGGCTACTAGCACATTACCCTGACAATCATAAATGCTCAGTCTGGTCTTTGCCAGTGAAGCCGAGCGTGGTGATAAATCTACGCCCGTGATACGGGCACCTGCTTTAGCAAAGCGTAGCAGGTCACTCCCTGCACCACATCCCATCTCAAGTACTCTTTTACCTGCCCATCTATTAAACTGGGCATAGTCAGCGATAAAGGGTTCCAGTTTGTTACGTCTTTCCGATATAGCCTCAAAGTATTCAAGTGTCTCAGGCTCAATTTTGATATCGCCAGTCCCACAGGGAGTTGCGTCCCAGAACTGCTGGACCGGTCCCTTTTCTTTTTGTAGCATCTGTTTCAAAGTTCTAGGTTCTAAGTTCTAGGTTCTAGGTTCAGATGGTTGAGGGCGACCGTATTTGCCATAAAGCCTGTCAACTATCATCTCCATTACCCTTATAACTTCCCGCCCTTCTTCACCTGTAACAGGCGGAGTGGTATCTTTAATAATGCTATCGACAAATAGCTCCACTATTTTTTCATGTCCCACTCTGAACTGGCCAGTGGTTGTCTTGAACCCGTTGGCTATGAGACCGCCGATAATTTGCGTTACCGTACTGAAAGATGTTGAGACTAACTTAGCAGAACTGAGCGTTTTCTTAGTGCCGTGTTTCACCAGCAGCATGCTCTGGAGGTCTATATAAAGAGCACCTTCTGAGCCGAATATCTCTACCTCCGCAGCATATCGTTCACCGGAATATGAGATAGCCACTGAGCTCATGCCATTATCAGCATCAAGTTCGAGCCTGAACTCATCAAAAGGTGCCCAGGGATGCTCCAGGTAATTTTTGGCAAATACTTCTACGTTATTAACCTTATCCAGAAAAGCCAGGGAGACGTAAACAGGGTGAGGGCCGGTTTCACCAATCAATCCACCGGGCAGCTTGTGTATCCAGTAGTCCTGGCGCATTATCATTTCGTCTTTGGGGTCTGATAATAGGATTCTCATACCTATGAAGTTGCCTATGGCTCCCGCTTTGACCAGCTCCCTGGCTTTGATAAGCGGGGGATGAAAAAGCACGTTATGAACAACGCAAAGTTTGCGGTTGTTCTTTGTTGCTGCCTCTATCATTTTGTCACAGTCAGCAGTATTAAGTGCCATGGGCTTTTCCATCAGCACATGGCAACCGGCTTCAAGCGCTTCAACTGCTATGGGAGCGTGTATCTGAGGTGGAGTGCAGACGTCAACTATGTCGACTTTTTCAGCCTTGAGCATCTCTGTCTGGCTAACAAAAACTCTGGGAATTCGATGTCTCAAAGCGACTTGTCTTGCCAATTCTTCATTTTTATCACATACAGCCCGCACAGCAACCCTGTCTTTCAATCTGGCGAAACCGGGAATATGGCGCTTTTCGGCTACAGCACCACAACCCACTATGGCAACTTTAAGCTTATCTGTCATCTGTTCTCCTTTAGATGTCGTCCGTAGCTCAAACTGTCATTGCGAGCGGAGCGAAGCAATCTCACTGATGCGCCCTCGACTGTGAGATTGCCACGTCGTCCTTCTGCTGAATGGCTCCTCGCACGTATGACAAAATCACAATTGTTTTTCCCTTAGCCTAAAATCTGGCGCACTCTTCTATCTTGTCCCAGTTTGACTTTACCCACCGGTGAACCTCCGTGATGCCGTCTTTTATTTTTGTCTTCGGACTATAGCCGATGGCTTTCCTGTTGATGGCGTAGCTAATTCGTCAGTTCTGATGTCGGCACCCCGTATTCTTCTATAGATATAATCCAGGGCAATGGCACTGAAAATAATATAGGCCAAATTTCCCGCCACCATGCTTTTATATGAGGAAACAAACATAACTATGTGAACGGCAGCAAAGTATATTGAAGCCGCCGCTACCAAAATCAATGGTCTCCAGTTCTTTCTCATAACCCAGATACCAACGACGCTAAGCAAAACAGGCACAACGGCAAACAGATACATAAGTCCCGTATAAAAAGCAGCGTAAGGACAACTTTTAACAAATTCCCAAAATGTACCACCCTTTATCATTGCAATAATGGGGCCAATAGTCGGATATTGACATTTCCTCTCTATACGATTACCCTCCGCGTCTCGAGGGTAATATTGTATTCCAAGCTGGCTGGTATAGACTATGCTGTGGGGAACTCTCCTGGCCAGGAGGCTCAGCCACCACGCCGGATGTTCTCTTATGGCGTCTAACACCCGTGGCTTAAATATCTCATCGTATTCAGGGCCCCACATTTCCACCTCGTATTCCCACTCTCCTTTTTCTTGGTTATAAGTTACAGAATCGTAGCCCCACTCTTTTGTTACCTGGTCATAAGTTACATAATCATTGAACACAGCTCCAACCGGGTTTTCCCCAAACTCCCCAAAGCCTTCCCACATACCGCCCCAAAGGATGCCTCCTCTCATAGTAAAATCCTTAAGCTCAGGCCTTATATAATGAATTATACCCCAGGTTGGGGATATAATTAGAAAGACTACTGCCACCATAACAGCAGTCATTTTAGCTACATTAGCAACCTGTTTTCGGAAATTTGATTTCCCAAGGTTGTATATGAACAAAGCCAGACCGAACATCAATGGCAAAAACATAATAATTGGTGAATAGTAACAACCAATTCCAATAGAGAGAGCTGATAGGACATAAAACTTTATCGCCCCCGTTCGTACTGCCTTTATAAAGAAGTACAGAGAAAGCAATGTTATAAATGGCATCAAATTATAGTAGAACATCCAGGTGGATAAATATGCAATAGGTAACCATATAGCATATAAAAAGGCTGCGATTAATCCAATTCTCCTGCTGAACAATTCCTTCCCAATTAAGAACATCAGGAGGCAACCGAAGGAATCAATGATTAACCAAATTACCCGTACACAAATAGGGTCGTATTCTCCGAAAACCCAATAAGTCCCGGCTAGCATCACAGCGTTTTGCATAGAATGTCCCCAAAACGAACCAATAGTCATACCTAAGGAGGAAAGAGCACCTTGAAACTCATTCGCTTCAGTAAGGGATTCCAGCCCCTCGACTAATATTTTTGCTTGGGTCATTCCAAGTACAATATTAGCGGGGTGTACATCGTAGGTATTACATAGTATGCCCACCCTAACACCCAGAGCCAAGACAAATATAAGACAAAGGATAAGGATTAGGGATTTGTTTGATTTGATTCTATCAAGTAGTTTCATTGATTTGGCCTTCTTGGCTCCTCATGACAAGTAAGACCGCTTGATTGTCTGGCCAACGATAGACTGAGATGCTACCCCCAAAAGTACTCATGTAAGACCGTCATTTGATTCCCGATGCCACAGGTATTAGCGATGTAAATTTCAGCAACCTAATATGGGCAAAATTATATCATAAGAGGTCAATAAGCTGTTACTACAATAACGTAAGAGGAGCCTTTGTTCTAGCGGCTTGAAGGCTGTTGGCGGTATGAAATACGATTGTGTAAAGATCTTAACATGGGGTATACTTGGAGCTATACAGAATTAGTGTCCCATGTCATGTCTGGCGCGCTAGTGAGGACAATAGCCCTTGACTCTGAGAAAAACTATCAATTTTACAAGGTTTACGAGTATTCCTTCGGAAGACAGATAATTGCCGGCGAGTAATTCCTATGCAGCAGGTGTTGTATTGCCCTAAATGTCGCAGCGCACTAGAGAAGAGCAGCGATAAATATTTTTGCCGTGCCTGCCATATCCATTACCCTGTAGTTGACGGCATTCCTTCATTTGTAGAGAAAGGGAGAAAGGTCGATAGTTTTGACCCTGAAATATTTGAATTCCTTTTCAAAATGGAGCAGAAACACTTCTGGCAGGTCGGAAGACGAGAATTGATCCTTGATGTTCTAAGAAGAAATGTACCTGATTTAGCCAGCTCCGTAATGCTTGAAATCGGTTGTGGCAATGGGAGTGTCCTGGTGCATTTGAAAAGCAGCGGCATCAATATAGCGGGCATGGATATTCTAATGGAGGGGCTGAGATTTTGCCGGCAAAGGTCTTCATCTGTTGATTTGTACCAAGCAGACATACTCTCTTTGCCCTTCCTTAATAACTGGGACATTATAGGGGTGTTCGATGTGCTGGAGCATATCAGCGATGATGAAGCGGCGCTTAGAGAAATTAATCGAGCCTTAAAGCCTGCAGGATATTTGATTCTGACCGTTCCTGCTCATAGATTTCTCTGGAGTCACCATGATAGAATAGCAAACCACGTACGTAGATATGATAAATCGGAACTGGCTACTAAACTTCAGCGCAGCGGGTTCTCGATCAAGAAAATATCATATTACGTGTCATCACTTTTCCCGGTGTTGGCTGCCATTAGAATGAGCAACAGACTCTTTGATAAGAGAAATATTAACCGTACCATAGATGAAGCTATCGAGGTTAAAACAATCCCCGTAATTAACGAAACATTCCTGCAGCTAACCAGACTTGAGACCTGGCTGATAAGGTACTTCTCCTTGCCTTTTGGAGCCTCATTGATTGCGCTGGCGGAGAAACGAAATGCCAAATAATTTGTATAGTAAGCTTGCCGACTTGTATGCTGGGCAGGGGATATGTGTCAAGCTTTATGTTAAGGTCAGAACAAAATTCCTGAACTTCGACGAATATTCAGACTTTTTGCCTCAGCGCGGTGTAATATTTGACATCGGCTGCGGTTACGGTCTATTGTCAAATTACCTGGCCTTGCGCTTTCCTGCAAGAAAGGTCATCGGCATTGACCTTGACCAAAGAAGAATTGGAATCGCCTCGAAAACGGTGGGTAAACGGGGAAATATCGGCTTCACATTGAAGAATGCCATAGAATGCGATTTGCTACCCTGTAGCGGCGCTGTGATGGTGGATTTTCTGCATCACCTTAAACCGGCGGAACAGCAGCTCACCTTAGAAAACATTTTTTCGAGCTTGGAGAAAGGCGGCACATTGCTCATTGCCGAAATTGACCCGACTGCTGAACCATTACATACAAGTTATTGGGTCGACATGTTTCTAAACCGTGAAAAAAGTCATTTCCGCAAGCCTTATGACTGGCAAATTCTTTTGGCGAGTATCGGATATAAATTCAAAATTATAAGGTCGCCAATTCCATTTTTTGCCAGAATTCTTTATGTTTGTCAGAAATGAGAGGGTGCTTTTATTTGCGACCAGACTGGGCTGCCAGTTTGCTAATGTAATTATGGTTTGAGGTAAATTGCTCAGTGGTAAAAGAGAGGAGTGGTTTGCTCTTGTCTCTGATAGTGCCTCTTTACAATGAGGAGAGGGTTGTTGAACATGTCGCATTGGACCTAATGCGTGGGTTTAAAGCCAACGGAGTTTTGTTAGAACTAGTACTTGTCAATAACGGGTCCACTGATGGGACACCGGAGATTTTACAAAGGTTGGCGAGCTCCAATAAAGAAATAACGGTGGTAAATGTGCCCGTAAATGAAGGCTACGGGTGGGGGATAATATGCGGTCTTAAGAAAGCTAGAGGTGAATATTTAGGTTTTTCACCTGGAGACGGACAGATAAAGGCAGAAGACGTAGTAAGAATATTCAAAAAATTGGTGGAAGAAAAACTGGATCTGTGCAAGGCCAAGCGGGGCAGCAACGAAGTCTCCATATTAAGAAGGATTCAATCCAGAGTGTACAATTTAATTCTCCCCGTTTTCTTCCCTGTGCAAAGCAGAGATGTAAACCGGTCTCCCAAAATTATGAGTCGCGAAGCCTATGAGGGATTGCAACTCACTTGCAAAGATTGGTTTCTTGATGCTGAAATAATGATTAAATCGAACCGTTTGGGATTAAAAGTGGGTGAGATACCTGTTGCTTTTGAACGTAGAAAGGAAGGCAAATCAAGTGTTAGTCCGGTGACTTTTTTCGAATTCTTGGGGAATATATTAAAATATAAAATAAGGGGCTTTTAAATATAAGAACGCGCGCATCAAATTTGCAAGTGAAAAGTCAATGCCTTATTATTTTAAATGCTGTAGATGCATATCTTTTGTTGGCGGAAAAAATGGATGATGCAAGTATCTGCGGGGAGGCATTCAATTTCAGTAACGAGACCCAGATGAGCGTCCTTCAGATCGTTCAAACGATACTTGAACTGATGAAAAGAACAGACTTGCAACCCGAGATACTCAATACACCCAAAGGAGCGATAAAACACCAATATCTTTCAGCTCAGAAAGCCCGGGATGTTCTGGGCTGGAGACCCAAATATACAGTCGAAGAGGGACTGACGGAAACCATCGCTTGGTATCAAGAATTTTTTAAAGCCCAGGGCAAGGTTAAATGACTGAAACATTGAGGAATACCAAGGTGCTGGTTACCGGCGTCTCTGGTTTTATAGGTTCCCATTTGGCTAGAAGACTGGTGAGAGAAGGTGCTGAGGTGCATGGTTTAGCCAGAGCTGGTTCCAATCTTTGGAGGCTTGGAGATATAAGCAATGAGATTATCATTCATCATAGTGATATAAGAGATTTTACAACTATAAGAACAGTTATTGCTGTTATCAAACCGCAGAAAATATTTCACCTCGCTGCATACGTTGCTACCACCCGCTCCCCAGAACTAATTGACGAGATGGTAGAGGTAAATTTAAGAGGAACACTTAACCTTTTACGAGCTTTAAATTGGATTAATTACGATTGCTTTATAAATACCGGGGCTTCTGAAGATTATGGTGACAATCCTGCTCCGTTCCGCGAAGATCAAATTCCTAATCCTTCTTCTCCATACTCTGCTTCTAAGGTATCTGCCACTGCTTTTTGCCAGATGTTACACAAAACGCATGGAGCACCTATTATTACTTTGAGGCCATTTCTGACTTATGGACCTGGGCAGGAAGGCAGCTTGCTGATTCCATCGCTCATTAAAAAGACTATCATGGATGAGGAATTTGAAATGACCAAGGGGGAGCAGACAAGAGAATTCAATTATGTTGATGATATCGTTGAGGCTTACATAAAAGCTTCAGTTACGCCACGTGCTATTGGTGAAATAATAAACATTGGCAATGGATTAGAGTACAAGATTATAGATGTTGTGGAAATGGTTTTGCGTTTAATGGAGAGCTCACTAAAACCGCGAGTAGGGGCATTAGATTATCGGCCTGGAGAAGCATGGCACCATTTTTGTGATAATACTAAAGCCAAGGAAATTCTAGGGTGGCAGCCTTCAGTCAACCTTGAGGATGGATTGAAAAATACTATCAACTGGTTCCGTATGCACTGCAACAAATAGCATCAAAAGCTCGAACTAATGAATTATTAGGCAGGTAATCATCTTGTCAGAGGATACTTATAAAGAGCCTGATAAATTTAACGATGTTAAATGCCAACTGTGTGACTCACAAGATATTTCTCGGCTTTATGAACTGAGAGAATACAATATATTAAAATGCCGCAATTGCCACCTTGTGTTTACTGAGCCGCTATACATTAATCTTGTAGAATTATATTCTGCCGAGTACTTCGAAGAGTTCCAAGTCAAATTTTTTTCAAAGTGCCACGAGGACTATGCCAAGTATAAAGAAGAGCCCAGATTAGCCAACTTCCAACAGGGATTAGCTCTTATAATGTCCTCTAAGGAAGCGGGGAGAATATTGGATGTCGGTTGTGCCACAGGCGTTTTTCTGGATATGGCAAAAAACAAAGGTTGGGAGCCATACGGAGTGGATATTTCGGAATATGCATCAAACTATGCCAAGGAGAAATTTGGAATTAAAGTGGACACAAAAGAATTGCAAGACATTAATTTCCCATCAGCATACTTTGATGTTGTTACAATGTGGGATACCATTGAACATGTCCCAAATCCCAGGCAAATCTTGGAAGAGTGCCTACGGATACTGAAAGACAATGGATTATTGTTTATTTTGACAGTAGACGAGAATAGCCTTATTCCTAGACTGGCTGACATTTTGTACAAAATCACAGGCGGGAAGTTGAAAAAACCTATTAAGTTAGTACATCCAATCTATCATATCACTCATTTTTCCAAACAGACACTAACGCAAATGCTTCGTGAGACAGGATTTGAGGTCATTTACCTTGGAAAGAGTGAAATACCCTTGCAGAACCTGAGATGGAACTGGGGCACGAAAATGTTAATAGGGGTAATGTATTTTTTTGCCAAGCTTTTTAATATGCAATATGAGATCAAATTGTTAGCTAAAAAGGCATAACCTATATTATTGACATTAAGGAGCTGGCATGCCTAATATCAAGCTCTGATTTAACGGTAAGAAAATCTACACTGCTGGGTAAAAATTGAAAAGAAAATTTGGGCTACCAAGGTTCAAGAAAAGGAGTGCTATGTTGTTTGCTCTACTATTGGTGTTGCTCTGCATATTCGGTGCGGCAATGGGACAAATCCTGATGAAAAGTGGTGTGAATCAAGTCGGAGAAATCAAAAGTATGGGGCAGCTCTTCAACCTTGATACACTCTCCAGAATATTCACCAACCCCCGTATCATTGCCGGGATATTATGCTACGGAATCGCATTAGTCCTGTGGCTTGGTGCAATGTCAACTCTAAATGTCAGCTTTATTTACCCCCTGATGAGCTTGGCCTATGTATTAACAGCGATATTTGCCTTGATTTATTTGAAAGAAAGTATAACTATATTGCATTGGATAGGGATTGCCTTCGTGGTTGTTGGCTGTTTCTTGATTGTTAGAACAGGATATTAAGCCGGATTGAAGAAAATATAGGCATCGTTATTTTATGTAAAATTAATTTGCGGCAACCCTGCGTTTGTCTGCCCTGCATACTTCGAGAGATTAAAATCTGGCACATTCCTCAATTTTATCACGATTGGCTACAACCCACTCATACACTTTCTTGACTCCGTCTTTTATTTTTGTTCCTGGCTCATAACCGAGAACTTTCCTGGCTTTTTCTATAGAGGCTTTCCGGCGCGTAATCTGGTCCCAGTCGCGGCGAGGTTTAAAGGTAACACCTGACGGATTTCCCGTTATCTCATTAACCATATTAGCTATATCAATTACCTTGGTTTCTGTTTCTGACGCGAGGTTAAAGGCATCACCCACAGCCTGAGATATTGCCCCAAGTCGTAACGTGCCGTCAACTATGTCTTCAACATAGGTGAAATCTCTGGTTTCCGCTCCTGTGCCAGTCACAGGTAGGGGCATTTTGTGTAATGCCCACCACATGAAATTGGGAATGACGTTACGGTAAGCACCGGGGATTTCACCGGGACCATAAACATTGAAGTATCGGGCTATAGCTACAGGCAGCCCATAATAATTGTGGAAGAAATTGCAGTAAAGCTCGCCGAGAAGCTTGGTGATTTGATAGGGAGTGTCGAGATGCAGCGATACGTAATCCTCTTTCAGGGGGAGAGGCGCCTGGCTGCCGTAAACTGAGCAGCCTGAAGATGCAAAGACAAACTTGCTTACCTTGGCAAGGTGAGAGTATTCCAGAACCTTGAGTGTGCCGAGACCGTTGACCTCGAGGTCGGTCTCAGGATTATCAACTGAATTCTGATTGGCGAAGTGAGCTGCCAGATGGAAGACGAAATCAAGCTTTGCAGAGAACGCTCTCTTTACTGCTTCTTCATCCAATACGCTGCCCTCGATAAATATCACCTTTGGGTCAACGGGGACGTTCCATTTTTCAGCCGCTGAAAGGTCGTCAAGGACGATTATTTTGCCTGCTTCGGCTTCTATTAGAGCTTTAGTCAGATTGCTGCCAATGCAGCCAGCCCCGCCGGTGATGAGGATATTCTTACCCTTATATTCGCTCATATGTTGACTCATTTTGCTCCTTCTTCGTTCTAGGTTCTAGGTTCTACGTTCTGGGTTTTTTCAAGTAACGGATGAACACGTCAATAAGACTTATGGCTTTCGTTGCTTGCTGGTATACTTTATCAAACTTATTTTGATGAATGTAGTTGCGGTCCAAGGCTACATATAACTGGCTTTTTACTTCAGAAGCGGAAGCTCTGGCTACTATGAGGAATTGTATGAATTCTCTATTTGTCCCCCTATCAAATCCCTCGGCAATGTTGGACATTACGGAGACCGAAGCCCCCCGGACTTGATTCCTCAGGCTGAAATCTTTTGAAAATAGCTCTTCATTTGAAATATCGTAAATCATGCTAACCAAATTTCGAGCCTCTTTCCAAGCTTCGATGTCCTCAAATCTTTCGATTTTCATTACTCAATATTCTACCTAGAACTTAGAACTTCTTAACCTAGAACCCCTTGGCTTAGAACCTAGAACTCATCACAACTTCTTCTAGAATTTTCTCAAATCCGTCGGTTATACTATCCCAGCTGTATTTTTGGACAAATTTCCTGGCTTTATCGCCAAGCTCTCCTATTTTACCATCTTTGACAAGGCTTTTGGCTTTATCAATGGCATCCTCAGGTTTACTCACATAGACTACGCCGTTGTTTTTACCAAATTCTTTCATAACTCCGGGCAGTCTTGTTGCTATCACCGGTTTCTTCATAGCCATGTACTCATACAACTTAATAGGCACTATGTCATGCATTGTTTTCTCCCAAGGATATGCCGGTAACAGGCATATATCGGCAGCAGAGATGAAGGCTGGCATATCTGTATACGGCTTCTGTCCAGCTAAGATGAGCCTATCTTGCAAGTTGTATTTGTTTCGTATTCGCTTAAGGTCTTCAAAGGCATCGCCTTCGCCGACTATTAGCAATTTCAGGTTCTTGTTAGTTTCTTTGGCTAACTCCTGAGCCACTTCTTTCAAACCGGAGAAATGATAGAGCCAGCCCATGAAGAACAATACAATGTCAGTTTCCTTAAGTCCATATTGTTTCCTTAAATTGCTAATACTAGCTGATGGCTTAAACTGCTCCACGTCTATGCCGGCCCTGATTACACTAGTTTTGTTAGCTGCGGCACCGGCAGTGATAACATAGTCTTTAAGCTTGTCATTGATTGTCAGCGTCCTGTCCGCTTGCATTAGCGTTTTGTGCTCCAATATCTCACCAATGAACTGTAGAGGCTTAAATGGTATCAAGCGGTGCAGCACGTCTATCCAGTAATAAATGAAGGGAATGTCATTACTCCTGGCTGCCTTTGCTGCCAGATAACTATTCAGGATACTAAACCCAATAATGACATCAGGCTTGAACTCTTCGATTTGCCTGTTTATTTCTCTTTGATGAGTAAAAACAATGGAAACATAGTCAAGGAGAGGTATCTTGATTATGCCGGGACGAATTACGGTGACCTTCGCCCCTTGATTAACCTTGAATACATTTTCGAATAGCTGTCGTTTGCAATAAAGCTCCCTTTTGTCTTGGTCTCGCCACAAAATCTCGTAATCGATAATCCGAACCTGGTGACCTCTAAGCGAAAGGCGGTCTGCTAGCTGATGTTGTTGGTGCGGCCCTCTCTTGAGCCAATCGCTCTCCTGGACGATAAGGATTTTCATAAGAGTTCTAGGTTATATCAAGGTTTGGCTTGGGCTACTTAAATCCGTAGGCTTTGCGCATCCATTCAATAGTTTTGGGGATTCCGTCCTCCAGCGGAACCTTGGGGGCGTGCTTAAGGTCTCTCCTGGATTTGGAGAAGTCCATGTGCTTGAAGCGTGTGGTAAACGGTTCTGCTTCCTTATAGTTGACTTTGGCATCAGTTTTGCCCAGATTTTTTAATATCAGGTCGGAAACATATTTGATATCGTGTTCCCACTCCTCTTTGCCTCCGATGTTATAAACTTCGCCGGGTATGAAGTTATCTACAATGTTGGCGAAGGTGCGACAGGTATCTTCTACATAATCGAAGATGCGCTTGTGCCCCTGATAAACTGTATATGGCTCATCATGCAGAGCCTTGTAAATGAAAGCCGGGATTACACCGCGGTAAGAACTATAATGCTCGTGCGGACCGTAAGCATTGACCGGTCTAACCCTGACAGTCTCCGTGCCGAACATGGCTTGAGAGTTCAAGCATTGTAGCTCTCCTGCCCATTTAGTTATAGCGTAGTCGTTCATTTGCTTTATGGGTATTTTGTCCATCACGTCTTCACTCATTACACCGTCATAGTCTCCATAGACCTCGGCACTGGAAAAGAATATCATGCGGAACTTCTTCTGCTCCTGAATCCGAAGCATATTCTTAGTACCTATCACATTGGTCAGCCACAGGTTCTCATAATAGTCCTCGCCGTTCCAGCGGCCATATTCTGCCGCCAGATGATAGACAAAATCAAAGTCGTGGTGTTCAAATATTCTCTCAAGCTGGCGGTATTCGGTAACATCGCAGCGGGTGTAGTTTGGGGACTCTGAATGACCCAAGTCGCATACCCAGACTTCGTGTCCCCGTTCGTTTAATTCAGGAACGAGGTTTGAGCCAATAAATCCCTTGCCGCCAGTAACTAATATCTTAGCCATAGTTAATCTCCTGTTATAATTTCTACTATTCTTTCTCCTGCTTTGCCATCACCAAATGGATTTGCCCATTTGTTTTTTTGGCTAATCATACTCTTGACACAATCAAGTATTTTATCTGAAGATGCACCAGCTAGTATATTAGCGCCGACCTCAATGGTTTCCGGCCTCTCAGTATTGTCTCTCAAAGTAACACAGGGGACTTTGAGTATGCAAGCTTCCTCCTGAACTCCTCCAGAGTCGGTCAGTATAAGCCTGGCACTGCTCTCAAGCTGGAGAAAACTCAGGAAGTCGGTGGGTTCAATTAGCTTAATATTTCGGGGTTTATGGCCAAATTTGGCCATCATTTTCTGAGAGCGGGGATGGATGGGATAGATTACAGGCATACGAAACTCAGAAGCCACCCTATCTAACCCCTCCAAGATTGAGGCCAATCTCGCCAGGTTATCAACATTCTCTTGCCGATGAAGGGTTACCAAGAAGTAGCTTCCGGGTTCAAGGTTCAAGGTTCTATGTTCTACGTTTGAAGTTGTGTATTTAACCTCGAACTTAGAACTTCCTAACTTTGAACTTCTTTTAGCTATTTCTAGGTTTTGGTAGACAGCGTCAACTATGGTATTGCCAGTTACAAATATCTTGTCGTTGTGGATGCCCTCGCCGAGGAGGATTGCCTTTGCCTTCTCCGTTGGAGCGAACAGGTAATCGGAGCAATGGTCAGTCAGAATACGATTGATTTCCTCGGGCATCTGCCTGTCATAACTTCGCAGCCCAGCCTCGACATGCCCAACTGATATATGGAGCTTAACTGCTGCCAGTGCACCAGCAAACACAGAGTTAGTGTCACCCTCAACTAGAACAATATCAGGCTTTTCAATTTCAAGAGTTTTTTCCACGCCTATAAGTATTTTTCCTGTTTGTTCTGCATGAGAGCCGGAGCCGACCTCTAAGTTATATTTAGCATCTTGTAATCTTAGCTGTTCAAAAAAGACCCTATCCAGGTTATACGAATAATGTTGACCGGTATGAAGGATGAAGTAGTTTACTCTATTGTTCTCAAGCTCTCTTACTATCGGAGCCATCTTAATTATCTCGGGGCGTGTACCCACAATTACAGCAATCTTCATCTGCACAATCCTATACTACACTAACGCCTCACTGAGTACCAATCGTGTTTCAACGCCGCGGCATAACGAGGCGACTCTGATAGTTCATGCGAACAATCAGTTTGCCTTGCTAGCGAGCTGGATCCAGGAAATAATTCAATTGGTCATTAATTATATCTTTAAGGCTGCGCTGCGTTTTAAAGCCAAGCTCCTCCATTTTTGCAGTCCTGGTTAATAAAATCGGTACTTCAGCTGGCCTGAACCTTTCTTCATCAAATTCTACAGCTATTTTATCCTTATCGGTAATGACAATAATTCCTGTATCCGAAAGCTGGAATTCCAATTTACCTTCTAGCATCAGCTTATCCACCCTGGTCTTTTCAAAGCCAAGCCCGAACATCTTTGAGCTATCCAATTCGTTGGGATTATCTACCACTTTCTTGCCACCAAGCGTTTCAATCCTATTCACCGCATATCCAGCACATTCCAAACTAAGCAAGAGATAGCTAAGCACCGAGTTGGTCCTCTGCGAGCCCTGGTTGTAAACGTCTCCATATCTGCCTTTCTCAGCCAGCAGGCAGTACCCCTTCAGAATATCATTGACATGAGACCAATCCCTGAAGGCATTAACATTGCCTATGACTAGCTTATCGATTTCACCACGCTTGTATTGCATCGCCTGCCGAGTAATCGACGAAGTTACAAACATACTGCCTCGGCCGGCCCCTTCCTGATTGAAGCCCCTAGAGACTATTGTTTTCAATCCATAACAAGTATGATAGTTTCTGGTTAGATAGTCGGCGTAGACCTTGCTGACAGCATAGGGAGACATGGGGCGGAGAGGATTGGTCTCAGTGATAGGCAATTCAGGGATACTGATCGGCTCCGGGAAAATCGTGCCGTGTTTTTTCTTGATTTGCTGATACTGAGAATCCGAAAGGAATACAAGGCCATACTCTTCGCTGCTTCCTGCGAAAACTGTTACTGCATCCAAGCTTTTATTTCTAATCGCCTCAAGGAGATTGGCTGTCCCCAGACAGTTTACTTCCATCGTCTCTCCGGGGCATGAAAACGACCTGGGAATGAAAGACTGAGCGGCGAGATGAAAGACAATGTCAGGTTTGCTGATGTCTAATGCGGAAGCAATACTGGAAATATCCCGCATATCGCCCTCCACAAGGGCTACCTCGTTCTCAATTCCCAGATATCTAATGTTTTGCGGGATAGTGCCATCAGCCCGTCTTCTAACCAGCCCAAAAACATTGGCCCCTTCATTGAGAAGATGCTTTGCCATGTTTGAACCGACAAAGCCGCTTATACCAGTGATGAATACGTTCTTGTTCTTCAAACTCACTTTAACCTCATTTTATCCGTGTTATTGAGTTTGTTGAGTTTCTTAGCTTTCACCTACTTGTTATGCTGGTGACTGAAAAGTCGGAGCTTTATCACAGCGAAGGCAACCCCAAGACCATGAGCTACAGGATTAAGGCTGGAGCCCTGGGAGTGATAGAGGCAGGAGATAGGTGCTTCAGTGATAACTAAGCCCCTTCTTCTGGCTTTAATTAAGACTTCAACGCTGAAACTAAAGCCGCTTTCTGTCATGTTTATGGCATCGAGCAGCCTTCGACTATGGGCACGGAAGCAGCTCTGTGAATCAGATACCTTTATCTTTGAGCCAAGGTTGTATAACCACGTGATTACATCAATGCCAAATTTGCGATAACGACGGATATTGGTTCTTTCAGTTTGTTGAGCTGATAGAGTTTTTTGAGTGGGTTGGAGAAAGCGGGAGCCAATGACCAGGTCAGCTTCGCCACTCAGGATAGGAGCCAGAACCTGGGGAATCTCATCGGGATTGTGCTGACCATCGCCGTCCAGAGTTACCAGCACATCAGCCCGACATGTTTTTGCCGCTTCGAACGCCGCCCTGGTAGCCACCCCAACACCCTGCCTCGTTCCATGCCTTATGACCTCAGCACCAGCAGCTTTAGCTACTTCAGAGGTATCATCAGTTGACCCATCATCTATAACAATTACTTTATCCACATATCTACGGGTTCTAGTTACTATATCACTGATGAACTGCTCCTCGTCGAGGCAAGGGATGGCGGCGATAATTGTTGGTTTGGTTGACTTATCAGACAGAATCACTAGTTTTCTACTTAACCGTTACTGATTTTGCCAAATTCCTGGGTCTATCCGGGTCATATCCACGGCTAACCGCCAGATGGTATGCCAAGAGCTGAAGCGGGACTACAGCGATTATGGGATATAAGAGCTCGTCGACTTTGGGGATCTTGACCCAGAAATCATAAATCTCATTTTTTCTATCAGAGATGGCAATAATATAAGCGCCTCTTGACTTAGCCTCCGTGGCATTGCTTAATGTCTCACGGTAAGTATAGTCATCGGGGCAGATTACAGCTACAGGGGTCCTTTGTTCAATAAGGGCTAGGGTGCCGTGCTTGAGTTCGCCTGCCGGCATACCCTCTGCATGAATATAGGAGATTTCTTTAAGCTTCAGAGCGCCTTCAGAAGCGATGGCGAAGTTAATCCCTCTGGCTATATAGTAGAAATCATTCGTGGTCTTTAATTCCTGGCTCAGCGCGCTAATTTTGTCATTGTTCCATTCAATAGTCTTAGCCACTTTAGTGCTGATGTTTTTGAGGTCGGTAACGGCTTTATCAAAAGAGTTGACCATGGAAAACGACAAAAGATAGAAGACAACTAGCTGGCTGATGAAAGACTTGGTAGCTGCGACACATAGCTCAGGACCACAATTAAGATAGATAACATGATGGCTCATCTCAGCTAGCTGAGAATATGGCCTGTTGACGATAGAAACGATTTGGGCGCCAGCCTCTCTGGCCCTTTTTACACCTTCGATGACATCTGCCGTCTCACCACTCTGGGAGACGGCTAAAACCACGGTATTCCTGTCTACAGAATCAGCAAAATAATGAAATTCGGATGCCATAACCACATCGCAAAATTTTCTGCCGACTTTGGAGAAGAGGTATCTGCCAACCAGAGCAGCGTATCTGGAAGTGCCGCAGGCGGTGACTATCACTTGACCCGCTCTAAGTATATCCATGGCAATCTTGGTGAATGACTCTTTATTCTGATTTGTAGCCGCCTCAATAGTCTGCGGTTGCTCCATAATCTCTTTGAGCATGAAGAACTGGTAGCCTTGTTTATCACTATCGCACCATTGCAAGTCGATGTGTCGCGCTTCTTTTGTCAGCTTATTTCCAGCAGCATCAAAAACCTCAATCCCTTTTGATGTTAGTACTGTTACCTCAGTATCAGCCAGAGACACCAGTTGGTTAGCCAACCCGGAGAAAGCCAAGGCATCACTGGCAACAAAATAGCCATCTTCGCCTACTCCAATAGCCAGAGGATTATCTTTTCTGGTGCCAACAATTTTGCCTGAATCACGGGACGATATAACCAAAAAAGAATAGGAGCCTTCAAGCTTCGGTGCTACAGCTAAAACCGCCGTTTCCAGAGAACACCCCTTTTTCATTTCATCTTCAATAAGGTGAGGAATGACTTCGGTATCGGTTTCTGAAGCAAAGTGATGCCCGTTGCTGGTGAGACGTTGACGGAGTTCTTGATAATTCTCAATTATTCCGTTATGAACAACAGCTATCGTTCCAGTAGAATCACACTGCGGGTGAGCATTGGCTGTAGTAACACCTCCATGAGTAGCCCAGCGGGTATGTCCGATAGCTATATTACCGGGTAACGAGCTCAATGTATGCTTGCTTTCAATCTCCTCAAGCTTGCCGATATCTTTGGTAACAAATAATTGTCCGTTTGATATAGTAGCCATGCCTGCCGAATCATAGCCACGGTATTCCACACGCTTTAAGCATTCAAAAACAAGTGGAGCTGCTGTCTGTCTGCCACAATAGCCGATAATGCCGCACATCTTTAACCGATTATACCTCCAAACGTCTTTTTTCCTATCGCTTTTACACCTGGAGTAAATTATATAGATATGCTGGCTAATTGGCAAAGCTGCAACGTTTTTAATATTTATTAATCTATTTTTTCCACTACCAAAGCACTATGCATGACAGAGTTATGGAAGAACCGCTTCAAAGAATTAACATAGCGTCGCCGAAGCTATAAAAGCGGTAGCCAAAACTCGTAGCTTGTTCGTACGCCTGCCAGATGAAATCTTTACCGGCAAAGGCTGAAACGAGCATCAGCAGAGTCGACCTGGGTAAATGAAAGTTGGTGATCATGGCATCTGTGACACAAAATCGGTGCCCAGGCAGGATAAATAGGTCAACCCAGCCGGAAAAAGGCTGCACTGTACCGGATAAAGCTGCTGCTTCGAGCATCCTCACCGTGCTGGTGCCCACAGCTATCACTTTTTTACCTTGTCTTTTGGTCTGATTGAGCAAAGCAGCCACTTCTGAGCTTAATTCTCCATACTCTCTATGAATCTTGTGCTGGCTAGGGTCATCAACTCTGATCGGGCGGAAGGTATCAAGCCCGATATGGAGAGTTATAAAAGCCAGTTGAACGCCTTTTTGCTGCAGCTCACTTAGTAATCTCGGCGCAAAATGCAGTCCGGCGGTGGGTGCTGCCACACTTCCGTTTATTTCAGCATAGACCGTTTGATACCGGTCTGCATCAGCCAGCGGAGTATGTATGTAAGGCGGCAACGGGACCCGACCTAATCCCTCAAGCAAGCTGTCGTCTGAGAAACGAATGAGCCTGATGCCATCGTCAGCCTGTTCCAGCACCTCAGCGTTTATTGCCTCATCAGCGGCACCAGTATCGCTTGATATTGTTATTTGTGTGCCAGTGGTGATTTTCCTACCCGGGCGGACCAGCGTTTCCCAGACGTTGTTGTCCAAGCGACGCAATAGCAGAATTTCGACATTTACGCTGCTATCGCTTTTCCGTCCCATGAGCCTAGCCGGAATAACACGGCTGTTGTTAAGAACCAGAGTATCCCCACTCTGAAGATAGCTAACGATCTCGTAAAAATAGCGGTGTTCTATGGAGACATCAGACCGATGAAGCACCATAAGACGAGATTTGTCTCGTGGTTCTACAGGTGTCTGAGCAATAAATTCAGGGGGCAAATGGTAATCAAAATCGCTTGTCTTCATCAGAAAAGACTTCTTATTTATTCAGGAAATACAAGACCACATTAACTATTATGGTTATCAGGAGGCTCAAGATAAGCAGGGTGACAATGGGAAAATAGAAGGAAAAACCGTCTCTCTTTATGAATATATCGCCGGGCAGTTTGCCAAAGAAGGGTATGTGCTGACTGAAAACCAGCATCAGCCCCAGGATTACTATGATGCCGCCGGCTATAAGCAAAATCTTGCCTATTACTTCCATACTATTAGCTCTTTGACGCTTCCTGCATCCGATAATAGCTGCTGAGGTTCGCTATAGCTTTAGCTGCTCGTTCCATGGTGGGGAAAACAGGTATCGATGCCTGCGTCAATCTTCGTTCTATTTCAAGGCGCTGCGAATCAGAAGCCCCGGGTGGTGAGACAACAACAATCGGCTTTTCCTGGTTGGCTCTGAAATCGACAAAAACAGTGTTTATGTCTTGCACCCACTCTAGGGGAAAATACTTTAAAAGTATCCCGGCGTCTTCTTGAATTATAACCAGATCTATGGCTGGGTCGGCGAGGACAACCCCAAGTGCCTCCCGTATAATAGACGGATTGCTGCCGCTCTGGCTTACGTCCACAGGGTTAAGCAGGATACTGCCTACCTGACCCAGGATACAGGTCAACTTATGCCTTGTCTCCGCAGATAGAGGTGGAATATGAAGTCCAAGCTCGGCACAAGCATCGCTGGATGAAACGGAAATGCCACCACCACCGTCTGCTAATCCACCGACTACGGCTATGCCGTTGCCACTGCCACTACCTCTCCACTGTCCGAGCTGCTGAAATATTAAAAGGGTATCGGCTAACTCCTCGACGCTTTTAACTTCAACAGCACCACACTGCCTCAGCGCTGCCGACCAAGTTGATGCAGGACTGGCTAAAGAGCCGGTATGAGACATGGCTGCTGTAGCGCCGACATCAGTCCTTCCGGCTTTCCACACGACTAAAGGCTTTAACCTAGCCGACTCTTTCATGGTCGTGAACAGGCGACGACCGTTTCTTGTCCCCTCGAGATAAGCGCCTATAATAGAAACTTTCGGGTCAGCAGCCATATATTCCATGAAATCGACGCTATCAAGGTCAATGCCGTTGCCAAAGCTGATTCCTTTGCTGTAGTTGATGCCCCTGGCAGCGCCAAGCTCAACCAGCTTTTCACCGATGCCGCCGCTTTGAGAGATGAAGCTTACTGAGCCAACTTTGCCTATTCTGCCGCCGGGTCCATAGGGCACATTACCATCCGGAGAATAAACGCCAATGCAGTTTGGCCCGATTATACGGAACCCTCCCCTTTGTGCTTTTTTTAACAAGTCTTCCTCGAGTTCATAGCCCGAAGCATCACCTGTTTCGCTGAAGCCAGCGGTGAAAAAATGAACAGCTTTTACCTTATTAGCGCAATCTTCCAGCAACTCGGGGACAGCTTCTCTGGGTATGGAAACAATGACATAGTCTACAATCCCCGGAATTTCCTTGATGCTGGTATAAACCTTCAGTCCCAGAAATTCGCCGCCTCTTGGATGAACCGGATAAACAGGGCCGCTGAAGCCAGCGTCTATAATTGCCTTCAACCACAGAGAGCCGACCTTAAATACGTTCTGTGAAACGCCGACGACAGCGATAGCTTCAGGATAGAAGATAGGCTCGAATTCTCGAAGTATTTCTTTTGGGGCCAATTCAACCTCGGAATTGATTTTAACTAAAAAGGCTGGGCGGTGCAAAGCACCACCCAGCCTTAGAGTGTCTCCCTGACTTTCTTTAGAATAGACCCATTACCTTGCCGGTCTTAACATCCACGTCCACCCTTCTAAAGGCAGGGTCGGAACTGGTGCCCGGCATTAGGCTGATGGTTCCGGCACAAGGGCAGAGGAATTTTGCCCCCGAATAGATCAAGACGTCACGGACAGGTAATGTCCAACCTTTGGGAGTGCCCTTAATAGCCGGGTCATGCGTCAGGCTCAGGTGTGTCTTGACCATCATGGTCATAAAGTCTGCATATTGTGGGTCATTCTCAAGCATTTTTGCCTTAGCTTCGGCATCAGGTGTCCATGACACACCGTCAGCTCCATAGACCACCTTGGCAATCTTTTCCACCCGCTCACGCAACTTGGTTTCCAGGGGATAAAGGAACTTAAAGTCATTCTTCTGGTTGCAGGCATCCATAACCGTATCGGCGAGCTCCAGAGCGCCATCGCCGCCATCTGCCCAGTGAGTGGACACAGCACAACGTGCTCCAGCTTCTTCTGCCGCCTTGCGCACCATTGCAATCTCATCCTTGGTGTCAGTATGGAAGGCATTAATACAAACCACAGGATTAATGCCAGCAGTTCTGATGGTATTAATGTGATGTATCATGTTGGACAGGCCCTTTTCCAGAGTCTTAAGGTCTTCCTTTGTATAAGCATCGGGCAAAGGTAGACCAGCTACTACTTTCGGCCCTCCGCCATGCATCTTGAGTGCCCTGATGGTGGTGGTGAGCACTGATACATGCGGTATAAGACCGCTTAAGCGGCATTTCACATTCCAGAATTTCTCGAAGCCTATATCCGCAGCGAAACCACTCTCGGTTACGTGGTAATCGAACATCTTCAGGCCAATGCGGTCGGCAATGATAGACGACTGACCCACAGCAATATTAGCGAATGGTCCGGCATGCACCATGCACGGCTGGTACTCAGCAGTGCACATCAGCGTGGGATTGATGGTGTTGCGCATCCATGCAGTCATGGCACCACCGACTTCCAGGTCTCCGGTGGTTACAGGGTTGCCCTTTTTGTCAAAGGCGACTGTGATCTTGCCCATTCTCTCACGCAGGTCTGCCAGGTCTCTTACAATAGAAAGCATGGCCATCAGCTCTGAGCTGACGGCGATGCCAAACTTCGACTGCATCAGGAAGCCATCCATGCGACCACCAATACCTATGATGATATTCCTCAGGCTCTGGGCGCAGAAGTCCAAAATCCAGCCCATTTCCACACGAGTCGGGTCTACATCCAGTCTACGCAGATTGCGCTTGGCAAGCTCAGCATCGTCGTAATTACGTTCGTGCTGCATTCTGGCAGTAAGCGCCACCATAGCTAGATTGTGGGCATTCATGATGTCGTTGATATCTCCGGTAAGACCCATTGAGAACTCGGTCATGGGAATGAGGAGCGCATTGCCACCGCCGGCAGCAGTCCCTTTGATGTTCATGGTGGGACCGCCTGATGGTTGGCGGAGACAACCACCTACGTTCTTGCCCCGTTTACCCAGACCTTCAATGAGACCCATCGAGGTAGTACTTTTCCCTTCACCTAATGGAGTGGGTGTGATGGCGGTTACCTCAATATACTTGCCATCCTGCTTCTCCTTGAGACGCTCGATTATTTTCAGGAAGTCGAGCCTGCACAGCCTCCCGTAGGGAATAATCTCATCTTTCTGCAATCCGAGTCTCTCCCGCCACTCATCGGGGGTTGGCATGTTCTTCTCAGCTGCCTCTGAAATCTGCCAGTCCTTCATCTTTACTGCATCATAAGCCATATAGTAGTATCCTCCTTCTTATTTAGTTTATTTTAAGCCTGTGCTGAATAGCCAAAGAAGTTAACAGTTTATGAGTATTATCCTTCTAGCCGGTTATACCTGCTTTAATCTCGGCTGCTTCCACCGTATTCATCAGCAACATGGTTACAGTCATCGGACCGACTCCACCGGGAACCGGAGTTATCGCCGATGCCTTTTCCTTGATGGCATCGAAGTCGACATCACCAACCAGGCGGAAACCCTTCTCTTTTGTCTTATCTTCTACGCGGTTAACGCCAACGTCGATAACCACGGCGCCATCTCTGACCATATCGGCGGTTATCGCCTTAGGAGCACCCATAGCAGCCACGACAATATCAGCCTGCCTGGAAAAATAGCCTATATCCTTGGTCCCGGTATGGCAGATGGTGATTGTGGCATTAGCCCCTTTCTTCTTCTGCATCAGGATAGCCGCCAGCGGCTTGCCTACAATATTGCTCCGGCCGCAGATAACGACATGCTTGCCGCTTGGGTCATTGCCGCTCCTGACCAACAACTCCTGAACTCCATGAGGAGTGCAGGGCAAAGGACAGGGTTCACCTCTGAGCGCCTTACCCACATTAACAGGATGGAAGCCATCTACATCTTTCTCTGGAGAGATAAAGTTAATCACCTTTTCGGTGTCAATGTGCTTGGGCAAAGGCAACTGTACCAATACACCATGAAATTTAGGGTCTTTATTAAGTTCATCGACTTTTTTCAGGACTTCTGCTTCTGGAGTATCTGCTGGTAGGCGAATTGTCTCCTCGTGCATTCCTATTTCCTCAGAGCCCTTAGCCTTAGCGGTAACATAGGAGATCGAGGCCGGGTCTTCTCCCACCAGCACCACAGCTAATGCCGGGATCACTCCCTTGTCTTTTAGCTTTTTCACTCTGCCCTTCAATTCCTCGCGAATCTCGGCAGCTACTTCAGTACCACTGATAATCTTTGCAGTCATTTCTCGTTTTTCCTCCTTCTTTTGAAGGCTGATTATTTTCGCTCAAATTCCTGGGCTGGATTCAATATGTATTACCTATATTTATCACCCCCAACTTATTTACTTTGCCCCTGATTTAGATTTGATTGTATTGAAAACGCCACAGCTTTCTCAATCATAACAGTAACCGAGAGTAAAACGACATATTCGAAAGGCAGCAAATGTCCTGAGTCCAAAACTGCTTAAGCTGGCTAACTATCTGTTGATGACTCAGTTTATACCGAAATTCTTCAATTGTTGATTTAGAAGCTGAAGCGCTAGCAACAGCCGCAATAGTAAGCCCATGGTCTAGAGAATAATAGACTAGGGTCGCTTGCAAGTAAATCTCCGAGCTTTGCTTGCCTTGCCGAAGCTAGATTATATCATGCACAAATACACGAAAGCAAGAGGCAAAATACTGTCTTTGAATAGAGCCTTTAGTTACTTTGCACTTTTCTTATGCTTCAACTTTTTAGCTCTCCAGAATTGACATGCTTCGCTCTCATCAGAGGCGACAGCTTCTACTCTAAATACTTTGATGAAGCCGCGTTCACTGAACTCTTTCTGGTAGGAATTGCTTTTTTGTAGCCTGTCAAGATATTTGGCAAACTCTAAATTAGTGCACTCCACACCCTCATCCGAACCTGATATGCCAGGTCCCACGGTAAAATCTTTAGCGAACGCACAGGTCTCACATATTTGTCGCATTCCACCCTCCTGATTGTCCTCTCGCATCTAACACTGTTAGGATAACGACCATGGAGAATATTTCCCCTCATTTACAGCCCTTATGCCATCTACAAGTTCGGAGCTTGCTGCCCTTTTAGGTATAAAACCGTGCGCCCCTGCCTGCTTGGCAACAAGCATGTTCTCTTCCTCATCATATTGGGTCAGGATCAAAACTCTTGTTAGCGGATATTCGCTGCTTATTCGCCTTGTTGCCTCTAGCCCACTCATGACAGGCATGACTATATCCATCAGCGCAACATTCGGAGAAAGTCGTTGCACCTGTTCAAGCGCATCCTGCCCATTCACAGCCTCACCTATCACTTCCATGTCCTTCTGCACTGTGAGAAGAGCACGTATCCCATGTCTGACCATTGTATGGTCATCTACTATGAGCACCTTAATCTTTCTGGGTCTGGTTGCCTCTTCAAGCAGGTTTTGAACTCGCGGCACTATCGAAGCCGGCTCTATCGGCTTGGTCATATAAGCTTCGCATTCAATTTGTATGCCCTCAAACCTTCTCCATCCTTTGATATGACGCTCTTCATGGCTGGCATCAATTACCACTAGCGGTATGTCCTTGTATTTTGGATGCTGCTTCAACCAGTTGTGCATTGCAAATGCTTGCCCGGCGGGAGCAAGAGTGCCCAACACAATAATGTCAGGATTTGCACCCATCACATCCTGAGCTTCTGCTCTATTTGATGCTGTTACCACTTGATAAGATTTAGCTTCAAATACCATCCGGAAGGCTTCCACGAAATCGAGTTCGTCATCTATAACCAGTATTTTTGCGCTGTTCCCCATCTTCCTTTACCTCCATAAGTAGCATTAATTCATTGATTAAATCCTGCATCCATTTTATTAAAGTGTCATCTCAGCGACTGACACCGGCCAATTCGGCTGCCTCCAGGATTTCAGGCACAATACCTTCATTACCTACAGCCATAACATGTACCCCGTGGCACAGTTTTTCCTCCCTCATTGCCTTTATCAGGCGAGCAGCAATCTCTATTCCCTTTTGAAGTCCCTTGCCTTTCTCCACAGCAGCAAGTTCGTCTATAATAGCCTGGCAGACAATTATTCCAGGTACATTTTCATTCATGTATCGAGCCATTCTGGCGGAAGCCAAAACTATAATTCCAGCCAGGATTTTCACATTAAACTGTGAGGCGTATTGCATGAACCGCCGAATACTTGCCAGGTCGAAGATGCCCTGAGTCTGAAAGAATTGCGCTCCCGCAGCAACCTTCTTGTCAAATTTAATAAGTTGAGGTTCGATGAAATCTGCTTCAGGATGAACTGAGGCACCAACACAAAATTTCGGAGCTTTCTTAAGTTCATTGCCTGCCATATCCGTTCCAGACTCCATAGTTCTTATCGCTTTCAATAACTGTATTGAATCTAGGTCAAAGACAGGCTTGGCTTCTCTATGGTCACCTACATCAATAGAATCACCCGTAAGACAAAGGACATTACGGACATCCCTGGAATATGCAAAAAGAAGATCAGCTTGGAGAGCAAGGCGATTTCTATCACGACAGGTTACTTGAAGAATGGGTTCCCCACCCAATTCTTTTACCAACAGACAGCCACCCAACGACGGAAAACGCATAACCGAACTCTGATGGTCAGTGACATTGATGGCATCAACTTTATCTTTTAGCAGGTCTATGTGGTGAATCAATTCTGACACATCTGCCCCTTTTGGTGGGCCAACTTCCGTCGTCACTAAGAACGTATCAGAATAGAGCTTCTCCTCAAACAATGAATTAGCCATCGCTTTCTCCTGCACCAACACTAACTTTTTTTACAAGCCTCTTTGGCCTTGGGACGGCGCGGAAATTTCTCGGCGGGTAATATCGGCGCATTTTCTCAAGTTGCTGCAGCCTTTCCAGTCGCTGATAGATGAGAATCCACGCGCACTCCATGTCTTTACTTGCTTCACATTTACCATTTTTGGTGCCGGCACAAGGCCCATTTAATATTCCCTTGGTGCACCTGGTAATAGGGCAAATGCCAGCAGTATCCTCCAGCCTGCAATCTCCACACGCAACGCACCGCTCATCCCAGACCCCCCACTCCTTAGCCATACCCATAAAAGAGGTATTAACACCAGGCAATACGGGCATATCTGGGAAACATTCAGCTATGGCTTGCACACCTATACCACAACCCAAGGAAAGAATGGCATCCACATCACTGACTTTATCAACAAGAAGGTCTATAAATTCAGGGTCACACTGCCTTTTCAAAATATACTCAGAAAAGATATGTGGCTCTTCTCCGCTTTTTGCCTGTATCAATCGTAATGAACAATGGAGAAAGGATACTTCACGTTCACCGCCAGCATCACAGACTGTCATACATGTACCACAGCCAAGAATCAACACCCTATGGTATGGAGCAATCATTTGCCTGATTGCTTCAAGAGGCTTCTGTTCCGCAACTATCAACTTTTCACCTCCTGCACTATTGTCGAGGTAAAATATAACCCGGTTATTTGTTCAACGAACTTATCCAGGTCCTGAGCAATATCTTCATTAGCAGAGCTCAACATAAAATCTCGTATTCGCTCAGGCTCAAGACCGATCTGAGCTAACGTCTTTCTAACCTTACCAACACGTTGACTAATCCACAACGCCGTATTCTCCCTAGCGCATTGTTCACCACATCCAGCAATGAAAACTCCTTCTGCGCCCATCTCAAAGGCATGCAACATATGTTCGGCCTCCACTTTTGCCACACACAAGACAGGCACTATCCAGATGCCAGCTTTAGCTTCCCGCCACAGGTTTGCCAGAGTGCCAGTACCAAAAAGTCCATACTGGCAGCAAAAACCGACGATGAACGGCTTGAATTTCGATTTCTCTGCGGACTTAAGTATATAATGTAGTTCGTCGGTTACCTGTCTCTGGTCATATGGCTTCCGCAGAACTATCGCTTTCGCCGGACATTCCGCAACACATATACCACAAGCCAGGCATTGCTCAACTGGTATCTGAACTGCACCGTTAACATCGAGGCGTGGAACATGATATGGGCAGACTCTTATACAATTCAGGCAAGTGGCACATTTATCTTGTGACACAATTTCAGCCCCCATACCACACCGAAGACACCTTCTTGCTTCATTAACAGCAGTTGACCAATCATAAACCGACTCCACCGCCTTGAAATCTTCTATTCTTGCTTCAGGCGGCAGAATCGGAGGTTCAAGCCGACCTATTTTTCTGATCATCTCTACAGTCTCAGGCAACAGATCACCTTGCAAATGTGACCGCATTTCCTTGTCAACTTGCGGATATCTATGCTGAAGATAATCATCAATACGAAAAGCTGCCAGCCTACCAGATGCCAAAGCTTCGGTTACGGTCGCCGGTCCAGTGACAGCATCACCACCAGCAAAAACTCCCACCCTATTTGTAGTAAGAGTGACTGGGTCAACATGAATAGTGCTCCCTCTGCCGATACGCAGACGGAAATCACTTGGAGCCTGAGGTGACTGTCCAATAGCTGTAATCAGTATGTCTACCTGCCTATTGAATTCGCTGCCTTTAATAGGTATAGGCTGCCGTCTACCGGTAGCATCAGGTTCGCCAAGCTCCATCTTTATACAACTTATACTTAACTGCCCATTACGCCTTTTTAATTTAACCGGCACCACCAAGAAGCGAATGTCAATCCCTTCTTCCAAGGCTTGCTCTATTTCTATCGGGTCTGCTGGCATTTCTGCCCGGCTGCGACGGTAGAGAATACTTACTTTGTGTGCGCCTAAGCGGAGAGCTGTACGCGCAGCATCAACTGCTACATTACCACCTCCCACTACAGCAACTTTCTTACCTAAAGATGGTTTGAGACCAAGATTCACCTCGCGGAGAAAAGTGGCACCATCTATTACACCGGGGCCATCCTCACCCTCTATGCCCATCCTAAGGCTTTGGTGAGCACCAATAGTTATAAAGATGGCTTTGTAACCCATGTCAGATAGCAGGTCTAATGAGACTACACGCGTATTTGTCCTTATTTCAACGCCCATCTGCATCAACCTTTGCACTTCTGTATTCAGTACTTCACGGGGAAGCCTATACTGTGGAATACCTACCCGAAGCATGCCACCTACACCAGAATGAGCTTCGAAGATAGTTACAGGATAACCCAATTTTCGTAAATAGTAGGCACAGGCCATCCCTGCTGGGCCAGAACCTACTATAGCTACCCTCTCACTATGCATAGTTTCTGCCTCAGCACGGATTCTTCTATCACCACCAAATTCAACTGCAAACCTCTTCAGCGCACGAATGGCAACAGGCTTGTCCACCTGGCTACGCCTGCAAGCATCCTCACATGGGTGAGTACAAACATAAGCACAAATAGAGGGGAACGGATTACCATCCCTTATCACTTGCAGAGCTTCCATAATCCTTCCCTGGGCAACTAAATCAACATATTCACGTATTTCCATATGTAACGGACATGCAGCTTGGCATGGTGGAACTAGGCTATGATCAAAAGAGAATTTTGTCATTTTATCGGGCTGATATTTATTGGCGCCTTTTGCTGTAGATGGATACATAGGCTCTTTCTGAACAGAAACTACTAAATCTACGAGAATAGTACATGGTTATAAATTAAGCGACAATAGGAAAACCTCTAAGAAAACATGGCTCGATCCCCAGAATTATTACTGGAATAACACTTGATTTTTGTTGGGAAGAATCTGGGGCAGAAGCGGCTTAAGATTAGCGGAGGAACTTCGCCCGGGTCATCACGCGGCTATAATTCCTTTGCGTATGGCAAACTTAATGAGGTCAGTTTTGTTATGGATGTTAATCTTATTCATTAAGTTACTTTTATACCACTCCACTGTTTTAGGACTGATGACCAGTATATCTGCTATTTCGCGAGCAGTGTACCCTTCGACAACAAGCTTAAGCACTTCTCTCTCTCTGTCTGTCAACTGATTATAAGGGTCTTTTTCCCCCTCTACAGTGGTTTTTTGCTGGTATTCTTGAACAAGCGCCTTTGCTGCCGAAGGCGACAGATAAGAATCTCCGCTATACACGGCTTGAATAGCTGAGGCAAGTTCTGAAAACGCCGCCATCTTAGTAACAAAACCACGAGCTCCTGCTTCGATAACAGGGACTACATAGTCGCTATCATCATATTGGGTTAGTGCCAACACTTTCGTCGCCGGGTGTTTCTTGCGTATTCTCCGTGTTGTTTCAAGCCCACCCATAATAGGCATTGACAGATCCATCAGTACCACATCTGGGGCAAGCTGTTCGACTTTTTCCAGTGCGTCCCTGCCATTCGTTGCCTCACCAACCACTTCTATATCGGCAACTAAACCTAGTAAAGCCCGGATTCCGTCTCTCACGAGAGTGTGATCATCAACTATCAAGACTTTTATCTTTTTCATCTACCTCACTCGCAGGGAGCGGGATATTCACCGTAACTTTGGTTCCTTGTCCCGGCCGGGATTCAATCTTACAATTACCTCCTGCCAACCTCACTCTCTCCTTCATGGTGAATAGACCCGCACCCCGACCGCTATGATCTACACGTGTAAGCTTGCTAACATTAAAACCTTTGCCGTCATCTTCGATTTTTAATACACATTTGGCGTTATCACACTCTAGCTTAATTACAGCATTTTTCGCACCTGAATGCTTCAAGATGTTCCCTATAAGTCCCTGAGCAACACGGAAAAGCGTTACTTCGGTCTCCGGGGGAAAACGCCCGTCTGTACCCAAAAATTCAGCAGTTACACCAACACCTTGAGTTTGAAGGGTATCTTTGGCATAGCGATGAATAGCTGCAGGCATTCCAAGCTCATCCAATAATGTGGGGCGGAGTTCCTTCATAAGCTTAACTATTTCATTGCCAGCATGAACTGTATAGGCATGTGTTGATCTAAGCCTTTCTATGATGTCTTTATCTACAATGCCCTTCATTTCAGCCATCCCCATAATTGCTTGCAGACTGAGAGTCAAGCTGGTAATAGCCTGGCTGGTCTCATCATGGAGCTCGCGAGCAATTCTCTTTCTTTCATCCTCTTGAGCAGTCAAAGCATGCCGAAGAAGAGCCTGGTACCTCCTCGCTGCACTTGCCAGACGGTCATAGAGTCTCGCCTGCTCAATTGCAATTCCTATCTGACAACCCATTGAGTTTAAAAGATAGATGTCATCCTCCCTGAATCGGCCTGGCATATGACTCGCCATGTTAATCACACCTACAACTTTTTCCTTCGCTTTCAATGGAACGCTGGCAAATCCCTTAAGTCCCTCAGTACTGATCAAATCCTTATGAACAACACGTGCGTCTTTTGAGATGTCCTCCACCAGGATAGGCTCCCCAGTTTTCACCACTCTGCCCGCTATCCCTTCTCCCGGAGCCATCTGCATTTTCTCAACATATTTGGCGGATAAACCACGAGAAACACGATAATGTAGCCTTTGTTTTTGTTCATCAAAAAGCAGAATACCCCCTATTTCACCATCGACAGACTCCAAGGCAATGTCTAGACATACATTTAAGATACTATTCAAATTCCGCAACCCGCTCGTAGCGCTTGAAATACGACTTAAAGCTTGAAGATAATGATGACGTCTCAGAACCTGATGCTCCATCTCTTTTTCTACAGTGACGTCTCGTCTTAACTCAGCGACAGCGCTTATGTTGCCGCGGCTATCTCTTAGTGGGTACATAACGATTCTAATGTGTTCGTTTGAGACAATGTCCGAGCTTATAGGATATCTGGGATGAACGATTACAACTGATTTACCGCTGTGTAATACTTTGTTTATAGGGCATAACCACAAGTGTGAGCTGCAAGGACTTCCTCTAGCCTCAAAGACATCGTAACACAGTCTGCCAACTGGAGAAGCGGCATGTCCACCCAACCTCTGCATGATAGCTAAGTTAACGAACTTTATATGATATTCATTGTCTACGATAAAAAGTTCGTCTTCCAGACTATTAACCAAGTCTTGCAGACTTAAGTCTAGAGCCTTATCTCCAGAGGCAAGTTGGGGCTTTGTCCTCCGCCCACCCATCTCTTCGTACCTCAATACTCATAAAATAAAGGAACGACGGATCTTTGTCAAGTAGGTTGCCAGTAATACATCAATCAAGATTTATTCTAAATCAGCAGAAAGCAACTAGCCGGCAATCAGGAAAGGTGATTTGTAGTATGCCCGGCTCATTCGATATATTGGCTCTATTGACTTTATACCGATTTCCAGGTATTCTGTTAACAAACTTAATAGCTGCGGTAGGGTGCCCAGGGGCAATCTTGGGCTTAATTGGAATGCAAGCCGGTGAAATCCCGGCACAGTCCCGCCTGCTGTAATAGTCAGAACATCGACCCTACTAGGTATGGCTACCTCCGCGGAGTAAGGGGGTGGGATTTATTATTTAGAATTAATCCCCTTGCTTGTTGGAGCATGGGGATTTTAATTTGCGATTGACGCAAAGGAGAAAAATAATGAGCCAACATAGCCCAAAATACTTCCTTATCCTGTTAGCACTAGCATTTCTTCTTTGCCCCAGTTGTGCTGCACAATCTACGCCGGGCAATATAGTTGACGGCCTTGGCAGAAGCGTAGCAATCGAAAAAACACCCCAACGAATAATCTCTCTATCACCGAGCAATACCGAAATCTTGTTCGCTCTCGGCCTGGGCGATAAAGTGGTCGGAGTTACTGAGTATTGTAATTATCCTCAGGCGGCTACAACTAAACTTAAAGTGGGGGGGTTCAGCACTGTCGACATAGAAAAGGTTGTCTCACTTGAGCCGGACCTGGTGCTGGCAACCAATATTCACAGCAAAACAGTCATACCTGCCCTGGAAGAACTTGGACTGACAGTTGTGGCTCTAACACCAACTTCCCTGCTTGAAGTGCTGGACAGCATAACATTGGTAGGTAAAATCACCGGACAAAATAAACAGGCTACGGAGATGGTCAGCAGCTTAAGGTCAAGGATTGAAGTTATAACTGACAAAACAGAAACCTTATCCTCAAAACAAAAACCGAGAGTATTTTATGTCACCTGGCATGACCCACTGATGACCGCCGGCACAGGAACTTTGGCTGATGATGTAATCCGCAGTGCCGGTGGACAAAACATCGCCTCTGATATCTCTGGCGACAAGACAATCGACCTGGAGACGGTCATTTACAGAGACCCACAGGTAATAGTAGCCTCCGTTGGCATGGGGACTGGAGAAGACCTGCCCTGGCAATATGTACAGACTGAGACCAGGTTGAAAAATACACAGGCGCTGCTAAATGACAGGATATATAAAATCGATGGCGACCTGATACACCGCCCAGGTCCCAGAATAGTAGAAGCCCTGGAACAAATGGCCTGCTTCATTCACCCTGAACTCTTCAAATAGCCGAAAAGAAACAAGCATGTACATCAGTGCTAGAGGTGTAAAGGCTGAACAAGAATGGCATTAGAATTGTTTAAGAATTCGAGCATATCAGAAACTGCAGCCATTTACCCAATCCACTGGCGTAGCCGAATTTATGCCATAGTCGGACTGGTCATACTTCTAGGAATAGTACTTATAGCGACTTTAGCCGTAGGCAGCACTGACATTCCCTTCGATAAGGTATGCGACGTTCTATTAGACAAACTACCGTTCGTCCATATCCAGGCAACCTGGCCAAGCAATATAGAAACAATCATTTTTGACATACGCCTGCCCCGGTTGCTTCTAGCCGGACTAGTCGGTGCCGCATTAGCCGTGGCCGGTACCACATACCAGGGACTTTTCCGCAATCCACTGGCTGACCCATACCTCATTGGCGTCGCCCAGGGTGCAGCATTAGGAGCCGTCATCGGTTTCATGCTACCCATAGCCTGGCAAGCTGCCAGCATTCCATTACTGGCATTCACTGGTGCTATTACAGCCGTAGCTGTAGTTTATTACATAGCCAGAGTCGGTAAAACCCTGCCTATGACAACCCTTATCCTAGCCGGTGTAGCCCTGGGCGCTTTCCTGGCTGCAATCACTTCTTACCTGATGATTGCATCGGGAGACAAATTGCACGGCATAATCTCCTGGCTGCTGGGCACATTCTCCCTGACCAGTTGGTGGCAGGTAGGCATGGTGGCACCTTATATACTCATCGGCACAATAGTCATCTGGCTTCATGCCCGACCTTTAAACGTAATGCAGCTCGACGAAGAACAAGCCCAACAGCTGGGCATCAACGTGGAACAGGTCAAGCTGACTTTGCTCGGGGCTGCAACCTTGATAACCGCCGCTGCGGTCTGTTTCTGTGGCATCATCGGCTTTGTCGGCATCATCGTCCCACATGCTGTTCGGCTTATCTGGGGTCCAGACCACCGTTTCCTCCTGCCTTTAGCCACCTTCGCCGGAGCTATTTTTTTAATTCTAGCTGATACCGCCGCCCGAACCATGCTGGCGCCTACAGAGATACCAGTAGGCGTAATAACCGCCTTTATAGGTGCTCCTTTCTTTCTTTATCTGCTGCGACAAAAAAAGAGGGCAATATTCTAAATGTTCAAACTGCGCTTGGATAACGTCAGCCTGGGCTATAACAAGCAAACAGTGCTCCATAACATCAGCCTTGAAGCTAAGCCTGGAGAAATGCTGGGCATCATAGGTCCTAACGGTTCCGGCAAATCAACGGTAATCAAAGGAATAACCCAACTGATTAAGCCGAGCTCAGGACACATCTTCCTCGATGGCAAGAACATAGCCGACATGAGTCACCGGGATTTAGCTCAACTGGTGGCTGTTGTCCCTCAAAATCCAACCTTACCTGAACTATTCACTGCCCTAGAGGTGGTGCTTATGGGGCGCACTCCGCATCTAGGGCTACTGCGCTATGAAGGAGAACATGACCTGGCTATAGTACAAAAGACCATGAAAGCGACCCAAACGCTTGCTTATGCTGAACGCAGGGTGGGCGAGCTGTCAGGAGGCGAAAGACAACGCCTGACCATTGCCCGCGCCTTAGCTCAGGAACCAAAAATAATACTTATGGATGAACCCACCGCCAATTTAGATATTAATTATCAGATAGAAACCCTGGATTTAGCCCGCCAGTTATGTCGAGAGCAAGGGCTAATTGTTGTGGTGACGCTTCATGACCTGAACCTGGCATCTCAGTATTGCGACCGCCTGATAATGCTTAGTGATGGAAGAGTTTACTGCCACGGAACTCCTGAATCGGTGATAAATGCAAAAACTATCAAGGAGGTTTACGGAGCCGAAGTCTACGTCTATCCCCACCCGATTAATGATTTGCCCGCCACCCTTATCGTGTCTGACAAAGATAAATAAGTGCTTGAAAAATCATGGAAATAGTAATAATCCTGCTCATAGCTCTTGCCCTTGACCTTATCCTTGGTGAGCCATCAAACACCTGGCATCCCATAGCCTGGATGGGCAAACTAATTTCTCTGGAGACAAAGCTGGCTCCAAAAAAAGACAGGGCCCGGCAGCTTACCTACGGCATCGGCATGGTTTTAATAACGCTTGGGCTGACTGTCACCGCCATTTACTTTCTGCTATCCCTCCTGAGTGAGTTTAATCTCATAGTTTACGTCATTATCGCCGGGTTCTTGCTGAAATTCAGTTTTTCCTTACGCGGACTCAGGCAAGCCATTGACACAGTTAAAAAGCTTATAGCTAAAAATAATTTGGACCAGGCACGCCTGCGCTTGCAATCTCTGGTCAGCCGTGACACTACCAAACTCGACAAGAAGCAGGTTATATCAGCCACAGTAGAATCAGCAGCCGAAAATATATGCGATAGTTTTGTAGCCCCTCTATTTTACTTTTTCCTCTTCGGCGTGCCCGGAGCCATAGGTTACCGTGTAATAAACACCTTCGATTCTATGGTGGGGTACCATGGGCAATGGGAATATCTGGGCAAGTTTGCCGCTAGACTGGACGATATCGTTAATTTCATCCCGGCACGGATTGCCTCCCTGATAATAGTGGTGGCTTCTCTTATATGCCGAAAAAATGCCTCGCAAGCCTGGCACATCATGATTCGCGACCACAAAAAAACAGAAAGTCCCAACGCCGGCTGGACGATGAGCGCCATCGCCGGTGCCCTGGGAATACAACTGGAAAAAATCGACAATTACCGACTTGGTGATAACCAGTACCCGCTATCACTTGACACGATTAACGCTTCTCGACAAATCATTTTTGTAACAGCCATTATCTGGTGCCTGATATCTATCTTTGCCGAGGTGATATATTTTGTTGTTACCTAGACCAGCTATAAATAAGATCTCACCCTGCGTTCACGGCGGCATAGACCATGAAGAGTTAGCCAGGCTTGGTATCTCATCAGAGACCGTGCTCGACTTCAGCGTTAGCTGTAATCCATTCGGGCCACCACCCGGCATAAAAGAAGCTTTAGCCGATACATCGATAGCATGCTATCCTGACACCGAAGCCGGTGAATTAAAGCAGTTGCTGGCTCAAAAGCTAAATATATCTCAAGACAGGCTAATCATAGGCAGCGGTTCCACCGAGCTAATCAGGCTTGTAACTACTGCCTACCTGGACTCCGATGACTTAGTCCTTATTCCGCAACCGACCTATGGTGAATACGAAACTGCCTGCCACCTCGCCAATGCCTGCGTATTGAAACAGCCAGTCCTCAAGGAGCCGAATTTCCAGCCGGATATAAAGGAATTTGCAAACTTACTCCAGAAGCACCGACCTAAAGCCGTTTTTCTGTGTAACCCCAATAACCCTACCGGGCAATACATGTCCAAAGGAAAATTTATACAGATTATGTCAAGTACGCAGGACAGCCTGGTCATACTCGATGAAGCCTACATCGCCTTCACCCAGAACGCCTGGACATCTCTGGATTTAATAGACCATAATAATTTAATTATCCTCCGTTCAATGACCAAGGACTATGCCCTGGCCGGACTGCGCCTCGGCTACGCTATAGCCGCCGAGCCAATCATTTCCGTTCTGAAACGTGTCCGCCCGCCATGGAACGTCAATGCCCCGGCACAGGAAGCCGGCGTCTTTGCCTTAAATGCTGATAATTATCTTGAGGAGTGTCATAACAACATCCGTGCAGCCAAAGATTTCCTGATAAAAGAACTGGAGGGCATTGGACTATCGCCGCTACCATCGCAGACCAATTTCTTCCTGGTCAGAGTCGGCAATGCCACAGCCTTCAGGCAAGCCATATTAAAGAAAGGCATATTAGTTCGTGACTGTACCTCTTTCGGTTTGCCCCAGTACATACGCCTGGCACCACGCACCCTGCCCGAATGCCAGAAGCTAATCGAGGCTGTAAAAGAAATTGGAGTCATAAGCCATGCCGGCTAAAACCCTGATGATACAGGGCACAGCTTCATCTGCAGGTAAGAGCGTAATCACAGCCGGATTATGCCGAATTTTCCGGCAAGACGGCCTCAAAGTCGCCCCGTTCAAAGCACAGAACATGGCTTTAAATTCCTTCGTTACCAGGGAAGGCGGTGAAATCGGACGTGCTCAGGCAGTACAGGCTGAGGCAGCCGGCATCGAGCCTTCCGTCCATATGAATCCTGTGCTGCTTAAACCCGAAGCCGATAACCGCTCACAGGTAATCGTTTTAGGGAAAGTGGCTAAAAACATGGAGGCCAGTCAATATTACAGCTATACCCCCAACCTGCTGAAGATAATCAAGAACTCTCTAGGTCATCTACTGTCTACCTATGATATCGTGGTTATTGAAGGAGCTGGCAGCCCGGCAGAAATAAACCTCAAAGACAGAGAAATAGTCAATATGAGAATAGCCGGAATGGTAAATGCTCCCGTTCTGCTGGTAGGCGATATTGACCGCGGCGGCGTTTTCGCTTCAATCATCGGCACGCTGGAACTGCTGACCAGCCAAGAGCGCGACCTTATCAAAGGCTTCATCATCAACAAATTTCGCGGTGACCTCCAACTGCTGAAGCCAGGGCTGGATATCCTGGAGAAACGCACCGGCAAACCTGTTCTGGGAGTCATTCCCTATTTTCGCGACATGGGTATCGCTCAAGAGGACTCGGTCTATCTCGACGAAAGACAAACAGACTCGGCTAACGGCACTGTCGATGTGGCTGTTATACGCCTGCCCCATATCTCCAACTACGACGATTTCGACCCGCTTGAAGAGCAGGGCTGTGCCGTCCGCTATGTGAGCACTGTACCTGAGTTGGGCAGTCCAGACCTGCTCATTCTGCCCGGAACCAAAAGCACCATCGCCGATTTAATTAAATTGCAACAACAAGGGCTGGCACAGGCTATTGTCCACCTGGCACAGTCAGGCATCCCGGTAATAGGTATTTGCGGCGGCTACCAGATGCTGGGTAAAAGCATACATGACCCTGATAAAGTCGAATCCAGGCACGACAGCATCAATGGGCTTGGCTTGCTCAATAGCACAACCATCTTTCACAATGACAAAACGACCACACAGGTTAAAGCCCGTGTTTATGCCGACAAAGGCTTGCTGAAAGGGCTTAAAGGCATGGAGGTCACTGGCTACGAGATTCATATGGGGCAGACCAGAAGCCAGCGCTGCCAGCCGATACTCCAGGTCTTCGAAACGCCACAGGGTAAAGTCGATTACTTCGATGGCATTGTCGGCAGCAACGGACTTATATTTGGCACCTACATCCACGGCTTATTTCACAATGGCGAATTCACACGCCGACTTCTGAGCAGGCTGCGACAGCTCAGGAGATTGCCCGAAGCCCCAACAGTATCGATAAACAAACAGGAAATATATGATAAACTAGCCGATATAATCAGGAGCAACCTCGATATGTCACAGGTCTATAAAATCGCTCTGGGGAGGAATCATGGTTGAAAAAAACTCCAAAGGTCTTGTCCATGTTTACACCGGCGACGGTAAAGGCAAGACCACTGCCGCTCTAGGTCTGGCGATGAGAGCCGCGGGACAGGGTATGAAGGTGACCTTCATCCAGTTCTTAAAAGGGCTACCCTGCGGCGAGCATTTCTTCGTAAAGCAGTACAACCCCTTCGAGATAGTCCAGATAAGCGTCGGCGATAGCTTTAAAAAATCCAAGGAGCAATCAAGCCAGGAGGCTCATCAAACATTAGCCTACGCCGAGCAAGAGATACTCAGCGGGAAGTATGACATGGTCATACTCGACGAGATTTTTATCGCCATCAGCCAGGGCTTGATAACCGTCAAGCAGGTGCTGGACATACTTGATTCAAAGCCTGCCTCAGTTGAACTGGTTCTGACCGGTCGGAAGGCGCCACCGGAGATAATACAGCGGGCTGATTTAGTCACCGAAATGCTCATGATTAAACATCCCCTCACCGAGGGTACAGATGCCAGGCGCGGCATCGAATATTAACAGGCAAGGAGCTTAAACAATGACCACTTCCTTAGACACAATACTTAAAGAAATCAAGCCGCTGGATAGCTCAGCGATGGCAGCTGCGCAGAGCCGCCAGAACAGTCTGACCAAGCCGCACGGCAGCCTGGGCAGGTTGGAAGAGCTGTCGATTCAAATTGCCGGAATCAAGGGCGAAGCCACACCTAAATTGGAACATAAGTCCATAATCATCATGGCTGCTGACCACGGCGTCGCTGCCGAAACGGTCAGCCTCTATCCTCAGGAAGTAACCCGCCAGATGGTCCTCAACTTCCTCAAAGGCGGTGCCGCCATAAATGTCATGGCCGAACAGATAGGCGCCCGGGTTATAATAGTAGATATGGGAGTCAAAGGCGGCTTCCAACCGCTGCCCGGGTTATTATGTAAAATGATAGACTTCGGCACCCAGAACATAACACAGGGACCGGCGATGACACGCCAGCAAGCCATTGACGCCATAGAAGCCGGCATCCAGACGGTCGAAGCCGAGATGGCTAAGAGAGTCGATATCATCGGCGCTGGAGATATGGGCATCGGCAATACCACCGCCAGCAGCGCCATCTTCGCCGCCATCAGCGGCAAACAGCCCAGGAAAATCACCGGCCGGGGCACCGGCATCGGCGATAAACAGCTCGCCCATAAAATCAAGGTCATAGAAAGAGCCCTATCGATTAACAAGCCTAATCCCAAGGACCCGATAGACATCTTGTCCAAGGTCGGCGGCTTCGAAATCGGCGGGCTGGTTGGAGTTATGCTTGCCGGCGCTGCCTACAGAATCCCTGTGGTCATCGACGGCTTCATCTCCGGGACTGCCGCCCTCATCGCCATCGGCTTATCACCACAAGCCAGAGATTACCTCATCTCCGCCCATCTCTCGGCAGAGGCAGGACATGAGCTGCTGCTACAGTTTCTGGGACTGAAACCATTGCTAAATCTTAATATGCGACTTGGCGAAGGCACCGGCGCTGTCCTGGGCATCTCACTGGCTGAAGCCTCCGTCAGAACTCTGAGCCAGATGGCTACATTTGCTCAGGCCGGCGTCTCCGAAGCCAGACCGCTCGAACCACAATAAGGAGAATAAATTTGGGTTTCTGGGAAGCAATCCAATTCTTGACCATATTCCCCACACCACTACGGCACAAGGCCACAGCTAAGACCTCGGGCCAATCACTGACCTATTTCCCGCTGGTCGGCTTGATTCTCGGCGTCGTCCTGCTTGGCCTTTACTATGGCTTGAGTTTTATCCTGCCCTCTTCCGTGGTAAACGCACTGCTCATCATAACTCTGGTCATACTGACCGGCGCCCACCATCTCGATGGCTTCATCGACACCTGCGACGGCGTTATCGCCGGCAAGTCCAAAAAGGAACGGATGGACATAATGTCGGACAGCAAAGTCGGCGCCTTCGGCATCGTCGGCGCCATTCTCCTGCTGCTGCTCAAATATGTCTCCCTCTCCGCAGCGCCGATATTGCCAGCCCTGCTGCTCATGCCCACTTTGAGCCGCTGGGTGATGGTCTCCATCATCTTCACCTTCCCCTATGCCAAACACTCCGGCATGGGACTTGCCTTCAAACGGGGTGCCACCTGGCAGAGACTGACCATAGCCACCGTCATAGCTTTGATTGTCGCCGTAGCCCTGCTGAAGCTGTGGGGTCTGGTGCTCATGGCAGCCCTGTGGCTTGTTGCATTCGGCATAGCCAGCTACTTCCGTTCCCGTCTGGGCGGGCTTACCGGCGATAACTACGGAGCCATCAACGAGATAGCCGAGGTTCTGGTGCTTCTACTACTCATCTTGATTGGGAGGTTTCAATGACTGAATATGCAGCTTCATGGAGCGGTGGCAAGGACAGTTGCTTTGCCTGCTGGAAAGCGATTTCCCAGGGCTTAAAGGTCAGCCATCTGCTCAACTTTATAAACACGGACTCAACCAGAGCTATGTCTCACGGCTTGGACCGCAAACTCATAGCTCTACAGGCACAGGCTATGGCTCTGCCCATACTTCAGCAAAAAGTCACCTGGGAGACCTACGAAGCCGGGTTCAAAGAAGCATTAGCCGAGCTTAAGCTCAAAGGCATAACTGGCTTGATAACCGGCGATATATATCTGCAGGAACACAAGGACTGGATAGACCGGGTCTGTGGCGAATCAGGAGTGAAGGCAATACTGCCCCTGTGGGGGATGGCCAGCGCCCGTCTTCTGACCGACTTCATCGATGCTGGATTCAAAGCCATTGTTGTCAGCGTAAAAACCGAGTTCTTCGGCAAGGAATGGCTGGGCAGGCAGGTGGATGGCAAACTGGCTTCCGAGCTTAAAGCGCTGGCGGCGAAATCAAAAATCGACGTCTGCGGCGAAGCCGGAGAGTTCCACACTTTTGTATATGACGGACCGGCGTTCAAGAAGCCCGTAAAAATAGGTAAATCTGTTCCCATATCCAGGGACAACCACTGGACATTAGATATACAGGAGTACAGCCTTGGCAACCCCTCCTGTCATTCTGAGAGAGCAAAGCGACCGAAGAATCCAAATCTCCATCACTCTGAGCACTTCTTGCCCTGTCATTCTGAGATCTTCCCGTCCTGTCATTCTGAGCGCAGCGAAGAATCTCAACCACAGTAAAACAAATGAACGCTATTTCGGAGCACAACAATGGCTAAACAAATCATCCTTCTACTCGGCGGCGCCCGCAGCGGCAAAAGCCATTATGCCCAGCAACTGGCTAAAGAGCTCAGCAACAAAGTCCTCTTCGTCGCCACCGGCGAGGCGCTCGATGAAGAAATGCAGGCTCGCATTGCCGAACACAAAAAAGACCGTCCCCAAAACTGGCACACTCTGGAGCTATCAACAGGCATCGGCAGAGGAATAGAGAAAGGAATCGGCGATGCCGGGTTGGTAATCATAGACTGCCTCACCCTGCTCATCTCCAACCTGCTACATGACGAGCCTGACTACCCGGAAGCTGAAAAAAGGGTGCTTTCTGAAATAAACCAGCTTATCGCCGTCATGGACAGGCTCGATGCCAGCTTCGTCATCGTTTCCAACGAGGTCGGCATGGGACTGGTACCTGAAACTAAGCTCGGCCGCATCTACCGCGACCTGCTGGGCAAAGCCAACCAGCTACTCGCCAGCCACGCCACCGAAGTTTATCTCATGGTCGCCTGCCTGCCGGTCCAGGTAAAAGGACAGATTTAGGACATTGCCCCGGGCGAAGGGTAACAAAACGATGAATCGTTACCTGCGTATTTGAAAAAAGTGTAGTGATAGCAAATAAGGCTCTTTGGTTCTGAGAAAAAGTACGTTTGACAGTGCCAACCGATTAGCCTAAAGTTTCTAAAAGATTGGGCGAATAAGCAAGTGTTTACTCTCCGGCTGGACATAGATTTTGACCTGTTTCGATGTGGGTTGAAGGACAAGATTCTAAGTTCACCAATGCGGAGTTTACCCGAACTCATTATTCAACTTGTTGTTGAGCAATTTGACAAGCAACTTAGGAATTTTGTCGCTTCTGGAGAGATACTTCGTTTCAAAATAGGCTTCAACCCTGGCCCTTCGCGGTTTGCCAAAGGCTTGTCTCTAAGTCGCGAATATATGCTAATAGGGTCGCCGGATTCACATCTGCCATCGAGATACAGGTATCCACCTCAACCTTCAATAATTCATCTTCCCTGGTTCCTAAAGGATTTACCCAGGCAATCGGTGGTTGAATTGGGATGGTTTGAGTTCACGATTATAGTTAGGCATAACGATTCTCCTGTAATTCACTTAGAGAAGCCCGTTAATTTGATTTGCCCGAAACCACTCGAGGTTAAGAGCAAGCATCTAAAAACGGTTTCCCGTTACATAATTCGCATGGGGTATTGGGGACATATAGGACTTCCTGTTGAAGTTCTTACTTCTATCGGCGATGACCTTGTTCCGTCGTGTCAATGTCACCCTGATTACCTGGCGGCATATATAGATGACCGGATTATCAGGTTCATATGTAAGGTTTGTGGCAAGTCTTATTTCTGCGAATGTTTCAGAACAGCCTTGGAGAAGCACTATTTGAAAGCAGTTGAGGAGAAAAATCCTTATGCAGAAAGCGGTTGGGCTCACAAGTTTATAGCTTCATATCAGAAATCTAAGTTCCGAAGCGGTATTTGCCATCTTTGCCGTGATATTCCCTCTGAACTTTTCTATTGCCACCCGATGTATGGTAGTAATGTGAAGGTTCACTATGGCCCTTACATTAAACGAATAGCCATCGAGAAAAATATCGACGAGCATGAAGCCGAAAATGAAATACGTGACCTACTGGGCATTCCGCACATTGGCGAGGGCTGGGTATCTGAAAGGGAACTGCTGAATATGGTGAAGGACATTTTTCCCAAGAATGAAATTGTCCATCAAGCAAGTCCAGAATGGTTAGGTAGACAACGACTAGACATCTTTGTACCTGAACTCCGGTTGGCAATTGAATATCAGGGACGCCAACATTATGACCCTATCCCATTTTTTGGTGGCGAGGATGGTTTTCAACAAACACAGGAACGTGACAAATTGAAAGCAAGCCTTTGCTCTGAAAACGCTGTTACCATGGTCTACTTTCGCTACGATGAAATGCTTACGAAAGAATTTGTAGAGACACGTATAAAAAGAACATTGGATTCTAAGTTGGCCAGCTATCATTGAAAACGGACGAAATACCAGTAAAACCCGAGTTTACTTTTTGGCTTGATTGTGCAGATGCAGCTTGTGTCGCAAATTGCCTTAAGGCTAATAGGAGTATAAAATCATTGCTGTGAATAGTAGGCTTGTCTTCAACAACGAAGTATTACCTAAAAGTGTGGAAATGCTAAGAAAAAATAACCTCGCTTGGGTTAATTGGCAAGCATTAAAAAGGGGGAGGTGGCATGAAGTAAAATGAAACATGTATATGTTTTTGGGGCCGGAGCATCTGCAGCATCTGCCAATACCCCACTAGGAAGGGACTTAGTCTGGAACTATCCGTTGGATTGTGGGCGACTTCTTCCATATAATGACAATGGGAGTCCAGATCTTCAAGAGGAGAATGAAAGATTCTCCAATTATCGTGAATTCCTTAAATTAGCTGCATCAATTTATCCAGAATACGAATTTCTTCTTAAAGAATGGGATGAGAGAGGCGATATGGTTTTCGATACACGTGGCATACTGAATAAAAGGCTACGGAACAAAAGGCGTTACGTTGATGAAATCCTGATGATGTTACAACAAAATGGAGATATCAAGGGGGTAGAACTCGTTAGAAGGTTAATTTTTGAGCACTTAGCAGAGTCCAGCATTGGCCATGAAAACCTTCTATACAAGAGATTCATAGACAGAGTTTTGAAGAGCAATCACCCAGGCCAAGTTGCAATACTTTCTTTCAATTTCGACGTTCTTTTACACGAAGACTTTGATGCAAATGTCTACTTTGATTATTTGCTTAAATTTGATTGGATTGACGATAAGCGTAAAAAATTCTATGCACAAAACAACCCCATAAAACTTATCAAACTTAACGGGTCTATCGATTGGGGGATTTGTCCTTCCTGTAATCATCTACATCTGTATTATCCTTTCATGTTCAAGAATTTTTTCGATAATAAGAGGTGTTCTGAAAATTGTGGCGAATCTGTCCAACCTTTCATAATTATTCCGTATGAACCATACCCCAAGATGATTCAGCCTCTTTGGTCTTCAGCAGAGAAGGAATTGAAAACAGCGAACATAGTCACAGTAATCGGTTATTCGTTTCCAGAATATGATCGCAAGGTGGTGAATTTATTTTCCCGTTCACTGGGGATGCACACCAAATTGCAGGTTGTTGACTGTTACGGCCGTAAAAAAAATGAAGACATCAAGCGAAGAGCCATCATAATGAAATGTAAACGACTATTTCCAATGCTGAAGCAGGAAATTGACATCCATTTGGATGGCTTTCAGTGTTACTTGAATAATCACACTACATGACGTTTAGTGCAGTTCCGGGCTGAATCAGCTCCTCTATTTCGTCATATCAATAATGGCTCTGCCGGCGTACTTTCCTTCCTCCAGCTCCTCAAGTACCTGGCTGATTTCCGATAAGCCGGCAACTCTACTTACGTGAGTTTTGACTTTTCCATCGGCTGCCAGTTGAACCAATTCTCTCATTTCCTCCACTGTACCCACCGCCGACGCCATTATGAGCAGGTCCCTGGCTAACAGCTCCACCGGAGTCATCGATATTGTTCCTTCGCTCACCGCGGGCATTCCTACGCCCACGAATACTCCTCCACGTTTCAACAACTTTAATCCAAGCTCAAAGCCGGCTATTTTGGGTGAAAATACGATGCTGGCGTACACGCCACCAAACTTCTCCTTGACGAATTCGACTGCTTCGCTTACATCCACGGCATAATCAGCACCCAGATTCTTCACAAACTCTATTTTTTCTTTGCCCACATCAACTCCGACTACTTTATACCCGAACGCCCTGGCTACCTGCACTCCATAGTGCCCAAGCCCACCCGCCGCGCCAATAATGGCTACCGGCTTGCCTGGTACAACATCGAATTTGATAAGCTTTTTGACGGCGCTATAGGCTGTTAATCCTCCGCATGCCAGTGGAACCTCCCTGTCGCTTATTTCCTCAGGCAGCTTTACTAATGACTTCGCCCAGACCGAAATGTAATCGGCATAGGCACCGATAATGCCCTTAGCCTGCTTGCAGAGCCTGGGTCTGCCACTAAGGCAATATTCACAAGCGCCACACCAGTATCCTCCGCCTGAGCCACCGAGACCCAATATAACCCTATCGCCTTTCTGTATATATTTCTCCGCTCCAGGACCCAGCTCCTCGACTATTCCTATGCCTTCATGACCCATCGGAATTGGGAATGGTCGGACAAAGGCAGGCCAATCTCCCTTAACCAGATGTAAATCCGAGTGGCAAACACCTGCAGTGGTAATCTTGACTAGGACTTCTTCGTGCCCGGGGGAAGGTTTAGGTACGTCTTTTATAACCAGTTTGCCATCGGCTAATATAACTGTACGCATATTCCTTTACCTCCTATACATCATCAAATTGTGAAGTGCAATTCCGGAGTGAATCAGTCCCCGGTTGAACTCTCAGAGTCGAAATCGAAATGAAATCTATGGAGGAACCGGTGCACGACCGGGGCAAGCAGGATGGCAATGGCAACAAGAAAGATTATTCCGGAAAACAGCGCATAGAATGAGGCAAACAGCTTGCCGGCATCGGTTTGTAGCTGATTCAGGGGCCCCATGCCACCGAGAATCATGGCGGCATTAACCGTAGAATCAATCCAGGATAAGCCTTCTAACTCATGGTAGCCGACAATGCCAATCCCCAGCGAAACGATGACAATACCCAGAGCGATAAAAACATGCCAGCCAACGCGGAGAAAAAATGCAGCTCTGGGAATTACAGGCTGCCGGAAATGCTCGTATATCACCTTACTCTCCGTATCTTACACCACGTCAGGCATGAATCTGTCGAGCGAGACCGGATACAAAGTCAGTCAGTGAAAACGTAGCCGCCCTTCTTGAGATAGGAATAGAATGTTAGAATGGTGGAGACAATCGCCATATACATCAGCGTGGCAAGCAACCAGTCAGGGCCAATTCCAAAAACGGCTACCACCAGCGGCGCCAGCCAGAACCAGAAGTTGACCTTAGCCACACCTGTGGGAGTAGGAAACTCTATGTTGCGACTCCGACGTTTCCATAGAAATGTGCCTATGCCTGCAAACACCGCAACTCCTCCGGCAAGAGCCAGTACCGCGTATGGATAGGGATTGAAAGGCATCAGGTGGTCTGTCCTTGCGAACAACCCCACTACTATGGCTAGAATCAGGCTGGGCATAAATAGTATCTCGTCAGCCACCATGTCGAAAATAGACCCACCCAGGCTTGACTGCCCGAGTCTGCGAGCCAGCAAGCCGTCCAGTCCGTCGGTAGCCGCAGCAATAAGAATTAAAATACCTGCCGCCAGGAACTCTCCCTGCCACAAGAGCCAGAAAATAACACACGCCATCACCACACGCACCGCAGTCACAACGTTTGGTACATTGAGGTCCAACCTCAATTCCTGTTCCGGTGTCCTTTTACCTACTCGCTTCGACTTCATAAACGTAGACGCTCCTTCCTGCCTGTTACGAGAAGGCAGAATAGCACGGCGTACAGATACCTGTCAATCATAAGCAGCACGCTAATCGCCGTGCGGATAAATGAAGAGCCTATACAATCAGCTGAATGTTAATATATACGTCTGCCATAGACGATGGTATAATGTCAACCATCAAAGGCTACTAACAGGCCTAGAGGGGGAATGTCATGGATGATAGAGTCGCAATATTCATAGACGGAAGCAATCTATATCACGGTCTACGCAGTAACTTCGGACGCCACAACCTCAACTTTGCTGAGTTCGCCAGCAAGCTATGTGGCTCCAGGCGCTTGTTCCGAACATATTACTACAATGTCTTACAGGACCCGGCTCAAAGGCCCGACAGCTATCGAGACCAACAGGAGTTCCTCGATAACCTGCGCAAGACGCCATATCTGGAGATCAGATTGGGGGGCACCAAGGTGGCACAGGGTGTCCCTGTTGAGAAAGGCATAGATATTATGCTGGCTACAGACCTGCTATATTTTGCCTGGAACGACTTCTATGATGTGGCAGTCCTCGTCAGCGGTGATTCTGATTTTGCCTATGCCCTTCAAGCTGTAAAGAACATGGGTAAGCATGTCGAGGTGGCCTACTTTGAAGGCGGGGCATCCAAGGACCTCTTAAATGTAGCCGATAACCGATATCTGCTAAACCGGAGCTTTTTCAGTGGCGTGTGGACACAGAAACGTTATACCTATCGCAGGAGAGTGATTCCAGAGGTTCAGAAGCAGGGCACTCCGAATAGCGAATAAGCTCTCGTTTGATGTCGACAAAAGGTGATTTGGCGACTATAATAGATGTAACAGATGAAATCCATCCGCCGGAATGAACGCCCTACCATGAAATTAGCCATCGGTCGAGGGATTTGCCTGACCCTGGTTTGCATGCTTGTACTTCTAGGTTTCGCATCCCTGATTGCGAGCCCTGTTCTAGCACAACCTGTTATCACCACCTCACCACTTCTACCACAAGGTCAGATGGGAGGCGCTTACTATACGTCGCTGCAAGCTGTGGGAGGTACTCCACCTTACGCATGGACTATTATAACTGGAGGTTTACCGACAGGGTTAGGTCTCGATGCCACAGGTACTGTTTCAGGTACACCAGCAATAGCCGGCACCTTCAATTTTACCGCCCGGGTTACCGATGGAACATTAGCCACTGACACGCGAGCATTTGTTCTCACCATTATCCAACCTCCACTCACATTCATTACAACAACTCTGGCACAGGCAAAGGAGGGTGAGAGCTATAACGCTACGATAGGTGTCAGCGGCGGAACATCACCATACACCTGGTCAATAATGAGCGGTACATTACCTACAGGACTAATGCTAAATGCAAGCGTAGGCTACATCTCAGGTATTCCAGCCAAAGGCAGTGCCGGCAGCTATAGTTTTGTAGTTGAAGCCAAAGATAGCTCAACCCCAGCTATAACGGGGCAACAGAGCTTTAGTATCATAGTGGAAAAGGGAGGCTATGAGGCTACAGTTACCATCGGCAACGGACTTAAAGTCGGCCAGACGAAAGTATACGTAGGAGCAACCCCCACGGTCACGCTGCGAGGCGGTGAGTCCACAAAAATCAGCCTCGATTTAGGTGCGGTAAGAACTATAAGCGTCGACCCTACTGTGCAGCATCCGACCGATTCCGGTATCAGGTTCAAAGCTGAGGTAGATAAAATAACAGTTACCGAGTATTCATATGATGCCATATTTCCCTATTACACCGAGTATTCTATCGAGCTCAAAACGGAGCCTTCTAAAATTGGTCAAATATCAGGCGCAGGCTGGTATAAGGAAGGCTATGTCTTGAAAAATCTTGCCCCTGACCAGGTTAATGACCCCGACGCCCAGGGCACGCAGTACCGCTTCGCTTACTGGAAACTACCTACGGGCGAGACAGTTCCCGGTAGAGAGCTAAGCCTGACCGTTAATGCAGCCGGAACCTGTACTGCTTACTATGACACCTATTACAGACTGACCCTGACATCACCTTACGGTGAAGCAGAGGGCAGTGATTGGTACAAGTCTGGCAGCACAGCCGAATGGAGCATGACAGATGCGCAGGTTCGTATGTCTGGAATTATCGGCGTCTTCGGCGGCAAGTTAAACGCCGTTAAATCCAGCGGCTCTACGCCCATGGATGCCCCCAAGACAATAACTATAGACTGGGAACCCGACTACACTATGCCGTTCGTCATGATACCGGCAACAATTATCCTGCTTATACTGGGCGGCTACGGCTTATACCTCTTGCTGCGCAGCCTGCAACCAAAACCAGCACCGCCACCTCCACCTTACTATCCATACATGCCCCCTCCACCTCCCCAACCCATACCACCACCTCAAACCACAGTGGTTATGATAGGCGGAGACAAGCCAAAACTGGGACCGGCGACAACCAGAGAGCAGCTCATGGAAAAGTTCGGTGAGCTTCTACAGATGTATGAAGAAGAGATAAAGTCCACACCATCAGGTACAGCGTTGCCTCAAGCTAAAACCGTTAAAGAGGATAGACAGCTAAAAGCACCAACACCACCAACTGCAGAGGAAGTAGAGGAGGCAGAAGCCGCAAGTGAAGAGGCACCCACAACATGTAACTTTACCGCGAAAAAGCCATTGAGAATAGTATCCAGTCAGTGGAAACAGCTAGAAACCAGGACTATAACTCCACCAGCCAGTGGCAAAAAGGCAACCGAAGGTATGACCGGTCTGGCTATCACCTGGAGACGATATATATACCAGGAGTGGGAAATACTCAACTGCTGGCTGCCACGCAAGCACAAAGAACCTCACGAAGGCAGCGTAGAAATAGTATACAGCCTGATTAACACGATAACTGAAGAAAGCACCTATGCGCCCGGTCAGGAATTCACACCACCTGCACCTCACTATACTGATGGCATGCCGCTAATTGAGGTGACAGACACAGAGATTGTTCCCCCCGACAAGCTACCCCACGAAACCATGTCATGAGAAACCGCAAATAGACCCCTACTCACTCGAAGAGGAAATTTAGAGTAATAGCAAAACTGTGTTATTCTTCGGTCGTTTAGCTCCCCCAGAACGACAGGAGGCTAATATCTGCTAATAACAGGAAAAAGTCGATGAAAAATCCCACTTTTAATATCCTGAGGCTCGGACTTGGTCTGGCATTAGCTATAATCATCTGCCTCATAATACCAGCCAAACCACCTTTAGCTAACGCCGGGACGATGAAATGGAGCGTTGTAGGCACTCCAAGCAGCACAGGTAACGTTATCGTCAGTCCATCTGAGATAAACGACATCGCAGTCGGCGTTGATGGCAGAACCTTCTATGCGATAGATATTTCTAACAGCAAAATCTACAGGTCATTGAATTCAGGCGTTACCTGGGATGACCTGTCCAGCCATCTGGCAAATGTTGGCGCCACCCTGCCCGCATGGAACGTGGCAATGGCGCCGGATAACCCGAACTTCGTAGCGGTGGTCACCAGCAATGGGGGCTTGCCCGGCGGGGTATTCATATCAACCAATGGCGGCGCTAACTGGCAGAACACCAACTGCCCCGCAGCCAGTAGTATAAGTGCCATTGCCATCTCGCCGAATTATGGCAGCTATGACATAGCCATCGGCACACGAACCGGAGCTGGTGGCGGAGACATCTATGTTTTCAAGGCGGTTGGCATCGGCAGTTGGGCATCTCAGGGATTCAGCGGCGATACACTGGCGGCGAAATTTTCCCCAAATTATCGAGCCGATTCCAGCCTGGTGACTGTCTCAACCCATGTCGCCGGCACCTACATCAATCTTGGTACTCACGACATAGCAGCTAACACCACCAACTGGGGCGCCTGGGGTCCGGTGGAGGTTACCACCGCAGGTGCTGGCACCTCTCCCAACGTAGCTCAAGTCATAACTGCTGACCTAGAACTGCCCGCCGACTTCTCAGGACAGGCTCCGAGCCTGCGCCGCATGTATGTCAGCCTGGATGCACCGACAGCAAATGCCGGTATCTACCGCTTCGACAACACCGTCGGCTATCTACTGATGCCGACTCCGGCACCTTTGAGAATTTCCAGCATTGCCTATTACGGTAACTATGCTTCTGGCAAGCTGCTGGCTGGCGAAGTTCGCGGCAATGCCACTACAGCCGCAGGGGTAACATGGTTCACTGACGCTACTGCTAGCTGCCCGGGAACCTGCTGGTATCAAGCTCAAAAGGCGCCGACTGGAGGCGGTAACTCAGGTTTTGCCAATGCCCAGGTAATCTGGAGCCCTGACGGCAGCCGGGCATACTGCGCCACCAGTTCTGCCCCACTCAATAATCCGGCAAGCTGGCCCGGCGCTTATTTGACCGGCACTCCACTGGATGAATCGGCATTATCTCTAAGCCCTGATAACGGCAGAACATGGAATCAGCTCAGCCTGATAGACACCGAGATAAGTTTTCTCTCCGATGTGGCAATTACTCCGACTTCAGATGTCATATACCTGGCATCTATCAATAACCGCGGCGGGATAAACAACTTCGACAGCATCTGGCAGACAACAGGATCGCCTACAGGACAGATATGGGAACGGGTACTGTGTCTACTGTCAACAAGTAACGACCTGATAATGCGCACCAGCAACTTCGGTAATGACCCGACTATATACTTCGCCTCGCGATTAACAAGTGATTTAAGGCAATCTCTGGATGGAGGTCAGACCTGGGATAGCATTCTGCCGGGGGCTAATGTAGCCGATTTTGTCGTCACCGGAATTAATGATGTGTCTCACATTTATGTCCTGGATAACAATTACGTCCGCCACGGGGTCAGCAACGTCCAGACATGGCAATGGTCACCAAGCGCAGCCACAACTTTAAACACCGGACATAGCATCACCGCTACACCAACAGGCGCTGTTGTAGTCGGCGATGCCGCTGAAGGCATGGTGGCATACTCACTGGATGGCGGCGTTTCGTTCCAGCGAACCACTTCTATCCCGGCGCCTGGACAGATGCATATAATCGCCGATTACCGATTCCGGGATGCCCTAATAATCTATGCTGCCAGCGACAGCGCTGGAAGCGACATTTATAACTGGGTCACAGACTCAAACTTCGGCTGGACAGCCATGGGAGCACCGGGGCTAAATTTCTACGGGCTGGCTCAGCTTGGGACATTCTATGGTGCCTGGTCAAACGGAGGTAACACTGCAGTTGCCCGCACGCTGGAACAGGAACAGCTTGGTCCGCCGTATATCGAGTGGGACAGCGTGAGCGTGGGATTAGCCCCGAGAGTTGTTTTTACCAGAGAGCCCGTCTCTTTGAAAATATCAGCCGGCATTAACCTGTGGGCAATTGACGACAGGCCCTACACTGCCACCACAGGGCAATTGTGGAATTTCTATGACTGCTTTTCTCCAAGCCCTCAATATACGCCACCACCTCCGCCAAGTCGGGAGGTGCTATTCCAGGCTCCAACACCAGCTTCACCGGTGATAGATGAGGTAATACCCGTATACCTTGATACCGGAGATATTGGGGACATAGTGTTCAAATGGAAACACCCGACGGTAGCCATAGAATATGAGCTCTGGCTGGCCGAAGATGAAGGTTTCAGTCAAATAACATCTCAACAAACTATAAAGCCAGGGAATCCACAGTCACCGAGATGGGAATTGCCCGATACGGTCAGTTTAGAAAAAGGTAAGAAATACTACTGGGAAATAAGGGTCAGCCAGGCAGCGACCGGTGAAACGGGAGAGGGACAATGGTCTAAAATAATGTCATTCAGCATCGCAACACCTGATGCGGAAAAGACTCCTCAACCTGGCACCACACCGGCAGCCCCACCAAACGGTAGCGCAGAAGAATCCGAACCTCTACCATGGATATTAGATATTCCTATTTGGGCATATATTGCCATAGCCTTCTTGCTAGTTGTCTTACCTGTTGCTGTCTTCCTCGCCGGCAGAATAAAGAGGTAGTTCCAGGCTTCATCTCCACGCCAAAGCAACCCGATTGAGACATCCTGAATACTAAACCCTAAATGCTCCGCAATACCAAAATCCGAATTCTCCAAGTTAAAAAAACAGTTTTAGGTCATCAGTATTTTGGGCTTTGAATTTGTTTAGAGCTTGGAAATTCGGATTTAGGATTTCGGTGGATGTAGTGCTACAATAAATATCAAGTTTTCCCAACACGGACATGCTATGCCCTTAGAGAACATAATTGTAAAAGGAGCTCGAGAGCACAATCTCAGGAATATAGACGTAACTATACCTCGAGACAAGCTGGTGGTCATCACCGGCGTTTCAGGCTCGGGTAAAAGCTCTTTGGCTTTCGATACAATTTACGCCGAAGGGCAGCGCCGTTACGTGGAATCGCTGTCTGCTTATGCTCGACAGTTCCTGGGACGGATGGAAAAGCCCGATGTAGACTACATCGAAGGCTTGAGCCCGGCTATCTCAATCGACCAAAGAGGCCCATCGCGCAATCCCCGCTCCACGGTAGGCACAGTGACCGAGATTTATGATTATTTGCGACTGCTTTTCGCTCGCGTCGGCCATCCCCATTGCCCCAAATGTGGGCGCGAAATATCTAAACAAACAGTACAACAGATTGTGGACGCAGTACAAGGAATGCCAACCGGCAGCCGGACCATGATTCTAGCACCACTAATTAGAGACAGGAAAGGCGAGCATCAATTAATATTTGACGATTTGCGCAAAGCGGGATTTGTCCGGGTTCGTGTTGATGGATATATACGCGACCTTTCCGAAGAATTCGAACTAGATAAGAACAAGAAACACACTATTGAAGTCGTGGTCGACCGACTTCAGATAGGTGAAGCCGAGAACAATCGCATTGCTGACTCAGTAGAAACAGCGCTGAAGCTTGGAGCCGGAGTTGTCCTCATCTCCATTATAGATGGAGAAGAATTGCTGTTCTCCGAGCACTTCGCCTGTGTCCATTGCGGCATCAGTCTCGGTGAAATCGCCCCTCGAACCTTCAGCTTTAACAGCCCCCACGGAGCCTGCCCAGCATGCAGCGGACTCGGTGTAAAGCTGGAGATAGACCCCGACCTGCTTATACCAAATAAAGACCTGAGCTTGGCGCAAGGAGCTATCCGCGCCTGGGGATGGTTTGCCTGGCATGCCAGCGAGCTCCATGACCTGACGCACCGTTACGGTTTCTCGCTTAACACGCCGGTAAACAAGCTCGACAAAGAACACCTCAAGCTCGTCCTCTACGGTGAAGATGGAGAGCTGGTGAAATACCGAAATCGCTACGGCCGTGTAAGAGAGTATTTTACCAACTACGAAGGGGCAATCCCCTATTTAGAGCGGATTTATCGCGATACCGAATCCAGCAATACCCGTGCTGACATCGAACGGCACATGGCTTCTTATCCCTGCCCGGCCTGTAATGGAAAGCGGCTTAAACCCGAATCTTTAGCCATTACCATAGATGGCATGAATATAATTGAAGTGACGGAGCTATCAGCTTCGGAAACGCTACACTGGATGAATCTGCTTAATAGCGACCATGGCAAACCACGCCTTACTACACAGGAACTGAAGATAGCCCATCAAATACTGAAAGAGATAAACACCCGTCTTGGCTTCCTTATAGATATCGGACTGGGCTACCTGACCCTAGCCCGTCCATCGGCAACTTTGAGTGGTGGTGAAGCCCAGAGAATCCGCCTGGCTACTCAAATCGGCAGCGGCCTCATGGGCGTACTCTACATCTGTGACGAGCCTACAATCGGCCTGCATCCAGCTGACATTCATCGCCTAATAGAAACGATGAAACGGCTGCGGGACCTCGGCAATACGATTCTCATTGTAGAACATGACGAAGCCATGATGCGAGCGTCTGACTATATCGTTGACATGGGACCTGGAGCAGGAGAACACGGCGGCAAGATAGTAGCCACTGGAACATTGACCGACATCATGAGCTGCCTCAAATCGATAACCGGTCAATACCTCAGCAGAGTAAAACAAATCCCGCTGCCACAAGGACGCCGCCCCGGCTCAGGCAAAGAACTAATAGTTAAAGGCGCCCGCGAAAACAATTTGAAAAATATCGATGTCGCCGTACCTTTGAGCAAATTCGTCTGCATCAGCGGCGTATCAGGTAGCGGCAAGAGCACACTTGTAAACGAGGTCTTGTACAAAAAACTGGCGCAAATATTCTATAAGGCAAAAGATAGACCTGGAAAATGTGATGGCATCGTCGGAATTGAACACATTGACAAAGTTGTCGATATTGACCAATCGCCTATCGGTCGCACTCCGCGCAGTAATCCAGCCACCTATACCGGTATTTTTACCCCAATTCGCGAACTATTCGCCACTGTGCCTGAAGCCCGTGTGCGTGGCTACAAACCAGGACGGTTCTCATTCAATGCCAAAGGCGGCCGTTGCGAAGCCTGTCAAGGAGAAGGCTATATTCAGATAGGGATGCAGTTCCTTCCCGATGTTACCGTGCCCTGCGAGGTGTGCAAGGGCAAGCGCTACAACCGCGAGGCTCTGGAGATTTACTTCAAAGGCAAGAACGTAGCTGATATTCTAGATATGAGCGTGGATGAAGCTATAACCTTCTTCGAACATTTCCCCAGGGTGAGAAATAAACTGGAGACGTTGCGCGATGTCGGTTTAGGCTACATACGCCTGGGGCAACCAGCACCCACTCTATCCGGTGGCGAAGCTCAACGGGTCAAGCTTGCCACCGAATTGTCTCGCCGCTCCACAGGCAAGACCCTTTATATCCTCGATGAACCTACTACCGGCCTGGCTTTTGCCGATATAGCCTGCTTGCTCCAGGTACTTCAGCGGCTTGTAGACGCCGGAAACACAGTGGTAATAATTGAGCACCACGTGGACGTAATGAAAAACGCCGACTTCATAATAGACCTCGGACCCGGAGCTGGTGATGAAGGCGGCTATATTATAGCTACCGGCACACCTGAAGAGGTAGCTCAAATAGATAACTCATTCACCGGCCAGTATCTGAGAAATGCGCTAGGAAAACAACACAAAGAGTACTCTTTAGCTACACAATAGCTGCTTGTCCAGTTATTAAAAAACTACTCAGAGGCTTGCTGTATCTCCTCCGCCACGAGATTCTGGCGCGCATATTTGTAGAGCTCAATAATTGTGGCTGTCAAAGGTACAATCAGTATTATTCCCCACAAGCCGGCAATATAAGCGCCCAAGGGAAGTAAAACCAGAATCATAGCCGGATGTATACGCATGTAACTCCCATGAATCCTGGGGACAAGCAAAATATTTTCCAATAGTTGAACAGCAAGGTAGACAACAGCTACCCAGATTGCCTTCTCTGGAGCTATAGCGAGAACAACAATAACACCAACTGCACCACCAATCCACGGCCCTAATATGGGAACAAACTCCATTAACCCCTGAAAAGCCGCAAGGGCTGGGGCAAGCGTTATTCCTAAAGCCGCTAAACCGATAAAGCTCAAAACACCAACGACAGCAGAAAGCATTAGCTGGGCGCGAATCCATCGCCCCAACATCTTGTCTATGACACCTACAACACCTCTGACATATTTAGCCACCGGTGGTGCAAAAGCAGAATAAAAGCTGCTGCTTAGTTTTTCCCAATCTTTTAAGATGTAGAAAAGAAACACAGGCAAGGCAACAAAACCGAGTATAAAGCCGAAGGTGCTCGATATATATGAAATGCCCTTCCCGAAGGCACTCTTCATAGCATCACCCAATGTCGTACCTGCATCCTGCAAGCTGGATCCTACCTGCTGTTGGGTTTCAGGCGGAAGCCACTGTTGAAAACTATTAAACCAATTATGGAGAGTCTGTAAGCCTTGAGAAAAATACTGAGGTGCATTCTTAATTAAAATTGAGAAGGAACCCACCACACCTGTAACGATATAGAAAGTGAATAAGCCAACAACCACCAGGGTTACTATGAAGATAAGTGCTATCAAAGAGGTGCGCCTGGCTGACGACCACTTGCCTTGAACAGGCAATTTATTCTCAAGCCATGAAATAACAGGATGCAAGAGATAAGCCAGCACCAGACCGCAAACAAAGGGCAGTAGAACACTCCAAAATACGGCGAGCAGCAAGAAGACCACGACGATGCCCAACACAAAAAATATCACGCGCCGGTTTCTTCTGAAGACACTAACTTCTGTATCCAAGTTCCACCTCTCATATGAGCCTGTTTGCCAGGCTCATGACTAAAGCTATAGCCTACTCGTTTATGACTACCGCATCTTTGCCTGAGCTTTTTTAGTGATCTCAGCAGCAGTCTCTCTCACTTTACCGGCAGCTTCCGCTGCTCTTTCTCGAGCCAATTCAGCCTTCTCTTTCAGCAATTGCCTCGTTTCCTCACCGGGCCGCGGGGCAAAGAGAAACCCTATAGCTAAACCGAGGACTGCTCCCACAGCCAGCCCGATAACAAAGCCACTACCTCTATCGCTGTCACTCATCTCTACCTCCTTCCTGTCCCTTTCTGAAAAATCTACTGACCATATCAACACCTTGACTGATACCTCGAATCAAAGACGTCAATTGAACCACAGGCTTGACTACCTCATCCCTCACTGCCGAAGAAACCTCATGTATAGTCTCTGAAGTAGCCTCTATTGAGTTCATTACAGACCTCGTCTTATTATACAAAAGATAGGCTAGAATAGCAGCGAAGATGACCACCCCCGTTATCACCAACCCCGAGATACAGATAACCAGGTCTCTAAACCAAGCAATATCCATAAACATCACCCCCCTTTTTCATGTTTTTCAGCTTAAGCCTTTGATTTCCTCTCTCTGAGCCAAAGGGCCACTCCTGTTGCCATCAATGCCCAGGTAGCAATGAGAAACTCTGCCTGCAAGCCTGTAATGAGGTTTTTGCTCACTAAAACAGAGGTGTAAGGAGGGAAGAAATACACGAAAGCGGCAAGGAGATAGAACTTCCATCCCCAACCTCTGGCTAGTCCCCAACCAGCCAATGCACAGGCAGCCACCTGAACACCCAGTACAAAAAAGCTCTCCCAAAACCCACCAAGGGCTATAAACCCTTGTATTTGGACGCTCTCCCAACTCCATCCACCAGCAAAGACATAATTTAGCATCCACTGAGCTTCAAGTATGCCAAATCCAGCGCCGGATACAGCACCGGCAACAAGACCCAATCTAGGTTCGATGTCTCTGCCATTACACCACCAGTAGACAACCACAGGCACCAGTTTAAAACCCTCTCGAACCAGCCCAAAAAGGTATATCGATGGTATGCTTGTCAGCAAAGACCATTGCACTAGAGTTTCCTGGCTCCAGAAGTAGCCATACAGCGACGAAATCCCAAACCTGAGAGGAAATGCTGCAACTGTAAGCGCAATAGGTGCCAGGATAGCACCTCCAGCGAGAACTGCCCAAAGCCATGGCCTGGTAAACAACGGCGGACGATAACAAGCAAGCCAGATTGCACCAAAAACTACCGCTAACCCAATACCCAAAACACTAGGGCTATAAAAAAATCCTTCGCCTGATAAAAATTCCAGCATTTGCTCTATCATAAATCCTCCACATATAGCTCCATTATATCTCGGCGCGCTTTTTGTTAATTTATGTCAACACGGCTATTCGACAAGGGCTAGAACAACCACAGACTTCTCCTAAACCAAACTGGCAAAAATCAAAACAACTATAGCCATTTTTGCGCCTCGCTCTCATAATAAACGACCATATCTTCATTTTGCAAGGACACTAATTCCTGTGATTGCACGGGCACGAAACCCGTTTCGCCAGGCAAAGCGGGCGATGGCTTCTTGAAATTATCGTATATAAAATAAGCTCCCAGCACCAAGAATGCAATGATTACCAAACCAAGACATCCAGTAAGCCACGGGTCGGACTTCTGCTTTGGTTTCACTCCCTCCTCTCCACCCCCTACAGGACCGCCTACAGGTTGTTGATAAGCTGCCTGCTGTTTCGGGAAAGGCTTTACCCTCTGCGGCGTTGGCCAAAAGAGGCTCTGGCGACATCCCGGACAATTTACCAATGTAGCATCAACAAGAGCACCGCAATGCGGACAATTGTATTGGAACTTCTGACCACAAACCTGGCAGAATTCCTGACCTATAAAATTCTGCGCTCCACATGCGGGACAGGGGAAAATTTGCTGCATTCTATTACCATCCTTCGATTAAACTAGAGCGATGCTAAAAACCCGCCAACTCAACACCGTAACATGACAGCCAGTCTTCATTTTAACTCGCCAAAGCTTATACTTCAAGCCAGATGACTCAGTGGCGGTGAATCACTTTACACAGCTACAACCATACAGTATACTCTAATCTTAATCTCTCGCTAGCCACAACTTATGGAAAGGTGTTGATTTATGTCAATAAAAGTCGTAACTGATAGTTGCTCCGATATCACACAAGAGGAAGCTAAAAAATTAGGCATTACTGTAGTACCAGCATATCTACGTTTTGGTAACGAGGTCTATCGAGACGGAGTCGATATCGACTGCGACCAATTCTACCACAAAATGGCAAGCAGCTCGATCCATCCATCTACAGCAGCACCATCACCGGGAGACTTCGCCAAAGTATATGAAGAGATAACCAGAGAAACCAACGAGATTGTCTCTATACATGTTACCAGCAAACACAGTGCCATATGTGATTCAGCCCTGGTCGGCAAGGAGATTGCGGAAGCGAAAGGTGCTAAGATTGAAGTCATCGACTCTCGCGGTGTAACGATGTGGCAAGGTCTTGTCGCCATAGTTGCAGCTCACACTGCCAAAGCCGGCTGTAGCTTACAACAGGTCATAGATAAAGCACACGAGACCATTAATCAACTGCGCGCCCTGGCGCTTCTAGACACTCTAAGATATGCAGTCAAAGGCGGACGTCTCGGTAAGACAATCTTTGCCATAGAATCAAAGCTTAACGTGAAACCATTAATAACTCTTCATAATGGCGAAGTCCGTCCAGCGGGATTAACACGCACCCGAGCCAAAGGGATAGACCGACTACGCGAATTCATAGCATCATCAATCATAGATGATTTGGCTATCGTCCACAGCAATACACCAGATGATGCCAGAACACTCGCCGATTATGCACGTTCTCTCTTCCCCAACATAGCACCACGAATATCAAGACTTGGTCCCGCGCTGGGAGTGCACGGTGGCCCCGGAGCTCTGGTCGCAATCGTCAAGCGAGCCAAATAAAGCTCGCCCGCTAAGGCTATTAAACGTCGCAATGGCTCAGACTCAATGTCCACCTCTCAGCCATTGCTCTATTTCTCTAGCCAGTTTCTCACTCTCTTCCACGGTCAGACTAAGGTTACCTTCAAGCTTACTGATATACCCATCGATCTCAGAGAAATTGCTTCTAAGCTGAGCTATTCCCTTATTCTGCCTTGCCACCTTCTCATCGATATCTACAAAATCTATATTCAACTCAAGTCGCCTGCTAAAAAATTCTATAAGTTTCTTACATGCCTGTGGGTCCTCAACTGCCAATAGATAAAAAGGTATTGGCACCCAAAGGCTGGCCCCCTCAATACTCCTCTTCCTGGCTGCCCAGAGAAGAAATGAGCTAAAGGTCGGTCTTTGGTCATCTTGAGTTTCATAATCCATATCGCTAGCAAGTTCATAATAGCTCAACCTGCTCTTCATCTCAGCCGAGTTGACTACAGACAGCAACATCCGTGGCATGGTATGAGCAACAGTAGAAACCATGCCTCCAACAGTGTATATTTCCTTCACCTTACAGTATTTCTCAGCTATATCCAGCACCAAACTCAGAAATCCATACCACTCGTACCGCGGCACATCGCTCTTAAAGACAACTAGACTCTCTTCGGGGCAACAGTAGAATTTGCTTTCCGGGAACTGGGCTACATCATCCTCTACTGAAACTCCACCGAGCGGAAAAAAGCTTTCAGGACAGATCTCGGCAAACTCTAGCCCTTTCAGTTTTCTGCACAGGTAGTCAGCAACCTTTGTCCCGACTTTTCCGACGTCTTGATTCCAGGCTACCACCAAAGACGAGCTCTCTAACTTGGGCTTATCAAAGAGTTTAAACGACTGTCCTTCGCGCAAAACTAATCTCTCCCCGGCTCTTTTTTAAATAACCTGTCGATTTCTTGCAGGATTTTTTTCTTGTCCTCTTCCGTTATGGGTTCTGGTTCGCTAGGCTTGGCATAAGTCACATACTTCAATTTATCAAGTTGTTCTCTTATCTCCGAAGGAAGTCTGTCATACACACTATCAATTTCACTCTCGCTTTGCTGAACAAGAGCGTCGATTTCATCCATCGAAACCTCAATTCCCAGAGCGGTGCTCAACACTTCGAGCACAGACTTGGACCCTTTGGGATATGGAATAGGAAAGCCATGGATATAGATTGGTACCTCACCCATCACACAGATAGCCTCCAGTCCCCTTTTTCTGGCAACACCCAGTAGCAGCCCGTTTAATCCGGTAATATTTCCTTGCCCATCCCTGCCCTCTATATTCGACATTAGCACTGTATTCTCATAGCTCTTTACTTCATCAATCAAGTCTTCCCTATTAGGCACCACCCAGACTCTCGACCTGGCAGTGTGATGAATAGGTGCCACAGCTGCTCCTGACGTATAAACTCTGCGACACCCGAATTTAAGTGCCACGTCTATAACAAGATTAGCCATTCTGTAAGCTTTTATTCCTTCAGCATAAGTTTTTGTCCCATCAGCAGGTTGTTCTTCTCCGATAAAGAACATCACATCCTTTTTCCCTATCTTCTTAAAATAGAATTTGTTGCTGGGGAACTCCAAATCTTTCAATTCACCTCCCCTGATTAAAACCCTTCTGGGATAGAAGAACTCCCATGATTCTACCTCGCCGAATTCTTCCGCCGCTATCGCCCTTCTTAAAATATCAACTGCTATGATTCCAATGTTTCCGATTCCCGGCCAACAGGCTATCAAAATCGGGTTATTCAACTTCGGTTCTTTATAAAATATAACACCCATCACTACCTCTCTTTATGTGCCCGTGCCTATACTTGATAAGTATAACACACAGATTGAACAACTTTAACCCAACTATATGACTGACCAAAAATCAAATTGCAACTGGACGAGCAGAAGATACTACTGAAAAGGTAGCTATAAGAAAAGGCCAGGTTAGAACTATGATAAACTAAAGTGGCAAGAGACAATAAAGAGGAGGGCAATCTGTTGTTCAAAGGGATACACGTATTCAGGGTGAAACCGAGGCAAGAATTGCTTGGTGAGATAACTAGTTATTGTCGGGAACATGAAATTCAATCGGGGATAGTCATCGGTATCATAGGTTCGATTGAAAATGCCCAACTCAATTTTTTAAAAGCGCTCCCTGGCAAATATGAAAGCGTAGATTACCACGGTCCGTTAGAAATCGTTTGCGCCCAGGGGTCGATAGCACTTAAGGATGATACTCCCATTATCCACATACACATACAACTTTCAGGACAGGATACCTGCTCCGGCGGTCATCTTGCCAGGGCGACTGTATTTTCCACAGCCGAGGTGACCATAGGAGAGCTAGATTACCAGCTTCGCCGGCAGACGGATAGCTACACAGGACTGAACGAGCTGCTGGATTAAAAAGAGGCGGCGCAATGACAACCGCTTTTTTGAAACAGGTCATTCCATAGACCTTATGAACTAATGTTGATGCTTCGGGCATGGCAAAGAAAGCCAGTACTTCCACACATATGGTAAGCAAAAAGTGCGTCAAATAGAGTATAATAATGGGCTACTTCAGATTTAACAAATGCACCGGCAAACAGGGAACCACAAATTTGAACAGTATCTTTGAGCAACTAGACCCCATCTTCAAGCCTAAATCGATTGCCATATTAGGCGCCTCCGATACTGCGGGTAAATGGGGCTATCTAATGGTGGAAAGACCGCTGAACACAGGATTCAGCGGAGCCATATATCCAGTTAATCCGAATAAAAAAGAAATCCTGGGTCTCCGGTCTTATCGTAGTGTCCTGGATATTCCAGCACAGGTTGACCTCGCAGTGATGACAGCTCCTGCTCCTGCTGTCCCTGAGCTCATGCGCCAGTGTTCACAGAAAGGGGTAAAAGGAGCAATCCTGATACCTGGCGGATTTGCCGAGGCTGGGAGTGAAGGAAAAGTGCTCGAAGATGAGGTGGTAAGAATAGCCAGAGCAGGAAAAATACGGTTTGTAGGGCCAAATTGCATGGGAATATGGAGCGCCGCAGGCAACCTAAATCTTTGTTTTCCCCAATCGCCTAAACCGGGAGCCATAGCCTTTGTCTCTCAGAGCGGAACTTTCGGCGGATATCTATCCGAAATAGCCAATGCCAAAGGATATGGGCTGAGCAAGTTCATAAGCATCGGAAATCAAGCGAATATCACAGCCTCCGAATATCTGGAATATCTGGCCGAAGACGATGACACAAAAGTTATTGTTTTTTACATGGAAGGATTTAAAGACGGCAAGAGATTCTTCGAGCTAGCCAAACAAGTGATAAAAATAAAACCAATCGTGATTTACAAAGGCGGCAGCACAGGTGCCGGTGCCAGAGCCACATTATCCCATACTGCCTCACTGGCTGGTTCTGAAGACATATTTGAAAGCATGTGCCAACAGGTGGGTCTCATAAGAGCTAGAGAAGCCTTACACGCATTTGAGATTGCCGAGGCACTTGTAGAACAACCTTTGCCCGGAGGAAGAAGCGTAGCCATAATGGGAAGTGGCGGGCAGGGTGTCGTCACTACCGATGCCTGTGCATCTCTAGGGCTTGAGGTGCCCGAGTTCGATGACGAGACCAAGAGAAGCCTGCAGAAGATTTTACCACCCCACGCACCACCAGCCAGGAATCCGGTTGACTTCGCCAGCGGCTACCGCGCTGCTGATGATGAGACGCAGGTAGTAGAAAAACTACTCAGCTTAGACTACATCGATGGCGTGATAACAAATGTGCCTATAACTCCAACGGTTTGGGGCATCAAGTCCAACTCAACGGATAGTAACAAGACATTATCCAATACAACTGACGCCGCATTTCAAGCGGTAAGGTCATTTGCCTCACTACCCCAGAAATATAACAAACCGGTAATTACTCTGCGCTTCCGCCGTACTGACGATCAAACTGTTAATATCTTAAACGAAGCCGGCATACCTGTTTATGACACCCCTGAGCAATGCGCTCGTGCCATGCATGCCCTGGTAAAATATGCCGAAGCCCGAAGAGCCGCCGATTAATGATATCTATTTTCCAGATTACCAGAATCTTGACACTCGCTCTGGACAAAAGTTATACTTCTTTCCACGGGCCATTAGCTCAGTCGGTTAGAGCACGGTCCTGATAAGACCGGGGTCTGTGGTTCGAGTCCACAATGGCCCACCATTTAGGTAATTTCATTATCATTTATTCTTGTGATTTTCGTTATGCGTCTCTCCAAGTAATTTGTTGAACCAGTGATAAAACTCTTCACTGTCATCAAAAACAAACTCTTGACCAATACAAGGGTGCCTCACTACGCAAGTTTTACTATCCTGTTGGGAAGCCCATTCTCGTTTGTCTTTAGGGAAATATGTTGGATGGGGGTATTTATAGAAGAAACCAGGTAGTTCCCATCGCCCAGCTAACCAGTCATTATAGGGTTGTGCAGAATCGGTAGCAGTTAGAAGGAGATCATCTGTCAACTTGGGGAAATAACCGCAACGCTGGGAATCTGCCAAGTATATAGTGTTGTTCTTGCCCTTACACTTATCGAAATAATCCTTGGTGGCGTGCGGATGGCGCTCTTTGAGCTCCTTCTTCTCTTTTTCGCTAAGCAAATTACTATTATCAATGTCCTCAAACTCACGAATGACCTCTACAACCTCAAGCCATCCGTAAATGAAATATAATCCCTTGCTAAGATGTTCATGATTTATATGTCTACCTTTAATGTCTATACCACCATCACCCTCTTTAGTAGTATTGATAGTAGTATTGATGGGCACAAAGCGGCTAAAGAATAGAAATAGACTTCCCTCCCGTACCGCTTTATTATTCAGATGTGACTGTGCAGTATCATCCTGCCCGAAAGCACCCAAGTGATGATTATTGCCTTCTTCCAGCCAAGGACATCGAGCAAGCCACGGGTCAAAATGGGCATACTTCTGCAAAATAGCCTTCTTGATCCATTTTCCAAAGCGCATAGACTCGTGATAGACCAATTCATAGAGATTGCTCGCATCAACACCAGATAAAAAGCCAGAATTAAGCTTGATATCCTCGTATTTCGTACCATTGCCATGACACCCTCCAATTTCTTCGTATGGAATTGGCAGAACAATGTATTTCCGTGTTAAAGGGTCGAAACGTGAATATTCATGCGCTGATTTGGAGTCAAAACCCTTACGACTTAAAATAACTCTATTGAATCTGGACATCTATTATTTCCTTGTTAGGCTGTTATACTAGTCGCAGTTTAACACTGTGCGGAAGTAATCTCAATCTAATCGATTATTACGGAGACGGGTTGCGGGTCGTGAGTAAGAAGCATCTGCTGCAATGCAGGAATAAGCTGTTTCTTCTCAAATACGAGTTCGGGAACTGTCCAGACTGGCCCACCAACTGCTTGCAAAAGTTTGCAAATCGTAGCTATTTTTTGTACAAATTTTACCTTGTTATCTGTTACACCTTTTAGCGGATTGCTCAATATCGAATCAGTGCTTGATTTAAAATACTGCTGGCAGCTACATAT
>CAYNVO010000010.1:0-96240 GCA_964400675.1 uncultured Dehalococcoidales bacterium | reverse complement strand
ACGCCTTGCGGCACATGATCCTAAGTCATGCTCGTCTGCCAATTCCGACACTCCCCCAAGCGGAAGAGCAGCTAATATTCTAGCATTTTGCTTAACTTTAATTCTATTTCTATGACGGCTGTGCCAAGATAGGAAACCTGGTAAGAACCAGAACTAAACAAAATAAGGCTATCTGCGTTATAATATGTCTAGAATCAAGGGCTTAATGAAATCACGGAGGTAAACAATGAAGCCAAGAATAATATCAGCACTCATCTTGCTAACCCTATCGTTATGCTTGGCGGCTTGCACCCCGTCCACTGGAACATCCATAGAGATTTCCTGCGACGACTTCGGGACGCAACCGCACATGAGCAAACAAATAAATGTTACTACCGGCAATACATTCACAGTGACACTGTGCTCCAACGCTACCACTGGCTTCCAATGGTCCGAGTCGGCACAAATCAGCGACGAAGCAGTAGTACAGCAAACAGGACATGAGTTCGTGTCTCCTGAAAACAAGGGGCTTGTAGGAGCACCGGGCGAAGAAGTATGGACATTCAAAGCTCTTAAGAAAGGCACCAGCACAATAGCCCTGGAATACAGTCGACCCTGGGAGGGTGGCGAAAAGGGCGAGTGGACACTTAACCTGACCGTCATTGTCAAATAAAGCCCGGCTACAATAAGCCAGTCTGAATATAACCTGCAATAGCAATTGCCATCTTGGCTCGGGCTTGATACAATCGCCTGCGTGTTAGCCTGTTTCTATCTTGCTGACCGCATCAAACCGGAAAATGGCATTCTGTAAATATATACGGGAGGTGAACAAATGACAAAACCTGATTTCTCCTTAAAGGGTAGGGTGGCTCTGGTAACAGGAGGCAGTCGTGGCATCGGTAAAGCCACTGCTCTTGGCTTTGCCAGCGCCGGCGCAGATGTTGCCATTGCCAGCCGGAAACTTCCTGACCTAGAGCAGGTAGCCACTGAGATAAGAGGGTTGGGAAGGAAAGCTCTGCCGGTGTCAGCACATATGGGCAGGCTTGAAGAAATAAAAAGCCTGGTTCAAACGGTTTGCCAGGAGTTCGGCAAAATCGACATACTGGTGAACAATGCCGGTACCAGCCCAGCCATAAGTCCGATGCTGGAATTAGAGGAACGGCTCTGGGATTCAATCATGAATCTAAATCTGAAAGGGGTGATTTTCCTCAGCCAGGCGGTAGCCAGAGTGATGAAAGAGCACGGCGGCGGCAAGATTATCAACGTTTCTTCAGTAACTGCCTTCAGGCACGAAACAAATATCGGAGTATACTCAATCAGCAAAGCTGCTCTGGTAATGGCAACCAGGATTATGGCTCAAGAATGGGCAGAATATAACATAAGGGTAAACGCTATAGCTCCCGGTCACATACACACACGCCTCGGCGACTCCATATTTGAGGCAATGCCGGAGTATGAAGGGGAATTTTTAAAGAGAGTACCGCTGGGACGCATAGGCAACCCCGATGAAATCATCGGAGCCATGATTTACCTGGCATCCGATGCCTCCAGCTACGTGACCGGCGAAACCATTGTCGTCGACGGCGGCACATTGACAACTTAAACAAGCTATTGTCAATTACCACTAACCCATCAAGTAAAAGCTGCCATCAGCACCCTCAAAGGCAGTGCCTATTCAAAATGCCTTGCGTTTACTACTGCTGAGGTGGAGGAGGTGTTGGAGCGGCAGGCATCCAGTCCTGTGACGGTCCGGTGGCATGTTGTTCCATAGCACCACCGGTTACAAGCGGCTCGCAATGCTGCCAGCAGTTGCTACAGCCTGCCCACCAGCCATCTTGCCAGCCATACGACCAACCGTTGTACCAACCTTGATTGTAGCCCTTAGTATATCCTTCCTGCTCACCAGTCTGCTCACCTGATTGATACGATTGATGGGCATCCTGCTGACCTTTGTTATATCCTTCATCATAGCCCGCCTTTTGACCGGCTTCCTGACCATCGGCATATCCCTTCGTCTGCCCTTCGTTATAGCCTGTCTTTTCGCCATCCTCAGTGCCTTTAGCATAACCAGCTTGATAGCCTGTAGCGTCGCCACGCTGATATGCCAGCACTCCACCTCCCAAAGCCAGAATAACCAACACCACGATGATTGCAATTACTCCTCCGAGTTTCATATGTCACCTCTCCTCCTATTTTATCCCTTTCAACACAATCCCGACAGGGCAATGGTCCGAGCCCATTACCTCAGGCATTGTAAATGCATTGGAAACTGACGGCAGCAGGTCTTCTGTCACGAAAAAGTAATCAATCCTCCAGCCCACATTCCTCTCCCTGGCTCTCGTCTTCATATCCCACCATGTATATTGATTCGGCTCCTCACTAAAATAGCGAAACGCATCAACATAACCATGAGATACAAATTTATCCATCCATGCCCTTTCCTCAGGTAAGAATCCCGAGACTTTTTCATTTTCTTTCGGCCTGGTCAAATCTATAGCCTTATGAGCGGTGTTGAAATCGCCGCAGATAATCAGCTTGGTACCCATTGCCTTCAGAGAATCTGCAAAGCTGAGAAAAGCCTCGTAAAAATCCATCTTGTACTTCAATCGCTCCTGACCCATTTTCCCATTGGGGAAATACACATTCATTAGAAGGAAATAAACGTGCTCAGTTATTATGACTCTACCTTCAAGGTCAAAATCTGCGCCTTCAAAGGCATATTTCACAGCGACAGGCTCAGTCTTTGTGAATGTGGCAACCCCACCATAGCCTTTTCTCTCCGGATAATTCCAGTAGGTATGATATCCATATGGCTCACGCAAATCTTTATCAAGTTGCTCGATATGTGCCTTCGTTTCCTGAAGACAGAGAATATCCGGAGACTCTTTTTGCAGCCACTCCAGAAAGCCTCTACCCCTTATTGCCCTGATACCATTGACATTCCAGCACAATATCTTCATTTCAAGCATAACAACGATTCCTTAGGCAATTCGCCCTACGGTATCACCACATAAAGCCGATGCCACTGCATTCAGGGCATGGTCTCCAGCCTCCACCACCAGCTCGAACATGCCCACTGCCCTGACAGCAACCGCAGAGAACAGCATCACCTGGCACCAGATTGTAGCCTCTCTGATTGCATACCGGGCACGGCTCAGATGGAGCAGAATGCCCTTCATTGCCTGGTACTGCACCCTGCCCGCGGCAATACGGACAACGTTTTCGCAACATCATCTGCCTGCTCCATAAATGACCATCTTCCTAAACTCAAAAACCGCTAACGGACAAACTAGAACTGCACCAGCTTGGTTGTTTTTCGCCAGACCCATCTCTTGGCACTCAAAGACCTTAATTGGTCGTATGCTATCTTATGGTCAAGATTCATAGTGTCAGCCACTTGCTCCACCGTTGCCCCTTCCGTCATACGCAGATATTCAAGCATATCCGCTTCAAGCTCCCTCCCTGCCTTCTTCAGCAGCGGTACCATCTTCGTTCCCGACCGAGTCAAGACATACAGTTCCATCTTCCTATCCCCACTTTGTCTTCAAGACTAATCCCAATTTTACATCATCCCCAAAACGATGTCACTACACAATAGTAACTTGACAAGCGTACATATTGGTCGTATAAATGACGTCATTAACTACAATACAAGTATTTCATGAAATAGATTGACAAGATGAGAAGCGTAACAAGAGCAGTTACTGCTCCCGGTAAATATATAGAAATTGTAGTGGGATTATTGATTCTTGGTGGACTTTATCTGACCACTCACTACAATTACCTGCTTTTCTACAGTCTTACCGAGGCATTTGCCATTGTTATAGCTTGCGGCATTTTCATGTTTGCCTGGAACACACGCAACTTATCAAACAGCAACTATTTTACTTTCATAGGCATCGCCTATCTTTTCATCGCAATAATTCAATTACTACACACCTTAGCCTACAAGGGCATGCCTGTATTCCCAGGATATGACGCCAACCTGCCAACTCAGCTCTGGATTGCCGCCCGTTACATAGAGAGCCTTTCGTTACTCGTGGCTCCGCTGCTGATAGACCGCAGGCTAAGACCTATACCGGTATTTCTCGGTTATGCAGTTGTCACATCCTTGACATTGGCATCCATTTTCTACTGGAAGATTTTCCCCGATTGCTTCATTGAAGGCACCGGACTCACCACCTTCAAGATAGTCAGCGAATACGTAATCAGCGCCATCACGCTGGCCGCCATTTTTCTTTTGATACAAAAGCGCAGCCGATTTGATGCCAGGGTTTTGAGACTATTAATCGCATCCTTTGCAGTAACCATTGCCTCGGAAATGGCCTTTACGCTTTATACTGATGTATATGGATTTATGAATATGCTTGGCCACTTCTTGATGGTTATCTCATTCTACCTGCTCTACAAAGCTGTTATTCAAACCACCCTTACAGAGCCGTATTCAACGCTATTTCAGGGCTTACAGCAAAGTAATGAACGATATCAAGCCTTATTCGACGGTTCCCTTGACTTAGTCTACATCCATGATTTTGAAGGTACTTTCATTGACGCTAACAACGCCGCCCTTAACCTGCTAGGCTACGAGAGACAGGAAATCCCTTCGCTTAATTTTGCCTCGCTACTGACTGATGACCAGGTAGCCAAGTCCATTGAATTACTCCAGGAGCTTAAGGAGACAGGCATCCAGAAAGAAGTGGCCGAGTTCAAGTTAAAGTGTAAAGATGGTAATTTTGTATACGTGGAGACCCAAGCTTCTGTTATTTACCACGAGGGGAAAACATACGCGATTCAGGGGGTTGGGAGAGACATCACCGAGCGCAAGAAAATGCAAGACAGCCTTATCATCGCCGACCGTCTAAGTGCTCTCGGCAATATGGCAGGAGGCTTTGCCCATGAACTTAATAACCCATTGACAGGTGTCATCGGCTACGCTCAGCTGCTGCTGGATAGGAAAGATTTGCCCGAAGACGTCAGGAAAGACCTGACAGGAATCTACGAGGAAGCTCAGCGTGCCGCTGAAGTGATAAAAATTTTCACGGGCTTCGCTCTCAAGCAGCCACAACCAAAACAACTCGTCGATATCAATAGCTTGATTACTGATGTGCTAAAGCTGCGACAATATGAACAGAAGAAAGCAAACATCAAGGTGAAGACCAAACTTGACCCAGAGTTACCCCTGGTCACGGTTGGCCCGGTCAGGATGCGGCAGGTCTTCATGGATATCATTATAAATGCCGAATATTTCATGTTCGAGGCACATAAAAAAGGCACTTTAACCATCACCACCGAAAAATCAGGAGAGGTTATCAGAGCTTCCTTCGCCGATGACGGTCCTGGCATCCCTCCCGAGAACCTGGGGCAGATTTTCAACCCCTTCTTCACTACTAAAGAAGTAGGCAAGGGTATCGGTCTGGGTTTGAGCATCTGTCACAGCATAGTGACGGAACAGAAAGGCAAGATATACGTTAATAGTGAACATGGCAAAGGAAGTACATTCGTAGTAGAACTGCCCATCGACCAGGAATAACAGGCGAAGGCGAAAAGAAAGCTAATCCTATCCACCGGCAACGACAAACCTGAACCCAGCAGCAACACTTCAAGCCAGAGGCGCTGCCTACCCATTCTATATGGGGGCGTACGAAATCACAGCTAACGATTTCATTACTCTATAAGAATCTGGTATTATGTTATTTGCGTTAGCTGATAAGAGGGCACATACTGCCATAACAGCAAACGATATACGGATTGGGAGCGTTTGGGTCCCGGTGGGCTTCGCGGACTTCAAATCCGTCGAGAGGCATCAAAAATGTCTCTGGTGGGTTCGACTCCCATACGCTCCCGCCATCATTTCAACACCTGGTGAAAACAAGGGTGCGGAGAGGAGACAATAGTTCCTGAGAAGATGCCAAGCTGAGTTACAGGATGAATTGAGGCAGGATTTACATTCGAGCACAGCGGACAATGATGGAAGAGGCCTTAAACAGGCATTACAGCAAATACCAGGCAAAAGCCCAAAAAAGTAGAGCTACGACTAGGAAGCCACCGATGACACTTACAAGTTCTTTTACCATCTTGTAGTTCCCAATTTATCGGTTACTGGGAGCTACGGCAAATACCAAACACAGGCTGTAACCACAATAGCCACGAGAACGGTAAGGTCAATAACTATGCCGCCAAACATCCCCAGCAACTTCTTATCAGTCCTCAGGATAGTCAAAAACTTTTTACTTCTGCTCATTTCTCCCTCCTTACCATAAATTGCAGCTCCTAGTCGGCTAGCTACTTACAGTCTTATTTTCACATATCATAATCAGCAAAACATGATGCATTCGTACTGTTTCAGAAGAACACTTAGGTACCATGAATAAGAAAGACATAAGTACTACGCCATGTCCGGTTGCGAAATAAACCATGTAGAAATACGCAGAAGCAAAACTACCGGTTATCCTTTCCGAAACGCCTTAATTCAAGCAGTTATATAATTGGTATAGCTGTCATGGTAACACTTTGACAATGCCATAATATACGATAATATATAATAAGGAAGGAAAAACGGAATATAAATTGCAACAAGCGTTTCCGTGTCCAAAATGTGGTGCTCCAGTCCCTGTGGGACAACGGTTCTGCAGCACTTGTGGTCAACACTTTGAATATAGATGTCGCCACTGTGGTACTGCTGTTGAATCCCTATCTGGATTTTGCACTAATTGCGGGGGACAGCTACAGAAAGAAACACAACCACCAACAGAGCCTGCAGCTAAGGAAGCTATAGTGACTCGTAGAGAAGAAAAAACCAGACAGGCAATAGTAACGCCTCAAGCTGTAGGCAATGTTGGTCGGTATCTTATTTTGTTGGCTATTATCATCTTCATTGGAACAATCCTTTACGTCATTGGCACAGGCCCGCAAGGAGGAACATCTAACTGGTTTGGCGGCAGCTTTATATTCGGTGGGCAATCCCCACCCTCAACACCACCGAACACAGTTATCCAGCAAGAACCGCAGCCAGATTCTGATTCACCTAAATACACCACTGAGCAAGTCATAGCTGAAGCAAGGAAAATTAGCCCCCACTGCAGATTGGCCACCCAACGAACCGGCTGAGTTAGCCCCAGTTGTCCTCCGTATGAGGACGCCGAGCCAATTTTTATCGCTGAGTATCTGGGCGATGGGATGTGGAGTATATCCAAAACCTGTCCCATAAACTCAGCATACAACGGCTCATGGTATTTCTTCGAAAACAATGGCCAACTAATAAAACAGTACTAATTATCTCAAAACTCGTTCGTCACCAATGCGGCGTGTGAGCTTCTTCTCATCCATATACTCCAAAAGCGCCTGGGCATACTTGCGGCTCGTACCCAGCATATCTCGCACTTCAGCCAGAGTCACTTTACCCTTTGACCTGGCATAAGCGATAACTTTATCCACCATTTCGCCATATGCAGAAGCAGAAAAAAACACGCCGTCGCTTACTTTTACCACCTGGCGCTGCTCAATAAGCAGATTGAGCAGGTCAGGTTCAAGTGTTATGTCTCCTGGTGGAGAATAAGGGTTCTGGTCCAGAGCACTAAGGAAGATGTCAATTTTTGCCTGCTGCTGATGAGAAAGCTGAACCTGGTAAGAAGGAAGACGAACCACCGCTCCTTCTTCGGTTAGAACTCCATCGGCGAAAAGCTTCCGTAACGCGGGGGAATTTGGCAATAGCCCCAACTTACTGCCCAGCTCCCCTTGGGACATGCCAGAGCGAGTAGGGAATTTTCGATGATAGTTTTCCACCACAGATTCTGCCTTCTTAACCAATCGCCCCCAACCGGACTCTGTGAAAAGAAGTCTCTGTCCTCCTTGACCTACTGCCACCACCCTTCCTTTTGTAATAAGTTCACCAACAACCACATGTGCTTCATCAGCCGCCAGATCACACTGAACCGCCAGCTTTTCCAGATCCAGGGGCTGATTTGCCTCCAGCATAGCAGCTACAACATCTTCTACTCCACCTTCTGCTCTAATTTTCAGGCTTTGGATTACAGAAGGACGGAATCGTCGATGTCTCGGCGCATGTGAACTAACAACCACACCACCTCCCAAGGTATCCATAGGTGAACGGATAATGAAACGGTCTCCTTTAACCAATGCCACCGGCTCAGCCAGGGCTAATTGTGCCCAGGAAATACCCCCGGAATCCAGTTTCTCTCTCTCAAGAAGATGAACCTTGGCTATCACCTCAGCGGCACCTGTGAAAAAGCTGACGACGGCATTATGGCGCAGAGAATGTTTTAGGTCTGAAAGCATGCGAAGCTTTACATCTATTCGCACAGTCGGTGCCAGCCAGCCGGGCGAGGTAAGCACATAACCACGCTCTAACTGAGATGTAGCCACTCCGGTTAAGTTGGCTGCTACACGACTGCCAGGACTAGCAACATCAATACGAGCTTTGTGACTTTGGAGTCCTCGCAATCTAGCCTTCAACCCCACAGGAACCACCTCGACTTCCTGCCCCACCGATAGCGAGCCATCTATCAACGTTCCGGTAATTACAGTACCGGAACCCGATATAGTAAAAGCACGGTCTATCACAAGTCTGGGCCTGCCGATATCTTTTCTGGGCTCCGCAGTCGACAGAATCCGGTCTATAGATAAAACCAATTCCGGCAACCCCTCACCACTTACTGCCGACACAGCAACGACAGGTGCTCCAGCCAGGGTAGTCGATTTTATTAGCTCTTCAGCCTCTAACTTGACCAAACTCAGCAATTCTTCATCCACCAAATCCTTCTTCGTGATTACCACAACGCCTTTAGTTATGTCAAGTAAATCAAGTATGGCTAAATGTTCTCTTGTCTGAGGCATTACTCCCTCGTCGGCAGCCACAATAAGCAGAGCTAAATCAATACCACCCACACCAGCCAGCATGTTCTTAACAAAACGCTCATGCCCGGGAACATCAATAATTCCAACCTCCTGGCCTTCTGGCAGTTTCATCCAGGCAAAACCAAGGTCTATGGTCATGCCTCGTTCTTTTTCCTCACGCAGCCGGTCAGGGTCTATTCCAGTCAGTGCCTTTATCAAAAGCGATTTGCCGTGGTCTATATGTCCAGCAGTCCCTATAACAAACATCTGCTTTTCCTTTACGCCAATTCAGAAGCTATACAAACGACTACATCATTCAGCTGGTGGAAACATCAAAAATGTAAATACAGAATCGCTATTTCAGGCCAGTAGCTGCATCTCTCAGTGCCCGCAGTAAAATTTCATCCTCTTCAGGGAGAACTGTCCTCGGGTCGAAGAGTAGAACATCATCACTAATACGCCCGATAACCGGTGGGTTATGATGACGCAATTTTCGAGCTAATGAGAGAGCTATGTTACTTCGTCCAGTCTTACCACCAATAGCAACAAGCTTGGTAGGAAGCGTACTGCCAGGGAGACTGCCACCACCAACCATGGACTCACCTTCAACAACCCGGGCTAAATCACCCAGGGCTTGTGCCCATAGGCTGGCTCGTCTCTCAATATCATCCAGAGACATGGAAATCATACGCCACACCGGAATTTTCTCTAATGCCTCGCCTCTCAGGTAAAGAACCAACGTAGCAGCCAATCCGGTAAGTCTTATTTTATCAATGCGGAGCGCCCTCGCCAGAGGATGCTTTTTCAACCTGTCAACGAAGACCTTCTTTCCGACAATAATTCCAGCCTGAGGTCCTCCCAAAAGCTTGTCGCCGGAAAAGCAAGCCAGACCAACACCAAGCGAAATACTATGCTGCACCATGGGCTCCGGGGCAAGCCCAAATGTGGCTGTGTCCAATAGACAACCACTGCCAAGGTCATCAAATACGGGGGTGCCATGTTTTTCGCCAAGTTCTATCATCTCCTCAAGGTTAACCGAATGGGTAAAACCTTCCACCCTGAAGTTGCTGGAGTGAACACGTAAAAGTGCCGCAGTCGCTGGACCGATAGCCTGCTCATAATCATAAATGTAGGTACAGTTAGTCGTGCCCACTTCTACCAGCTTTGCACCGCTCTGTCTCATGACATCAGGGATACGAAAGCCACCACCGATTTCAACAGCCTGACTTCTGGAGACAATAACCTCTTTTCTCTTGGCTAAGGCAGTAAGCGCCAGCAATACCGCAGAGGCATTGTTATTTACCACCAGCGCCGCCTCTGCACCTGTCAACTGGCACAGAAGCTGCTCAACGTGAACATCCCGTGAGCCTCTTGTTCCATTATCAAGGTTAAATTCCAGGTTGCAGTAACCCATGGCAATCAACTCCGTAGCCATAGCTGCCTCTTTAGTAAGCGGTGCCCGACCCAGGTTGGTATGGATTATTACCCCGCTAGCATTGATAACCGGACGCGGGCTAATCTGCTCCAGTGCCTGCACCTGAGAGCAAACGGAGTCCACAATCTCATCCAGCGAAGGACACGCGCGGTCGCCCGCGATAGCCAGGCGATCCGCCTCAAGTCGCTGGCGAACCAAGTCCACAATCAGGTCATGAGGATAAAGTTCTCGAAGCCGCTTGATTCGCTCATCGGAAATCACTTTATCCACGCTGGGAAGACGACGAAGCTCACTGTCCATGATGCACAGATATTCTACTATACTCAGAACTAGTTTCAAAGCTGACAAGGCATTTTCCGATTAACTCAGCATGACAGAACGTTTATGGACAAGCATTCAGAGCTGTGCTGCACTTTGCCTCTTCGGTTCAGCCAATGCTACAATAAGCACAAATGGACAAAAAGATACCACCCCGCCTGACTGAAAGCGTCACCGGAGCCGGCTGAGCCTCCAAGTTAGGTCCGGGAGACCTGGAAAAAGCCTTATGCGGATTGCCCCTTATACACGATAAGAACGTGATTCGGGGCATGGAAAGCCTGGATGATGCCGGCGTTTACAAACTGAGAAATGACCTGGCAATAATCCAGACCATTGATTTCTTCACGCCTATTGTCGACGACCCCTACGATTTCGGCCAGATTGCCGTCGCCAATGCGTTGAGTGACGTTTACACTATGGGCGGCAAGCCATTGACCGCTATGAATGTGGTCTGCTTCCCGATAAATAAGCTGGACATATCAGTGCTGCAAGATGTGCTCAGGGGTGGAGTAGACAAGATGAAAGAAGCCGGCGTGACACTGGTAGGCGGACACAGCATAGACGATGCCGAGCTAAAATACGGGCTCTCAGTTACAGGCGTAATACACCCCGAGCGCTTGGTGACCAACTCCGGAGCCAGGGCTGGAGACAAACTCATACTCACCAAACCCTTAGGCACCGGAATCATCAGCACCGCCCTGAAAGCTGGCAAAGCCAGCGAAGAGACGATAGCCAGGCTAACAAAATACATGGCAGCCTTGAATAAAAAAGCCTCGGAACTGATGCAAGAGATAGGAGTTCATGCCTGCACCGACATAACCGGCTTCGGACTTCTTGGCCATGCCTGCCAGCTAGCCCAGAACAGCCAGGTAGGCATCAAAATCAATTCGGCTTCAATCCCCACCTTCCCAGAAACCGAGGATTTCGCCAATATGGGACTTTGCCCCGGCGGTTTGCACAGAAACAGGGAATTTTACGGCAAAATGGTGGGGTTCTCTAAACATGTACCCGATTCCATACAGGATATACTTTTCGACCCCCAAACTTCGGGCGGGCTGCTAATTTCGCTGGCTCCTGAAGCGGCAGCACCGCTAGTATCCAAGCTGCGAAAAGCCGGCATACGTGAAGCAGTCATAATCGGAGAAATAATCAACAAGCCAGCGGGCAAGATACTTGTAGAGTAAAGGAAAACGCGACTATGAAATAAAACGGGCTCTGCTACATAACAGAGCCCGCTTTTTATCAGGTTGTAGAGGGCAAAGCACCGTAAAGTTGACTGATCCGGCAAGCATATATTACAGTGAATAAATTTCCTTGCCGAAGGTGTGGACCCAGTTCTTTTGCAAAGCTTCTATCGCTTCCTTGGTCTTGTCCACGCCGATGATAACTACAGGCTGACCGCTTTCCCCCTTGCCTAAGTAGGTATAAAAATAGCACACATTAATATCTGCTTCACGCAGTGGTTTCAGTACAGCCAGAAGCCCACCAGGGTGATCAGGAACTTCCACCGCAATGACATCGGTTTCATGCACCGAATAACCATGACTCTTGAGCACATTAGCCGTTTTTTCCGGGTTATCAGCAACAAATCTCACCGTGCTAAAATCAGATGTGTCGGCTACCGAAATAGCTCTGATGTTTATCCCCTCCCTACCCAAGCATTCACTCACAGCCAGGAACTTACCAGGCACATTCTCCAGGGTTATAGAAATCTGTTTTACACACATAATTCGCTCCCCAATTAAATATAACTCAATATCAGAACAGGTCGTACCCCGCCTTCAATGCTTTCTCATTAATAGCAACCAGCTTTTGTTTCTTACCTAGCGTTGACTTTAACGCATCAATGATACTGTCAAGTGAAACGAGACCGCTCTTTCTAATGAACGCACCCAGCATTACCATGTTGGCAGACCTGGGACTTCCCAAATTCTCCGCAATACTATTAGCCGGTACACCAACAACGTTAATATCACCCCTCGAGATTTCAGATTCCACTAAAGAGGAATTGATAAAGAACAGGCCGCCTGATTGAATCTGATTCTGGAATCTAACTACAGAGGGCTGATTCATAGCAATAACAAACTCCGGTGCCGAAGCAACCGGAGACGCAATCTCATCATCAGCTATAACCACCGTGCAATTGGCAGTACCTCCACGAACCTCGGCACCATAGGACGGCAAATAGGTTACATTTTTAGCCTCAAGCATTGCTGCCTGAGCTAGACTAAGCCCCATAGACATAACACCCTGACCTCCAAAACCGGCGATTACTGTCCTAATCAGCATCCTTCCCACCCGTTACGTCCTTGATTACTCCTAACGGAAACACCTTTGTCATCTCCTTGTCCACCCATTGCCATGCTTCCAGAGGACTCATTTTCCAGTTAGTTGGGCAGGGGGAAAGAATTTCCACCATGGCAAAACCTCGTTTATCGAGTTGCACCTGGAATGCCTTCTGGATAGCTTTTTTCGCTTTCCTGATATTGGCTGGAGAGTTCACCGCCACCCGCTCAATGTATGCTGCACCTTCAACCAGAGCTAAAATCTCGCTCATTTTTATAGGATGTCCTTCTAAAATAGCATCTCTTCCATAAGGTGTGGTAGTTGTTGTTTGCCCAATCAGAGTAGTCGGCGCCATCTGTCCACCAGTCATTCCATAGACGGCGTTGTTGATAAAAATGGAGGTTATATTTTCCCCTCTGTTGGCAGCGTGTATAGTCTCAGCAGTACCGATGCCAGCAAGGTCCCCATCGCCCTGATAAGTAAAGACTACAGCCTCCGGGAAAGCACGCTTGATGCCGGTAGCCACAGCAGCACCTCTGCCATGTGCCGATTCCACCATATCAACATCGAAATAGTAATAAGCAAAAACAGAGCAACCCGGGGGCGGGACACCAATGGCTTTATCTTGAAGGTCCATTTCATCGATGACCTCGCAGATAAGCCTATGGGCAATCGAGTGCCCGCATCCCGGGCAATAGTGGAATACGTTCCTCTTCAAAGATTTAGGCCTGGTAAATACTTTGTTCACTTATTCAGACCCTTCTGATAATAAAGACGCGAGATTACTCGAGCCACCTCGCTTGGCGTGGGGATTACTCCACCCGGTCTCCCATAGAAGGATACTTCTCCCCTGCCTTCTAAAGCAAGCTGCACATCCTCTATCATCTGACCCATATTCATTTCAAAGACTAAGAATTGCTTCACTACCTTCGCCGATTCTTTCACTGCTTCATCAGGAAACGGCCAAAGAGTAATCGGCCTCAACAATCCAACCTTTAAACCATCCGCCCTTACCGTCTTGATGGCTCCTTTGGCAATGCGAGCTGCTATACCAAAAGCAACCACTATTAAATCAGCATCATCAACCAAAAAAGTTTCGCAAGCGGTCTCATCGCTCTTGATTAATTCGTACCTTCTGAATAGGCTCCAGTTTATCTCTTCCAGCTCAGCCGGATCAGAAGTAAAGGTCTTAATAAATCTGCTTGGCCTTCCCTTTGCGCCTCTTAATGCATCATTCCTGACAGGCAATTCCTCTGGAGCTTCATGATTGAATTCTACCGGCTCCATCATTTGTCCCAGAATGCCGTCACCGAGGATGATTACCGGGATTTTATATTTGTCAGCAAGGTCAAACGCTTTGTGTGTGAGATCCGCTAGCTCCTGCACTGACGCAGGCGCTAAAACTATGGTTCTGTAATCTCCATGACCACCACCTCGGGTGGCCTGAAAGTAATCTGATTGCGCTGCCACTATGCTACCCAATCCTGGCCCGCCTCTGGACATATTGACTATAACTGCTGGAAGCTGGCAGGCTGCTAGATAAGAGATCCCCTCCTGCTTCAGGCTAATGCCGGGGCTGGAAGAAGAGGTCATTGCCCTGACACCAACCAGGCTGGCTCCATAAACCATGTTTATGGCAGCTATCTCACTCTCTGCCTGAATAAAAGCACAACCCTTCCTTCGGCTCAGATTGGCAGCCATATACTCGGTCAGCTCGTTCTGAGGAGTTATGGGATATCCAAAGTAGCCCTGGCATCCCGCTCTGATGGCTGCCTCCCCTATGGCGGCATTCCCGGTCATAAGAACTTTAGCCACGATACACCTCTATTGCCACTTCGGGACAAACCAGGGCACATATAGCACACCCTGTGCATTCGCCATTCTCATTGAAGACAGCCGGCAGATAGCCACTCGCGTTCAACTTATCAGAGCTAGAAATTAGACCCTTGGGGCAGAAGAAAATACATAGTGCGCACCCCTTGCAAAGCTCACAGGAAATTTCAATAGTCCCTTTCATATCAGTCTTTCTTCTTCGAAATTAGTCCGGATTTCCCCAACAATTTTATTCTCAAACACGTGCTGCTACAAGTTTTTAAACTTTATCATTATCTCAAAAGTTGCCGCCGCAAAGCAAAGAGGAGAATCTGGGATAATAATTAAGTGGAGTAAACAATACAACTGAGCAACTATATAATATATATAATAATGTAGCAATACCTAGCTCAAAGCTGGACCTGATAAAAACATCAGTTACACTTAGACTAAACAGGATAATAGCATGCACCTCAGGCAAATCTGTTTTTAGCCCGCTATAAAAAAGGAACGAGCCCTGCCTAAAAGCAAGGGCTCGATTTTCTTCTTGGTGGAGGCGGGGGAGGGTTGAACTCCCCGTCCAGAAGAAGGTTGCCAGAACCTACTACAGGCTTAGTCAGCTCTTTTATCTCACCTGGCTAACCTCAGCTGACCGAGTAATAGCTAAGCCAGTCGATATTTCTTAGCCAACCTCCATCGACGTCAAGGTTGGAGCACCCCGACTTTTCGTCACCCAATCCCGACCCATCGAGGTGAGGTCAGGTTGGATGTGCAACCTTAATTAGGCTGCAATTGGAACTGCTTCGGCAGTTGTATTTTGCCACCTGTTTTACGAGGTGATGGCACCTCGACCTGCTATCCTGTAGGCCTTCCGCTGTCGAAGCCTCACGCCCCCAAAACTAAGTTTTTAATGTGCTTCAACCCCTCTTCCTTAACGCCCGCCCTATTTCTCTCTCCGTCTCCCGACGGGCCATTGCTTCACGTTTATCATGAAGCCTCTTGCCCCGAGCTACACCCAACTCTAACTTAGCAACTCCTCTTTTAATATATAACTTCAAAGGCACTAAAGTCAAACCTTTCTGAGCCACCATGCCTGCCAGTTCGTCAATCTGACGACGGTGCAGCAAAAGCTTACGCGGTCGATTCGGCTCATGGTTAAAGTGGCTAGCCGCTTGATAGGAGGCTATATGTGCATTAACCAGCCACAACTCACCAGCTTCAGGCTTGGCATAGGCATCACGAATGTTCACCCGGCCTGACCTAATTGACTTTATCTCAGTGCCCATCAGGACAATGCCAGCTTCCAGGCTTTCCAGAATATGGTAATCGTGATACGCTTTGCGATTGACAGTTATAGTTCTAGTTTCCGCCATATATGCTAGAATTTTACCACTATTATAATAATAAGGTAAGGACAAGGAGTTTGTTATGTCAAATCATCTGGACAAATTTTGGTTGTTGATTATCGTCTTCCTGCTCCTCAGTCTCATCACTGGTGTAACATTGCTGGCAATCAGGCAAAGCAGCCATAAGCCTGTCGAAATCTGTCTCTCTCAGACTGCACCGATTCAATACAACGGCGAGGTTTACATTGACGGAGCCGTGGCTAATCCAGGTTTCTATCCGTTAAGTGAAGAGGACACCATAGAAACTCTTATCCTGACAGCCGGGCTTATACCAGACGCAGACACAGGTAAAATAAAGATATACGTCCCTATGACCAACGAAATCTCTCAACCACAAAAGATAAACTTGAACTGGGCTGATGCCTGGCTGCTGGATGCACTACCAGGAATCGGGCCGGACAGAGCTCAAGCGATTGTCGACTACCGCACCCAAAATGGTCAGTTCCGCAGACTAGAGGACTTACTAAATGTCGAGGGCATTGGTCAATCCACCTTAGACAGGATAAGAGGCTTAATAACTCTAGAGGACGAAAACTAAGTGGCACTTATTTGCCTCAGCACCGCATGGTTGACAGGCATTTATTTGGGCTCGAAAATTGCCCTGCCCTGGGGCATTGTTTTTATTGGGCTTATTCCTCTTTGCCTCATCCCTTTTCTATCACAGTATAAAAGGCAGCTACTTTTAGCTGGATTCTGCCTTTTTGCTCTGCTTGGGGGGTGCATTCGCCTCCAATCAAGCCTGCCCGTAATCAATGAGCAACACATCCAATTCTACAACGACAAAGGAACGGTCAAAATTGAGGGAATGGTGTGCACTGAACCTGAGAGCAGAAACGCAACTTCCACCCTACAGCTATCAGCCGGTGAAATACAAACAGATGATACAAGAAGGGAAATATCAGGGAAAGCGCTGGTGCGTGTGCCCAAATATTACGAATATCATTACGGGGATATACTGAAAATAACCGGCAGGCTGGAAACTCCACCGCAATTCGACGATTTCGATTACAAAGGTTACCTGGCACGACAGGGAATCTATTCTATTATCAATTTCCCAAAAATAGAAACTGTCGACACCGGCCAAGGTTTTAAGCCTTTAGCCTGGATTTACACGCTGAGGAATCGCCTCTCTCAGAGTCTGTCCCTTGCCTTACACGAACCACAAGCCTCATTAGCTCAAGGTATTTTACTGGGACTACGAGGCAATATTCCCACTTCTCTACAAGAAGCTCTCTCGAGAACTGGAACTGCCCATCTGCTAGCCATATCCGGTATCCATCTCAGCATCATCATAGGGATATTCCTCAGTGCTGCAATCTGGCTTCTAGGCAGGCGCTACTCCGTCTACATATGGCTGGCTTTTCTGGCTATCTGGCTATATGCTCTGATCACCGGTATGCGCCCTCCTGTAGTCCGCGGTGCTGTCATGGGGAGCATGTTCTTGCTAGCCGAATATCTGGGAAGACAACGCAGTGCATCAACAGCACTTGCCTTTGCCGCAGCAGTAATGGTAGGAATCGAGCCTCAAATTCTATGGGATGCAAGCTTCCAGCTGAGCTTCCTGGCCATGTCGGGACTCATTTTCATCTACCCGTATCTACAGGCGTGGGGCAGAAAAGGATTAATAGCTACCGTGGGTAAGGATGGAACCGCAGCATCTTTGTGCAATTTTGCTGCTGACAGCTTCGCAGTCACTATGGCCGCCATCTTAGCCACCTGGCCATTAATCGCCTACTATTTCGATATCGTCTCCTTCGTTGGACTGCCGGCTACTTTCTTCGCTTTGCTGGCATTGCCTGGCATCATCATCACTTCTGCTATAGTCGCCGGTCTGGGGCTTTTTGCACCCTTCCTAGCACAGATTATAGGCTGGATAGCCTGGCTCTTCCTCAGCTATTTCATACTCGTTATACAAATTTTCGACGCCATACCATTCTCATCAGTCAAGGTCGAGGGTGTGCACATCTGGCAAATATGGCTTTACTATGCCCTACTGGCTACGATAATGACAGCCATCAATTACCGAAAACAATTAGCTGACTTTTTCCATCTGACAACTTCAAAAATAAGCCCCTCGATAAGCAGAACCTCCAACTTTGCCCTAAAAGTTCCCAAAAAATGGGTCATCTTCCCACTTCTAATTGCCACTATCCTGGTTTGGGTCTCCTTTCTTAATATGCCCGATGACAAGCTACATGTAAGCATACTTGATGTAGGACAAGGAGATGCCATCCTCATTCAAACTCCAAGCCGCCAGGATATACTCATCGATGGCGGACCAAATTCGCAAGCAGTAAGCCTACAACTAGGCAAGAAATTACCCTTCTGGGACAAGGCTATAGATTTGGTAATTCTAACCCAGCCCCAGGCCGACCACGTCACCGGACTTATAGAAATACTCCAGAAGTATAAAGTGCCACAGGTCATAGACACAGGGATACCCTATGACTCATTCACTTATCAGCACTGGCTCAACTTGGTTAACGGCAATGAAATCAGGCACGAAATAGGTCATGCAGGACAAGAGATCGACCTCGGAAACGGAATAAAGTTGGAAGTGGTACATCCTCCATCCGTTTTGCTCCAGGATACTTCTGATGACATCGATAACAATGGTTTGGTACTGCGCCTGATATGGAACAAGGTGAGCTTCTTGTTCACCGCTGATATTGGCCACGAGGCTGAGTGGTATTTGATTGCTCAACGCGCCAATCTGAAGACCACGGTATTGAAAGTTGCCCACCACGGCAGCCTGACCTCAACATCTCCACAATTCCTGGCTGTAGCTAATCCCGAAGTAGCGGCTATCTCGGTAGGTATCAACAATAGATTTGGCCTACCGCAAAGCCAAATAATGAACAGACTAACCGAGCAGCTTGGGAGTGACAGAGTCTACCTGACATCAACTCACGGAACTATCGAGTTCATAACCGATGGCGATAGGCTTTGGGTAAAACATGACAAATAGCTTACAGAAAACCACCAAAGCCCCCCCCGTAAAAATAATGAGAATTTAGTCCTGAGCAGCTCTGTCCAGATGGTCCCACTCTGGGTGGGATTTTAGTCCCAACAGCGCTAAACTAGATACAAAACCATTTGTCAGAAGTATTGACAACCCAAAACACCACCTGTTAATGTTTAGCAAGACATATGAAAAATCAGACTACTATACAGAGAGAACAATTACCAAATAGCGCCAAGCAAACGTTAGAACTCATTGCCTTTCTGACTTATGAATTTAAGAGCCAATTAAACTCTATTAACACATCGGTCAGTCTCTTAGCTAAAAAGTTAGCTAACTCTCACAACGATTTTGAAACCAAACTAATCGGCAACATAATGGCTTCACATCATTATCTTGAGGCTAGAACATCAGAGCTCTTAGCACTGGTTAAATTGCAAGTTGACGGCTTCCATTTAGAACTAGAACTAACGGATATCGATGATATTGTTCACAGAGTCATTGACCAGCTATCGCCGACTATTAGCAACCGGGGACAATCCTTAACTCTAAGTCTGACACCAAACACCAAAAAAATCATCGCCGACTCGCTGAGAATAGAGCAGGTACTGCACAATCTCCTGTCCAACGCCAGCAAGTCTACTCCAGCAGGCGGCAACATATCCATATCTACGGATAAACAAGCCGGATACATAGTCATTAAGGTCCGGGATAGCGGCCGGTGTATACCAAGTTTAGAGCAACGTGAAATCTTCCAGCCTTATTGCTGTCTCACAGGTGATAAAGACACACAGATTCATGGGATAAGATTAGGTCCGGCTCTGTGTAAATATTTGGTAGAGCTACACGGCGGTAGAATATGGGTAGAAAATGAAGAGAACAATGGCAATACCTTTGCTTTTACTTTACCTTTAAACAACAACTAGCCTTATAACCTCAAAAGCGATTTTCTCTGCTTCGCCTATTGATTTATCTCCCGTTTTGGCGTACAGTATTAGGCATCCTAACCATGAAGGAATTTAGGAGGCAGGTATGAGAAAACTGACTTGGCTGCTGCCAGTAACTCTAATACTAGTTACTGCCTTGGCTGCTACCGTCTCAGTTAGCGCACAGGATAATTTCGAGGTGACAGACCTGAGCATGAGCTCTAATTCTGTCGCGGTGGGAGAAACTGTTACCATAACTGCTACTGTAACAAATAACAAAGACACAGCGGAAACATATCATCTGGAGCTGATGCTAAACGGCGAAGTCGAAGACAGCCAGGATAAGGACCTGGGTGCAGGTGAGAGTGGCACTGTAACCTTCGCAATAATTGCTGACACACCCGGCGATTATCTTGTAGAACTGGGTAACGCAAGCGACTTCTTAACTGTAAAAGGGGCATCCTTCTGGTCTATCTTCCCTTCATGGGTATGGTGGATTATCGGCGCCATAATCGGCGTACTGATACTGCTGGTCATAATAATTACCGTCATGCCGTCCCGCAAGAAACAGACCGGAACGGCAACTAAAGGCAGACAAGGACAACCATCTGCGCAAGCAGCGACACCATTTCCAAATGTAATGTCAGGCCCCGGGGCAGCAGGCCCACAAATGGGATATCCAACCACAATGCCAGACCAATTCCAAACACCAGGCGCATTTCCTGCCCCCGGACAATTTCCAGCACCGGGGACAATGGCTGCTCCATACCAGCAATATGCCAGAAGACCTATATTCTCAATGAGCAACTTGACTATCACGCCAAACCAGATAAAATCCGGGGAACCAGTAACCATCAGCGCCATAGCATCCAACAATGGCTCGGAAGCAGGTACATATAGCGTTGTATTGCGAATCAACGGTATGGTGGAAAACATAATCGACTTAATGTTGCCCCCTGGGGCAAGCCAAGCTACTACATTCACGATAATTAAGGATGCTGGAGGTGAATATTATGCGGAGGTGGACGGCTTGAGTGGTGTATTTATCGTTATACCACTGGTTCCAGCTAATTTCTCTGTTACCAATTTGGTCATATCACCAGAGCGTGCCAAGCAAGGAGAAAGCATTGTCATCAGTGCCATGGTAACCAACAATGGAGAGCTCCCCGGCGCTTACAATGCAGTGCTTAAATTAAGAGGTGCTGTCGAAAGCACCGAAGAGATAGACCTCAGCCCAGGCGAGAATCGGAAATTAGCATTTAAAATCGCCAAAACTACGCCTGGTTTCTATAATGTGGAATTAGAAGGATTGGCCGGAAGATTTGTTGTCGAGATGGAATGGCAAGGATAGACCAAAAAATTAAAAACTAAAGCCCTTCCTGCCCCGACTCAGGTATCGACTTCCGCAACTTATCCTGCCCATCCAAATGGTCAGCATATAATACCCCATTAAGATGGTCTATTTCATGCTCTAAGGCTTGAGCGAGGAGATCCTCTCCTTTGAGACGGGTCTTCCGTCCTTGTCTATCCTGTGCTTTAACTTTAACCCAGACTGAACGCCTAATTTCCCCTTGATACCCAGGTATGCTCAAACAAGCCTCCCCTATTATACGCTCACCTTCCTTTTTTATTATCTCAGGATTGACTAGAACAATAACTTCATCACCCGGTATCTCTATCACTGCTACTCTGAGCAGTACTCCGACCTGCGGTGCCGCCAAACCAACCCCAGCAACCGCCCTCATAGTCTCTATCATATCATCGATAAGCCGCTGAATAGACTTATCTATTTTAGTCACCTTTTTGGCTTTCTGTCTAAGTACAGGGTCTGGCAGAACGCGAATTTTACGTACAGCCATCTTGTTATCAATTAAACCATACCTACTGGATCAATGTCCAAAATCCACCCCCGAGGAAACGCTATATCTGCTAAAAAATCATTCAGGTCAACTCCGCAGAGAGCCAATTGCCATCGATAATGTCCTCTGATTCTAGGCACGAAAGCTGGCATAGGGCCAATCAACCGTAAGTCAGGTATGCCCCTCCTATCTTTTTCAGCAGAGAGCAAGCGACACATTTTCTCTGCTTCTTTGAAACAGGCGACCTCATTAGTATGGCTGAAAGTGAGGCTGGCCAATTGGCTAAAAGGAGGATAGCCAAACTTACGGCGATAGTCTATCTCCTGGGCATAAAAGGATGGATAATCATGCCGTGATGCTGCCTGGACAGCATAGTGCTCTGGACTATAAGTCTGAATGACGACCCTTCCTGGGGTGAAACCTCGCCCCGCTCTACCAGCTACCTGACACAACAGTTGAAAAGTACGTTCCCCAGCCCTAAAGTCAGGCAAATTTAAACCCGTGTCAGCATTTATAACGCCAGCCAATGTTACCTGAGGCAAATCCAACCCTTTGGCTACCATTTGAGTACCTATAATTATGTCGACATCATGGGCACGAACTTTAGTCAAAATTTCCTCATGGGCTCGTCGGCCAGAAGTAACATCTCTATCCCAGCGGAGAGTACGAGCTTTCGGGAAAAGATGCCTGACTTCTTCTTCCACCCTCTGGGTACCAATTCCCAAGAACCTGAGATGATGACTAAGACATTGCGGACATTCCCCTGACAAAACAGCGGAATAATGACAATGGTGACAGACCAACTTCTTGGTTGCCGAATGATAGGTCAAAGCTGCCATGCAGCGTGAGCAACGAAAAACAAAGCCGCAATCCCGGCACTGAATAAAGGTTGCTGTACCACGCCGATTGAGGAACAAAATCACCTGCTCATTATGAGCCAGAGCCTCAGTCATTGCTAAGGTAAGAGAGCGACTAAAAAGGCCACGGTTACCTTCTTTAAGTTCCTTCCTTAAATCTACAACCTCAACTTCAGGCAATGGTGACGGACCATAAGGTGTAATGCGCTCTTTAAGCTCAATAAGCTGGTAATCACCCTGCTGCGCCCTGTAATAAGTCTCCACGTCGGGCGTAGCGCTACCCAAGATAACGAAAGCACCACTGAGTTCAGCTAACTTAACAGCCACATCTCTGGCACGGTACCGGGGCGACTTATCGGATTGTTTATAAGTCCACTCATGCTCTTCATCAATAACAATCAATCCCAAGTCTGGCTGCGGTGCAAAAAGAGCACTCCTCGGGCCAATGACTGTATCACACTCACCATCTTTTATCCGGTGCCACTCATCAAATTGTTCCCCTAAAGACAATCCACTGTGAATCACAGCTACACGACCTTGAAACCGTGAGGCAAAACGTTCTATCGTCTGTGGAGTGAGAGCAATTTCTGGAATGAGACAGATGCCCCGTTTGGCTTGAGCCACGATTTCAGTCAGAACTCGAAGGTAAATTTCAGTCTTACCGCTACCTGTTACACCATGTAACAGAAAAACCAACGACGACCTATTTATGCGGCGCTCATCCATGCAGTTTTTAATCCTTTGCCATGCTGCCTCCTGAGATGGAGTGGGTTCCGGCGGCAATGTCGGTGCAATTCTAATGTGAGCTAAGGGGTCACGCCTGACCTTAACTCCAAATGTAGAGACCAAGCCACGACTCCTCAAGGACTCAATGACACTTTTCTGGCAAGCAATAGACTTTTTAATCTCAACCAACGGTACGGGTTGAAGTTGCTTAAGCAATAATTCGAGAACCGCTGCTTGCTTATGAGCCCTAGATGCTCTCAACCTAATAATTTCTGCCTCAGCTTCACTTGAATCAATTTGTAGCTTTAAATGAGTAACCAGTTTCGGCTTTACTTTTGCTTCTTCAAGCTGGTGGTTTTTCACCACGAGATGGCGCTTCAAAAGTTGTTGCGTAATCGACTCAGCTTTCTTCTTCCCAAATTTTCGTTCCACTTCTCTTAAGCTAACTTTATCTCTATCTCGAAAAAGGCATATAACCTGTCTTTGGTCAGAATTAAGCTGCGACAAATCGACAGAATGTGGTGAACGTTGTAAAGAGGCGACTAGTCGTCGTTCAAATCCTGGAGGCAGCATCAAGGCCGCAGCCTCAAAAAGAGGGGATAGGTAATGTCTGCTTATCCACAGGGCAACATCAACTTGTACCGAAGACAGCAAAAAAGAGGACGTTATATAATCACTAATTTCCTTGGTGGCCTCAAAGGATGGGTAATCGCTTATCCTGACGACAATGCCTTGAAGAGTCCTGGAACCAAAAGGCACCCAGACAGCTTGTCCGACTTCAACCTTTAGCTCAGATGGTATTGAATAGCAAAAGCTACGACGTTGAGCGATAGGTGAATTGACTGCCACTTCCGCATAATTCATTCAGCTTCTTTAACTTCTTCAACCGCATCCTCTTCAACCAAAGATTCCCCAACTAAAGTCTGCTCATCCACAACTTGTTCAACTTCATCCTCTCCATCCATGGCACCCGTAACAGCAGCTTTTTCCACCATCTTCTCACGTCTCTCCTTGAGACGCGCCTCTTTAGCACTGAGTCGACGTATAAAATAGAGTTTGGCACGGCGAACCTTGCCATGCCGAACTACTTCAACTTTCTCTACAAAAGGAGAGACGAAAGAAAAAGTATGCTCGACACCGATTCCGTAGGTGACTCGCCTAACCGTAAAGTTGCCGCCGCTGGCCCCCCTTCTAATCCGAACCACCAATCCAAGCAACGTCTGAACACGCTCCCTGTTAGCTTCCTTAACCTTAAAACTAACCCTTACTGTATCGCCTGGGCTAATTTGAGGTATGTTAGGATTTACCTTAATTTGGCTGATCGAGTTGACATTCATTTCTATTTACATCCCTTCTATGACTTGATTTCAAAGGCCTCACTGAGCAGGCTTTTATCTTCTGGGGAAAGCACAATTTTTTCTATGAGGTCTGGGCGCCGCTTCGCAGTCCGTAGCAGGCTTTGCTTACGTCGCCATCGAGCAATTTCACCATGATCCCCAGAGAGTAACACTGACGGTGCCGCCAAGCCACGATACACCGGCGGACGAGTGTACTGCGGATATTCCAACAATCCCCCAATATGAGATTCCTCCACTAAAGATACCTCCGAGCCAAGCGCTCCGGGCAACAATCTAACCACACAATCCATCACTGCCATAGCTGCTACTTCGCCACCACTAAGCAAATAGTCTCCAATGCTAAGTTCATCGTTGACCAAATGCTCCGCTACTCTCTCATCAACACCTTCATAGTGACCACAGATAAGAATAAGATGCTGATAACCCGCTAACTCTCGGGCAGTCCCCTGAGTGAAAAGTCGACCTTGAGGAGTGAGCAGAATAGTTGGCACCGCTGACAAGCCTAGTTCCATCTTAATTGACTCCACAGCTTCAAAGATAGGCTCTGGTTTAAGCACCATTCCAGCTCCACCACCATAGGGATAATCATCCACAACGTGATGTTTATCATGAGTATAACCGCGGATATCATGAAGCCTGATATCCACCAAGCCGCGCTCTCTGGCCCTCCCGATAATACTACAATTCAATAAGCCGTCAAACATCTGGGGGAATAAGGTCAAGATATCAATACGCATTTAACCCGCCTCATAATGAGCACACTCAGATACTCTGCCACCAAGAAGCTCCAAAGCATGAGGCAAAACAGTCAGGATGACCTCAAGGCATTCTTGCACTGCTTTAGGACTGCCGGGAAGATTAATAATCAGACACTTGCCACGGCTACCTGCAACAGCTCGACTAAGCATAGCCTCAGGCTTTCTCTTCATCGTATCCATTCTCATAGCCTCAGTCAAACCAGGAATAGGTTTATCGATCACGGCTAGGGTGGCTTCCGGTGTAACATCTCTAGAAGATAATCCAGTTCCACCACTAGTTACAATAAGGTCAAGCCCAACCTCATCACACCACTCTATAAGCTTCCCTGAAATAATCCCGGCCTCATCAGGCACAATCTCATATTTGGCAATTTCAATACCAAGTTTACTGACAATTTCTTGGGCAACTCGCCCACTTTCATCTAACCGCTCACCACTCCACCCTTTATCACTGATTACGAGTATACCAGCTAACATCTGCCTATTTTACCATACCATAGCTAAAGCTCAAAACGGCAAGAACCACCTAAGACTTTAGTACTATTCCACGACAACCACGGTTCTCCACTATAACACAACATGTTGATGTCAACCAACCTGAGGTCACTATTTGTTGGGTAACATAAAGTGTCCGCAGTTATGAGGCCAGAAAAATTTGTGAAAATAGTGGGGAATTTGGTGGGATAGGTATTGACAAGATGGGGGAAGTATGTTTTATAATGGTAAACAGTGGGAAAAAGTGGTGAAAGGAGAAAATAGAATGGTAATTGATTGCATCCAATATCGAATCGCAAATAGCAGGCTGTTCCATTTTCTAAAAGAGAACAGTAGCACGAACCTCGAACTCCAGTTAATCCGTTTTTGGGCAAGACATCCCCGGACAAAATTAAGCCTCTACACAATTGCCAATGCCATGGACACTGCCAAGATTAACTTGAGAGAGGCAATCAGTTCTTTAATCGAAAAAGGAATACTACAAGAACAGCAAGATAATAACGGACTTATCACTTACTCGCTAGTCGATGACCCGCAGACCCATGAGTTCATCGAGGAATTAGCTAGATTAGACTGGAACGAAATAAGAATACTTGAAAAGCAACTGGAATGTGAGGCTGTATTAGTCTAAACAGCCGACTCGAGGTAGACATGTTCCTCGGCGAATACGAATATAAAGTTGATAATAAAGGTAGATTACCCCTACCCCCTAAGTTCAGACAAGAACTTAGGGGTGAATTAGTATTGACCAAAGGTCTTGAGAGGTGCATTGTCATTTATGCAGCAGAGGAATGGCACAAAATTGCTGACACTTTATCAACCCGGGCTGTGCCATCAAGTAAATTCAGGACAATGAACCGGGCTATGTTCGGTAAAGCCTTCAGCCTTTCACTCGATGCTCAAGGCAGAATAGCTCTGCCATCTTTGTTACGCAATAGCGCTGAAATAGGTGATACTGCCATCGTAGTCGGTGCTAACAATTGTATTGAAATATGGAACCCGATTTTATGGGACTCAGAAAAGACAGTAGCTGAAGAGCAACTATGGCAAATAATAGAAAGTCTCGAGGAGCAACGATGAGTCCGACCATGACTATGCCTATTCACAAACCAGTGCTGCTTAGCGAGGCCATAGAAGCATTACAAGCTCAACCAGGGAAACGCTATGTCGACTGCACTTTAGGTTCAGGCGGACACGCTGCAGCAATTCTGGCGCAGATTCTGCCCGGTGGACAACTTCTAGGCATCGATGCTGACCCCAAGGCTATTGAACTAGCTGAAAACAGGTTAGCAAAATATACAGAATCAACCATTTTAATAAATGCAAACTTTGCTAACCTTGAGACCATCTGCAGAGAAAGCAACTTTTTACCCGTCGATGGGATTCTTTTTGACCTCGGTATCTCCTCCACACAACTTGAGGTTTCTGAACGCGGTTTTAGCTTCCAAAATAACGGCCCGCTAGATATGCGCTTTAGTCCAGCACAGGAATTTACCGCAGCCGATATCATCAACACTATGCGGGAAGATAAATTAAGCCAAACTATCAAAGACTATGGAGAAGAGCGTCACAGCAAAAGGATAGCCCGGCATATCATAAAAAGCCGCCCTATAAACAGCACGCTCCAACTAGCAGCGGTAGTAGAAAAAGCTATTGGCAGCCGTCGCGGCAAGATTCATCCAGCCACCAAGACCTTCATGGCACTGCGCATCGTTGTTAATCGTGAGTTGGAAAACCTGGCCGCAGCATTAAAACAAACCACCGCTTGCCTCAAAAACCAGGGAAGACTGGTAGTCATAAGTTATCACTCCATAGAAGACCGCATAGTCAAACAATTCATGCAACGGGAAAGTAAAGGATGTCTTTGCCCACCAAACACCCCGGCTTGCAGATGTGGACATGTGCCCAGTCTGAAACTAATATCAAAAAAGGTCATCACCCCATCCCTAACTGAGATAAAGTCCAATCCTCGCAGCCGCAGCGCCAAGCTCAGAGTAGCCGAGCGCATTTAATAAAGAAAGATTTACTCATGGGAGGAAATTTAAACTCAAATAAAAATCAAAGGAGGGCAAAATCATCATGAAGAAGATCCTTTCAGCTATCGATGTTGGCACAACCAAAATATGCACCATTATTGGCTCACTCGATTCCGGAGGCAACGTACAAGTCTTAGGAGTCGGACTGGTGCCATCGCATGGTATGCATAAAGGTATGGTAGTCAACGTAGAAGAAGCCAGAGAGTCAGTTGCAGAGTCAATAAGGCGAGCCGAGCAAGCAAGCGGGCTAAAAGTGGAGTCTGCGTATGTGGGTGTTACAGGCAGACATGTAAGCTCGCACAATAGTCACGGGGTTGTGGCTATACCACGTAACGACCGCCTGGTTCGAAGCGACGACCTCAAGCGAGTCCTGTCTTCTGCCCAGCAGGTTAGCATCCCAGATGACAGAAAAATACTCCATGCCATACCTCGCAACTATGCACTGGACAGTCAGGAAAGAATTAAAAATCCGGTAGGCATGCACGGCTTCAGGTTAGATGTGGAAACCCACATCATAACCGCTGCCATATCCTCAATTCAGAACCTGGTCAAGTGCATTCGAAGCGTTGGAGTTGAAATTCAGGACCTAATCCTGGAGCCACTGGCCAGTGGTGAGGCAGTACTGACGCCAGAAGAGAGAGAAATAGGAGTAATCCTGGCTGACATCGGTGGCGGCACCACCGATATAGCAGTATTCAAAGACGGCAGTATCTACCACACCTCAATCATTCCAGTAGCCGGATATCAGTTCACCAGCGACCTCTCAATCGGTCTTGGCTTACCTTTTGAAATCGCCGAGGCTATGAAAAAGAAATACGGAAACGTTCACCCCGAGGTACTCAGTAAGAACCAGGACTCTACGCTGAGCGTTGAAGATGGGCATAGCGTTTCCTACCGCGATCTTTGCAACATCATCAAAGTACGTATGGAAGAATTGCTGAGGCTTATTCTACTGGAAATGCCTGATTCCAACTATGCCTCATTAGCTCCATCCGGGCTTGTGCTCACCGGGGGCTGCTCCAACTTGGCTGGTCTCGAAGCCCTTTCCCGACAGACAATTCGCATCCAGACACGTATCGGTGAGCCCATGGGGGTATATGGCATTACCGACATCCTCCATGACCCAGCTCACTCCACTGGAGTTGGTCTTCTTCTCTGGGGCACGAGAAACCACGGTAAACCAACCTGGGAAGCCCAACAAAAGAAGAGTGGTGCCTTAAGTGGTTTCATGACAGTATTGAAAAAATTCTTCGGTGTCTAAACGATAGACAGAAAACATAAAGGAGGCAATTAAAAATGGCAAAGTCAACATTTTCTAATGCACCAGCCCGTATAAAGGCCATAGGCATCGGTGGTGGCGGTTCCAACGCTATTACACGGATGGTCCGCGAGGACATCAAAGGAGTGGAGTTCATCACTATGAACACCGACGCCCAGGCTTTGGCGTTATCTGAATCTCCTGTACGTGTCCAGTTGGGCGAGAAGCTGACACGCGGGCTAGGTGCCGGCGGCGACCATACCGTTGGTGCTGGAGCAGCCGAAGAGAGCCGACAAACGATTAGTGAGGTAGTTTCCGGTGCCGACATGATTTTTGTCACCGCTGGAATGGGCGGTGGCACCGGCACTGGCGGCATCCCCGTTGTTGCCGATGTATCTCGACAGAGTGGCGCCTTAACTATCGGCATCGTAACCAAGCCATTCAGTTTCGAGGGCACCCGGCGGAACAAAGTAGCCGAGGAAGGCGTCTTGCAACTGTGTGACAAAGTAGACACATTAGTTATAATTCCTAATGACCGACTCCTTGAGCTGTGTGACGCCAAAACCACCGTAGATAACGCCTTCAGGCTGGCTGACGACGTACTAAGGATGGCAGTTCAGGCCATCGCCGAAGTAGTAACTGTTCCCGGATTGATCAACCTCGACTTCGCCGATATCAGGTCAATAATGCATAACGCGGGTCCCGCCTGGATGTCAGTAGGCCGAGGCTCCGGCCAGAATAGAGCAGTCGAAGCTGCTAGAGCTGCGCTGGCCAGTCCGTTACTTGATGTTTCAATAAATGGCTCCAAGGGAGTATTGTTCAACGTTACTGGCGGCAGTGACCTCACTCTTTTCGAGTGCAATGAAGCTGCTGAGGTCATCGCTCAAGCAGTTGACCCCGATGCAAACATTATCTTCGGTGTTGTCTTTAATCCACAGATGGAGAGTGAAGTTCAAATTACCATCGTCGCCACCGGTTTCACCGCCCAGTACGGAGCCGGAGTACCAACTGAAGCTGAATTGCGGCGCCTACTAAGAGGCGTTGCCGAAGATAGCCTTGATGTCCCCTCGTTTCTCCGTCGCTCAACATCGCACTACCCCGCTGCCCAACCAGCCCCCTCATCACAGACCCGATCACCCCGCTAACCCTCCATCAAACCCTCCAACCTCCCCAACAGAGCGGCAACCCAAATTGCCGCTCTGTTCTTTTATTTTTTACGGAACTATGTACTTGACAAACGTAAACATTTGTCAAAATGCGTTTTAGTCTTTATTATACCTGCGAGGATGTAATTTCATGGGTTCTACAAGTTTCACGGATATTGTCTTTGGCTTATCAGTAATTTCCCTTTGCAGTTCAGCAATGTGTTTACGAGCTTCATCACGCTGCTTATATGGAGATAATAAAAGGGATATAAGAAATACAATTCCCAGACCAGCGATTGCCCCCGATATAGGTATCATAACTTGATACATTATTTTACACCAATCCTGATTGAATTGTGGTGTCCAAAGAAGTGCCCAAATAGTGAATCCCGCAGTGATAAGACAATCGAAAATCCAAAACCTAACTGTGCTAAAATGTGATATTGTATCTCGTTTGGCTCTTTGCAAACTAGATTCATTTGGGGGATATTCCATGCCTCCATTCTATCACCCATCAAATACACATACAATAGCTATTGACACCTTCTAACCTGTGCTATAATTAGAATTGGTAGGGTGTAGTAGTGCTGTAGGATTAAAGGTATTTCTAGGTTCCCTCTTTATTCGTGGGATTAACTTACTCCTAGAGTGAGTCCCCCACAGACAGTAAACCAGATTACACCCTACCAACCTGAAGTGGCTATAATGAGGTGGCTTATCTATATCCTAATAGGGATATTACTTTCCGTTTGTCTCCTATTCTTTGTCTGTCAATATCCAGAGCCTGAACCTCAAAATGTTTCACGTTATACAGCCGACCAGGTTATATACATAGCTAGGGCAAAATCTCCATCATGTATACCAACAGGACTAACAGCATCTTGGTCTGCACAATATCTTGGTAACAAGAAATGGCAAGTGGTAAAAACCTGTGAACGCTATGGGCATACTTTTTCAGAAACCTATTGGTACTTCTACGAAGATACTGGTACGCTAATTCAGAAATAAGGCTAGAAGCTACTTGGTTTTTACTTACGTTCAAACGTTTGTCATCGACATACTTTCGATTTTTTATTGCCCATTTTATGTCTACAACCTGCTTGACACCATCTATATATTGGGGTAGAATGATTCCGCACCACATCGTGTAGGGGGGAGTATTTGATGAAATGTCCCTATTGCGGTGACATTGAATCGAAGGTGATAGATTCCAGGGGTATAGGTGACGGAATTAGGCGCCGCCGGCAATGCCTTCATTGCGGCACCCGTTTCACAACCTACGAGCATTTACAATCCAGAAATCTTTTCGTAATTAAGAAAGATGACAGGCGCGAGGAATTCAACAGAGACAAGCTGCTATCTGGTATCCGCAAGGCCTGCGAAAAGTGTCCCCTGCCAACAGGTACCATTGATAAACTTGTAGACAATATCGAGGCTGAACTTTATCGCCTTGGCAAAACCGAGGTTCCCAGTTCAATTATCGGCGACATGGTGATGGAAAGGCTGCAGGAACTAGACCATATAGCCTACATTCGCTTTGCTAGTGTCTACCGTGAATTTACTGACATCGCCGCATTAAAACAGGCAGTAGATATCTTGGTAGACACGGAATCTAATGCGCCCCCGGCAGGTCAACTGCCACTTTTATCCCAAGAAGAGCTAACTGTCTTGGGGCAACGACATAGGAGGCGGAAATAAATGGCTGCTCGTCAAGGCAAGAATCAACCCGGAGGCGATAACCATAACCGTATCGCTCGAGCTACATTCGCGGCTGCTGAATCTATGGGCATAACCGACAGAAAATTGCTCGAGGAACTCACCGGTCAAATAATTCAAAGGTTAGAGCCAAGGCAAGTCTTGCCGGGAATGGAGCACCTTATACCAAAGCAGGAGATGGAAGAACCTTCTGCCTTTCAAATAGAAGTGGCAGTCAAGGAAATTCTGGCTGAGAAAACCAAGCAGACAGAACCACCCATTCCGAAGATAGGGACTGAAGTAAAACCAGAAGTCAAGAAGACCAAATCAACAGAGAGACCACCAGCCAAAATGAAGACCAAGGCTAAATTAGGAATAGAACTAACGCAAAACGCCCTCACTGTTCTGGAAAAAAGATACCTGAAAAAGGACAACCAGGGACAGATAGTTGAAACGCCAGAGGAGATGTTCCGACGTGTCGCCAAGTACATTGCTTCGGCTGAACTTAACTACAATCAGAAGGCAGACACCGCCGGATGGGAAGAGAAATTCTATCGTCTCATGACCTCTCTCGAGTTCCTCCCCAATTCACCAACCTTGATGAATGCCGGACGGGAACTGGGGCAGCTATCAGCTTGTTTTGTTATACCCGTTGACGATTCCATGGAGTCCATTTTTGATGCTGTAAAATACACCGCTCTAATCCACAAAAGCGGCGGCGGCACTGGCTTCTCCTTTTCTCGTCTCAGGCCCAAAAAAGACAGGGTTGGTTCCACCGGCGGTGTTGCCAGTGGTCCAGTATCTTTTATGCGAGCTTTCGATACAGCTACCGATGTCATCAAGCAAGGTGGCATGCGCCGGGGTGCCAATATGGCTATCCTTAACATCGACCATCCCGATATCCTCGACTTCATCGCAGCCAAAGAAGACCCGAAAGCTCTTACCAACTTCAACCTGTCAGTCGCCGTAACAAACGAGTTCATGGAGGCTGTAGAAAAGAACAAAGACTACAATTTAATAAATCCACATAATAAAGAGGTAGTCGATAAACTCAATGCCGGGGAAGTCTTCGAAAAAATCAAGGACACGGCCTGGCGTACCGGCGACCCTGGTATTGTTTTCATCGACAATATAAACAAGAATAACCCCACCCCAAAGCTTGGGAAAATAGAAAGCACCAATCCCTGTGGCGAACAGCCTTTACTTCCCTTTGAGTCCTGCAACCTGGCTTCAATCAACCTGTCAAAAATAGTCAAAAACGAGACTGACAAACCAGAAATTGACTATGCTAAGCTGCGCCAGACTGTTAAACTGGGCGTCCGTTTTCTCGATGATGTCATAGATGTCAACAAATTCCCGCTGCCCCAGATTGAGAAAATGACCAGAGCCACTAGAAAAATAGGGCTTGGCGTTATGGGTTTTGCTGACATGCTGCTCAAACTCCGCATCCCCTACAACTCCGATAAAGCATTAGAGGTGGCGGAAAACGTCATGCGCTTCATATCCGAAGAAACGACCAGAGAATCGGTGAGGCTCGGAGAGGACAGGGGTCTATTCCCTGCCTTCAAAGGCAGTATTTACGATACAAACAACGGTTTAAATCCCAGAAATGCCTCGCGTACCACAATTGCCCCTACCGGGACATTAAGCATAATCGCCGGCTGTTCCAGCGGCATTGAACCCCTCTTTGCCCTCAGCTACACACGCCACATCCTTGATGGACAGCAACTAATAGAAATCAATCCCTACTTTGAAGAAATAGCCAGAAATGAGGGTTTCTATTCCAAAGAACTAATGCAACAGCTCGCTGAAGGAAAAAATCTGCGAGATTTTGAGAATATCCCTGAATGGGTAAAAGATGTTTTTGTCACCGCCCATGATATAACTCCGGAATGGCATGTTAGGATGCAGGCAGCTTTCCAGAAATTTACCGACAGTGCTGTTTCCAAAACAGTCAACCTCCCCCACGAAGCCACAATACAAGATGTGGCTGAAGTATACATGCTTGCCTATAAACTGGGATTGAAAGGGATAACCATATACCGGGACCGAAGCCGCGAAAGCCAGGTCCTAAACCTCAGTCATGCGGAGGAGAAAGCCGAAGCCAAGCTCACACCAAGACCGCGACCTAAGGTTACCAAGGGAATTACTGAGCGAGTAACCACCGGATGCGGGTATATATATGTAACTGTAAACTTCGATGATAAAGGAATCTGTGAGGTCTTTTCCAGCTTAGGAAAAGCCGGCGGCTGTGCCTCGGCGCAGCTGGAAGCTACAAGCCGTCTCATATCCTTAGCCGCAAGGTCAGGTATCGACCCGGGATCAGTAGCCAAACATCTTCGTGGCATCCACTGTCCATCAGTTGCCTGGGAAGAAGGTCGTGCTATCCTCTCCTGCGCTGATGCCATCGCCAGCGTCCTGGAAAAATATACCAAAGAAAAAGATGCAGATACCTCCAAAGACCTCGGAGTAGCTAAGAACTGGGCGGGGCAATGCCCCGAATGTGGCAACATGCTGATTTACCAGGAAGGTTGCCACATTTGCCCCAGCTGCGGCTATACTAAGTGCGGATAGGTGAGGAAATATACTCTGAAGGGAAGCAGTTGTGGATAACCGCGAGCACAGCTACTCTCAGGCATTCAAGCAAATAGGTAGAGCCGCTAACTCGCTTCTACCGTTGAAGAATGTCCTTAATACCGTAGCCAAAAGTGCAGCCAAAGCACTGAAGGCTGCCGGATGCTCTATAATGCTTCTGAATCCTCAAAAAGAACACCTGGACATCATAGCCGCCTATGGACTTAGTGACCTTTATCTCCGAAAGGGAGCACTGAAAGCTAGCAAGAGCCTCCCTGAAGTGCTGGATGGGAAAATATTAGCTATCTTTGATGTTACACAAGACAAGCGAGCTCAATACCCCGAAGCCGCTGAAACGGAGAGGATAAGCTCATTACTAGCAGCTCCTATCACTCAAAAAGGAGAGGTAATCGGAGAAATCAGAACATATACCCGCGAACCGAGACAATTCTCGCAAGCCGATAAGGACTTTCTGGCTACTGCGACTGATATTGTTGCCGTAACCCTGGAAAAAACTGAATTGTACCAGATATTAAAAACAGAACATGAAGAAACCGTAACTAAACGACGAAAACTAGCCGAGACACCTAAATTGCCTTCATCTTCGCTGAGACCATCCAGCTTCGGCCATCCTAGCGAAGAAGAATTTGCCAAACTGCTTGATTTTTACCGCATCGAGTGGCTTTATGAACCGCGCTCCTTCCCCCTGGCCTGGCAGAATGACAAGGTAGCAGAGATGTTCACACCGGATTTCTATCTTCCTGAGCTGGATCTCTATATCGAGCTCACCACTCTAAAACAAAGTCTGATTACAGAGAAAAACCGCAAATTGCGTCGCATCAGAGAGCTTTACCCTGAGATAAACATCAAGCTTCTCAACAAGAGCGATTACCTCAGACTACTGGCCAAATACGGCTATGGGCGTCTGGGCGGAACAAAGGTAGAGGGTATAGACCATGTCCTATTCAGCCACACTCAAATTCAGCGGCGGGTTAAAGCCCTGGCAAAACGAATTTCACGCGACTACACAGGGAAAAATTTGGTCCTGGTTGGAATCCTGAAAGGCGTCGTCTGCTTCATGTCAGACTTGATGCAACAAATCACCTTGCCACTTGCTGTAGACTTTATGGCAATCTCTTATTACGGCACTGACAACGAGTCGGCAGTAAATATAACCAAAGATTTCGATATTAACATAACCGGGCTTGATGTATTGATGGTTGAAGACATCGTAGATACCGGGATGACATTAAACTATATTCTTAACCACCTGGCGTCGCATAACCCGGCCAGCCTGCGCGTCTGCACTTTACTGGACAAGCGAGTTCGCCGCCTTATTGATGTCCCGCTTGACTACATAGGACTTGAAATCCCTGATGAATTCGTAGTCGGCTATGGATTAGATTACCAAGGAGAATACAGAAACCTGCCGTTTATCGGCGCGCTTAATCCTAAATTGATTGAAGAGGGTGAGAAGAAATAAAAAACGCCCCAAGTAACCTTGCCATTCCCGGTTCCTCATCCTCTGACACTTTTCGGCCTTCGCCTACCTTGCGTCAGCGCCTCTGCCTCCCCGGTGTTAGCTCAATTACTTGGGACTCTGATACAGTAGCACATTCTCTGCGTTTTGTCAAGCCCCCCCTGGATAAGATATAATACTTTGAACAACATATGACTCTTTTTTAATAGAAATAGATACATCCTTTACTTTTCTTAACCAGAACGACTATTTACATTGTTTAACAAACTACTTTATGGAGCATATTATGGGCAAGATTTATATACTTGATGTTACAAATCGCGATGGCGTTCAGACAGCCAAACTCGGCTTATCCAAGCTGGAGAAAACAATAATAAACATCTACCTTAATGAGATGGGTGTTTTTCAGTCAGAGTTTGGCTTCCCTACAACCAAACATGAAACAAATTATCTCAAGGCAAACCTTGAGTTAGCCCGGATGGGCGTTTTAAAACCTATACGTCTGGGCGGATGGATTAGGGCAACAGCGGAAGATGTACAAACGACTTTCAAGCTGGTACCTGATATAAAACACCTCAACATTTCCATTTCGACCTCTGAGCAGATGATTCAGGGCAAATTTCAGGGCAGGAAATCCAGAGAGGATATTACAAAGATGATGACAGATGCCGTCGATGCCGCCCGCTCATATGGTGCTGAATCTATAGGCGTGAACGCTGAAGACGCCTCGAGAACAGACCTTGACTACTTAATAAAGTTCGCCTCACAAGCCAAGCTGCACGGTGCCGATAGATTCAGGTACTGTGACACGCTTGGCTATGATGACCCATTCACCATATACCAGGCGGCAAAAGTGCTGGCTGAAAACGTTGCCATACCCATCGAGATCCACTGCCACGGTGACCTCGGTATGGCGGTAGCTACTTCCATTTCCGGAGCTAAAGGCGCCATAGACGGTGGACAAGACGCTTATATTAATACAACTGTCAACGGCATTGGTGAACGAGCTGGCAATGCCGACCTTGTAGCTACAATACTGGCAATAATAAAATCAAAAGGCTTTGCTGACAAATACCAGATGGGAAGACCGATTGACCCGTCTAAATCGTGGAAAATAGCCAACTTCACCAGCTATGCTTTTGGCGTTCCCATACCGATAAACCAGCCCGGCGTTGGCGCTAATGCCTTCGCCCACGCATCGGGCATTCATGCCGACGGAGTTTTGAAAGACCCGCAGAACTATGAGCTATATGACTACGCCGAACTGGGCAGAGGTGCACCTGTTACCGTGGAGACAGGTAGGGAGATATGTTCCGGCGAATACGGCGGCATATCTGGCTTCAGACATTTAATGAAAAGAATTCAGGAGAAAATAGGCGGCGAAGTAGAAGAGGAGACAGAAGAACAAATAGAGATAGCATTCGCCGATGCTGCTGAGGCAGAAAAAGTCCTGGAACTGGTAAGATTTGCCAACGTCTGCGCTCAAAAGCCACTTGTGGAGGACGAGTTACTCTTTATCGCCAAATATCCTGACATCGCCAGGAAACTGTTAACGCTGACCCCACTAACTTAGCCTCACTATCCCTAAATAAAAGGCATATACTCATAACTTAGATGGCTTTAACCAGCCCAACTACATGCAGCCATGGAAATAAATTTAACGCCAATCGGCATCGTCAAAAATAACATCACAGAGCCTAAAAGGAAAGACTGGGAAACAGTTACCTCCGAGATAATAATCGACGATAATTTGAAAGAGGCTCTGTACAGAATAGATGAATTCTCTCACATCATCGTCATCTACTGGATGCACAAGCTACCGCCATCACAGCGCTCAGTAATTAAAGTGCATCCCAAAGGCAATCAGAAGCTGCCACTGGTAGGTGTCTTTGCCAGCCGCAGTCCGGCACGCCCCAATCCCATAGGTATAACTACCGTCAAGTTGATAGAACGCCGGGATAACGTCCTAAAAGTCAGCGGACTAGATGCCATAGACGGAACGCCAGTGCTGGACATCAAGCCCTACATTCCAGACCATAGTTCCACATCAGAAATTAAAACCCCCAACTGGGTGTTAAAATAACCGCTCCCTGAGGCCCATCTCTGGCTTATTGACATCAGGTTATTACAGAGGTAATATGAATCTCAGCGCGGGTGTAATTCAGTGGTCAGAATGCTTGCTTCCCAAGCAAGACGTCGGCAGTTCGAATCTGCTCACCCGCTCCAGGTTTAATACTAAACAATAACACCTGGAGCACGTTAAACAGCCAAACTGGCTACGCGCCTTGCTTGAGTGTGTTATCGAGACATCCGTACCAGGTTGCGACTATTTCTCTTTACCTTCGTACTTAAAGGAGACCCTTACTTTCGCTCGGAAATTGACAACCTTGCCTTTTTCAATCTGCATATCCAGCATTTCGATCTCCGCGATACGCATGTCGCGCAGACTCTTCGCAGCCATTTGTACAGCAGATGTCGCCGCCTCCTCCCATGATTTGGTGCTCGTCCCCACTAATGTGATTACTTTATATACACTGTTTGCCATTTTGCCTCCTTTTCCTGAGTCTTCTATAAACCAATATTATAGGCTATGCTTCTCAAAAGTCAATACCACACCATACTATTATTTCAACTATTCTGTCAACGCTCCTGAACCAGGAGGTCATCTTGCAACCTGTCAGCACCCGGGCTCGCCATGATGCCCACAGCAGCTTTGTCTCTTCCATATCTTTATGGCATTATTGCGGAACAAGAGATACAGCTTTCTGTGCCACGGCATAGGCACTGACATATTGGTGAAAAAGCCCTTCAATCTTGGCATGTTTGCTCTCTCTTTTACCAAAACGTCTTCCCCCAACCTTATTATACGAATAATCAAGATAAAAGTAGACTCCTGCCATGAGCAGCACAAGTTATAATGCTCTGGTTATTGATACAACGTTCGTTCGTAGAACATTTATACTATTATAAAAAGCCACGGGCGGTCGTAAGACCGCTCCTCTACCAGCTATTGATTATAGGCAAGGCATGTGGTAGACTTTTTAAACTGTCGGGTTGATTTATATCTGGCGCTTACACCAGGCAAACGTCTATAAATTCAAGCAATCTGAAGAGTAAAACGTGGGCTAATGCGAATAAAACTCAAGAGAGAGCAGCTGGAAATATTGGCAAAGCGGCTACGCTTTGAGGTCATACTGGAGCAGCCTCGAGACGTTCGGGGCATGCTGGATGTACTGGGGAAAGAAATACCCTGGAATGAGACCGGGCTCGACAAATTCGATGACTCGCCCAGGCGGCCAACAAGATTAACCTTTTCTGTGGAAGATGCCAAGGATGGTTATATTTGCGACATCCACCCGGCACTAGCCCAGTACATACACACCCTTCTGGGCTCTGAATAGGTAGACTACCGCTCCGGTTAGTAGAACCATAGAGTCATCACAGCCACACTTATCTGGTTGAATATTACATAGTAACGACCGTATAATAATGGCGCTCGGATGGGCCGTTAGCTCAGTTGGTAGAGCACCTGACTTTTAATCAGGGTGTCACAGGTTCGAATCCTGTACGGCCTACCATCCATGTCCGATCCTTCGTACTTCTTGATAAATTCCTTCAGTCCAGACGGCAAGGTTCATCCGCTAGAACTATTGAATTCTATGAATGCTGTCTGAAGCCATTTGTACCGGATTATGAGCTTACTACCGACGGTATAAATCAGTTCCTGAGAGACCGTACATGCGGTAATGGTAAGCATGGGTATTACCGAGCATTAAGAGCATTCTGTAACTGGCTGTACAGTAATCATTATGTCAAGTCCAACCCTATTGAGAATGTAGACCCTCCTAAGCAGTCGAGAAGATTATTACCGTGTTTGGATGAACATGAGGTTGAATACATACTTGAGCAGGCTGGTAATGTCAGAGATAGGGCTATCATAAGCCTGTTCGTAGACAGCGGCATACGGCTTAATGAGCTGGTAAACATCAGAATGGACGATATTGACTGGAAAGACAGTACCGTGACAGTCATCGGTAAAGGGGATAAGCAGCGACGAGCGCCATTCAGCAAGAGGACAGCGGATCTTATGAATGCCTATTTAAAAGTTGGTAGGGTTAAAAAGGTTAGCCTAAAAAAGTATATAAACATATGGGGGATGAAGCGCAGAGGAATAATGATCATGCTCTACCGGCTGCATATGCAGACTGGACTGCCATGTAATCCGCATACATTTCGGCGGACATTTGCATCTAATCTACATCGGCATGGGCTTGATGTTGAGCATATTATGAGGTTGGGTGGATGGGAGAGCCTGGACATGGTCTTGAGGTATACGAGGAGTGTGAAGTTTGAAGAGAGCTTGAAGGTGTACAGGGAACTGGAAGGTGTGGGGTAAAAGAGTTAACAAGGTTAATGTTTTTAAGTATAGGGCTTCTTCTGGTGGAATTATTTAACAGATGGTATGGGCAAAACGTCATTATTTTTATGAATGTCCAAGAGTACTCTATCATATATATCAGTGACAAGTGATTGTATCCTGATAAGCATAGATTGGCAATATTCAGCTGCGCTCCTATTGAGATCGTAAGTGAATGGTCTTGTTTGTGGATTATCGGGCAGTTTAATTTCTTTTATGAGGTGGTAGCTATTTTTCAACTGATCGAATCTAACCTCGATGTCATTATAACGTATCAAGCTTACATGTGTCGTACAATGACGGAATGGTTCAAATTCAGTGAACCACCCACCTTGCCTAAGTTGTTCATTTAAAAGCTCCAATGTCTTAGAACTAGGATGAAAGCCGCCTAGCATTTTTCTGACTGTGTTTATATATATGTTTGATGGTATATCGCTACAGCAGTATAAAGTAAATAGTTCATGGGCTAGTGTATCAAGAGTGCTCATTGAGTTCATGAAAAATCCATCAAGGAGAAGATTTAAAGTTCGGCAGTAATAAATAATGTCGAGTACTTTATATCCAGTTGTTATTGCACCAAAAGATATGGTATCACCGCCAGAGGGAAAAACTCTGAACTCATTGACGTCGAGGCTTATGAGTTTCCCAAGATTATATTCGGCCGACCAAAGCTTTTGACTAACTGAACTGTCAAAAAGGTTAAAATCATCTAAAAGAAGACTGTTGTCAACCCTTGAATTGAATAGCTCGCGAATGACCGCTTGTGCTGTTTCCTGCATTTTCCCCTGTTCCCGACATAAGGTTACACATATTTAACGAGGTATTCTTTTTTCTGTATCCACCTTGCTTTGTTGTCTGGGATTAAAAGAAGGACGTCGATGGGACCTCCAACGTTCTTTGGCCTAGCTTGGAAGCGCATTGTATCGATAGTAGTCCGAATTGCATAGATTGAAAAATCTATAGCATCTTGTATAGTCATCGCATCCCAAATGATAGGCGCTGGTGCTTGAATAACCTTATCCTGACCCTTTTCATCTTTTATTATTATGGGATTGATGATTGAAGTGATAATATCACCTTGCCCAGACCAAGTGGCCCCATATATTACCGAACCATCAGCCTTGACATTTTTCCTCTCGACTGTATTTCTGGCAACATGACAGTAATAGAAATGAGGAATACTCACCTTGGCTTCCTTCATATATCCCGCAATATGAAAGCCGACGTCAGCTTGAGGAAAGCGTTTTCTAAAATATGCAGTTAATTTAGCTGGGATAGTAGCTACATCGTCAGCAGACACAAGTTCCTCTTCGATAAATCTTTTAACGTAGCTCGACATAGGCACACCATCAAGCAAATCTTGCCCGAAGCTAGAAATCCCTACCTGCTGAGTCTCTAGAAAGTAGGTTTTCATTACGGCATCTGAGTTGATAGTATCCACTTTGAACTCTTTGCCGTCAGGCGTTTTACCTTCGACTGTTATCGATTGTCTGCTATCCGAAGCCATGACCATACCTTCAGGAATGAAAACTGTGATTATTAGTGACATCATACCCTCCTTCAGTTTATTCTCAGACGATCTAATGTCTATTATAGCACGTAGTTTTAACATTTTACCCAGATTAGTCCTTAGGTAGTAAATTAAACTTTCCAGTAATTAAAAGCCCTTTCATTATTTTACTAACCCAGCTACCCCTTCTAACCTATCAAGCTGGCAACAATAATTGACTATTTAATCACATGGTGTTATGCTCGCTTTGGATTGAGATAATGCCGAAGTTAAAGAAAACAACTACCAAAGCTAAACGGAAAAACGGTAAAAAATTGGTTATGATAACTACGGTAGCAACACTAATAGGATTATTGCTGGCTGCTTTAGGTTTGTTTGGATATCCTTATATCAAATCGCTTATCCGACCAATAAATATAGAACCTGATGAAATCTCGCTTCAACAAAGTCCTTGGTCAATTAAAGCTATTTTCACTGTGAGCAATTTAAGACCTGATAAAACTCAATATGATGTCTGGATAATGCTTGAATTTAATGATTGTACAATAGATCCCCAACGCCTATCTTTTGAATTGCCTAGCCTAGAGGACACTATGTCAGGAACTGTCGGTCATGTTGTAGCAAATTATGATTGTGTTATAGTCACAGGTTTTAATCTACAAAACAAACTAGTTGCGTTCTTAATTATTCATCATTTATTGGCTAATCAATCTTTGCAGATTGTTACAAAAATAGATTCATCTCAAGGTTTTGTCGGTGGCAAGGATGCTAAGATATCTATAAAATCAATTCGCTACTCAGATACTCCAGTGAATCTTGTCAGCAGAGGAAATGAGCTTGTGTATCCTGCTTTGACCTTTCCTTTTGACTTCAAAGTAAAAAGCATTGCGCTTAGGTTGAAGCGACAGTAGCAATCTTACAATATTATTGTCCTTGACTAATTATTGAGTCTCAATTCTTACATTATTCAAGAACCTTTCTACCCCTTCCAACCCTAGCATATCAATGAGCATGTCTTGGAATCCTTATATACATTCCTATGTAGGTTTGAAAGGGTAGCCTGGTTAAACAAAATATGTATGCCAAGCTACCCCTTCAACATCTCACCTTCATTCAGTCGATTCGTTAATCAGCTTTCGCCACTCGTCTATGACCTCATCGCTAACTCCCCAATCATCGGCAGCCTTGACCAATCCTGGAACTGTAAGAAATACCTTGCTCCTACCATGAGAACCCTTAACTATGAACCCAAGGTCCTCCCGGATTATCCGGTTCCGCTGATTAGCGCTAAGCATTAAGACAGGATGATTCGCTCCGAATTCCTCTCGTATATAAGGGTTGATTTCTCTCGCTTCGATGCCAATCCTATCTAGAGTAAACTTTTTCCTAACATGCTCGTATGTTAAACCAATGAGCGCTTTCAGTATAACAGGAGCCTCAAGATAGCTCTCTTCCTCTTTAAGTTCCCTAGTTGCTCTGCCCGTCTCATCTAGGAGTTTATTGGCAAAATCTGTATCGTTCAGATATAGAGCCAATGCCAATAACGGTCTAAAGCACCTAAAGATACCTCCTTCAATTCCCCATACGTTTATTAGTTTGGGAAGATTTGGAAGAGCCTCAAGCTTATCATGGAATTGTCTAAAAAGTTCCTCATGGTCAGCTATCTCCGAGTATTCCTTCTCTATTCGCTTGGTTCGAATCGGTATGGCTCTCCGAAGAAGAGCAGCACTGCGGAACAGATTCCTCCGATGAAGAATAGTTGCGCCATAGATTTTAAATATTTCTAGACGCCACTCATCTCCATCGCGAACCATTTTGCCAATTTTAGCCGTTGCTCTCTCGAATCTAAGTATTAGTTCCTCTTCCATTCCTGGGGCTGAAATCTTTTCGCCTTCCTCAATGATGAGTGTGCATTCATGTGCCTCTGCCATAGTACTTCTAAAGGCAGCCTCCGTTAAGCCTTCCCCACTGGCGGAGATAGCCTTATGGCAAAGACGTCCCAGTATGGCTAGAGTCTCAGATTTGCCTGTGGATGGCGGGCCGTAGATAACTAAAATTGGGAATGGGTCAAATACTTTGAGAAAATGGGTTGCAAGAGCGTAGTAGGCTATCTTTTTACGCTGATAGTCATCATGGCCAGTACAGGCATCAAGAATGGAGTCAGCCAGCCCAACTGCTTCGGCTAATGGATCTTCGACCGTTTGCCAAGTATCCAGTGAGACTAATTCGTTGTCATTTATAGACATGATTGAAAACCTCCTTTTTTATATTTCTTCGATGTATTGTTCTAGTTTCTCTTTGGGAAGTCGCCATGCACCAGAAGCGGAAATTGGCGAGAGCAATGGGTGTAACAGTTCTGAACGCATTACAGCTCGTTTAATTACCGCTTCTCGATTTGAGGCACGAATAGGCCGAGAATCTTCGATAGGTTTGTCTGTGATTATGATGAATTCATTCAATAATCTACGTTTCACCAACTCTACCGTATCGCATTTTACCCACTCAGCCTGTGCCTCGATGAGTTGGCCAAGTATCTGATTCCAGCTCCACTTTTTAGCCCTTAACAAGTAGAGTTTTTGGCCTTGAGTGACTTGGATCAGATGCCTAGCCCACTGCTTGCGCATGATTTTGCCACATAGTAGGCAATCCCAGCGCCAGCAGGTTGTCCATTGTTTGACTGTCATTTGGTTTTACCTCCTTTCTATCCTTATTTGGACTTCTGCAGTCCATAGTCATAAAATAGCATCTGAACATCCTCATAGGTTTCGGAAAATTTAAGGAAAAATTGAATGGGTAAAATAAAACCTGGATGGCAGAAGACACTGATACCTATGGAGCACAAAATAACCCTATGGCGAATTATGAAAGATAACCCAACTCAGACAGCTCGCGAACAGGCCGTAGCACATTTAGACCTTACTAATGAACGGGCAAGATTCCTTCATATAAGTCGGGATGAGTTCAAAGCCTTAGGGCAGGAGATAATGGCGATGCCTATTGAGCAGGTTAATCTGTTACCTGAAGACTTGAAAATCTGGATAATAAGCCTGAGGCCTAATATAGAAGATTGGCCGAAGCACTATGCCGAACTGTCAGAAACGGCTAAGAACCTGTCAGCGAAATTCCGTCATCTTCATAGGTACTATCCACCAACAGATGAAGAAATTGGAGCACTTGCAGTCAATTATGATGATAAAGACTTCCTTGAAATGATTGATGACCCATCTGCCAGATATCTTCTCTCACATATCCAAGCTGATTTGCCCCTCTTAAAGAATCTTAAGACCTGGGCTTACTTAAAGACAAAAGACATCTCTGAGGACTTGCTTACTGCACTATCAATGATAAGCCGGCATGAAAGAGTTAGAGGTAAATGTGAGATTTGTAAGGACTGGTTCAAATAGCGGAGGTGTTTAATGGTGATGGATAGAATTCAAGCAATGATGGAAGCATGCATAACTAGATCACGAACTTTTCCACCCACAATTTTATACAATGAAAGTTGGCTGCTCCGTTTAATATTAGACTGGTTCTCTGCGCACAAAGTAGCGAACCATCCACTCGATTTCTTGAATGAGGCACATTGGTTTTCAGAAGCGGCATTGCCTTCACATTTTCTCAAAAGTCCCAAGGGTACCAAGTTGGCGGAAGGTTGGTCACATGCAGATGGTGTAATCGGTCATTTTGAAGTTGGTAAAGGGCATAAAATAGATCTTTCGTTTAGTCCACGGGGGCGGCAACTACTGGTGTTAGAAGCTAAAATGTTTAGCTCACTCGCAGCAAGAACCAGCAATGTCCCTTATTATGATCAGGCAGCCCGTAATATTGCCTGCATTGCTGAGACTCTCTATCGTGCCAATCGCTCTCCTTCGGAATTATCACGGCTAGGCTTTTATGTCCTAGCACCAGCAACACAAATTGACCAGGCAGTCTTTGTACGCGAAATGAGCCGTGATTCTATAGAGAACACCGTTGAAAGGAGAGTGAAGGAGTACACAGAGATTGATGCCCGAGTTAAGAATGATTGGTACGTCAATTGGTTTCTTCCTACACTTCAGCAAATAGTTCTCGTTACCTTAAAATGGGAGGAGGTGATTCAAGATATTGAGAAGTACGATTCAATTTACGCAAATTCAATCAACACATTCTATAGGCAATGTGTTGAATTTGGTAAAAGATCCTCAACCCATACTTAAAAACCCTAACCTAATTAACCTTTTTACTCTTGCGCTTGGACTGTAAGTTGTGGGTGGAAGGGTTAGATGGGTTAATAAAATAATGTAAGCCCAGTTCTTACTTAAGAAATAGTATAACTGTTGGAAGCAGATCATTGAGTATACGAGATGTTGGAGGCGAGGAACAAGATTTAGTCCATAATATTGAATATTCATCGTGTAAGATTTAGAATAATCTTGAAAATATGAAAAGGAAATAGAGTGCAACCAAGCCTTCCATGTCCTAAATGTGGTGCTGCGAATATTATAGGTACAACTATCTGCCGAGCTTGTGGATATCGGCTTCCACCTAGTTCTAGGCTTACTGGCAGATCCAAGATTCCACCTACACCTAAAATAAGTGAATCTTTGAAAATAAATCAGCCTCCTCCGATTCCCTCTCAAAAGAAAATAGCGGATGACAAAGGGGCAGTGGTGACAAAAGGAAAAGCCCAGGAGACTGAGCAGAACGGGCTTATCGAGGGGGCATTAAAAGCGCAGATAGCGACTGCATGTATCTTAGGTATAACATTAGCTATTGCAATTGTAGCGGCGTTAATAGCATATTCCCAGTTTCAAGCATTCTATAATGACTATCAAGCTAGGACCAGACCATACCTAGTTATTCAAGAATTTCAATTTTACGAGACGAGCAGTGATTCTATGTATCTGCTAATTGATGTGACAAATTCTGGAGAAAGACCGGCCACCAATATAAGTATCGAGGAAATACAAGTGTGTGTAGTATCAGAAGATTCATGTCAACCACTGAAATGGAGGATTGAAGGTGGCGAGAAGGAAACAATTCTATATCCAGGGAGAATCAACACAGCTAGAATATACATTGACAAGAATGATTATCTTAACATACCACCAACCTACAAAATCGTAGTGAATATTGAATATAGCTGTGGAGATAAAGAATATTGGTATGAAGCAAGTTTAAGGTTACGGCCTAATTCTGATGTATGGCGCATTGAAAGTGAAAAGGGCAATTAGAAGACTACAAAGTTCAGATTATGTTCTTTAACTATATATTTATTTTTACTAACCTTATTAACCTTTCTACCCCTACCCAACCTTATATATTCACATCCCAACACTCTCCCAACCTGACCTTCTGCACTCTGCATCCTGCAACCTATGCAAATGCAGCTAAGCCCAGGGCTCCCCTGCCTGCTGGAATGCATAAACTAATGCAGGCAGCTCCTGCAGGGAACGCAGAAAGCAGAAAACGCTACTCGCTGAATGCCTATGTACCTATTGAATTCTGTCTATGGTATAGCTGAGTTGCGAACCCTGCGCACAAATTAAAAAATCGCAGAAACACAGGTAAAGATTACTTACATTCATCCGGATAGCCGCTAGATTTAAAGTGCAGGGATTGCAGAAACTAGCTTTGACCGTATGGGTTTACTGCTGCGTTTTCTTCAAATTTGATGGCTGCCAGTCTCATGACATCATACTGGAATATGGAATTAGGGATGGCTTGCTTAGGCAAATTGTTAAAGCCAATACCATAACTGTACCTTATCAATTCAACCCTATCCCAGAAGTTCCAAAATGTAACAGAAATACATCAACTTCCAAAACCTGGCACTTTATATATAAAACCAAATGCACTGGCCTTAAAATGCAAATCTGAATGATTCAATAAGGACATGGACATTGAAAGTAAAAAGTACGTACTTCCAAAACATAATGAATATTAGATTTACGTTCAATTGCTTTCATTCTACGATTAAATTATGAATAAATTCATGGAGGAAAGCAATGAGCAAGAAATCAAAGAAGACCATTGAACCAATGAAGCAGGAGGAACCAACTGTACAGGTCAAACCTAAGGCTAAGGAAAAGGCAAAACCAATACCAGCTCCTGAACCTGTACCTGTACCTATTCCTGAACCTGAACCGTTCGATATTCAGCGGGAAATCTTGTCTATGAAAGCCATAATGTTAGACCTTTTAGCTGAAGTTGCCCTACTCGTAGTTTCACAGAAGCCATTACGAAGGCCGACAGCCAACGGCAAGATTCAAATCATGGACAAGCAGACAGGTCAGGTTTATCCATCCAAGAACAGTACCTACAAGACTCTTCTCAAATCAGGCGAGCTTAAAGAGCTAGTTGATCAAGGCATATTCGGGACTGAACCCGAAAAGAACACATTCGGCTGGTACGCACTGGTTCGGGCATTACCGGATAGGTTCGAAGAGGTTAAGCCAGAAGATCAAGCATAAGAAAGTACCATGTCAGATATAATAACAAGAGCAGAACTTGCTCGGCATCTCGGAGTAAGCAGAACCTATGTTACTCTGCTATGCCAAGGTAAGAGGAAGCCAAGTAAAAAGCTAGCCAACATGTTGGCAAAGCTAATGTTGACGTATGATCTAGATGTTGACTTGCAAGCACATGAGCACCTGACTTTTAATCAGGGTGTCACAGGTTCGAACCCTGTACGGCCTACCAGAAACCGAATAATTTATAGCTAATTCATATCTAGCCAAAACCACCCCGGAACCCAGGGTGGTTTTTCTTTTTTCTGAAAAGTGACACCCTGATTCCATCCGAATCCTGAGCAGTATCCCCTTCCCTACTTGCCCGACAGACAATTTACAAGAAAGGCAGGCAAGTATATGGTAAGAGTAGGAAGATTCAACATTAAATGGACAGACATCGATATGCCAGAGTTGGAACTAATAAAGCTTATTTCGCACTTCGCACAATCTAACAAGGCCGAGGGGAAATCCCCCAAGACCATAGACTGGTACACGGAAATGTTAACAGATTATGTCAAGTTTCTGAAGGCAATAGGGCGAGATGCTATTCTAGCCAAACTTAACTCAGAAATAGTCAGGGAATTCATCATCAGCGAACAAGGCAGAAAGGTTTCCCCGTATACCGTTCAGGGCAAAGCCAGAGCCTTAAAAGCATTCAGCTCCTGGCTATGCGCTGAAGGTTATACATCTGATAATCTTCTGGCCAACATCAAACTGCCGAAGGTACCGGTTAAAATCATAGAGCCGCTAACGACTGCTGAAATTGACACCTTAATAAGTGCGCAGAATCCACTAACAGCTATCGGAGCTCGCAATATAGCCATATTGATTACACTTCTCGACACCGGGCTAAGAAATAGCGAGTTAACCGGCCTACGTTTCGAAGACGCACATATCGATGAGGGCTACTTAAAAGTCACGGGTAAAGGAAATAAAGAAAGGCTGGTACCCATCGGCGCGCTAGCACAAAAGGTGCTATGGCGATATGTCTTCCATTTCAGACCTGAACCCGTGAATGAAGCGAATAATTGCCTTTTCCTCACTTTGGATGGAAACTGCTTACAGACAAATGCAGTTAAGCTACTGCTTAGACGCTGGGGCAAAAAAGCCCGAGTGCCCAGATTGCACGCCCATCTTTGCCGCCACACTTATGCAACGAATTATCTGACTCACAATTGCGGGGACGTCTTCAGGCTTCAGCGAATACTAGGACACAATACCTTGGAAATGGTAAACAGATATGTGCACTACTCGTCAGCCCAGAATATGATTAAAAGCCACCCATCCTCCCCGGTAGACCATCTCGGGATCAAGAAAATAGCAGGATGCAAAATAAACCGCACCCTAAAGCGTAGCGGTGTTTGAGTCAATCTATGAATAAAAGAAAGGTCCCTGCCTGGTTAGGTTTCAAACTTGTTGATCATTTTGTCAACGATAGTACAGCACTAAACAAACAATGAGAACTTATCTTGAACTGACAGAAAATGAGTGACAGTATAAAAAGGCGAGGTGCTGGTCGCCCCAAGGCGATATCCGAAGATCGAATCGAGGAAGTGATTTCGCTGTACAAGGCTGGACTGGGCTATCGGGCAATTGCTCGTGAACTGATGAAAAAAGGCCTGTTTGTGGACTGGAGCACGGTGCGGCGGTATATCAAGAAATTCCTGAGCGAGGAAGAGTGCCACAATGCCCTGTAGTCGAATTCTGACACTATTATGCCACGGGGTCTTTTGTTAGATGAGGATAATCCATCACAGGCAAGCGAATCACATGGTTAGGCAATGGAAACATATCTAAAACCGGCGGATGTAGAAAACATGGAGCAGGAAGCTAGTTGTTTCAGGGACTTGCTCCTTGTCAGGCTTTTGTTCCGTCTGGGCTGTCGCATCTCTGAGGCTTTAGCATTGAAAGTTGAGGATATAGACTTAAGTAGAGGGTCGGCTACAATCATTCATCTGAAAAGCCGTGTCAGGCTGTTTTGTCCTGGCTGTGGAGCCAGGCTGGGTAGAGATCACAGCTTCTGTCCCGGGTGTGGCACAAGGATTAACGAAGCCACAAAGAAGGAGGCGGAGCATCGACGTCTAAGGACTCTGCCAGTTGATGCTGAGACAATGGCGATGCTTAGACACTATATCAAACGCGGTGGTCCGGTGACTCGGGACGGATGTAAATTTATCTTCGGCATAAACCGCCATCGCGCCTACCAAGTAGTAAGAGACTGCGCTGCCAGGGCAGGCTTGTCTCCCCTGATAAATCCTGAGACCGGCAAAGTACATGGGGTGAGCCCTCATCGCCTGAGGGATGCTTTCGCTGTCAATGCAGTTAAGCTCGACGATTCCGGCGATGGACTGAGGCTGCTTCAGGAGCATTTGGGACATGCCTCTTTCGACACAACAGCAAAGTATCGTAAGGTAGCCGGCGAGGAACACTGCGAGTGGTACAACAATCTCTGGCGTAAGGAGTCGGATGGTGCTACCTCTTAGGCCCAGGCGAGGCGGCTTTCTCCGACCGTTTGGCTGTGGCTGGTTCATCCGTGAGTTCCTCATGGGCAATGCACCTTTTGGGTCTCCGTTTATAGACCCGGAGATTGGCGCTCCGCAAGCCGACATATTCCACTACTACAAAATGGCACGCCTTGGGTTCACGGCTACAGAAAGGGCTACCAAGGAGGAAGAGCGACTGGCCAAACTGCAAAAGAGAGCTATAAGCCCCGGAAATATCGAAAGGATTGCCGAACAAAGGATTGAACACATCCCCTGGAAGTCCAGCGGCTGTCGCTATCACTCGTTCGTTACCTATTTCTCTAACCTCAAGAGATTGGGCTGGGTAGAGGCAAGTGGCTTTGAAGAGCCTTCTAGCCTTCAGGACAACTATCCTGAAGGTCAACCACGGAGGTTCTACCGCCTTACCGATGCTGGCATGGCTGCCCCAGAAGGCGCTTGGGCTGACCCTTACGCTGCCCTCTACGGCAGATAAAGGCTGCCTTATTAGAGCCTCTAGGAAGACCATAAGATTACCCTGAGCTTACCCTGAGACTACCCTGAGACTACCCTGAGACTGTCCTGAGACTACTCTAAGACCAGACTATAGACAAAGAGGCAATCAAGAGCCATAAAAACCGCCAGAAACCAGCTTCCGCACTGATGATGTAAATGTAGCTATATCTAAAGAATGAACAAAAGCTCATATTGTTCAATAATAAAGCTGCCAAATACGAAGCACATTAACAACTGAATAGGCTTGAAGCCAGAACGCTTGCCTTCAAGGTGAGGTGAGGCATTATAAATCCCTAGCCAGTCGGGCTGACTAGGGAAATCTAGCCTTGCCTCGAATGGAGACAAGATGACGCTAGATTGGCAAAAGTATATCGAGATTGCAGACAAGTTTCAACACAAGGCAAAACCGGTGGATAGAGAGGACTTGAGACAGGACATCATCTTGAAGCTTGCCGAAGTAGCCTCTAATAACGGACACGAACCCTTTAGCGAAGGCGCTATGGTTAGAGTAGCCAGCTATACGGTTATGGCTTACTGGCGAGACCTGATGCGTAAGCCAACGATATTAAGTCTCAACGGTGAGCTATCAGACGGAGACGGAGGCACAGCCGAACTCTGGCAGACCCTAGCCGATGATAGAGCTATTGACCTAGAGGCTTGGCTTGACGCCAAGCGTTGGCTGCTAGGCTGTCCAAAGCGGTTAGTAGCTGTAGCTGTGAAGCTGTATAGTGGTAAGCGCCTCGACTTCAAGGATTACCATTATGTAGAGCGCTACCGTCAAAAAGAATCAAAAAAGTATCAACTAGCCTTAACCTGATGGTCAATTTGAGCCCTCTTTTGGAACTATATAGGTAGAGGCAAAAGCTACTGCCAGCGGTTGCGGAGTAGCCAGTAGCCTTAAATAAGAATGACGCTTACCGTCAAGCGTCTGAAATAAAGGGGGTGATTTAAGACGGAACAACTTAATATCGAAGGCAAGCGTTCTGGGGAAGGTTTAAGGCAATCTCATCATTTGCACCTTTCCCAGCGCCTACGGTGAACTCAACCTCCACCCTGCCCTCTGTGGTGACAAGCACCTTCGTGCCCAGAGCTTCAAGAACGAAGCGCCTGTCAGCGAATTCTGTGGAAGCCAGCTTCTGCTCCACCTGTCCTCTGAGCCCCTCCAGATTCACTAGAGCAACTGCATTCTGCCTCAACTTATCGAGCTGTTTCTCAATCCTTTCTCTCTCATCTACTATCCATCGTCTCTCAGTTAGCAGCAGACTTTGTTGTCTCTCATAAGGCTCGTCGGATACCTTACCCCGGATTCTGAGTCCTACCAGCTCCGACTCGGCGTTGGTATTCTCGTTCCACTTACGGTCAAGCCTCTTTAGCTGTTCCTCAAGCTTGGCAATGCTTCCATCGATAATTGCTTTTCTCGAGCCTAGCTCGCGCTCAAGCACGTCATCGCTGGTTAGAACCTCCCTAACCTTGGCTTCAACCTCTGCCTCAAGCTTTCGCCCCGGGAGATATGTTCTCGGATTATCGGTATTGCGATTCCTGGGTATATATTTATACGCCCATGACATATGCCTTATATCCGCACCGTAATAGCGGAGATTATCTCCCTCGTAATGAATCATGCCGCGCAGAAGGTAATCCCGCTTGCTGTTGCGCTTGGCGTTTAGCTTGTTCAACTCTAACCTTCTCAGTATCCAGTCGTGCTGTTCCTTTGTGATGATTGGCTTTTCTACTACGATGTTGGTCAGAGGAATCCCTGAGTGGTGCTTTGACGAACTTTTGCCATAGGTGTTACTCCGTCTCTGTTGCGGCTCAATGGCCTCTCTGCGCAACGCCCGGTATTCACCGTAGTTAACCGTATCCTTCAAGATGAGCGAGATAGTCGGCTCTGGCCACCACTCTCTGCCTTTTGGGCTGGGGATGCTGCGCCTGTGGAGCTCCTTCACGATGCCTTTTAGGGTTTGGACTTTTAGGAAGAGATTCACAATCAAAGACCTCGTTTCCCAGTTGGCGTCTGCCAGGAGACGGGGCTGCATTTTATCCCAGTAGTACCCATAAGGATTCTGATAGGTGGTTGGCAATCCCTTTACCGTAGCCCGCTCCCGCAATGCGTCTCTGGAACCTTGCTGTGCCCGGAGCACCTGTCTCTCCTTGCCCAGAGCCAAAGCCAGCTCAACCAGCTGACCTTCAGGCTCATCCAGGATTGGCGGACCCTGGCAGATGACCAGCTCAACACCGTTTTCCTTACATTCACTGAGGAAAATAAGTCTCTGTAGCCCTATGGCATTGAGACGGTCACGGTCCAAAATGCCCAGGGCAGCTATTTCCTTCTTCTGTATCCAGCGGCGAAGTTCTTGAAACTCCGGGCAGTGAAATAGGTCTAGCGACGTCCAGTCCACCTTGAGAATGCGCTCAGGTGGCACCACATAGCCCCGCTTCTCCAGCTCCGACTTTGCCCGGCTTGCTTGGCTATCAAGCGATTGTTGTAGCTCTGTGGAAACTCTAGCCCATACTGCTGCGATTTTATTGCTCATATCCGCCTCCTGTAAGTATATTATCCCAAAAAGAATCCCAAAGAGGAGTGCGCTCACCGTATCGAATGTGAAACGTTGGCGGCTCTAGCCCTAGCCAACGCTTTATTTCAGCGATGCGCTCTGTCACCCAGCTATTATACGGATGACGAGACAGGACGACATCGATGTCCTTGAGCTTCTGCCTTTGCTTACCTTCCAGCAGAACTTGATACTCAACCAGAGGATGGTTACTGCGCTCAGATTCACAGAGGATAGAGTTTGCTTGCTGAATGAATTGCTCACCCTGTGGCGTGCAGTCTGCCATACCCAGAGCGCAAACCTGTTGCTCAATCGTATCAGCAGAAGCTGGCAGCCTGTCCGTTCTGGACAGTTTCAACACCTTTCGAGCCAATTGATGTAGGGTATTTGCCAAAGGCACTGCATTGTGAGTTTCCACGTATTGTTTCACTATATGCATGCCCGCATCGCTCTTAACCTTTTCAGCAAGGTCCGGACAAGCTCGGTAAGCAGTCACATAATCAACGTTTAAAGCTTTAGCCCAGGCGGTCATAATCCAGTTAGGCAAGCGCCGTATGCATCTCTGCGTTGCTTCCTTAATCCACGGTGATAGAGGCGCCACATCGGCAATGCTAGCTAACACACCCCTGAGCCAGGCTGCTGCTGCTCGCCCGTCGTCCTCGGTTGGCGTTACTCTATCATGTTCTTCATTCATTTGATGCCTTTAACCTCTAAGTCGTAGATAGATGCCACAATAGGGGCAATAGCCCTCGGAGCTCAAGTCTGATCGCCAGCCAATTTGCCCACCACACCGGGTGCAGGCCACCAGAAACACCTGCGGCCCGGGGCTAACAGACTGAGGTTCAGCAGGCTTCACTTGCTGCACTGCTATCAAACCTGAGGTACTTTTCGGCTTTGCTCCTTTGCTTTCACCACCCACCTCTCTTAGATACCATTCAGAGAGAAAACGAACGAATTCGCCGGCGGTGACACGCCGCCCAGCCTGCTTTTCCCAAGCATTACGCGCCATGTCGAGGGACTGTTTTTCTTCCCGAGAAATACGTATAGTAGTATCCTCTTCTGGCATTTCTGCTCCTTTGTATACATAGCATACACCAGTCCGGGTAGTGTGTCAAGTTTTGAATGGCGGCTCCCCCTTTTAGTTCAAATCTAAAGCTATTATTGAACCCGCACATTCAACGAAGCAGAGTGGTTTCTTGACCTAGGCAATAAATTCCCTCTATGCAATCAATTCTATCTATTCTATTCTATACGTTCACAGGCCTTGACGAACTTGCTCGAACCACACACAGAAACCTTTTTATTGCCCTAAAGTTCGTAGCTAGTTCGTAGCTGGCGAGCCCGAAGTTCGGTGGCTGGATAAAAACCTCCAAATACAAAAAGTTGCTAATCTGCATTAAAGTTCGTAGCTAGTTCGTATCTAGCGATTTAAAAGTTCGGTGTCCAGTGCAAGAAACCCAAATACAAAAAGTTATTAATTTCCTTAAAGTTCGTAGCTAGTTCGTAGCTGACGAGTTGGGAGTTCGGTGTCCAGCTACGAACCTCTAGCTACGAACTCCGAACTTCCCTCTATATAGTGAGGGTATTTTACGGGGGGTCACCCTATCTTGTTCAAGGTCACTCCCGACATGATGAGTAATTGGCAGATAATAGAGAGAGTTTCGGTTTACCCGGACAGATTGTAAATTGAACAGCCTAACTTATTTCGGTAGAGGCTTTTGGAACAGGCAGCTGGTAACAGCAGAAAGCAAACTGAACACTACGATGAAATGTGTCCTATCCTCGCTGAGGCTTTATAATAATGTATTCTATTTGGTTTGTGTGGGTGTATAATGCATCCAATACATATGAATACTACCCCATAATACTGTTCGTTATCAATGCGGTGAGGTGAGCGTCATGAGTGAAATAAACCTAAACACATTATCGAAGCAGTTTCAAGGTACACTTACTGAACAACTAGTTAGTCGTCATGTGTCAAACTCAAAGAATGATAAGAGTGTCATTTACCAGGAGATCTACGGGACTTTAGAAATGCTGCCCTTCCCTATCAGAACTAGTACGTATGATCTTATAGATAAATACAACGATCCGGTACGCAAGAGCACTTTGACAAAAACTGATACTTCCCAAACATTAGCTATAATAACAGACGAGGCAAGGAACATGTTTAGTAGTCAAGAGTTGAATGATGAAACACTATTCAACATATTTCAAGCAATCATCCTCAGTTACGCATATTCTAAAGCCAACAAGAGCTCGCATGACGGAAGATTTGTAGTGAGAGGAAAGCAACCATTAGTATCCAATTACAATGAGACATTAACTACACTGGTTTCCATATTACATCCCGACGATAATGAAGAGGCCAGGCAGCAAGAAAGAATTGCACATGCCACATTTGAAGCAACGCTATCAAGAAACGAGATTTACCTTGGTATCGCAAAGGGACTGAACAAGGGTATAATATTGACGCAGTATGATATCAACGATGCAGTCTGTTTTCCTAGGCGTTTTCTTGGAAAAGAATCTACCGCAAATCTTGACGGAGATACAGGGAGGCTAATTGATCATACAATTGAGCAGATTTTCTTTTTGGGCTTTCTAGGTTATCTGCTGATTTGGAATTTTCCAACCCGAGAGAAAATTGTAGAACTTGACCTCGATGCTTTTTATAATAAGTGGGCGATACACTCATTAGTAGCAGATAAGCGCGTGAAGGGTTTCGATAGGCAAACCAAAGGGTTATTTACCGCTGTCTTCGAACATTTTTATAAAAACAGCATCGAGAATATATCCAAAGATCAATTGAAGCTGGGAGCTTTTACGTTAGGTAAAAGTCGATCTTACTTCAACTTCCTTTTTCGTTCAGGTATGTACTTGGGAGTGTGTTTAGATTTCACTAGTAAAGGAATAGATTTCGCTGCCCTTGGCAATTGATCTACTATTGCATCTTCTGGCTGATTGTTACCCTACAATAAGAAGTATAATGTGTATTTAGTAGAAATCCAATAATCAACCTGATATCATTAACTCAATACGTTAAGTATGAAAACTGCGTATGGAGGAGAACTGTGGGCAAAAATATTAAGATTAAAGAGGGGCACAGAGTCGGAAAAGTAAAGAATGCATTCCAGAAATATAATACAAGGCTACAAGCATGGCAAAAATATGATAGGAAGACAGGGCGTCTAGTCTCAACGAAAAAAACACCTGGTCCTTACAAGGGTGTAGCTAAAGAATAATAGTTGATTGTCACAGTTTATGAAAATGGCATGGTTCATAGGTTTAAGGTCAAATCTGTTAAGCTTGGCGAAACAAACCGTGTGCTCACATCTTAATTGAGATTAAGAGTAGGGGCTATCATCACTTAAGCATATTGCTTCAGATATCTAATTAGGTACCACACCGACCACTGCGCATTGTCATGAACTGTAGATATGAAACTGCTACTGGCAATACCAAAAGAATTCAAGCATTGACGATAAAATAATCTCGCCAGTTTTACGATTCCTAATTTGTATACACTCTGTAGCAGTTTCTTAGTTATTAGAGTTTATTTCCCTTTTGCATTACCGAGGAGCAATGGTATCCAAAGCCAAAGTATTGGCATCAAATTCCACGCCCAATGTCTGCCCTTCTGCGCGATTACCCAAACTTTCAAGCAACATATACATACAAACCACACTGCCACCATTGCTATCCCAATACTATTTTCATCCAATTCAGAGAAAAGAAGAAAAGCAAGAGCAAGTATAAGACCAAATGCTACATATATGGCGAGAATTCCCAGGAAATATGTCCAGTTAAGATGTCTTTTAAACCAGTTCATGTGCACTGGCTGTTGACTATATTGTTGATACTGTGGTGTAGGTTGCACCTGCTGTTGCGTTGGCCAATTCAGTTGCAATCCACAACTGCCACAAAACCTCATCCCGAAAGCGACCGCCGCACCACAATTAGAACACTGATACAACTGCTGCATCACAACCACCCATTGTCGTCAATGGCAATCGAGTATCTGCCCTGATTATGCACTTACTTTGCATTAAACCACCCCCTACCCTCACCAACCCGTGCTCCCCGTTCATCAAATGCCTGAATGATTAATACATAGTTGTATGGTTGCAATATTGGTGAAGTTATAGTAGCTCCCTTCACTGTAATACTATCGTTGTAATTGGCTGGTTGGTAATTCAAAGGTCGGAATAGTACAGAGTAATTAGCAGCATTGGGTATAGTCACCCAAGAAAACATTGACGCTGATGCTATAGTAACGTTTAAAGTGGGGTCTGTAATATCTACAAGTGATGAGTGGTTTGTATCGTGGTAATATATATGTGTAATTTGTCTTGGCACCATAATTGTTGGTGGAGTAACTATTTGTTGGTCGCTGATACTAATTATTGCATCAGGAGGTAACAATTCCTCAGTAGTCAAAGGGGGTGGGGTTCCGAATGTTAGGACTACAGGGCTGTCATGTCTGAAAGTAGCAGTATAGATCTCATATGTGCCTACTGGAACATTTGACAATGTGTAATCACCATTATTATCGGTTGTAACTCTCTTATAACTTGTAATGTTATCTTGCTCAAAGAACACCACTTCCATTTGTGATGCTGGTACGTTGTCAAAATAGGATATATGACCTTTGACGGCTCCCGTATTGGGAGATGCAGTGACTGTAACCGTAACCGATTTGGTCACTCTGCCTGTGGTGGCGGCTATCAGGGTATAAGTGGTGGTAGTAGACGGTCTTGTTTCGATGTCTCCCGAAGCTGGGACGGCTCCTATCCCATTATCTATCGCAACAGCCGCGGCTCCAGTAACATCCCAGGCCAGGGTGCAACTATCGCCTTCATTTATGCTAGTGGGATTCGCTGTAAAAGAATTAATAACAGGCACCGAAGTGGGTAGCGAAGGGGGAGATGTCGTTGCCGGAGAACACGTTCCAAGCGCAATTGGTATGCCCCCAAAGAAAAAAACAACAGCTATAAAAACAACAAGAATTCTAAGCCATGGGCTTGTTCCTCGCCCCCCTTTGGCTCCCACAGCTAAACGTGCTCCACAATTGCCACAGAACCTGACCCCCGAAGCCACTGGAGCACCACAATTAGAACACTGATACGATTGCTGCACCCTATCACCCCTTGGTTACATCGACCAAAACATTCTATGTATTTTGGGGAAAATGACTAAAAGTTGTATCACTACTCGATTACTGCCTAGTTTATTTAGCACGCTTAAAAATGGGTTCTAAAAAGTCGTGTTGCCATCCACTAGCTATCTCAGGAGGTAATTTAGGTAACGTGTTTGTTTTAGGATCTATTGAGGATAAGAGATGTTTCGCAGTAGCTTCCAACCTTCTAAGATTATTCATAGCTCCTTCATCAGTGGTTGTACAGGCATAGATAATTTTGGAAGCGAGAAATTCATTCAATTCCGTGTTCAAAGCCTTGATAGCACCTTGGGGGGTGTTGTGCCATAATTGAACAGTGTAGAGCCCCTTTGAAATTACCATAACATCACGATTTGTGAAGAGCCCAAGTGGAAAATCAATAGGGGGATTAGCGTCAGATGCCAGTTGGTGTAGACAAAGTTGTAGGTCTAGTCTCATGGGAATAGTATAACCTACACTTCCATTCTCGCTAACGCAAAGTGTTGGTAATCGCTCTAGAGCCTGCTTAGGCATTCCTTTGGTAGTATACACGCCATAACATGTCTCTAGGCCATCAGCATCTATTGGAGAGTTATCGGATGGACTCTCAAATATCTTTGATAGTGATGGCCTGAGTAACAATAAAAGGAGTTCTTGATGTGTCTGTTGATACTGTACTGGGGGTTGTACCTGCTGTTGTGTTGGCCAATCCAGCGGGAATCCACAATTGCCGCAAAACCCAGTCCCAAAAGCAACCTGGGCACCGCAGTTAGAGCATTGGTACTGTTGTTGCATCTCACCGCATCCTGTCCACTAGCCCACAAGCATACTATAAGTCCGTCTCGCCAACTTGGCAATGGTTCTACGCTCTCTTGCTTTTTGTGACCTCAATTCTCTTGTCCATCAGCGAGGGGGTTGCTATTTAATGAATACAATTCGTAGCCTTTAGCGTTGGTTTGCCACAGAGATAGCCTATCACCCCTGACTATCGCCTTTGTCTCTCTTTTTAGTCAGCCAGCTAATAAGCCAACCAAACAATAATAGCCCTGCAGGGCCCCCTATGAAACGACCTATGTCAAATGCAGTGTTCCCAGTAGGAGCTGCAACAAAGCAGCGAAAGTACCACCAGACCAAAAGTCCAAGGAAAATGGGAAGCATGATGAATAGAAAAAAAATCCACCTAATTCCCTCCACAACGGGATTTTTTGCTTTTTCGGGTTTTTCCTTTTCGGATTCAATAATTCCCTGTTGCTGATAGTTTGGCGGGGGTTGTGTCTGCTGTGGCGTTGGCCAATTAAGTTGCAATCCGCAATTGCCACAAAACCTCATCCCGAAAGCAACCGGGGCACCACAGTTAGAGCATTGGTACTGCTGTTGCATCTTACCTCACCCTGCGACTAGCCACAAGCATAATATAAGTCCATCGCACCAACTTGTCAATGGTTCTACACCTTCTGACGTAACGTGCAATGTGAATTGAGAGAGTTTGTTAGGTACTCAGGGTACTTCTGACCCGGAGTGTCCATAACCCAAGATAGCTAAGACACTGTGCCAACTATGCGCAACTCTCACACTACCCGAGGCAAGTAAATTCCCTATGCGTCTAGTATCTTGGTTCCAAGGTTGTGAAAAGAGAATCGCCCGTCTATTCGTTGCCCCATTCTTTATGAACGCTTCGATGTTGCCAATGTAGTCATCTATAAGCAGGTCCACATCTAGCAAGGTTTTTCCGTCTGCCCTAGTGTTCACAAATTGCTTATATGGGATATCATGTTTCTTCAGCCACCCTCGACTCCAAGAGTCTGTACAGGACTCCCTGCTAGTGGCAATTACTATTTCATTATTTGCCGATAGAACTCTGATCGCCTCCGCGGCACCTTCTATGGCTGGCATTTGACGAACAAATCCCTCTTCTCTTTCAGCCTTTTCTATTTCAATCTTTATATTTGTACCATTGATAGGATATTCCCAGCTTGTGATATCACACTTGCAAAGGTTCACACCAGTTTCTTGCTTGAGCTTGTTAAGTACTGGCATCACTTGTTCTACTAAGACACCGTCCATATCTACTGCGATTGTGATTCCGCCACTGTTTCTCTTTATTAAAGGCAATTTGCGCCATTCGCGGAACCACCGGAAGCTTACCACAGGTACAGCCGGCAGCAAGACGAACAGCCATGTTATTCTTGTCAGGAAATCGGGCTCTAACGCCGAAAGAATCGTACATGTGACAGCTATAAAAAGCACTACAATCGCGTGGTATATGATCAAGGGGATCTCGCTTGCTCGAGGGTCATTATATTCGATTCGTCGTAGTGCTCCCACGATAGCATATAAGCTAAAAACAATGACGAAACTCCAGAGGTACCAACCGAGGAATTGATCTACCTTACCTCCAAAGAATAATAGTGCAACGTATGTTATCACAACAATCGCATCCAATACTGATCTAAGTCGTCCTACCGCGGAGTCGGTGTACGGATATTCAGTTGCAGACCTATGCCAACCGAACCAGCTTGCAATCGCGGTGAAATAGGCTATAACCAGTGCCCAGAAGTTTTGGCTGGATAAGGATGGTGGAAACAGAAGGTCGCGGAATTGAAGAATGCTAGCACCGATAACTACGGCAAAAATGGTCTCAACAAAAGTTATGGGATATTGCGAGAGTCTAGTATTACGTTCATTATTAGTGCTTTTGGCCATGATGTCACTGACGCTTAGGGTGGTCTAGAGCTTTGAAAGAGCACTAGCTTCAGGCAACCGCCTCAAGAACTCGTACCCAATCTGGTCTGGTGATTGAGACAAGTCTAAAGACTTTATCATCTCACCAATCTTTTTAGCCTCTACCATTGCCCCTATGTACTGCCATTGGGTAGTTAATGCGGTTGTGAGAAGTCCTTGAAGCTCAGCAATATTATCTAGTCGCAAGAATCCAATCGTTTGTTTCGGATTGCGTTTGTCCGGTGACTTCTTGGGTTCGACAATCAGGGGGTTAGGAGTCAAAGAGATCCACTTCTGGATGAGGCCCGCCTTGACTGTTCCGTCAATCTTATCCCGGTAGTTTGGCGGTGGTGGTGTGTTGGCGACTACAATAAAAGGGATCCTCTCACTTCCCTGGCAACTTCTTGTTATTGCAGCTTTACCTATCGCCTTAAGTATGCTATCCGTCCGATAAATACTAGGGCGACCAGCATGAGCATCGTAATCAGCAAGGGGCTTGATATGCTCACCCTCAGCCCAGTTCCATATGATGGACATCTTTATCTCAAAAATGCACTCAATGTTCTTGGCTGACACAGGCCCCTTGATGTCGTCGTTCAGAATTGCCATATCGGCTGCGGTTGCACCTCGCAATTCCAGTTGAGGGCACACGACATTTCGCTTGACGAAGAACTTGCCTGAGAGTTCTGGTGAGGTACTTACCGCTTGGCTAAATATATCTACAGCGAAGCTCTCAGTGACATCAGCCACCACTGCATTACGCTGATTGAAAGCGGATACACCAATAGCCGCTTTCCCACAGATAGGACACTTGCCAGACCGACCTCTGAATACAGCTCTTTCCGTGTGCCCACAACCACCCTTTGCGGAATCACAAAATATGGTGGCGAACATGCTGTCAGTGAGCATGTCCCGTTCAATATCCACAGTCCACAGTGGATGTCCCGTCACTGAACCAGAAATCTTCATCTATCCTCCAATTGGAGTGATGGATTAGATAAAACTTTCACACGAGGCGCGTGAGGCTTGATCTCCTTGGGAAGTAGCAGCTGAGCAGTTGAATTGCGAGTAAGAAAGTCTTGGACTCTTTTCTCAGCCAGCTGAGTGTATTCTTCACTTATATCATAGGCCACATAAAACCTGTTGGTCTTTAACGCAGCAACACACGTCGCTCCACTTCCTGCAAACGGGTCTAGCACGACATCTTTTTCAAAAGTGTACAGCTGTATCAATCTGTATGGAAGTTCGACGGGGAAAGGAGCAGGATGTCCGACCTTCCTAGCTGACTCTGCGGGAAAGGTCCAAACGCTTTTCGTAAACTCTAGAAACTCATCCCTAGAAATAGTGCTTGCCCTCGTTGGTGATGCCTTTCTGCCAAAAGTGTCCTTACAAAAGACCAGAATGTACTCATGAGTATCTCTGAGAGTGGGATTTGTAGGCGATCTCCAACTCCCCCACGCAGTTGATGTGCTCGCACTGCTTGCCTTGTCCCAGATTATTTCTCCCCGCATCAAAAAACCCACTTGCAAAGCATCTTCCGTGATGTAGATATGGAGTGGTATGTAGGGCTTTCTGCCGAGGTTTGCCACATTTATGCAAGCTCTCCCTCCAGGCACGAGAACTCGATGTACCTCTGACAAAACCCTTTTTAGGAGTGCCCGGTATTCATCTAAAGAAAGATCTTCATCATATTCCTTACCTACATTGTATGGGGGCGAAGTAACCATTAGATGGACGCTGTTGTCAGGTAACTCCGCCATATGCTCACTGCTCTTGCAAAATATCTTGTTCAGGTTTGACGAGTCAATTTTGTTCTCTACGTACTGGACTTGTTTTGGTTTAAGTCCCTCGTACAGCTTTGCACTGTAGAACTTCGACGAGTCATGCCCAATCCTTCCTGGCGCACCAAAAGAGCTAGTTTTTGTCCCTTTTCTATTGGAGTATTTCCGTGGCTTTTTGTTGTTCATCTTTTGCTATCTCATCGCTCGCTGATTTCGAACTCAGCTATAGGCCACCACGACCGCCCTTTCCTCCCTTCCCCCTAAACCTGTAACTTTCAGCCCAATACCGGTCCTTTGCATCCAGATATAGTTCTATTCCTTCTTCAGATGCATTCCGCGGTTTGACATGTGATACTTCAGGTTTATGGCCACTTTCCTTGACGAGTTCTCTGAATTTTTCTTCAGCCTTTTTTATTGATCTGAAACTCTCGATTATATGCCCTTGGCGAACAAGGTAGTACTTACCATCATGCGGGACTTGGCCGGTGTTTCTTTCAACCGACAGATGCAGTTCTGGAATTAAATGTCTATAGGGACCGCTCGTGCCTGTCACGGATATTTTCCTAAGGCTGTAAAAGCGATGATTCGGCTCACGTCTTTATATTACAAGTATACCTGTTCAAAGAACCTCAATCAATATGCCCGCTTGCCTGCATGGTCTATTTGGTAACCATGTTACACTGGATAAGGCAATGCTCGCCCAACTACCCAACAACACCAGATCCATTTAATTTTAAACTTGCGTAAACCCATCCTGTCTATCAGCTGATAGCTGCTCTATGGATATGAACTCTAATCTTCTCACAAATTCGGGGTTCTCTAACCCGAGTTCTCTCATTGCACGGACAAATTCTTGCTCAAGTGTATCTCTATCAAGACAGGTTGTATCATCAATATGTTTGGCAAACAATTCTCTCGCTTCCTCGACTGATATCCTGACCTGAAAATCCTCCTCAATACTTTCTATGAGTGTGTGTGCGTCAATAGGCCTATCCCTGAAAAACCATTCTGCCCCGGCTCTTCTTCTTACATATCCCCTATCTACTTGCTCGGGCACTGCCACTAGTATCTACCCCCTACTTGAACTGCACAAAGCTGAGATTACGCCTTTTCTGGCCACATGGCTAAGCTTTTTCTTGGCTCATTATGTCTCGTCTATGTCAGATGGTCAAGTCTCAAATATCGCTTACAGAATGCTCTGACTGGTGTGTTGAATTACCCTGCACTTTACTGACTTTCGTTGCCTCGAATCAAGGACCTATTTATGTTAACATGTTAACTAATCACAAGACGAGGTAAATTATATGAAACGGCCAAATATTTCCTTGCCTGGAACTAAAGGATGCGGCCCTTCTGACCCAGTACTGAGGACTTTGGATTTGCTGCAAGAGATTTTTGTAAAAGCTCCAATGCCAGTTGCCACAACAGAAGCATCCAGAGGTACCTCAGCGTTGATTGGAATACACCTTCTCCATCTAATAAGAGGTTGTGGCTTGTTAAATGGAACGGGTTTCCATTCAGCAGCTGTTACCTTATTTCGTCCAATGGAGGATGCGTTTGATTGCTTTGCAGCAGTATCTATGGTTCCCGGGGCAGCAGAGAAATATCAGACGGGAGAGCTTAAAGCTAGTGATGCCGCTAAGCTTTGGAGTAATCTCGTAAGTGACATGGAAATAAGAAACATATCCTTGCCAGAATATCGCAAGTGGTTGCGACGGGACTTAAACATCTATAGTCATTGCTCTTCTGTGTTATGTGATTGGAATCTATACTTTAAGCCCTTTTCCGATGCCTCTAATGAAGGCACACTGGAATTAAATCATGTGCCATACATCATTGACTCCAATGGGCACGCGATAGACGCCTATGAAACTGCTCATTTACTAGAGGTGATTCATATAGTAAAAAAGGCCTACTCTCAGTACTTGTCCACTAGAAAAGATATTTCGAATGCATTAAATACACTGGAGGGAGAGGTTGAGGAAATAATGCTTGAACACGATAAGCATCGATGCCAAGACGTGCGGCTACCACCAGAAATAGCTCAGCTTGAGGATTAAACGTTTGAAGATGAAGATGGTCATGTATAAAAAGGGCGGTTTTTGTGGCAAGATAATTACCTAACTGGTGAGTTTTTCGCTACTTGAACCCCCTGCACGAAAAACTCACTTTGTTAGCTGTGAAAAGTGATAATTCAGGATACCCGAAATAGCCGCACATAACCATGTAATTCCAAACACGATCACTTAGGTGATGGATTCGCAGGACTGCTTGTCGTGTCATTCAGCGCTTTTCGGTATGGATATTTTGCTTGTGGTCAGTATATTTAAAAGCCAGGTTGGAGAAAGCGTAGGCTATCTTGACAAAATTTCTGTAATGGATTAGATTTGCGCCATGAATACGTTTTCGTGGGTTTGCCCACACTGTGGGCACGCAGCAACCATAGATGATGACGATGTTAGCATCGATGATTCAATACTGACCGTCAAAAATAAGGATGGTTATCGATGCCTAACTAGTGTTTTCATCGTTTGTCCGAACCCAGAATGCCGGAAATTCACTCTAACTGCAGTTCTCAAGGAAGTACAGAGCGTATTTCGTCCAGACGGGTCTGGTCGCCCAGATTACAGCAAGCTGCCAGTTCTAAGACAATGGGACCTAATACCAGAATCAAAGGCAAAGTCTTTTCCCAACTACATACCGAAGCCGATTCTGGATGATTACAATGAAGCTTGCCTGATAAGGGATTTGAGTCCAAAGGCTTCTGCTACCTTGTCCCGTAGGTGCTTGCAAGGAATTATACGCGACTTCTGGCAGGTTAAGCCGGGCCGTTTAGTTGACGAGATAAAGCAGATAAAAGACAAGGTTGACGTTGACACCTGGAAAGCGATAGATGGAGTAAGAAGCGTAGGCAATATCGGCGCGCATATGGAGGAAGACATCAATGTTATAGTTGATGTTGATCCAAATGAGGCACAATTGCTGGTGGAACTGATTGAGATTCTGCTCAAAGACTGGTATGTCGCCCGCGAGCAGAAGAGGTTGCATCTGGAAGCTATTGGCAAGCTAACTACAGAGAAAAGATCCGTTCAGAAGTGAACCAAGATCTAGCGTAATATGACTGGTGAATAGAGTATGCAATCTAAATTAGCGCCCCCGCGAGGCAATTATTTCAGAAATAATGAGTAAGCCTAAACATAGAATCATATAGCATATCAGCACCACTGAAAGCCACGACAAGTTCATATCCTTGAGTTGTGCACTGGCTCTGAATGCTGTATATATCATTGTTATTAATACAGCCGCAAATAATGGTATTCTAATTACTTTTAAGATCTTTTGCGCTATCGGTTTGTATTTGTCTTTGTGAGTAAGTCTTAATAAGGTGGGAGCAAGTAATAAGAGACCCACTCCAACGATTAAAATAAAACAATTAACCGGGCAAGTTAATGGGAGTGTAAGGACAAGTATTATATATAGAAAACCTGCTGCCAAACACGAGGCTGCCGCCGTGATTATTTCCCATCGTTGTTCTCGTTTGTATTTATGGGGCATTGATTTTCCTTTGTACTTATAGTGCAAAATCGGAGAGTATCGACTAAGACATTTAGAAAATAGCACCTATCAAAGAACGCACGATAACGAATAAGAAAACCCAACACAACAGAGAAGCCAAAGTGGCAAGCCATGTGGGCATAGTTACTTTCATAAAACCGAACAGAGGCCACCAAAAAACCCATATACTAACAAGGAACGCCAGTATATTGACTACTGCCATGCCCCAGCCTTCGGGAATGAAATGAGCCAGTACTTCCCATATTACGACGATGATAATGCCAAAAAAGAAAACATTAAAGTATGATCTGGACAGTATTCGTTTTCTTTCCTTAGCGACTAGCTCTGCGGAGGAGTAATCGCTCAAGAGGGGGTTTTTACAGTTTGGACAATGGTCATCGGTGGGGGAAACCCTTACACCGCATATCGGACAGCGAGTCGCCTTCTCCATCACACCCTCAACTGCGAACATCTAAATATTAAATCCGCGACAGAATGATTGTCAAGGGTGGGGAGGGATAGTAATCTACACTCTCCGTCATTGACCCCTCCTACTTAAAAAAGAGGGCTCCCAAGTACACTATATTTGCTAGCAGAAGTGAATCTAAGGTTTGGCATTAAACATTTTTTCCAGATTGTTTTTTGTTGCACAGAAGCCTGTATCGTTTAGGGAAGGACTCGGAGTTTGACCAGAGGGCTGTACTTTAAGGCTGCATAATGCTTGTTTTTGCGGTGAGGGTAGGGATTGATATCCCCGGTGGTTTTGAGGGGCTTCCAGGGGCTTTTGGTGGGCTCTGAGCTGGGCGAGAATTAGTAAGGCTTTTGAATCCGGCCTCTCGAGGATAAAAAAAAGGGGCGCAGGTCTTTCGACCCACGCCCCTGTGAAATAGGCACAAAAAAAGGCAAAGGAACCCCCTACACTTCAGAGGCTCTTTTGCCTGTGATTGTCTATAGTTAAACTATTCAGTTTTGGCAAGGCTTTCCCTATCATTCGAGGCAATTATTACTTTGTTTTTTGCTCTTGCTCTCTCATTGTCTCTTGCTTGTTTATCGGTAGCCTGCAATCCGCTAGCACTACCGTTTGAGCTAGTCTCAAAAAAGCCAGAGACAAAACGAGTAAGCAAGGCAAGGCTTAAGCCCAAAGCAAGCCTTGTCTCGAAAGTGGTTTTGCCTTATTCAGTTGTCCAGAGCCTTGCCGACCCGCAATCCGCTGGCATCGGTTAGACGCTCCGCAAGAGGCTTTAACCTCTCACTAATATAGTTCCAAAACCTAGCCAAAAAGCGACATTAGCACAAACTTTTTTGCCTGTATCTCTGTAAGTACCTTGCCTCTGTTTTGGCAAGAGGCAATCCGTTTACCTTTCTATAGGCTATCTTAACCAGCCTCGGCGGTGCTCTGTATAGCCACAGTTTGGCATCAAGCCAAGCCTCAACGTCTATCGCCTTATCATCGGCTAGCATCTGGCAAAGCTCTGTCTCGTTGCCTTCGCTATCAGCTACAATCCCGTTGAGACTGGTTATCGGCGGTAGTCTCATTACTTCTCGCCAGTATGCCATTACCGTATAGCTGGCTACTCTTACCATGCCGCCTTCGGTTAAGCTGTTGCCACTACCGTTATACTTTGCCTCGACTTCGGCAAGCCTTAAGACAATATCCTGCCTTAAGTCCTCTCTGTCCTCTGGCTTCGCCTTGTATTGAAACTTATCAGCTATGTTGATATACTTCTGCCAATCTAGCATGGTTGGTCTCTCCCTTCTGTGTTAGATTGCTCTAGCTCTCACCAGCTAGAGCTTTTGCTAGTCTCAAAGCAAGGCTCTGGACTTCAGCTATTCGGTTGTTAAAGTGCTCTGGCTCGGTTCAGCCACAGCCAGATAAAATAGCTTGCTCCAAACGCTGGCTTATCTTTACCGTTTTGAGCTATTCGGCTAGCTTCGGCTTTAACCTCGTCAAAGCTCATAGTGTAGCCAAGCCGATTAAGCCAGTCGGTAAATAGCTCGTAGCTATCAGCCTGATAACTACGTAGCTTCGCTTCTGAAGCTACATGTCTCCAGCTTGCTTTCATGCTTTGCCTTTGCGTTTGTTTTAGCTTCAGTATGTAACAAAAAGTGCTAATGTGCATTAACAGAATGAACCTATATTTACGTGAAGATTTTGAAAACAAAAAAAGGTTCAAAATGTGATGCTGGAGAGATACCAGAGGGGTTGTTTACAGTATCTTTATGGCTCTATCGATTGCCGTAGAGAGCCAATAGAGGATTTGCCCAAGCCGCCTCAGAAGCAGCCACGCCGGCGACAGTGAGGCGGAAGTATTTTCTTGATCACCCTTTCGGATAATTGTCCTGAAGGGCAGAGCGTTCTTCTTTATCTGTGTGTTTAACTATCACCATCCAAATTCAGACTTGCCAGCGTCTTCCCAGGCTGCGTCGCATATCTTTGCCTCGTCGCTCCAGGCATGTCGCATTTGTCTGAACGGCCTGGCCAATTCCCAGCATATTCGATATTCTAGCCTGTCCCAGATGGTTGGTTCTCTGCCCAGAATCTCACGCAGGCGACTGGTCTCCCACTTATATTCCATGCTCTGCACGGTCCAAATAGCACATGACAGCATTGCCACCGGCCAAATCTCATCAAGGGCTTGAGCCAGTTTACTATCCGAGACTGCAATCTTTCTGTTTTGGTCACTCATGTTTGCCTCCTTTTCTGATGTACGTCTTGACCTCCAAGTTAAGCCCTTCGCCAACCATAGCAAGGGCAGAGCAGAGTATCTGGGTTAGCTTCTCCGGATCCAAAGTGGTGAGGTTCACCACCTTCAGCCGCAGGAAACACTCTTTGGGTTTGGCATCTATGTAGAGCTTGCCGCTGACGCCAGCGTTGCTGGCAGCTTGCCTCATAAATTCCTTCTGTTGCTGTGACGGGTCAATCATCAAATACCTCCTTGATTTCTTCATTTGTCACCTGGCTTTGGCCGGGGACATTGGGGCCAGCCTGTGGTTGAGCGCCTGTTTGCCCCATAGAGGCGCCCATGACCTTGGATATCATCTGGGTCAACGGCTGGCGCATCATGTCCGCCATGAGCTGCTCCATCGGATTGGTAGAGCCGGCACTCTGTTGCTTTACAGCGTTGAGCAGCTCTCTATTTCCCAGCGCCATATTCGAGGCGATTTGTTCTGCCAGCGCTTGAGCCGCTTGATTTTCTGAATGCCTCATTTCCTTAGCCATCTCAATAACTGGCTTACCCTGCTGTATGCCGATGGTGGAGAGCTCCTGCGTCAATCTTACTCCCAGGACAACAAGGCTTAGGACAAATCTGGCCGTTCTTTTGAACTCGCGACAGTTCATAGTCGGGAACTCAATGTTCTCAACAATGGCCTCGAGCGGTTGCTCTTTCATCGGAACGAGCTTCCGGTTGTCGAAAGCCAAGGGCAGCTCTCCCTTTTCCTCCATCTCTGCCTTTACCTCGGAAACAGTAGATTTGGCATAGTCCATATCCACGATTTCCTTCTGAGAATAGCCCTGAAGGAAGAAAGCTCTTATCTCCTCCCTTACTCCTGGCGAGTTGTTTTGTTTTTTGGTCATTTTGACACCTCCTCTGATCGTATTATTTCTAAAGTTCGTAGCTGGTTCGTATCTGGAGCGAACCAAAACACCGAACTAGCTACGAACCTCCTTATGATTAGCTACGAACCTCATCTGAACTTCTCTAAACTAACATTGACTCTTTCTGGATGAGGAAAAGCCACGGCTATATCTCCAAAGACAACCTCAAAATGTATTGATTGTCTTTAGCGTTCTGGCGATGGCTTTGTTTGTCACAAGGAAAGGCTTGTAGATGCTCTAACAAGAGCAACTGCCGAAAGGGTGGCGCTATTCGATAGCGAAACTAACATAGGCAGGAAAGGCTTTTTGAGCTACCTTAAGGCTCTGGCAGGCGGTAACATGGTCAAGGTTATACCTGCCAACGGTAGCGCTAGCGGATTGCAGGCTAACGGCAAAGGCTTAAAGGTAGTCTGTGGCAATCACCAAAGCTATATCACGGATGGAGCTTGGCTGAAGGACAAAACACCTTTCACTTTTTGCCAAGTCCGAGTTAGTCCGAGCTACGCTGTTATGCCTAACCTCGGCGGTAATGAGCTAGCCGAAGCCTTGTCGAGGGTACTACCGTTTACCACTACCGATGACGCTAGACCAGTTCTCCAATGCGTCAAGGTAGTCCAAAAAGACGGTAAGCTAACCTTGATAGCTGCCGATGGCTTTACGCTTGGAGAGATTAGCCTTGACTTCGAGACTGGCGAGGCTGAAGCCTTAATCAATCGAGACGATGTTAAAGGCTTGATACCAGCCTTAAGGAAAGCCAAACGAGTCAAGGTTAGTTTCGAGCAAAAGCCAGATAACGATAACGGTGGCTTGCTTGCCAAGTCGCTGGTTATCGACACCGAGCTAATCAAGTATAGCTTGCCAAGCCAAGATGGTAGTTATCCTGATTATGACAAGGTATTTCCAAGCGATTTTATCGCTAGTGCCAGCTTCGACACCAAAGAGGCGGTAAAGGCTTGTCAAAGCCTGTTGGCTATCTGGTTTGACGATAACACCAAAGGGCTGTTTAGACCTCTAACCTTAACCGTAGCCGATAACAAGGTTACCATCGAGGCTAAAGAGGATAAAGGCTCAATGGTGGTATCAGCCGAAACCAGTGGAGAGGCAAAGACAGCCGTAGCTGGCAACTACCTGATAAAAGCCTTAAGGGCTTGTGGTGGCATAGCCGAAATGAAGCTGGTAAGCCAGCAATCGCCGATTACCTTAACCGTTGACGGTTACCGATGCTTGGTTATGCCCATGCGCTTCCCTGAAAGCAAGGCAGTGGCAGAAGCCGAAGCGGTAGCCAAAGAGGCAGAAGCGAAGGCAGAGGCAGAGACCGAGACGAAAGCCGAAGCCAAGCCGAAGCGGAAAGGCAGAGGCAAGGCTAGACAGCCTGAAGTCGAGCCAGAAGAGGTAACCGAACCCGAAGAGGACAGAGAGCCTGTAGCCGTAGGTTAAACAGAGCCAAATAGAACGCAAAGCCAACAAGAAGACCAACGCCAAAAAAGCGGGGGAGCGACACCCCCGCTTTTTGCATTTTTACAAGGCTAGACAGAGTATCATAAAGGGTTTGTGGATTGTAGTCCACAACCCTTTTTTTGTTTTGTTACAGATTTGGGCTACTGTGTACGTAATACTTTCTCAATTCCTTTATGTCGATTTCCCTGAACACACTCCCTTCGTAATCAACAAAATACCTCTTGCCTCCCGCTTCCACAATAAGACATCCGTCGGGTCTCCGGTCAACAAGTCTGTATATCCCGAGTGATCTCAATGCTGTCTCTTGTCGCTTGTTTGTGGTGCGGCTGCAAGATCGACACGTTCCCTTATTATGACTAAATACTTTGTTATATTGGACTGCCCTCTCTTCAACACCCATATATCATCCCTCCTAACAGTTTTGCCGTTTAAAAGTAACGGGTTATCCTTACTGCATATGGCTAAGTCCATTGTAGTCCTGGAATTATCACGCGTCAACAAACAAATCAAACTAGAGGAAAAAGCCCAACTGCTGCATGTTATAGTAACAATACAGTGTATTGGTATCAGCCTTAATTTGTCTTAGTAACCCCATGTGCTTCATATATTGTGACGTCATATGTATAATTACTTAGGTTGTAGAAATGCTGAGTATTTCAGACATATCAAAGTCTTACGGGGATCAGACTCTATTCAGTGCTGTTACCTTTAATGTGGGGGCAAGAGATCGCATAGCTATTATCGGGCCGAACGGCTCAGGGAAGACGACGCTGTTCGATATTATCGCTGGGAATGTGCTCCCCGATTCCGGAAGTGTAAATATACAGAGGGAAACTACAATTGGCTATCTGGAACAGGAAATTAGTCCTTCTTCTGAGAAGCAGTTGCTTGATGATGTTGCTAACGCGCCAACCAGGATAAGCAAGCTGGCGCATAAGATACAGGTTCTCCAAGAGGAATTGGCAGGGGAAGCGGATGGGGAAATTTCAAAAAAACTTCTGCATGAGTTGGGTGAACTTCAGCATAGCTTCGAGTTTGCCGGTGGCTACAGCGCCGAACATGAGGCCAAGGCTGTCCTTTCCGGGTTAGGATTTGCGGAGTCTGACTTCCACCGTCCCCTAACTGACTTCAGCGGTGGGTGGCTGATGCGGGCTGAACTGGCCAAACTTCTTCTTCTTTCCCCAGATGTGCTTCTGCTTGATGAGCCGACAAACCATCTCGATCTGGAGTCCTGTATTTGGTTTGAGCGTTACCTTGGAAGCTATCGCGGGGCTGTCCTGGTCGTTTCGCACGACCGGGCATTGTTGAACCGAGTGGTAAACAAAGTGCTTGCTATCGAGCAAGGTAAATGCATCTTTCACCGTGGCAATTACGATAGTTTCGTTATAGCCAGAAAGAAAGAAATTGATGTCACGGAAGCTACGGCTAAAAGACAGAATCTCAAGATACAGAAGGAGATGCGTTTCATCGAACGATTCCGTGCTAAGAATACCAAGGCAACTCAGGTTCAGAGCCGAATGAAACAGCTGACAAAGATGGAGAAGGTGGTAATCCCCAGGGCGACCAAGAAAATGCAATTCTCTTTCCCCGAACCGGCACGGAGCGGAGAGAAGGTTATCACCCTCAATCATATCCTCAAGTCTTACGATGCAAATGTCATTTACCGTGACCTTAATCTGGTCCTTAATCGTGGAGATAGGGTAGCTCTGGTGGGCCCCAATGGCGCCGGCAAAACGACCCTGCTCAAGATACTGGCCGGAGTGCTTCCTTTCGATAATGGCGAGCGTAAATTAGGGCACAATGTCATCACTGCCTATTATGCCCAGTACCAGCTTGAACTTCTCGATCCGACAAATAATATACTTACCGAGCTACGGAGCGCAGCTCCAGATGAACCAGAAGAGAAACTGAGGGGGATTCTGGGCGCCTTTCTCTTCAGCAGTGATAATGTCTATAAAAAGATATCCGTCCTTTCCGGGGGTGAGAAGAGCCGCTTGGTGCTAACCAAGATGTTGATGCAATCGGCCAATTTCTTGCTGATGGACGAACCTACTAACCATCTTGATATTGCCTCACGGGAGATACTGGCAGATGCCCTTGAAGCCTATCGCGGGAGCCTTTGTTTCATCACCCACGACCGGACGTTAATTCGCCAGATTGCAAATAAGATCATCGAGATAAGGGATGGCAACCTACAGGTATTAACCGGTAATTATGATGACTATCTCAATTGGAAGGAGTCTTTGGGACAAGGAGTTTCAGAGATTTCCGAAGCGCCGATGCCCTCAGCTATAGGAAAGAGTGCGCCAAATAATAGACCGCGCCATCGTAAGCTAATCGATGGGGAACTAAGGAATAGGTATTACCGGGAGAGTACCCCCACTAGAAATCGAATAGCTGAAATCGAGGCTGAGCTTTCGGAGCGTGAGACACAGTTTAAAGAAGCCGAGAGCTTGTTTTCCAATGAAGATCATTATGGACATAGTGCGCAGGTTATTGCCACCATAGAGAAGCATCACAGACTGAAGGGGATTATAAGCTCGCTTATAGAGGAATGGGAGCGGCTTTCCATAGAACTTGAGAGGATGAAACGAGAGTTTGAGAAAGCGAAGAGTACCACCGAGACTTAAGTTAAGGTTGTGAGTCAAACTAAAAGCCAGCATGTAACCCACTGAACAATCCAGGCTTCTGTTGTATCAGCAACAGGAATCTGATTAGTATATACAAAATGTCCGTTTTGGTCCCGGCAAAGGTGCGGAAGACTAGCTGCTCCTGATGGCCACCAGCAGAGCGCCTGGTCCGCCATGCACACCTAATCCAGCACCTATCCTGGACATTAGAATCCGCTCCTCGCCGATGATGGAGGTGATGCGCTTCTTGAGCGCTGTGGCTTCTTCGGGCACCGTGCTATGGGCTATGGCTACCTCTTGCAGATTGGGATGACTTTTTACGAACTCAAATAACTGCTCTATGCCCTTGGCATAAGAGCGAGCCATACCTACCTGAACCATTTCGCCCTCGCGCGTTGTCAGTATGGGCTTCACGTTCAGCAGCGTGCCCACTAATGCCTTGGTTTTAGTAATGCGGCCGCCTTTGAGCAAATACTGCAAGGTGTCCAGCAGGACGCGGATTTGAGTCTGGCTGATGGCATTCTTGGTTTCCTCCAAAACTTCCGCCAAATTCCCGCCTGCCTTTGCCACCCGAGCTGCAGCCATGACTACTATCCCCAGTCCCGCCGATACCGAAAGACTGTCCACCACGCGGACTTCACACTTGGGCTTTGCTGCTTCGACGCCCTGGAGTGCCGCATTGTAGGTGCCACTCACCTTGGTCGGCAGATGTATGGACACGATAGCATCAGCATCTACGGAAAGTTCGCCATAGGTCTTGGCGAAGTCGGCGGGCATGGGTTGTGTGGTGGTGGGATAAATCGGGCCTTCCACCAGCCTCCTGTACAGTTCATCTGGCCCTATGTCCACTCCGTCTTTGTAAGCCTTATCACCGAAATAGATATATACAGGCACAACGGTGATATCCAGCTTTTTAGCAACCTCAAGGGGAACATCCGAGCCGCTATCAGTGACAACCTTTATCGCCAAAACCCACCTCCAAATTCATTCAGTAGAAAAGTTCTAAGATTGTACCTACAGTTAAAGGGAAATGCAATACCTTGGTCTGTTATGTGCTGCCAACCCGAATGTGCCCCTTTTCCCCCTGACGATTTACGTACGAGGCAGAGTGTGCACGGCGACTCTAGAGGTGGCGAAAGGCATCAGAAGGGACATCAACCGGTTACAAATTATGTAGTCTACAATCCTTTAGCTAGCCTTGCTGTTGTTGTCTGCACAATATGGACGATTGTGCAGTGGAAATCTCTTGGAACAACTTTGGTCTGCTACCAGTAATTAACTTTCGAGGACTGTTGATGTTTAGCATATTTCATAAGGAATAGAAAGGCTGCCCATAGGCGAAGTTTACACCGACCTGATTATCTTCGGAGGTATAGCTTCTTAATATACAACATAATTTTGGAAAATGTCTCCACCACGATGAGATCGAACCAAGCCTCAAAAAATGCAAAATACAATATACGGTTTATACAGGAACAGAATATATAAAAACTCTGATACAATGAAATGGTCTTAATGGTATACTTTTCGCCGGGCAGTAACATTTAGGAAATTGACTTACGAACCTTGTGTAGTTGTTGTACTAATGATGAGAGGTAAGCAACAACAAAGTTTGGAATTATTTTTGGGAAGATGCGGGTAAATATAAAATATTATTTTTACTGTCTGTTAAAAAAGAAACGCGGTCATATACTCTATCCCAAGAGCCTTTGGGATAAATGAATAGTCCAATATTTATTTTTGTATCTTTGTCGGTTTTTGTAGTTTTTAGGATGGGTGTGCCGGCAGAAACAGGTAACCCTCCCTTTTTATTAAAAAGTTCTGGAAAGCTCGGATTAAAATCTACAGGTGTTGCCGAAGGTGCGCTTTCGGAGATTTCATTAAACGGTACGGTTAAGCCATCTACTATAGTTCCCTTAAAGGCAAATATATATGTTGTTCCTTCGGGGTCAATATACCGCATATAAAGAGCGCTTTCTTTTATTGGGTTACTTGGAATATCCACCCGAAAAATTTCTGCATTTTCAATTGGACAAATTATTTCTGTTCCAACCTCCTGAATAGTGAACATTTTCCCCCAAGGTTTAGTATCAACTTTTCCTGTGCTTGGATTATATACTCCAACAGTTTCTTCAGTTACTGTTATTTTTTGATTGGGAGATAGTTTTATAGGGAAAAGCATTTTAATTTTCCCTCCAAAAGGTTCAATGGAATTGTAAAGTAAAATTGGAAGATTGTTCTCGGAAACAGGCGCAGTACCGACATTGGCTTCAACGGTGTAGGTTTCTTTTGTTTGGTCAATTTCGCTTTTGGGCTTTTGATCCTCAGCCATCTGAGAGACAGGTTCATTTTCAGTAACAGCCGGTTGATCCAGTTTTGGCGCAGTATTTACAGTATTATCTTCGGTTTGATTTTGTGGGGTTGTGTTTTGTCCTTCTGCGGCGGAAGGACTTGAAGGAGCCCCCGAAACAGGAGGCTTAACAGTCGGAATATTTTTAGGCGCATGGGTATCACAAGCTGCTCCTACTAATAATTGAATAATTATAAAAGCAGGAATACCTGTGCGAACTAGCACTTTTATTATTTCGCTTGGTGTTTTTCCCCCTCTGCTTTTAAAAAGTATTCCCCACATTTTAATAATCTTCCCAAAAACCTATAGCCTTTTCAAGTTTTGCTGTATTAAAAAAGATAACCCCAAGTTAAGATTGATAGCCTTAATGGTGGACTACACATAACGCCCAATTGTTCAATCCCCATCCAGAAGTGGGTCACTTGTTGAAGTATTTTGCTTGAGAGGTTTCTCACTCATACTCAATTTACGCTCTCTCAATTTCCACTACGCCTCCGGCAATAAGACTAAAGCCCACCGAAACGGCCCGCTTCTGTTCTAGGCTCTTTGTTCTCTCTTCCATAGAAATTTTAAAGTTTCGAATCCTTCCTATGTGAAGTCTTACTATTGGGTCATCATCGGTCTTACCTTGGCTTCCAAGTTTTCTAATAATCTCCTCCGCCTTTTTTATTTTAATTGCTGCTGCCTGTTTAACACTTTCAATTTGGTTATTTACCAGTGTGTCATTGGTTCGTCTCAGTTTTTGTTCTTCTTCTTCCCGGATGATTTCCAGATATTCCCTTGCTTCTTTGGAGGCTGCTTCGAAGTGGTTATCATCGTAAGCCGCAAGATTTTTATCAAAGGGCTCTGCCTTTACAATCTCACCCAAGAACCAATCACAAAGTTCATCTACTATGTGGACTTTACTATTCTCTAAAGCAACGAGAGTAGGTATCAAGATAAGGTCTTTCTTTAATGCGGTTTTTTCTAGCAAATATATGAAAAAGAGGAATTTCCCTTGATAGTCACTGCTTCCTCTTAAGCGGAATTGTGCTGTACTATGGACCTTTTGTTTATTTTCGTCATAATATCGTTTTATCGCCTTCATTATTGGGTGATGGATGGTAATGAATTCTAGGGATTCATCTCTACAGGCTTCCTGATCATTAAAAGTCACTAAGACTCCCCCATCAAAAGATAGTTTTCTTTCCAGTTCTCTTATATTCTCAGCTGAGGAAGAGTGCAATCTAACAAATCTGCGAAAATCCTCGTCCGGTTTGAGAACATAGATATTAGCTCTACCGCTTTTCGGAGGAAGTAGCGTAGTCTTTGGATAATTTCTTTTGAGGAAAGTCCTGATGAGAAACAAAACCTCGTCTGAAGTTATGAAACGCTTTGTTTCTAAAATTCTTGTGACCTCTTGATTGAAATACTCATCTTGACCGATAAATTTTTGACATTCTATCTCAAACTCTTCTAACTCCTTCTGCCTCCTTTCTATGTTCTCAGCAACTTTTTCAATCTTTTGAATCTTCTGCTCACGAGTCAGCTTTGTGTTAAATATGTCCTTTGTCAACTCTGCTATTTGGTCTCCTAAAATAGCGTCTAAGTCTCCAATGAACCTTTCAAAAACATTTATTCTAGCGTATAAACGATTTAGAATTTCATCATCTATTGTTCCAACCATGGAGAAATTATAAATAAGGATTTTCTCATGGCGTTGCCCGTAACGGTCAAGCCTACCAATTCGTTGCTCTACTCTCATCGGGTTCCAAGGTAAGTCATAATTGAAGATTACGCTACAAAATTCAAAATCTAAACCCTCACCGCCTACTTCGGAAGATAGCAAGATTTTTATTTCGTTTGTTTGACGAAACCTTCTAATAATCTTTTGTCTATCTTTGGTAGGAATATCCCCATGCATCAGAGCTACTTTACCTCGGTATTCCGTAGCGTCTAAACGCTTTCTCAAGTATTCTAAGGTCTTTTTGAAGAATGCGAACACTATTATCTTTGACTCCCGGTCCTCTTTTTCGAGTTTACGTAATGCCTCTAGAAATTTACCAAATTTTGTGTCCGTCTCACCTACTCTGCTGGCACATCCCTTGAGCTTTTGAAGAGTTGAAACTTCTCCAGCTTCTAATTTCCAGGGTGAATCAATATCCGCTGAAAAATCGATTATATCCCCGTTATCTCCGGAGGGAGCTTTAACAACCCTTTTCTTGATTATGTCATCAAGTCTCTCCCTCATAGCCTGAATACAGCTTGCGACCTGTCTTTGAGGCATTATCACTGCGAAGGAAATTCCTTGCGAGGAGCCATATCGTGCTGTAAAACGTTCGGCTACAAAGTCAGTAACAGCATTGTAGAAATCCATCTCGGCTGGCGTAAATTCAACACGAATTACCCTTGCTTCCCTAGTAGGAAAATCAGTTTCAACATCCCTCTTTTTTGTTCTGGTAAAAACATAGGATAAGCAATTCAATTCGACCAGTAGCTTCTGCAGCCGAAGTGCTTGCTCTTGGGTTGGCTTGGTATTGCCACTAAGCAGTTGAATAGCTTCGTGATAAAAGGGGTTTTTCAGAAAACGCTCTTTCTGAGATGTATTTTCGACCCTTTTTAGTAGCTCAAGGGCAGCATTTGGGTCATATAATCTGTGCAACGCATTATTGATATACTCATTTGGCTCGATCAAGTTGTAAAACAAAGCAAAATCAGAGAATTCGTCTGGGACCAACAGACAAAGAAGATTGAAGAGGTCTGGGGTTCCTAATTGTAGAGGTGTCGCGGTAAGAAAAAGCATAGCGTCAGATAGTTCTGACAAGACCTCTCCTAGTTCGCTACTTAAAGTTTCAGGATTTCTCATATAATGTGCTTCATCAACGATAACGATGTCGAAGCGCGGTGCTATATCTCTTAGGCTTTCTATCATTCTATTTGACCTGATAGTTTGTAAAGGAATAATGCCTTTCAGTTTTTCCGCCTCTCCGTATTCCCTATATCGCTGTAGGAATTTCATAAAATCGTCTCTTTTCAAAATATTGAAGTCTAAGCTAAACCTTTTCTGCATCTCCCCTTCCCATTTCTGGGTTAACATGGAAGGGCATACAATCAGAACTCTAGCCAATTCACCTAATCGTGCAGATGTTTCTGTAACAATAATCCCGGCTTCTATTGTCTTTCCTAATCCTACTTCATCTGCCAATAGGAGTCTCTGCTTTGAGGAATTAAGAAATTTGAGGACAGGCTTAAACTGATGAACTAGAAACTCAGTTCGGGAAGCATAAAAAGTATAAAGATTATCAGACAGAGGTTTTTCAAGTTTCTTGTAGATCAATCCCTGAATGAAGTCTTCAACATCGGAAAATTCTTTATCTCTTAACAGTTGTTCTACTGATTTTGGCGCAATAAATCTCTCGAGAGAATCTTCCGGATAATAAGGGCTTGGCTGGCTGGGGTCGATAGAAACGGGATAAAACCATTTGCCTTTTGTTTCCCTAGGTTCACCATCAATTATGCCAATTCTATTGCCGAAGGCCTTTATTATGACCCTGTCGCCTCTAGAAAATTTAGCTTCCATAACGCCATTCTCCTATTGGCCGGCATCTTTGATGACTAACAAACCACCAATAACATTTTACTAAATGGTGGCACCTGCGCCTAACTGAGGGATGCCTTCCATAACAGGATTCGAACTCTTTCCCACTGTTTTCCATGTTACGCCGATGGTTCTTTGGAAGCAAGGAAGAAGGCGGCGAGGCTCGCCAACTGAACAAAACGCTATATTGTTCCTCATGTCATCTGCTGCTATAATCCCCAATCAATAACTAAGGAGAGTAAAACAAATGTGGTCGGCAATAGGGTTGATCGGTCTGGGTATAAGCTTTGCTGGAGCTATCTTACTAGCAACCAAAGGAGTCAAAAGCGAAGACGAAATTCTTAACGAAGCCGCACCACGCCTACCAGTAGGCGGACCACCGGGATCCAATCTATATAAGAAATCGCTTCGCGAAATGCCTAATGTACAAGCTTTGCTTCGGCAATCAAAAACAGCAAGATGTGGTCTGTGGATACTAACTATCGGCTTTCTTCTTCAGTTCAGTAGCGCCCTTGCATTATTTATGGTCACAATTTGAGTAATTGTGCAGCAATAAGGTATTAGATATTGCTATCCAATCAGGGAGCTACTCCGGTGGGCATTACAGGTTCTCTATTCAACCAGTTGAACTGCCGGAGGTACCCAGGTCTTGTCCACTACCTGCTGCTGAGGCCAGTACAGGCGCAGCAGCAATGAAAAACCGCCGCTGGCCGGGGCCGGCAACCAATTTGGCATCTTAGCAGAATCAGGCGAATCGCGCTGTATATAAATGTCAATTGAGCCGTCGGGATTCTTTACTAGAGGCGGGTCACTCAATGAGCCCAGACTGTATCTATTGATAGGATTTGCTGCGAAGAAGGTTTTGTCGTTGTACATAGTTAGCGACCAGAAGCCTTTTACTGGTGGTATCTGGTCCTTGCTGAAATGAAATATATATTTTTTATCGCTGGAAAATTTTTCCCCGTCGGCGCTGGTGAATGATGGCGGATAGAAAGAATCATCATTCAAGTTAGCGCCCAGCCCCTGATAAGCTATAGCTGCTCTAAACATATAGTCCGTCCCGTAATCACCGGTGCCATACACCATTTGCCACCCGTTCTTTACAACACCCATGGGCGTAGCAGGAATCTTGGCCAGAGCCGACTGATAACCGGTCTGAATTGCCGACTGAATACCATCGTTCAGTCCGGCGAAATAAGAGCTATAGTCAGCCCCGGGCTTAATGCCTATCCTGGCCAGGTCGGCCAGTAACGGCGCATCCGCTTCGTAGGGAGGGTTGTCCACCATCAACTGGCAGACATAGTTGAAATAGGTAGCTGAATCCATAGACAGCAACTGGTTCAGAGGATAGACCTTAGTATTGACGCTGGGATCAACAGGCACATTGGCCGGCGGCACATAATCGGTTCCCCAGGAGGAAAGCGGCGTCAGCTTCAGTTGATCCTGGAGTTTCCAGACGTTCTCGTAGTCCGAGGAGCCGGTGCAGGCAAAGCGCCCGACTATCCAGACCCACCTGGTCGAAGACTTTATTTCTGTGAGACCCCCGGGCAACTTACCTCTCCAATTCTGGCCAGTGATGGCAAAATTGCCAGACTTGGTACCCGTAGTGCGTGACCCTGGCGAGGCAAAAACATCCGTCCAGTAGTTAAGCATCGGCATCATGTAGTAGCGACCTTGAGTGTCCGGCACCGAAAGGATAATAGGCTCTTTAGCGATGTCAACCCAGGCTGCTGAGTAGAGCGTGTCAGCGTTTGGCCTTACTACATTAAAAAACGTCGCATCAGGAAATGTTTTCTTATTGCCGAACTGGTTTACCGGAGCCCCGTCCGCCATAGGTGCCGGGACTGCTGTGAAAACCTGCCGCGTCAGATCCATTATGACCAGCGGGAACCCATATACGGTAGCATCGGTGGCGATCTGCTGAGCCTCCTGCGGACTGACGGTTTGCTGGACTGATTCTTCCCTGGGAGCACACCCCGCAGCCACAGAACTCGCTATGATCAGCAATGCAATGAGAATCAGAAACCTGTACAGACATACGTTTTTCATACAACACTACTCCTTTATATCACGAATTCTATGTTTAATGAATTGTCTAAATAAGGTCTAAGTCTGTGATTTCCCATTTCAACTTGCGACCAATCAGTGGGTTACCCGTTTATTAATTCTTCCAGCTTTATTTGCTCGCACCAAAATGCTCATACCGAAATTATACATGAATTACTGGTTAGAGGGTAAACAGTAAAGTTATCGTTAATCAGAGGCTTGCGCTGCACAAATGTCAGTTTCGTTCAATTTACGATACGGCGTAGCACCAAGCAGTCAAAGGCACACCAGGCAAAGACGACAAGTAACGAGTGATTAGTGATTAGTGAATGGTGAATGGTGCAATAACTTGCGTCAGCTTGATATCGGAGCCGGCGAGGCATTATCCGCCGCAAAGAACACTGCAAGGCATACTATTCAGTATCCTTTTTTCTTGTCCACGACGTTGAGTAGTTTTCTTCCGCTCAAATAGCGGCTCAGGTTCTGGCAAATATGTCAGGGACGAAGCTGACCTTTGTGGCCTGAGTAAAGTCAGCCTTTTCCGAGGTCATATTCACCACTATTTAGATTAACCGTGAACGCGCAGAAGAGTGCAAGACGACCATAAGAAAAGACACCAAATTTGCCCAGATTGAGGGCATGGTAGCTAGTCGCTTCTTGGCCAGGTGAGCGAATCCCACCCCGCTGGTTTCTTCCAGCCGCCTCTAGAAACTGAGTCCAGAGGGTCTTCTCTCTTGTCAATTCCGGCAATACTGCGAGCCAGGCTCTGTTTTAAGGCCATATCCGTCTCGCGCTCAATCATAACCTTTTGAGCTTGTGGCGAACCGGCGCCATGCATGGACTCAGTGTGGTAACTGGGGGCTGTCAGACCGAAGCACATGGCATGGATAAGCGTTATCATTCGATAGCGGGCCTCAGTGGGTACATCAGGGATCCCGCTCAAGTATTTATCAACATATTTGCCTATTACCGGATGTCGGAAATCTTTCTCCGATGGCGTGGTTACCAGAATACCGCCCGTGATATCTTCGGCAAGCCGGGTAAGCTCGTAGGGGAACCTGGTTACATTGTGCTTGCAGACATTGGCTAAGAGTATGTCGCACTGGTAATTGCCTGCTTTGGTCTTCCATCCTTCGTAAGCACAGGATAGTCCGCACCCGTGTATTGTTTCCGCAAGATGAATCATTTCGCCGAGCTTCTCCCTGATATGTGGGGCCTTCCGTACACCGTTGTAATCAGCTATGGAGGCAGCGGCACCAATGAGCACGTCGCCGATACCGGCTTTACAACCGCCGTAGCTCTGCCGGTGGTAACCAGCAAATCTCTCTACCAGCATGATGGAGAAGTCAATCTCACCGCACATAAAAACTCTCTCACAGGGGACAAAGACATTATCCAGGATAGTCAACGCTTCGTGCCCGCCGAAATTGTAGTTACCCACGTCGATATCACCATCCTCAAGCTTTCGCGTATCGCAGGATTGTCTACCGTAGATAAGCGTTATTCCCGGGGTATCGGTAGGTATGGCGCAAGTTACCGAGTAGTCCTCGTCACCCTCTCGCATTCTGAGAGTGGGCATTATGAGCATCTCGTGTGAATTGGCAACTCCGGTGATGTTCGCCTTTGCTCCCATGATTACGATCCCGTCATCTTTTCGCTCCACGATGTGGACAAACATATCCGGGTCAGACTGTTCGCTTGGTGCCAGTCCACGGTGTCCCTTAGCATCAGTCATGGCACCGGCAACACAGAGGTCATTCTCCTGGACGTGTTTCAGCCATTTTCTGAACCTCTGATGGTATTCAGTACCATGTTTCTGGTCAATCTCGTAGGTAGTGCTGAAAACAGCGTTAATCGCATCCATGCCCGCGCATCTCTGGAAGCAGCAGGCTGTTCTCTGTCCCATCTCCCTCTGCAGCTTCACCTTCCTGACCATGTCTTCGGGGCTTTTGAAAAGGGAATTAAATCTATTAACCTTTTCCCCGGTGAGCATTGAGGTTGTGGTTGCCAGGTCTTTACTCTCAGGTTCGTGGGCGAGCTTGTAGGTCATGGCAATGGCATTGGTGGAGGGTCTGATGATACGATTATCAACCCAGTTGTCCACCTTTTCGCCAAAAAGGTAGAGGTTCAGCTTGAGCTGGCGTAAGCTCTCTATATACTCGTTAGCCGTCTTCAAAGCCATAACGGACTCCTTTCATTTTTTGAGTTTTGACCTGTGGGTCAGTGTCGCTTTAATTGTAGCACTTTTCGTGCACAAGACGAGAATTTGTTACCTCAGCTGCACATTCCGTCAATTTGTGCAGCACTATATGCGTACACACCTCGGAAGAGCGCAACATGGTTAAACTTTTATTGTCCTCTAGGCTAGTGCCACACTGCGGGTTCGATAGTGAGTGATGCCTCTAGCCAAGAGGCCGGTCAAGTGCTTCTCCTATTGTGCGCTGCCGCAACTGCCCGCATGCTGCATCAATGTCCGAACCACGCTGAATCCGCTGCGTAATTTGGATACCCGCATCGTCTAGAATTTCACGGAAAGCCCGGATATGTTTTGGCGAAGGAGCACGGAAAGCGAGACCGCAGACCGGATTGTACGGAATCAAGTTCACGTGGCAGTTCAGCCCATGTAGCACCTTCGCCAATTCATGTGCTTCGGCGATGCCATCGTTGACTCTATCGAACAAGCAATACTCGAATGTTACCCGTCGCCCAGTCTGCCGCATGTATTCGCGACAAGCGTCTATGATTTCAGCGACACTCCACTTGATCATCTTAGGGATAAGTTGCCGGCGCAGATCATCGGTAGGAGCATGAAGAGAGACCGCCAAGGTGATCTGCAATTTTTCCCCCATTAACTTGCGGATGCCGGGAACAAAGCCAACCGTACTCACAGTCAAATGCCGCATGCTAATACCCAGTTCACTGTTCAGCAGTCGCATCGCTTTGACGCTCGCTTCGTAGTTGAGTAGCGGCTCTCCCATACCCATGAATGTAACATGGTCAATACGGCAAATTCGGCTATCAATTTTAAATGGTTGATTTCGCACTGCTTCTTGTACTGCCAGCACCTGATCTACAATCTCGCCTGCGGTAAGGTTGCGGATATAACCACTCAACCCAGTGGCACAAAAAATGCAGCCGATTGGACAGCCCACCTGTGTAGACAGACAGCAACTGAAACGGTTCAGGTATGGCAAGCCCACGGTTTCCACGTTTGAGCCGTCGTGCATTGCTAGCAACAGCTTTATCGTTCCATCCCGGCTATGCTGGGCAGTGACAATTTGGGAGCGCTGAATCTCATATTTCTTCTCTAGCCGTGCGCGCAGCATAAGGGGCAGATTGATCATGTCATCAAACGTGCGCGCCCCACGCCGATAAATCCACTCTGCTAGCTGCTTGCCCCGATACTTTGATTCGCCCTCCTCCTCTACCAGCGTACGCAGCTCATTTGTGTTCAACCCTATGAGAGTAGCTAGCATGGTCTACTTATAATCCTACATGTTGTCTCTGATGAATAATTATCTCAAAGGTGATGGGGGTAAACAAGCCTGCTGATGTGTCATACCCTAATCGTACATACGATGGGCAAAGATACGCAGAAGCAAAGTACCAATACAAGTTAACAGAAAGCCAAAACGTTTAACTATTACTGTCTCCTAAAGCATCGCAACTATGGTCTAAAAAGACCATACGCGGATCACTGTGTTTGAACGAGCAATAGTTGACTTTTCAGGTAGATAGTAGCAGAATGAATTTCCAGTTCAAGATACGGGTAAAAAGGTCTGGTTTATAGACCTAAAAAAAGGGGGAGCATGCTAACGGTTAGAAAGGCCATTCACCAACGCAGAAGCATACGCAGCTTTCGGGACGAGTCGGTGCCCGGCGAAATGATTAGTGAGATGCTGGAAGCAGCCCGCCTAGCTCCGTCAGCCAGTAATCGACAGCCGTGGCGTTTCATAGTGGTCATGGAGCCAAAGGAGAGGGCAAAGCTGCGCCAAATATGCTGGGACCAGGCTTTTATCGAACAGGCGCCAGTGGTCTTCGTTTGCTGTGCAGACCTGACCGCATACGCCCAGGCCTCAAGGTTGAAGCGCTCCCAGGAATTTGTGGACTACGGAGTTACCGAGACCTTATCCGGCCGTTTCGCCGACCCGGAGTTCCGGGCGGCACTATTGAGTATGCCTGACCCTGACCTGGGAATCTTCCTGGCAGCGGCAGTGGCCAACACATACATTGCTATCGAGCATGTGGTCCTGACCGCCACGGCTCTGGGATTAGGTAGCTGCTGGGTGGGTGCGCTGGGTGGTGAAGGAGAAATAAACGCCCTTTTTAATCTGCCTAAGAATATAGTGGTTGTAGCCGTGCTGCCGGTCGGCTATCCTGCGGTGACGCCGCCACCGCGGCCACGCATTCCACTTTCGGAGATTCTGCTGCGGCCCATAGCCGTACTCAGTAGGTAGTCTATTATCAGCCGTCTATCCTGAAAGGTTTAACATTTCATCGTTTTGTTTAGTCCTAGGTACGAAATCCTGAACTTACATAGTGGCCAATATTTGCTCTAATTGCTTTTATGTTCGCTGGCCTATAAAAGCGAGAGTTTGAAATCTGAGTTGTTTTTGAGCTATAGTAACAAAAGACAAGGAGGAATAGTCTCATGGGAATAAAAACTTACGACGAATATCTCGGCCGCTTGAAGAAGATGAAGAGAAACCTTTATTTAGATGGTAGTAAATGTGATAGGACGGACGAGAGGCTTTTAGGACAATTACGCGTCATAAAAGAGACATATGATCGTGCAAACGATCCTGACTGGGATGGTTTAGCCACTGTGACATCCCATCTAACAGGACAGAAGATAAATAGGTTCACTAATATTCACCAAAGTGTTGACGACCTCCTAAAGAAACAGCAGATGACTAGACTTATATGCCATAGGGTGGGGGGTTGCATTATGAGATGCATGGGAATAGATGCTATGAACGCCCTGTCCGTTGTCACTTATGAAATGGATCAGGCTCTGGGTACGGATGTAGGGCAAAACTTTTTGAAGTATCTTACCTATTGGCAAGACAATGATATAACAGCCAACTGCGCTCAGACCGACGTCAAAGGTGACAGGTTGAAAAGACCTCATGAGCAAGTAGACCCTGACCTTTACCTGAGAATAGTTGAAAGCCGACCGGACGGAATCGTAGTAAGAGGGGCGAAGATTGATAACACGACTGCTCCTGTAGGTGATGAAATAATAGCCATACCTACCAGATTCATGACAGATAAGGACAATGATTATGCTGTTGCATTTGCCGTGCCAGCTGATTGGGATGGTGTAAAGATGCTGGTCAGGCCAGCATATAATCATACGCGGAAATATCTGCAAGCTCCCATAGCAGAAATAGGCGATGCTGAATCGTACACTATTTTTGACGATGTCTTCGTGCCTCGAGAAAGGGTCTTCTTGATGGCAAGGGTGACTCGAGACAAACGCCATTCGCTGGTTTCCTCGCCTTGCTTTTTGCTCATTATCACAGACACTCATACACTGGGTGCAAGCCTGCTACGTCTGAGGTATTAGCCAGCGCCGCTGCACTTGCAGCAGAATACAATGGAATCGAGAAGGAGGACCATGTGAGAGAGAAGATATCACACATGGTGGGTGTGGCAGAGCTTGTCTTTGCTGCTGGTCAGGTAAGTGCCTATCGTGCCGAGAAATCAGCATCTGGGACTTATATACCAGATGAAGTTTTGACCAATGCTGGTAGGAGGCTCGCGGGTGAAGAGATTTACAATGAGTTTAAGATTGTAGCCGACCTTGCCGGCGGCTTGTGTGCTACGATGCCTTTTGAAGAGGAGTTCTTCGCAAAAGAGACAAAGGAACTAGCAAATAAATACATGATGAGGAATCCCAAGATATCTTCAGAGAACCAGCATAGATGCTTTCGAGGTATAGAAAACCTCATAGTTTCAGAGCTGGCCGGCGTGATGCAGGTGGCTGGACTGCATGGTGGTGGCTCTCCACAGATGGAAACCATAACAATGATGGCAAGATATGACCTTGAGAGCCTGAAAGGAGTAGCCAAATATCTATTTGGTATAGAGAAAGAGTTGCCTAAATATGAAAGAGCTACTGTAACACCACGGAAGATGCTGGAAAGATTTCAAAAGATGTATGGATCCTCGGCAAAATAAACGAATAACTTTCTAGCACTAGCTATGCTAAAAGCTATTTGGTAAACTCGGGCTTTCTCGGTACGCATCTATTCCTCTTCACTCCTTTCTATTTTAAGGGCCGTTCCCCAAATTGGGCGGATAGTATATTCTTTCATCAATTCACTCCCCTAATTACCTTCGCCCTAAAAATAACCTGCTTGAGTCCGCTTATTGCTTCTTACAAAGGAAACACCCCCCGGCGTTAAATCAACCCTATCACCCTCTATTTGTATAAAATATGAACTCATAAGGAAGTTGAGATGATATCTAAGTGTAGGCCCCGTAACTCCTACTCTTTCAGAAATTTCATCTATCCCTAAAACCCTTTCCTGTAAAACATTTAGAATGTTTCTTCGAACAGGATTTTTTACGGCTTCGAGAGAACATGCCCCTCCTGCAGAGCCTTTCTCTTCCGCTAACTTCTTAACTAATTCTTGCATCCACTCCATTGCTTCCTTATCGGTCATTTCCCTAGGGTCTCGTTGAGTAGAATCCATTCTAATCTCCTACTAGATAAACATTTCCTAGAAATATCTTTCTGGCCGCCGCAGGTTCTCATTACGGAATCATGGTGTAAGGTTAGCTAAGGTAGGCTATAAATCCTCTTCTGGAATGATTCTAATCCCGCTTAGTCTTAATAACGCAGTTGTAACACCGTCGCCATCTATCAATTTTCCACAAAATGTGCCATCGTATATTTGACCGCAGCCACATGATGGACTTCTAGATTTGCCTATAAATTCCTTTATATTGAGCCGCCGGGCAGTTTCCAAGGTCTCCTCCGCTCCTTTGATAAATTCGCTAGTAATGTCCCCCCCATCTCTATTGAGAACCCTATATATCCCATCAAGAACATCCTTACCTGTGCCACCTTGGATTTCTTGAGGTGCTCTAGGAGTCGACAACCCTCCCAATTGCTCAGGACAAACGGGAATTAGAGTCTCAACCCTCGAAAGTTCAATGGCTCGGTCGTTCTTATTATCTTCACCACTCCAAGCACATCTCATTCCTAACAGACAAGCGCTGATTAGTTTCATCTCGTCTTAATCCGTGCTATTTTATCCGACCAATCAGAGAGCACATTAACCTCGCCACCGGCGTAGGCTCCGTGCCAGCCCTCAAGCACAGACAGTATCTTATACCAAAGGATTCAGTGCCAGGTAGCTCTATCTGCATTTTTAAATTCTCTTCGAGTTAAAAGCTATATTAACACTAGCCGTTTGTCAACGCAAAGCTAACTTTCCTTTAACCTATGTGGAAAATGTGATAATCTGGGAGGGATTGAGCTGATGAGGGCTCAAAAATGATAACCATAAAATGCGCTAAGTGTAAGCGTAAAGTGTTTAGATATGTCAAGATTGGGAAAGGGCGAGTGCTACATTGCTGGAAAGGTCGTATAGTTAAGGATTATAGTGTGCATGATGGGGACGAAGTTAAATGTTATTGCGGCAATCTAATCGGGATTGATGAAGGGCACCGGGTTAAAATGAGGCAGCACTCTTTTGTATATTGAGAACTACTTAAAGAAGAGGTTAGATATTCCGCTAAAGCTTGTGGGTACTTATTGTGTAACCGCCTGGGCTCGGCAGTACCAGTCATGAAATTCAACAAAAGAACATATAAGAACCTAAAAGAATTATTTAGAGACTTGTTGTTTCCAATCGTAAACAGGAAGCTCCTGAAGAAGGTAATGAATAAGGGCTCGATATCGCCTGCCTTCAGAGAAAGGCTAATGCTGGCTGTTACCGCGGTAGACAGCTGCCGCTATTGTTCATATTTTCATGCCAGACAAGCATTGAAAAGTGGAGTTACTCCTATAGAGATTAGCCAGTTACTTTCGGGAGATGTTGATAACTGCCCAGAAGATGAGGCTGTGGCTGTAATCTATGCGCAGCACTGGGCTGAATCCGATGCGCATCCTGATCCTGAAGCTGTCAGGAAGTTGCAGCAGGCATACGGTGTCGAAAAGGCAGAAGCCGTTCATTTGATGCTCCGGATGATTCGCCTTGGCAATCTATTGGGCAACTCTTGGGACTATTTACTATACCGCATATCATTCGGCAAGTGGCGAGGATAGGTCTGTACAATCTGGCTTATTGTTAGCCTTCGAGAGGCGATGATTTGTCGAGTTCTACAATAATAGCTAGCAAATGTTGCTTTTTCCCCTACGAGGTCAACATTGTGTGCAGTTTCTTTTCTTTCTGCAGCTTGGTGTTGTATGGCGGCCGAATGTGTAGACACACACGCATGATTTTCAGTGGTAAAATGCTGTAGAATAAATCCTATGGATGAACAAGCTACTAAGCCCAGATGGCCTAAAAAGAGACTTCTCTGGGTTCCATTTGGTCTCACCGCAGCCGCCCTTGGAGCTGTTGTCGGCATTTCGCTGCATGCTGCCTATTCAATGACCAAAGTTGCCCGGTCGCCGTTTGAGAAAAAGCCAGATAACCTTGACCTGAAATATGATGACGTATCTTTTTCCAGCAGGGATGGGCTGACATTAAGTGGCTGGTGGCTCGAAGCATGCGATAGCAGTCGGGTCGTTGTGATGATTCATGGCGCAAATGGGCACCGGGCTGACCCGGGTATAAAGACGCTAGACATAGCTCGAGAGATGGTGAATACCGGTTATAACGTCCTGATGTTTGATTTGCGTGGACATGGCCAGTCAGAAGGGAAACATATATCTTTAGGTTATTATGAGCAAAGGGACCTGCTAGGTGCAATAGACTACGTTAAGCAACGTGGCATGAGTAAGATTTGCGTTATCGGCTTCTCTATGGGGGCAGCAACCGCTCTGATGACTGCTGCCAATTGCAAACAGATTGATGCTATCGTCGCTGATAGCTCATTCGCATACCTGGCAGATATTGTCAAGCCTCAGTTTTCCAAGCGAAGCAGCTTGCCGAAGTTGTTCATACCTGTGATCCTTTTCGTGGCTAAGAGAATACACGGCATTGATTTATCTATGTCCAAGCCTGTCGACGCTATTAGACAATTCACTACGCCTCCAGTGCTAATTATCCATGGAGGGCAAGACAATACTGTTCCTGTGGAGCATGCCAGCATATTGGCAAGAGCATCCCGCAATCCAGATACTAGGTTATGGATAGTGCCAGAGGCGGAACATGTAGGTTCATATCGTGCTAGACCCAAAGAATATATCGCTCAGGTGCTATCTTTTTTCGACCAAGCCCTTAGTTGACGTTTGTTTTTGATGGGTCAAGAAACCGCAAAGGACGATAGTAAGCATGCAATTCAGAGACCTGCTAGTTGTAATACCACATAGTGGAATAATCATCCCAAACGAGATATCGCTTGATTCCCTTTCCAATGAGTTCCCCATGCTGATGAGCAATGTCGATTGGTACACTAATTGGCTTTACGATTTTCGTGACATTCTTCGCAATTCACAGTTGACATTTCCCTACTGCAGCTTGATTCTCGAGGCTAACAGGCACCCTGTAAGAGTTGAAGACAGCGTGCCACTCAAGGACATTTTGGGTAATTCCATATATCGACATTGCCATGAGCCCGACCAAAAACTACGGCAGTATCTTTCCAGAAAATATCTGCACATGTTTCACCGAGATATAAGTGCAGAGATTGCTCGTGGCAAGATATTTATGCTCGATGGCCATTCCACCGTGACATCCCAAGGCCTGACAGATAATCAAATTGAACTTATGAGCTTCCAGAATTCCAATCAGGATAGTGAGCCAACCTACTTTTGCCCTGATGTATTCATAGAAACTTATGCAAATGAACTCGTAAAAAAGCTTCGCAGGGTTAAGGTGACCGTGAACGAGTCCAAATACGGTAGGGTCTATGGCCATGTATGTGGCGAACATTCTATAAACGCAATGACAAGAGTCGGTAACAAGGTACCTGCCATTTTGCAGGAGACTAACCAGAAGCTTTACATGTATGCAGATAGGACCCCTAATGTGGAAGCACTGGAAACGCTCAGGAGAGCTTTTGCCGCAGCCCTATATAAAATGAGCAAAAAGATACCTAAACCGAGATGAGGAGATATACATATGATCAACATTCCAGGTGGGATACAGGCGTTTGACTTTGATTGCGGGGTAAAGGCATTACAACTTGTGATGGCCTATTATGGCGTAGAAGTGCGGGAAGATGTATTGATTGATGAACTCAAATCCGACAACAACGGAACTTCTATCGAGAATATGATTGGTGTAGCTAAGAAGTATGGCTTTGAAGTGATTGCACAACGCGGGGTTTCTCTTGAAACAGTGAAGCAGTATATCGAGAAAGGCATCCCGGTCATTGTATTGCTACAGGCATGGGCTGAGCGGTACATGACTCTTGAGGACTGGAAGACAGATTATGATGATGGTCATTATGCCATTGTGATCGGATACAAGGACAACATTGTCGTTTTCGAAGACCCATCGTCATTTAGAAGAACATGGCTGACAGAAGAAGAATACCTTGCTCGCTGGCACGATGTCGATCCCAAGACTGGCGAGAAATATGAACAATTCGCAATAGTGTTGCTTGGAAAAGAGCCTATACAAAAAGTAATGCAGCATATGGACTAAACCTTAAAGTGCCACGACAAGTAAAATGTCGTAGAATGTCAACCGGAGGTGGTTGGTGGAGCTTCCAAAGAAGGTTGTTAGTCCCCGTGAAACGGCTCTCGGTCACATCCGTTGCGGGCTAATTGCCAACGCAAAACCTGACTAGCTAACTTTTTGACGTTTTGTGACTGCTGGCCAACTTGGCACACTATTGGCAGGCTCCAAAAAGTGACCTCTTGTTTAATCATGTAAATAGGATTAAAATTGGGCCTAACTGTAAGGACTACAGAAGTAAGGACTTTCCGTATCAGAAATTTAGGACATGCTTAACCCAAATTTCCTTATTTCTGAACTGGCATGGAGGCAAAGAAATGAGTGAGAAACCACAGGTTCAAGTTGACGAATTGGACATGTTGCGTCAGATGGTAAAGAACTTCAACAAGCCGTTGGAATTGATACGGGAGGCTATCAGTAATTCTTATGACGCTGGGGCCAATAATATTGATATTATGGTACGAAGACAACCTTGGGAAGGTAACCAGCGCTGGATTGTGAAGATTCGGGATGATGGGGCAGGAATGGTACGAGACGAGAGTCTACCTAAACCTAACGAATTTACGGGAATCTTGAATGATTTCTTCAAGCTTGGCGGTTCATCAAGAGACAAGCAAACTGAATATCAGCCTGTTGGAGAAAAGTGCTTAGGAATTAAGCTTGCTTTCCATTCCGATTTCCTCAAGGTGAAAACGTGGGCGGGGATAGGATTCCCTGTTTGGGTAGCTAAATGTTACCAACCGTGGGCCAGCATTTTCAAGGGTGAATTCCCAGATATTGATTACAAGGAAGATACTGACGAAACGCCCGAGCATACTTTCACTGAAATAGAGGTCGTTGGGTTCTACGACAACGATGGATCGCATTTCCAGGCAGACGAGATTGAGGATTACATCCGGTGGTTTACCAAATGGGGGTCGTTTGAAAATAGAATCAAGCAAGACCTGAAAAACCAAGACGAACGTCTAAAGCTCCATACCGGCAAACTTCGTGCCGCTCCGACGGGACAGATCAGACTGGAGGCACCGGGAGCAACAACGCCGCGTATGATTCAATTCGGTCATCCATTTCCAGATTGCGGGAATAATCCGGTAACTCCCAATCAGAGGCTGGAGGCTGTTATCTCGGAATCAACAAAGTTACCATACGACCAAATGCTCCAGATATTGGACAACGCGAAGAGAAACCACTGGCGCTACGTTGTAAAGACAGGTACATTAAGGGAACTACCTGATGTATGTTGGGAAGCTATTATTTCTGTTGAGGGCGAAGATGCAAAACGTAGCTACAATCCCTACCTACGTCAACGCCAGCGCTCTGACAGGTTTTCATATAAGGCAGAAAGCCGATACGGTCTGTGGTTCTGTAAAGATTTCTTTTGCATAGAACAGAGAAATCCGGTAGCAATGGAAGTTTTGGAGAAAGAGGGACAACGAACTCGGTTTCAGATTCTTGTGAACTGCCAAAGTTTCCTGCTAAACAACGATCGAAACAGTGTCGGTGGGTCCGATGCAAGCCTACTACGAGGCATGGAAGATGTAGCAAAGAATCTAGTCAATGACATGGCTGAAGATGAAAGCTGGACTTGGACGAAGATAATTGAAGAAGAGACCGAAGTCAGGACGAGCGAAAAGCAAGATAAGCTCCAGTTGCAGCAGCGCACCGTGCAAGGTTTGAAGAAACCACGCCTCGTGATTGGCGATGATGTAATATTCCCACAGCCTGCGAGCGAGGCTGAGACCGTCCTACTGCTCGAACGCCTTAGAAATAAGTTCGATACGGAATTCAGCTTCTTCGAACCTCTGGATTGGAGGACAGACAATGGCATAGATTGCGTGGTCAAATCAGACGAACCAGGTGAAAACTGCCGTTTTGCAGAGTTCAAAAGAGACCTAGGCGCAGGTCATTTCAACCACACGTTTGCGTGGTTACACTACATTGTGTGCTGGCAAGTAAAGGCTCAAGAAGGGAGCATTCTGATAGACCCCGCCAAGAAGAGAAGGGCTTTGAGGCGACACAAAGCAGACGAATACAATTTACCACAGACTGCCCACTGGACACTTGAAGGCGAGCAACAAACAATAAAGGTGTACGCTCTCAAAGATATCCTTATAGAAAAACATGGGGTTCGATTCGTGAGCACCGACGAAGCCAATGCTCCTTCAACTTGATCAGGCCTGCTCCACATAGTATTTGTCCGCCGTTTTTAGCCTTTCCCCTATCCTCTTTAGCCTCTCTAACAGCTTACAAAAATATAAAGCTTTAGTAGACCACCAACCCACTCACAATGGAGTGGTATATTGGGCACTTCACGACACAATCCTGACTTTTGTTACCCTTCATTAAGTTACGCTCGATTCAGAAAAGTGACTTGGCA
>CAYNVO010000009.1:0-132077 GCA_964400675.1 uncultured Dehalococcoidales bacterium | reverse complement strand
AATGACAAATTGCTAACTGTCATCCTGAGGAGTGAAGCGACGAAGGATCTGGCTTGCGACAACAGGGAAGGGAGAAAGCATTTGGATAGCCTTCTGGTTGAAGGCGAGCTGAAGAATGTGCTAGATTAGGCGGGTTGACCGCAGATTTAGGCCGACAGAAATTCAGGAGGGAATCACCAGTATGAGCAATAAGCAGTTTCCGAATCTTTTCCAGCCCGGCCGTATAGGAAGCCTGGAGCTTAAGAACCGGCTGGTCATGCCGCCGATGGCGACGAACTATGCCTTAAAAGACGGCACGGTGACAGACCGGCAAATAGACTACTATGAGGAAAGGTCTAAGGGCGGTGCCGGCCTTGTTATCGTGGAGATTTCATGCGTGGATTCTCCGGTGGGCAAAGGTGTAATGAGACAGATATGTATTGACGATGACCGGTTTATCCCCCACCTGAGCAAATTGGCGGAAGCCATAAAGAGGCACGGCGCTAAGGCGGCAATTCAGGTTCATCATGCCGGCAGGCAGACCACGGCACAGATAACCGGACATCAGCCGGTGGCACCATCGCCTGTACCGACATCGGGAGGCGAGCAGCCCAAAGAGCTGACGGTCTCGGAGATAGCGGCGCTGGTGACTAAATTCGCTGAGGCTGCTGAGCGGGCTAAGAAGGCCGGCTTCGATGGCGTTGAGATTCACGGCGCTCATGGTTATCTCATATCACAGTTCCTGTCTCCGCTGTCGAATCGCCGACAGGATGCTTACGGCGGCAGCGTGGAAAACAGGGCTAGATTTCTGCTGGAGGTGATAGAAGCTATCAGGAAAAAGGTTGGCAGGGAATATCCCGTCTGGTGTCGTCTCAGCGCCAGGGAGATAGGTGTTGAAGATGGCATAACCCTGGAGGAGACGCAGGTGGTGGCTGAACTGGCGGAGAAGGCTGGTGTGGATGCCATACATGTTTCCGCGCACACGGTTGTGCCAGCACGGCGTCCGCCGATGGTGCAGCCGCCATGCACCTTTGTGCCGCTGGCTGAGGGAGTGAAGAAAGTTGTCTCGGTTCCTGTTATCGCTGTGGGTCGTATTCCACCCGAGCTCGGTGAAGGCGTTATTGGCGATGGTAAGGCTGACTTCATCTCCATAGGCAAGGCGCTCCTGGCTGACCCTCACCTGCCGCAGAAGGTGGAGATGGGCAAGCTGGAAGATATCAGACCGTGTCTATGCTGCCTGACCTGCCTTGACAGTATTCGCTGGCGCAAAGAGGGGGTTTGCTGCGTGGTGAACCCGACCCTGGGCAGGGAACGGGAGTATGAGCTTAAACCGACTAATAGTCCCAAAAAGGTGGTTGTGGTGGGTGGTGGGCCGGGCGGCATGGAGGCTGCCAGGGTGGCGGCATTGAGAGGGCATAAAGTGGTCTTGTTTGATGAGGGCGATGAATTAGGCGGTCAGTTGCTGCTGGCGGCAAAGCCTCCGTTCAAAGAAACTACTGAAACGTTTCGAAAATATCTGCTAGGTCAGGTAACCAGACCGGGTGTTGACCTGCGGTTGAGGCAAAGGTTTACTGTGGACATGCTTAAAGAGCTCAAGCCGGATGTCGTGGTGCTGGCTACCGGTGTTAAGCCGTTTATACCACAGATACCGGGCATAAAAAGCAAGAAGGTTCTTCAGGCTGACGAAGTTCTTATGGGCGCTGATACCGGAGCGCGTGTGGCGGTGATAGGTGGCGAGCTGGTGGGTTGTGAGACGGCGCTGTATCTGGTGGAGCGGGGCAAGAAGGTCACCATCATGCGGCGGGGCACGGAGTGGGCTACCAGGGTACATCAGTTTATCAGGGAGCCTTTGCTGGGCAGGCTGCAGTACAGGGGCGTTTCCATGCTGGCAGGTGTTGAATATGAGGAAATCACCGAGGCTGGCGTCGTTATCAAAACCGGCACAGGCGAGAAGAAGTTAATAGAGGCGGACACCGTGGTGCTGGCGGCTGGCGCTGTGCCTGATACCGAGCTATTGGCTGCCTTACAGGGTAAGGTTGCGCAGGTCTTGCCGGTGGGTGATTGTGCCCAGCCGCGCAGCATAAGAGAAGCTGTGGAGGAAGGTTACCGGGCGGGGTTGGAAATCTAGTTACCATCTCCCACCCGGTATTTCTACTTCAACCGGCTAGGCTTGAGTGCGTGACCTGGTCTCCGAGACTAACATAGCTCCCAGTCCGAAGAGAGCTACGGCAAGTCCGACCCAGAAGCCCAGGTACGGAATCAGCTTGAGTATAGCAATAATAAACAGCCCCGATGCCAGAGCTCCTATCATAATACCTTTGGACTCCACCTCTCGGAAGCGCCCGATAATCCAGCGTCCTATGAACAGGCCGACGAAGACCTGGCTGATATAGATGGCTATGGCGTAAAGTACCAGTGCAATCAGCGCCACCGGTATACCGATGACCGTAAAGCACGCTATTATGGCGGCGACAGGGGTAGCGAACAAAATGACAGCTCCCCACCCCAGACTTGCCCAGGGTTTAGCTCGTATTGAATCGGCGATTGACGCCGACCTTCTGGGAGCAATCACTATGATAATCAGTCCTGTCACCAGAGCCATAAGGAAGCCCAGCACCTTACCGCCTATTCCGCTGAGTGGGACAGGTTTCTTTACCTCCGGCACGTTGTGGGTGGTTTCGCCGCCGATTTTAGCGCCGGACTGAAAATCAGCTTCGTTTTCGCTGGTGTAGGTTAAGTTGCCGCCGATATCCGCCGTGGAAGCTACTGTTAGTTTTTCAGCTTGTAGTTCGATGTTCCCTCCCACTTCGTTGGCAATGGTAACTTGATTACCGCCACCTTTGATATCTCCCTCAACCAGCCCGTCGATATGCACGTACCCGGAGCCAAAAATCAAATCGCCGCCAATTCTGGCTTTGCTGGCGATATTCGCCTGGCTGCTGAAAACCAGCAGGTCGCCTCTGACATTGCCGCTGACGTTTACAGAGTTTCCAGCCAGCCGTGCCGCATGGTCGACATTGCCGTTGATATTGACTGTCTGACCGGCGGCGACAATGCTGCCGGTGACTTCGCCGTTGACCGTGATGGTGTTGCCGACCGCCCACAGGTCGCCATTAACGGTGCCGTCGATGGTGATGGTGCTGCCGGCTATATACAGGTCGTCATCCACTACCTCCCCGCTGGCAACAGTCATGGTGTCCCCGCTGCGCAGGTCAGCCGCCAGAACGGGCGCTGAAATGAAGAAAGTCAACAATACTGTGACTAGAAGGATAATCAGCCCTTTTGAGATATGTTTTGACATAATTCACCTCCCGATAAAATGCAACCTGTGCTGTGCCAGGAAATATTAAACTCAAGTGATGATTATAGCACAGTAGTCAACCCGCCCTTCGCCGCCCGATACAATGTTGTTTGGCATAATTTGACATCCATCTCCGGTCATTCTACAATACTTATATACGTATGTAAGTATCTACGTCTCAGGAGGTATACAATGAGCAGAAAGATGACAGTCGTGTTTCACGATGAAGACCTGTACACGACTCTAAAGGTTGAGGCGGCAAGGAGGCATGTGCCGGCAAGTGAAATCATAGCCGATGCGGTGCGCGAATGGTTGGAAAGTCGCGAGGATGCTGAGTTACTACCCATAATTGAGGTTGCCCGTGCCGAATGGAAAGAGAAAGGCGGGCATCCCTGGTCCGAGGTTGAAAAGGAACTGGAGGAAACAGCAGCAGTGCGAGATAAGGCTGCCGAGGCGAAAAGTGTACCGGATTGAAGTTTCACCAGCCGCTTACCGTGATTTAGAGAAGCTGAAGGAGCGAATACAAAGACACAACCTTGAGCGCTTGCGGGCTGCTATAAGAAGTTTAGCCGGCGCCCCTCATCCTCACGGAGTCAGAAAAATCAAAGGGACTGAGAGTGCTTACCGTGTTAGAACCGGCAATTACCGGGTAGTTTACGAAGTATATGATAAGGAAAATCTTGTTCTGATATTGCACGTGGGACGTCGGACGGAGACAACCTATTGACCGTAGGACTATGTTGAGTGAGGGATAGGGCAGTTTTAACCTCGCCCTGTCATTCTAAACTCCTTATCCGCTCATTCTGAGCCTGTCGAAGGATGAACCCCGGCTCAGGGTAAACTCCGCGAAGAATCTAGGTCCTGTTTGTATTCTGAGCCAGATCCTTCGTCGCTTCACTCCTCAGGATGACAGAGGCAAAGGACCCCTCGCAATGACAGTTAGAAATATGTCATTCTGAGCCCCTCGCCCTGTCATTCTGAGCGTAGCGAAGAATCTCAACTCTTCCTCGCCCCGTCATCCTAAACTCCTTATCCGCTCATCCTGAGCCTGTCGAAGGATGAACCCCGGCTCAGGGTAAACTCCGCGAAGAATCTAAGTCCTGTTTGTATCCCGAGCCAGATCCTTCGTCGCTTCACTCCTCAGGATGACAAAGGCGAAGGACCCCTCGCAATGACAGTTAGAAATATGTCATTCTGAGCCCCTCGCCCTGTCATTCTGAGCGTAGCGAAGAATCTCAACTCTTCCTCCCCCCGTCATCCTGAACCTCCCTCCGCTCATCCTGAGCCTGTCGAAGGATGCCCGCTCAGGACAGGCAAGGGAGGGGGAACAAATGAGCCTCACATCTGCACTAGAGAATCCTGCCGACCGCGTAGCCAGCCTTGGTAGCCTCGAAGACGCGTCCCACGCAGAAAGAATCGCCGATGTTATGTATCTCCGGAGCCACGCGCTCTTTGACACATGCCTCGTACAGTCTGTCGTCTGCCTTCAGTCCCACAGCCAGTACCACCAGGTCAGCCGCCAGCTCTATCTCCTTTTCCTCAACCTTTATCTTCTTTGCCAGCGGGTTCTTCACATTATCCGGCAGTATTGGAGACCAGGTATTGTACGGGTCGGGCACCGTGGGGGAGACGTTCTTAATAATTTTCACCGCGCCCTTGTCAACGCTTTTAAGCACGGCACAGTTGAGCAAGCGCACACCTGCCTTCTCCATGTAGTGTATCAGGTGACCCCGGTTGGCGGTGCACACCCCTTTCATGAAATAGGGCAGCATCTCCACGATGGCGACCTGCCTGCCCATCTCATAGGCGAGCATATAGGCTATCTCGCAGCCTACCGAGCCGCCGCCGATAACCACCACCTTTTTTGCCTTAGCCGGCAGTGAGCCGTTACGTAGCAAGTCCACAGCCTGCACCACGTGCGGCAGGTCGATTCCCTTCACAGGCAGCTTTACCGGCTGTGCCCCGGTGCAGGTGACCACGGCATCGAACTTCCCGCCCTTTAGCAGCTCGGGGGTAGCCTCCGTTTTCAGGCGCAGCTTCAGTTTATAGCTCCGGGCTGTTTCGTCCAGCAGGTTGCTCAGGTATTGCAGGTAGTTGGCTACGTCATATTTGAATTTGGGCGCGGAGCCGGGAATCAACTCGCCGCCCGCTTTATCCAGCTTCTCGAACAGTGTTACCTGGTGTCCACGCTGAGCGGCGGTGCAGGCGCAGAGCGCTCCCGCCGGTCCGGCGCCGACCACGGCGACCTTTTTTGCTCTGGATGCAGGGTTAAGCTCGGCGCACAGCACATCTTCGAATCCGGTGCGCGGGTTCACGGCGCACTGCGTATGTCCGCCCTCGATGAACTCATTCAGGCAAGCCTCCTGGTCGCCGATGCACGGACAGATTTCGCTAATCCTGCCGGCATAGGCTTTGCTGGGCCACTCGGGGTCAGCCAGCAGAGGACGTGCCAGCATGACCATATCGCACATCCCCTGGCGCAGGGCGTGTTCAGCCAAATCAGGGTACCCCAGCTTGCCCACAGCCACCACCGGCACCGGCAGCCCGGCGTTCGATTTAATCTTTTTCTCCGCCAGGTAATCCTTGACCAGCTTAGCCAGCGGCAGGTAGCATCCCGGCGGCATCGACGCCGGCGGATGTGGCAGCCACCAGTTGTCGTAGCAGCCCAAATCGACATCGAACATATCCACGCCGGCTTTCACCAGGTTAGCCATATAGTCCAGCGTCATTTCCACGGTGCGTTCTCTTCTAAATTTCTTCAATGAGCCTACCTCTGCCATACGCCTGCCGTAGGTCTCGTTCAAAGCCAGGGACAGGTCGATGCGGTACATTATGGGATAGCGCTCGCCGACACGCTCGCGTATATGCTCCACCAGCTCGATGCCGAAAGCCTGCCAGTCGGCGAAGCGGCCCAGCCTGCGGCGGTTGAAAGCGGTGTTTGTCATCTGCTCCAGCAGGTATCCTTCGTGTCCGTGCAGGTAGACTCCATCGATGAGCAGCGCCTTAGCATCGGCGGCTGCCTGCCCGGAATTCTTTATTATTTTCAGGCATTCGCCGTCTCGCAGCGGTCGGCAGGGCACTGCGGGCATGTAAAAGTTAGGGTTCCAGGAAGCGGATACCGGCAGCCTCAGCTTCTTTATCAGGCATTCAGGCGAGGCGACGCGTCCCAGCCCGGGGCTGAGCTGGATGAAGAAACTGGCGCCGCAGGCATGCACGCTCTCAGCCAGTATCCTCCAGCCCGGGAAAACGGTGCGCGAGCGGTCGATGCGGGGCAGCAGGCTGAGGTCGCCCGGCTCTGTTACCGATGCCTCGACGTTATTGCTGGCGAGCACCAGCCCGGAGGTGATAAGCCCCACGCCGCCTTTAGCGCGTTCCACGAAGTACTGTATCATCTTGTTGCCGGGTCTGCCGGTCTCATCGGGCATGCCCACATTGCCCATGGGACCCATGACGATGCGGTTCTTGATTTTAATGCTGTTGACCTGTATAGGGGAGAATAGCTTATGGTAGGGGAACAGCCTGTCCGTCATCCTGCCGTCAGCCAGCAACTCTTCATTGCCAGACCACCCACCGTAGCCCTCTATTAGGCTGGCAACAACTCTTTGATAGTTTTTCGCCATCACTCCCTCCTCAGATATATGAAAACTGGTCTGCTCAAACCTCGGACTCCCTTTCCACATTCTTAGCCAGCATTTCTATGATTTTCCTGTCCTTTTCTTTAAGCGGCATAGACTGCCTCCTTCACCTCTCCGGTAGCCCGCATGTGATGACTGAATATTACCATAATTCTACAGGCAGTTCCCCTACAACAAAAGAGGCTGGAGTTCGCCAACCGTGAAGAAGTGCAATCGAATACGCTCGTGTGGTGAGTAGCTGCACAGAAGTCAGTTTCGTTCAGTGATACTTAGTAGCATTTCCCAAGGCAAAATATTTTGTTATCCGTGATGTTTCGTGCTGATCTACATCCTTACCGCTTGACATGTCTACACAATTTGATTATGCTCAAATTGGCGTCGTTCGGTTCGGTTACGTTAGGGCAATGATAACTCTAAATATTAAACCCGCTCATAAATCAGTCAAAGCATACTATGAAGCTATTAGCGGCCTCTCTGAGCTTGGTATGTCACATGAAGGTGCTGTATCACCGGCGTTTGCCTCATTAATTCGCCACTGTGCTGGTCAATTCGGTCAGACACTTATAGAGCAGTATCCCTTTAAAACTGGCATGCATACCAAATTCGTTGATGGCGCTCTGGTCGACACGTTCAACCTTGTGCATGGCTACTGGGAGGCAAAGGATGCCAGCGATGACCTCGACAAGGCAATAAAGAAGAAGTTTGATGATGGCTATCCTAAGAATAATATACTTTTTCAAGCACCAGACCGTATTGTCATATGGCAAGATGGGCATGAGATTTTTGATGAGGATATTTCTAATCCTGACCTCCTTATAGAAGGTCTAAAAGTCTTCTTCGAATACGAGGCGCCCGCCTTTGAGGAATGGCAGAGGGCTGTCGAAGAATTCAAACTCAAAGTACAAGAACTAGCCAACGGCTTACTAGAACTTATCGAAAAGGAACGTCAAACCAATAACCTTTTTATTCAGGCATTCAACGACCTGGTTCAACTCTGCCAGGAAACTATTAATCCCAATATCTCCATTCAAGCAGTAGAGGAAATGCTTATTCAGCATTTGCTCACAGAGCGCATTTTCCGCAAGGTCTTCAATAATCCCGATTTCGTGGAGCGCAATGTTATAGCCCGTGAGATTGAAAAAGTCATCTCAGCACTGACATCGCAATCCTTTAGCCGCAACGAGTTCCTCAAACCGCTTGACCGCTTCTATGTTGCCATTGAGACAACCGCAGCCACTATTGACGATTTCTCGCAGAAGCAGAGCTTCCTTAACACGGTCTATGAGAAGTTTTTCCAGGGTTTTTCAGTCAAAGTGGCTGACACACACGGCATAGTCTATACCCCGCAGTCAATTGTTAAGTTTATGGTCAAATCCGTGGAGCATATTCTTCAAAAAGATTTCGGGCGCTCCCTTTCAGATGAGGGGGTGCATATCATCGACCCGTTTGTCGGAACCGGTAATTTTATTTTGTGGGCGATGCGAGAAATAAAACATTCAAAACTGCCTTTCAAATACGCCGGTGAGCTTCACTGTAACGAGGTCATGCTTTTACCCTACTACATCGCCTCAATGAATATTGAGCATGAATACTACGAAGTTACCGACAAATACCAGCCCTTTAGTGGTATCTGTTTAGTCGATACATTTGACCTTGCCAAAGTTAAGCAGCTTTCTTTCTTCACAAAGGAGAACACGGCCAGGGTGAAGCGCCAGCAAACAACTCCAATTTTCGTTGTTATCGGTAATCCTCCTTATAACGCCGGGCAGGTGAACGAAAACGATAACAATAAGAATCGGAAATACGAGGAAATCGATAAGCGCGTTTCTCAAACATATGGGAAGGGTTCAAAAGCCACCTTGCTCAGAAAATTGAACGACCCCTATGTTAAAGCCATACGCTGGGCATCCGACAGAATCGGAGATGAAGGTATAGTAGCCTTTGTGACCAATAATAGCTTCGTAAATGAAATCACTTTTGATGGGATGAGAAAGTGTTTGCAGCAGGACTTCGATGCCATCTATGTTTTAGATTTAGGTGGCAACGTTCGTAAAAATCCGAAGCTATCCGGCACGACCCACAATGTCTTTGGTATTCAGGTTGGCGTCAGTATAAACCTCTTTGTTAAGAAGAACGGCACAGGTCGGCCCAAAAAATCAAAAATACACTATTTCCACACCGATGAGTTCTGTCGCAAAGAAGAAAAATACGATTTTCTTAATGAGAAAGCTTCTATAGCAAGCATCGAATGGCAAGATATCTCTCCGGATTCTAAACACAACTGGCTAACAGCGGGATTAGATAGTTCGTTTGACTCGTTTATGCCTATGGGGACCAAGGAAGCCAAAACTGAAAAGCTGGACTCTATAACGATTTTCAAGACATTCTCACTTGGGGTTGGCACAAACCGTGATGAATGGGTTTATGACTTTCGGAAAGACAGCTTGGAAAAGAAAGTGACGCAACTAATCAATAACTACAATTACGAGGTATTTCGCTTTTCTCAGAAGAATGAGATTATCAATATTGATGACTTTGTGAACAATGATCCCTCTTTTGTAAAGTGGACGGACCGTCTCAAAACAGCACTGGCTAACCATGAAACTATATCTTTTGATTCTTCAAAGGTTCGTCTTTCAATGTATCGCCCATTCTGTAAAGAGTATCTATATTTTGACCATTTGCTTAATCAGAGAAGATATCGGCAGCCCATTGTTTTCCCAAATGCCACTTCAGAAACTGAGAACCGGGTGATTTGTGTTACTCAGTCCTCTGAAAAACCTTTTGTTTGCTTAGCTACAAACGTAATTCCGAATTTAGTTATGTGTGGGGGATTCGGTGCAGGCACTCAATGTTTTCCATTATACACATATGCTGAGAATGGCACTATTCGTAAGGAAAACGTAACCGATTGGGCACTAACTAGATTTCAAGAGCACTACAAGGACAGCCATATTTCGAATCAGGATATCTTCCACTATATGTATGCTGTCCTGCATCACCCTCAGTACCGCGAGAAATATGCGGCTAACTTAAAGAGGGAATTGCCACGAATACCCTTTGCTCCTGGTTTCTGGGAGTTCGCCAAAGCCGGGAAGCAGCTTGCAGAGCTTCACGTAAACTATGAAAAACAGACTGAGTATCCCTTAACATGGTTGGAAAACAAGGATGCTAAGGTGAATTATCGCGTTGAGAGAATGACCTTATCCAGGGATAAAACTAACATTGTCTACAATGATTTTCTCACTCTGGGCGGCATCCCGCCGGAAGTTTTTGAATACCGTTTGGGCAACCGCTCTGCTCTTGATTGGATTATTGACCAGTATAAAGTAAGCACCGATAAAAGAAGTGGCATAGTCAATGACCCGAATAGGCTGGATGACCCACAATATATAATTCGTCTTATTGGCAAGGTCATTACTGTTAGCCTGGAGACAGTGAAGATAGTAAAATCATTGCCCGACCTTCAGTAAAAAACATCTATTATTAGGTCATATTTCTACTGGCTAAACATTACGTCACAAAGTTAATGCCGGCAACTTTGCCTCAGGAAGTGGTGCAATTGCATGGCGCAGTTCATTTACCCTTTTCAACCTGCCGGCAATGCTGGTGTGAGACCGGAGAGAAAGAAATAGCCGACGGCGAAACGTGCCGCCTCCGTGGAACCAATGATGTGGTTGACATGGTCAACCAGTATCTCTTTCCGGTTGCCTGTGATGTCATGCGTCGGCATCTGTCACCTTCTTCAGCTCTTCACGAATCAGGGCAACAAAGCTCTCTGCCTTTTCCAGTATATTGTGGGCTTCGGTCTCGGTGATGAGCCCGGCTATTTCATAAATTGCCTGGTGGCGCTTGTTACGCATCCGGTCGAAGTAGGTCATAAGCTCTTCATAGTTCCTGCCCAGCGCCAGGCGCATAAAGGCAAATGTGTTCTTGTGGCTTTCGCTGCTGGCTGGTCGGAACCCCCGGGCAAACATATAAGCTCTCGAAGCCTGTAATACGGCATCGTAAGCCACAGCAAAGCCCCAGTCCCGGTCACTCTCTATGAGCGTACGCGCCGTTTGCAAGTCACGCTCGGCGCGGTCAAGCGCGTGCTCTACCTCTGCGGGTGAAACCTTTTCCTTGCGGATTCGCCGCGAGTTCAGCAGTTCATCATATTTCATCGATAGAACCCAGAATCATAATTTTCTGCCCTGATAGCACGCGGGCAAGGAAACCATCTTTTTGACTTCGTCGTTCATCGAATTCACGCTGGCTCATGAGCCTATAGTTGACTGGCCTGGCCAGCTTGTTTTCTGCCTGGGAAATCGCCTTGTGAAGCGCCATTTCATCTATATCACCCACAACCATCAGGTCGATGTCGCTCGCCGAGTTAGCTTCGCCGCTTGCCATGCTTCCATAAACGAAGGCGCTGGCAATCTGGTCAGCCAGTGGCGCCAGCACTTCCCGCAGCCCATCAGCCAGGCCTGAGGTCTTAATAATTAGTCCACGGAGCTCATTGAAAAGAGGGCTTTGCCGGTTTACCTGGTAATACTTCTGCTTCCCTTCCGTGGTCGAAACAAGGATGCCAGCCTTTTCCAGGCGAGCCAGCTCACGGCTCATATTAGTAGAATCTTCCTTCACCAAATTAGTGAGCTGTCGGACAAAATAGCGCTCGTCCGGATGGCTGAATAGCCATCCCAGCACTTTTGACCTTAACTTTGACCCCAAAAGAGCTTCTAGCATCATGTTTATATAATTGCAGTATTATTTACTGCTATTGCAGTATTTTACACTGCATACTATCTTCAAGTCAACACAAGTACTCTCTATGCCATGCCAGCCAGTTCTTCACCTTCCAACCTATAAAGCCTTGCCACGATTTCGTCGTTCTCCTTATATGAAAGCTCACTTCAATAGTAGGAGTAGAATAATATGCGAGCGCTGCACATTCCGTCACAAAGTTAATGCCGGCAGCTTTGCCTCAGGAAGTGGTACAATTACCGGCAGCAGTTTTTCACTTTGAGGTGTTAAATTGGAGAAGATAAGACTGGGCAAAACCGATATGCTGGTGTCGCGTTTGGGCTTCGGCGGCATACCGATTCAAAGGCTCAACGATGATGAGGCGGTGGCTGTGGTCAAGAAATGCCTGGACCTGGGCATAACCTTCCTCGATACCGCCAATGCTTATACCACCAGCGAGGAACGCATCGGCAGGGCTATCGCAGGACGGCGCCAGGAGCTTGTTATAGCCACAAAGTCTCTTTCACGAAAGCGCGAGGGTGTGGAAAAGCATCTAAAGCTGAGCCTGGAGCGGCTTAATGTTGAATACATAGACCTGTACCAGTTCCACGGCATCAGCGACTTTAACTCGCTGGACATGATTCTTGCCTCCGACGGCCCGATTTCGGTGGTGGAGAAGGCCAAAAATATGGGACTGGTAAAGCATATAGGCATCACTTCACACCAGATGGATGTGGCTAAGAAGGCAGTGGCATCAGGACGCTTCGAGACCATCATGTTCCCGTTTAACTTCGTTACCTCCGAAGCCGCCGAGGAGCTGCTGCCACTGGCTAGAGAGCACGACGTCGGCTTTATAGTCATGAAGCCTCTAGCTGGAGGGATGATATCAAACGCCAGAATCGCCTTGAAATATCTCCTCCGGTACCCGGACATTGTAACAATCGTCGGCATAGAGAAGGTGGCTGAGATAGAGGAAATCATGCAGGTAGTGGAAGGTTCCCATAAAATGACCGCAGCCGAAGTGAAAGAGATGCAAAAACTGAAAGAGGAGCTCGGCACCAGGTTCTGTCATCGCTGCGACTACTGTCAACCCTGCCAGACCGGTATAGCCATATCCACTGTCATGATATATCCCAGCTTAGCCCGGCGCCTGCCGCCGGAACACCTGGTCTCGGGTATCTGGAGTGCAGTTATGGAAAGGGCAGCTGAGTGCGTCGAGTGCGGTGAATGCGAGGAAAAATGCCCCTATCATCTTCCCATTATAGATATGATTGCTGAGCATGTCGAACAGTATCAGAAAGATAAGAGTAAGTATCAAAAGACGGAGCCATCAGCGTGAAGGAGGCTTGCCATGAAGTCATCTGAAGGTAAACTGGGACGGGTGTTTGTAATCCGGCTTGAAGACGGAGATATTATCCCTGCCTGCATAGAGAGCTTTGCCGCAGAGAAGAAAATTTCGGCAGGGCAGGTTGTCCTGATTGGCGGCATCGGCGACGGTCAGGTGGTCGTGGGTCCGAGACGCTCGGACGAGATGCCGCCCGAGTCGATGCTGCTGCCCGTGGACGGTGTGCACGAGGTGGTCGGCGTGGGCATAATCGCTCCCGATAAAAAGGGCAAGCCAACGCTGCATATGCACGCCGCACTGGGCAGGTCGGGGCAGACGCTCACCGGCTGCCTGCGTCCCGGCGTAAAAACCTGGCTGGTGGGTGAGGTAATTATCTTCGAGATAGTGGGCACGGACGCAGTCCGCCTTCCGGACGAGAAGGCAACCTTCGAGCTTTTGCAGGTGGACCGGGATTAGCACAGCTTCTCTCTAAACCGAGGTAAATAATGAAAACTGAAGGCAATACGATTCTGATCACCGGTGGAGCAACAGGCATCGGTTTCTCGCTTGCTGAAGCCTTTGTCATGGCTGGTAACGAGGTGATTATTTGCGGCAGAAGGGAGAGCAGGTTAAAAGAAGCCAGGGATAAACTGCCACGTATACATACCAGAGTATGTGATTTGTCACAGGAGAAAGAGCGCAAATCGTTATTCGACTGGGTAAGCTCCAATTTCAGCAAAACCAATATATTGATAAATAACGCCGGAATTCAGAGAATGATTGACTTTAAGAAAGGTACTGGCGATTTATTTAATGGCGAAGATGAAATTGAAATCAACCTGAAAGCCAGTGTCCACCTGTCCGGGTATTTTGTTCCGTTGCTTTCAAAACATAAGGAGGCAGCCATAGTTAATGTCTCTTCCGGCTTAGCTTTCATACCTATAGCCGCAATGCCGGTTTATTGCGCCACTAAAGCTGCAATTCACTCGTTCAGCCTGTCACTCAGGCATCAGTTGAGAGGCACTTCTGTAAAAGTATTTGAGATAATTCCACCTATGGTGGATACGGAGTTAGATAAGGGGGCGAGAGGAGAACGGGGGCAGGAGGATAGAGGAATACCAGCGGCGGAAGTCGCCAGGGCAACTATAAAGGCGTTGGAGGACAACGAGTACGAGGTAGCCGTCGGCATGGCGCAAGGTTTGCGCCTGGGTGCCAGGAGCAATCCGGAACAAGAATTTCAAGATATGAACCAGTGGTAAATTGCCTCGCCACTGTGCCATTTAACGGGGAGACAGCTACGACAGCATTTGAGCCACGGCGCGCTCCACGTGAATCCTGGTGGTATCTAAAACTGGTATGCCGCTGTATGATTCCTCTGTCAAAATCAGCGGCAGTTCCGTGCCACCCAGAATCAAGCCTTCAATGCCTTCCTGCGCTTTCAGTCTATCGACTATCGCCAGCAATCGCTCACGTGTTTCAGGGAGTATAATCCCGTTGACCAGTTCATTCATGTACCTGTCATGTATGTAGACCTGTTCCTCCGCCCGGGGCGTTATCAGGGTAATCCCCTCCCTGGAAAATACATCCGGATAGTACTGTCCCTGCATGGAAAAGCGGGTGCCAAGCAAGCCAGCTCGTTTCAGCCCCAGCTTTTTAGTGGCTTCGCAGGCAGCCTCCACAATGCTCAGCAGCGGAATCGGCGACTGGCGAGAAAGCTCATCGAATACAATGTGCGGCGAATTGGATGCCAGCAACCCTAAATCGGCTCCTGCCTTAGCCAGCTTCTGCACTTCCCCCAGCAGATAGTCCGTTAGCCTTGCCAGTTCGTTCGCCTCAATCAAGTCCAGCATCTTTTTCATGTCGATGCTGTTGATTATGATTTGGGGATAGCTTCCGTCCTGCTTTCGCTGGCGGTATGCGGCAATAATCTGGCGGTAGTACTCGATGGTTGATTCCGGCCCGATACCGCCAATGATTCCTAGAGTCTTCATCTTAATTATTCAGCCTGGAGGAAGTCGTCGAATTGGACCGAGATTCTATGCTCTGAGGATACCCAGCTTGGCATGTTTATCACCTGTGTCTTGCCACCGCCGCCTCGTGGTGTAAGCACCAGGGATATGGTACCATCCGGCGGGTCAGCCGCAGGGATGTTCAGGTCGCCCCCGGTTATGAAAACCGGAATCGCCGAGAAGAAGTAAGGTATCGGTTTGGTAAGGTCGGTTTCACCGTCAGCACCATTATCATTAACAAATATGGCGATTACCAGATGGTTCAGCGGGCATATGGCGTCGGTAACCACGTTGGTGCCGTTGACTTCAAGAATGTCGCTGTCGGCGCCCTGGTCGCCCCAGAGCTCCTTGTTCCTGGTAATCAGCAGGTTGCTGTGACCGTCACTTCTATCGGCGTGGCTGCTGAGCCCCTGGCCGGGTATCTCCGTGTTCAAGCGAATAAAATAATCGCTTCTCATAAAAGGCTGAAAGTAGTAGTGAGTAATAAAGGCTTCACGAACCAGGGCAAATTCATAGTTTGCGCCGCGTTTTGCCTCGAAGGGTCCCCAGGCTCCCGTTCCAGCCAGAGTATAGGTTGCCTGTGGCTGGCTGCCGGTCCTGGCACCGGTTTTGCCATCGATTTCCCATATCTCTAGAGCGGCGTCCGGCTCTTCCACCCCTACATTTTGTGGGAAAATGACCGCTCTTCCGGCAAGCTGAATTTTGCCTGAAGGCTCAGCTACAATCTTGTCTGTTGCCGGTTCCTCGCCAGCAAGGAATTTGTACATTTCCACAAATGCCTCAGGGCAGGTGGCGCATTCCACATGAGTCACGTCGGGGAAAGTGACATTCGTTCCCCCTCCCACTTCGCCCCCAGGGGGGAATGTGGGTGGTCTCCGTCCCGCCCACAGAGCCAGTGTGGGCACTCCACCGGGAAGGTCGGCGCTGGGAAAGCCATCTATACTCACGTAGTGGGCAACCCTGGCGGCGCGCTCCGGCGAGCTTCTCAGGTATGACTGCATCACCTTTGTGCCCAGGGAATGTCCGACCATGTCAACCTTATCGGTGCCGGTGTCCTTGATAACGGCGGCGATATGCTGGTCAATGCCGGCAAGAACACTCTCCGGTGGAAAATCGGTGGAGAGACCGGGGGAGGAATCGTATTCGTAGGCTGTTATATAGCTGGCAGGGTAGCCGTTGCTGGTGAAGCGCATAGCCTGCGACTCGAACTGGGCTGATGAACCGGCAAAGCCGTGAACGAAAATGATGGGGTTAATATCAGCCGGCATTGGCACCTTGACCTCGCCGGGTGTACATGATGGGAATAACATCCCGACCAGTATGAGGACCGCAAGTACGCCGAATAATTTAGTCTTCATGATTTTACCCTCCTGAAATTAACGGTCTGGTGATAATGGCTTGTAATATTCTATACAGTTTAGCCGAGAATTGCCACCCATCCTGAGCGTAGTCGAAGGAATGGAAGAGGGATAGGGAGAGATTCTTCGCTTCGCTCAGAATGACAAGTTTTTAATTGTCATCCTGAGGAGCAAAGCGACGAAGGATCTGACTCAGGATACAAACAGGACTTAGATTCTTCGCTTCGCTCAGAATGACAGGGCGAAGGGCTCAGAATGACATATTTCTAACTGTCATCCTGAGGAGTACTTCCCTGGAAGGACGACGTGGCGGCCCCGCTCCATTTACGTGTCATTCTGAAGGAGCAGAGCGACTGAAGAATCTCGCTCGAGGGGACACGGGGAGAGATTCTTCGCTTCGCTCAGAATGACAAGTTATTAATTGTCATCCTGAGGAGCAAAGCGACGAAGGATCTTGGTGGTGTCAGGGACAACATGAGATTCTTCGCTGTGCTCAGAATGACAATGGGGGTCATTCTTTAGAAGCTGAAAACGAGTGACCTGGTTATTTCTGCCAGGCTGCCTGCCAGGGCTTCCCTATCGGCGTACCTTACATCAAGAACTCGCGGCGATATTTTGCCGGCTTTTGCCCGCAGGTAGCCGGACTCCTGTATCAGCGGCTTTAAAATCAACCTGTTGCCGCCGAAAAAGATATGGTCAGGGGCGAAGCTCTCGAACCTCTCCTCAATCCGGTTGCTGACCCGGCGCAGGAAATCTTTTTTCTGCTCCTCGGTCCTGCGGGCAAATCTCTTCTGGCTTCTGCCGCCTTTCTTGTGTTTTTTGTGTATATGTCCGGTGCCTGTCTTAGATGCCACCAGATTGGCGGCGTCGAACACGCCCAAAGCATACCAGCCCCAGGTTACCAGGACGACAGCAATGACATATTTCTGCTTCAGGACTTCACGGAGCATGGAGACATCAAGCTTTCCAGTGGAGACCTTGTTCTCGGCGATGGGGAAAGGCGGCAGGACGATATGATTGTTGCCCAGCCCGTTCCAGAATACGGCGGCACCGGTGCCGTATTTCTCGGCGTTGCTGATTACCGCCTTGGTATTGACTGCCTCCTTAATCTCAAGGGCATGGGTGCCGTACTTTGCCCCTAAGGACAGCGCATCGGCGTAGTCCGGGAAAGAGGCGGGGGTTATATACAGATTTACAACATCTTCGGTCGAGTCTTCCAGCGAAGAGAGGAAGCGGTGTAAGCCTGCTTTGTTGAAATGCCGACTTCGCATGGTATTGCGGGCAAACTAAGATAACGGGGTATGTATCCGTCTACGCAAGACAAGACCGGCTATAAGACCGAAAACCAGGCCGCCGAGATGTCCCTGCCAGGCAATGCCGGGCATAAAAGACAGTATGACAAAACTTATCAGCACTGCCACCCACAGAGGCATTGGAGCCGGTATGGGAAAGATGTACACTCGCAGCTTCGGCGTCAGCACGGCGAGCGCACCACCTAGGGCAAAGATGGCGCCGGAAGCACCGATAACTATGACATAAGATGGCCCCAGTAGCATAAAGAATATATTGCCCAGTATTCCGCCGCCGAAGTATATGATTAGAAAGTCGCGAATCCCGATGAGCCTGATTAAGAAAGTGCCGAAAAAGTATAAGGTCAGCATGTTGAATACCAGATGCCAGATGCCGCCGTGGACAAACAGGTTGGTCACGATTGTCCAGGGCTGCGCCAGGAAGTACGCAGTGCTCAGCCCGAGCAGCGGTACCAGGTTGTGCCCCATCATCCTAGCTGCTTCGGTGGTTATATATACCAGGAAGCAGATGACTATTATTGCCAGTACCGGCACTATATTGTCGTTTCGGTAACCGCGACTCATTATTTACCTCTTATACTTTTCGAATAACACGAACTCGTTGATTTCCTTTCGGGGGCGGGGTGCCGGTTCCTCATCCGGCCAGCCCAAAGGCAGTAGCTCAACAACGACAATATTGTCAGGTAAGCCCAGGATCCTGGCGGCGGCAGCGGCGTCGAACAAGCCGGTATGAACCGTGCCCAGCCCCAGGGAATGTGCAGCCAGAGATATATTCTGCATTGCCAGAGCCACATCGAACATATACCACACCTCGCCCTTGTCGGTTGCCAGCTTATTCTCCCCGTTTTCGTCCCGGGAATATCCGGTAATCCCTAGTTCAGCACAGGCGGCTATGACAATGGGAGCGGTTCTTACGGCTTCGTCCGCCGGATTGGTCCTGCCGGCCTTGATACCTTTCAGCGTATCAGCCAGCTTCGACTTCGTCTCGTTATCTCGTACTACAATTAGCCTCCAGCACTGGGTATTAGACCAGGATGGAGCCCATCTTGCCGCTTCAAGAACGGTTTGAAGAGCTTCCTCCGGGACAGGGTCGGCTCGATATTTCCTGATGCTTCGGCGTCCTTTTATGGCTTCCATAAGTTCCATTTCTGTCTTCTCCCGTTATTTAATTGCGAATCTTATGACAACGAATACATCACCTTATGATTTTTCGTATCTTTGCGTATCCTGCCGTCAGCTGCCAGGTAGTCGAGGTGGGCGATGGTCTCCCCGATGGCAAAGAATTTCTGCACCGAGGGAAAATCCTGCCACGAGTTAAATTCTATATCCCAGGTTATGTAAGGGGCTACATCCCAGGCCATCTTCTCGCCGCTTTCAAGGGCAACTAATGCCTCGTTCAACCTGCTTCGATGATGCTCCTGCAGCTCATTAATCCGTTTTCTGTGGTCTTTCAACAGTCTGCGATGGCCGGGCAAAACGAGATTCACATCGAGCTTATAAACCTTATCCAGATTTGTTAGATAGTGCTTGAGCGAATTATCCAGCTGCTCCCAGTGGGTGATGTTAGGCGTGATATCAAAGAGAATGTGGTCGCCGCAGACAAGCACCTTCTTGCTGGCTTCGTAAAGGCACATATGCCCTGGTGAATGCCCCGGCGTTTCTACGCACCTGAACAGGTAGTCGCCGATCTCTATCTCGTCTCCTTCCACCGTGGTGGTGAATTCAATCTTACGTCTTGAGCTGTAGCGATAGCCCGGATGTCCCTCCCATACCTTTCTCATCTCATCTTCGGGGAAGCCATTGGCGGCATAGAAGACAAAGTGTTTTTCCCAGTAGTCCGGTAATGGTTGAAAAGTGATAAAGGAGGCTTCCGTCTTGTTAAAGTACACTTTGGAAGTATCGGTCGCCAGCTTCCCGACCAGACCTGAATGGTCGGCGTGCAGGTGAGTGATGAAGAAGTCCGTCCGGTTAAGGTCGATATCCAGCTTTTTCAAAGCCGATAGCGTTGGATTCAGGCATTCCTCGCGGTTCATCGCCGTGTCGATAATCAGAAACCGGTCATGCCCCTTTATCACGTAGGAGTTCAGGGCTTTCAGAGGGCTTCTGGGAAGAGGGATTTCAACTCTGTATAGTCCGGGTAAAAGCTCTTCAATCATAATCGAGTTAACCTCAAAGGCAAAACGTACGGGTTATTTTATCATCTTTCATAGCTTTTTGTCTTTGCCCGATATGCCTTGTGTGTCATTCTGAGGGAGCTCTTCGCCACTGTCATCCTGAGGAGTACTTCCCTGGAAGGACGACGAAGGATCTCGCCCAGGATAGAAACAGGACTTAGATTCTTCGCTGCGCTCAGAATGACAATGGGGTAACATTGAGCACATATCCTTTGCCAAGCTCAGGTAGTGGGTCTATTTGGACATAATGTTGGGCGGTTATAAATCAATTATTATTCTATTTGGTTAAGCATGTAGCACATGGCCCCAAGTGCCAATGCTACCAGAAAAACAACTACTGCAAATCCTATTAATATCTGGTTGATTATTTGTCTTGCTCCTTCTCTTTTTATATTCATATAGCTAAATTATAGTCATTAGCCAGGGGGTGTCAAGCAAGTTTTTGGCGAGGCGTTAAAGGTCGAAACTGTCCGTACCGGCGATGGCTGCTGGTATAGCTGACCATGTGTGGACACTAGAGGAAATAGTCTTGCTGGAAAAATTTCAAAAATCCTCTATTTCAAATTGACCCACTACCCAAGCTCAGGATGACAAATAAAAGGATGCCCATCTGTTATAATAAACCCAAACAGCCAGACTGGAGGTGACATAATGCCGGATTTGGTTACAGGAGCACAGGTGCTTAACAGGCTGATAAGGCCGCTTACCTTCCCCATAGCCGTGAAGCTGGTTAAAAGTGCTAACGATTTTCCCGAGAAAACCAGGCGCCCTCTCAGGGATATGGGCTTCAAGACAAATGTCTGCGTGGGGATGACATTAAGCCGCAAGTATGGCTGGACGGTGGGCATGACAGCTGAGGACAATGCCTGCCCGATAGTAGCTTACAGTTACGGATGGAGCGAGTCAGAGCCGGAAACTAAGAATGCCTTGATGGAGTTCATGAAAGTCATGAACTATGCCGCCAGTGATAATGCCGCCGGGACAGCTATGGAATCTATGGCAGGGGTGAAGCTGAACAAGGGAGAGTACGAGGGCGTGATTTTCTCTCCGCTGGAGAGAACCATGATAGAGCCGGACCTGGTCATGATTTTCTGCAATCCGGCGCAGGTGATGAGGCTGGTACATGGAGCCACCCAGGAAACTGGCATAAGTGTGCAGGCTCTTTTTAGCGGCAAAACTGGGACGTGCACTGAAGGAGTTCTGCAAACGTTCAAGACCAAAGAGCCAAAGGTGGTGCTGCCCGGGAACGGCGATAGAGTTTGGGCGATGACGCAGGATGATGAGATGGCTTTCACCATTCCCATCAACTTATTCGACAGCGTAATCAGGGGTCTTGAAGCTACTCATGAGCGCGGCGTTAGATATCCGATACCGGTAGATGTAAGACATGAGCCGACCTTCCCGGGGCAGCTTAAACAGGTCGGCTAGCAACAATAAAAAGCCTCAAAAGACCGGTTTCACAGGCGATGTATGGCGTCTATCTCGACTTTCGCCTTATCCAGTTCCGACCTGACCTGCTCGTGCTGGTGCCAGTCGAAGCGCAGAGCGATGCCGCAATCGCTGGAGAGCTGCCTGGGCACCGGAACGAGCTTGACGGTATAGTTTTCTTTCGTCAGCAGCTTTTCGGCGCGCATAGCCGATGAAGTTGTGTAGAGCAGGATGACACCGTGTTCTGTCATGAGCCAACCACTTTCTCTAATGCCCGCACTGCCTCTTTGATTTCGTCCGGTGTGGTAAAAACGCCGGGCGCAAGGCGAACCGTCCCTTCAGGGAATGAGCCGATTGTCTTATGTGCCGCCGGAGCGCAGTGCAATCCAACGCGGGTCAGAATACCGTAATCCTCATCGAGTATTAAGCCGATTTCCGATACGCGCCTGCCCGTGGCAGTGAAGGAGACAATGGCTACTGTCTTTTCGGGGTCATGAGTTCCGTATATTTTGATGCCGGATATATTAGACAGACCATCGATGAGAGCGCCGGCAAGCTCTTTCTCCTGTTCACGGATTGTCTCGATACCCCTGTCCATAATCCAGTTTATGCCGGCGTGCAAACCGGCGATTCCGACAATGTTAGGGGTGCCGCTCTCAAATTTGTCAGGTAGATATTCCGGCTGCTCCTCAAGCTCCGATTGACTTCCCGTGCCTCCTCGAATTAGAGGTTCAACCTGTGAGGTGTCGACACGGTCGCCGATGATAAGTCCGCCGATTCCCGGGGGACCCTGTAAGCCCTTGTGCCCGGTGAAGGCAAGAAAGTCGATTCCGAATGCCTGCATATCTATAGGCAGGACTCCCGCGGTCTGTGCGGCATCTACCAGCAGCAGAGCGCCGGCACGGCGAGCAAGAGATGCCGCCTCGGCAACGGGCAATATCGTCCCGGCTACGTTGCTGGCGTGAACGGTGACAACGAGTCTGGTATCGGATTTTAGCGCTTTTGCAATATCGTTTACGTCGAGGCTGCCATCGGGGGCACAGGGTACGATATCGAGAACAAGTCCCTGCTCCTCCAGGCTTCGCAGCGGTCGCATTACGGCGTTGTGCTCCATGGAGCTAACGACAACGCGGTCGCCGGGCTTAATAAGACCTTTCAGGACTACATTCATGCTATGAGTTGCGCCGCTGGTGAAGATGACTCGCGTGGGGTCGCTGATGTTGAAGAAGCGGGCAATATCTTCCCTGGTATCGTACACCACGCGTGCGGCTTCAATGGATAGGCGGTGCCCGGAGCGGCCGGGATTGCCCCCGGCGCGCTCCAGAACATCGACCATCGCCTTTAAGACTTCAGGCGGCTTGGGCCAGGATGTGGCTGCGCTGTCCAGATAAATCATTTTCGTAGTATTATACGGCATACGCCTCCAGCTTGCTCTTCCACGGTGACATTCCAGCCGGAGTTCCTGGCTACGCGGCACACGTTTTCACGGGCGGTAATCGCATCCACAAGAACTTCCACGGTTCCCTTGCCCGTTTTTTTTAGAGCCTCCTGGGCGAGCATCGGCGGCTGTGGGCATGACAGCCCGCGAGCATCTACAGTCTTTACATCGCTCATCATAAACCTCCTATGTTTTGGCTTCCCGCATGGTCAGACCTATGACGATACATATCACCAGTCCAACTATTACCGCAATCGGACCGAACGCACCCGGACCGCTTGGGGAACTCGCCATGCTGAAGTTGTGAGAAAATCCGGCGCCTACAACCATTCCGGCGACAAACATGCCGGCATCGCCATCGCCTTCTCCGGTGAGAAAGAGCTGCCGACCCGGGCATCCGCCAGCCAGGGTGAAGGCAAGACCGGCTAATACCATGCCGCCGAAGTTCCACAATTCGTTGGTATGAGCTACCGGCTGGTTCTGGAATCCGGGGTGAAACTGGCTGAGAGCCAGGTTGGTGATAAAGGCAGCCACAATGAATGCAATCACACCGTAAAGAAGGTGATTTTCACGGAGCAAGATTGAGTCTCGTATGGCTCCCACGGTGCAGAAGCGGCTGCGCTGAGCCAGAAAACCGATGAAGAGCCCGACAGCCAGCGATATGATAAGCAGAGCGTGCTGACTACCCGGGCCGGTGGTGGAGAAAAATATCGGGCCGGTAGGATTCCCGTCGGCATCCCTTCCGAACTGTGGAGCCAGTATTACAAGTACAAGCAGGGTTACCATTATGGCGGGCATGACCCATCCCAGAGCCTTTGGTGCCGGACGGTTACGCCCCAGGCTGAATCCGAATTTCAGGAAACCGATTCCTATGCCGATGCCGGCTATAAGACCGAGAATGCCAAAAATGGCAGTCCAGTCGCCGCCGCTCAGGCGCAGGTAAGCTCGCCACGGACAGCCCAGAAATACCAGGGCGCCGAAAACGGCAAACATGCCCAGCAGAAAGCGTACCAGTGGTGCTGAGCCGGTGCGCGGCTTGAACTCTCTGAAGGAGAGAGCCGCGATGAGGGCTCCGAGCACAAAGCCGATTATCTCAGGACGAATGTATTGCACCACGCTGGCGCGGTGCAAAGCCAGAGCACCGGCAATGTCGCGGTTGAAGCATACGACACAGATTCCCATGTTGCCGGGATTGCCCAGTTTAACCAGCACGGGTGCCAGAATTCCTACAGCCAGGCCGGTAACAATCGGACCCCAGCGGGAGGTAAGAAAACGCGATACTGAAGACATTAAAGCTCCTTTCGTTATGATTTTCCTACCATGCGGATTACCATAACGAGGAGCTGATGGAGAGTTAGCGAAGCAAGAACATCAGGGCGACGTTATGGACTTTCCGCGCAGCAGGTGCTAGAGAATGATGCACGACATGCATCCGGCACCCGCGTCAGGTGCGGCGATTCAGTACTATCATAGCGTCACCCCCTTTCTTTAACGTGTTCATCTTGGCCAGGATGGCCGAATGGAATTATACATAACGGCATTGTTGTAAGCAACTGGTTGAGCCTATTTGCTGAGAACGCTCATCGTCATCGCGAGGAGTGTAAGCGACCGAAGAATCTTGGTATTGCCAGGGAGCCAGGAGATTCTTCGCTACGCTCAGAATGACAATGGGAGTAACATTGAGCGCATATCCTTCGACAGGCTCAGGATGAGCGGGAGGAAGAGCTTGATGGAAGAAGCGAAGAGCTCAGAATGACATATTTCTAACTGTCATCCTGAGGCGCAAAGCGACGAAGGATCTGGCTCAGGATAAACTCCACGGCCGAAGAATCTTGGTATTGCCAGGGAGCCAGGAGATTCTTCGCTATGCTCAGAATGACACAGGGGCAAAGGCTTGTAGAGACAGACTAGCTCATTAATATTTGGAAAGCTCCAACTCCTCCATTTTGCCGGTCACGGTAAAGGCGACGCGCTCGCAGATATTGGTTACCCTGTCGGCGGCACGTTCCAGGTTGTGGGCAACCCAGATTAGTCTGGTGGCACGGTTTATGGTCTTGGGGTCGACCATCATAAAGGTGAGAAGCTCTCGAAAAACCTGGTCATAGAGACCATCTACAGCGTTATCCATGGTTACGACGTGCTTTGCCAGTTCCACATCGCGGGTGACGAAAGACTTGAGGCTTTTATCAATCATTTCGGTGGTCAATTCTGCCATCCTCGGAATATCAATCAGCGGCTTCAATGGTGGCTCATCGCCAATCATAACCACAATCCTGGCGATTCCTTCGGCATAGTCGCCGATTCGCTCAAGCTCCGTTATGATGCTGAGCACAGCCACAATGACACGCAGGTCGTCGGTCTTCGGTTTCTGCGTGCCCACAAGCTCAATGCACATGTCTTCGATGCCGTATCGCAGCTCATCAATCTTGGTATCAGCGGCAATTACCTGGTGCGCCATCTTTAAATCCCGTTTTTTCAATGCCTCAATGGAGCGGTTTATTTCCTTAACCACCATACCGCCCATAGCCAGGACTTTATCCTGAATTTCCTGAAAACCTTTGCGAAAACCAGCACTCATTTCCATTTTCGTTACCTCCCCAACAGTTTAATTATACACATCGCTAGCCATTGAGGCTATACATTTTCAGCTTAATGGAATAAATCTAATTATTGAATAAATTATAGTGCCTATGATAGCGGCTCCCGGGATAGTAAAAATCCATGCCCAGACAATATTGCGAGTCACGCCCCAGCGCACAGCGGAAAGGCGATTTGCAGAACCCACACCTGATATAGCTCCGGTGATAACATGGGTGGTGCTCACCGGAATACCCAGATGAGTGGCTAAGAAGATACTGGTAGCGCTGGCTGTCTCAGCACAGAAACCATCAATTGGTCTTAACTTGGTAATTTTTTGCCCCATTGTTTTGACAATACGCCAGCCGCCGGTCAAGGTGCCCAGAGCGATTGCGGCATGTGCGCTGAGAACAACCCAGAGGGGCACTATAAATTCGCTGATTAAGCCCCCGGTAAAGAGAAGACTGGTTATAATGCCCATAGTTTTCTGGGCGTCATTGCCGCCGTGCCCCAAACTATAAAGGGCTGCGGAAAAAAGTTGAAAAACCCGCGACCACTTATCAACAGCAGCCGGCGTTTGCTTACGTACAATCCAGGTTGTAATAATCTTCAGTAAGAAACCTAGAACCAGACCGATAGTCGGCGCCAGGACAATGAAAAGCAATGTTTTATACCAGCCACTGGCTATAATCACCTCAAAGCCGCTCTTGGCTATGGCGGCTCCGGCATATCCGCCGATTAAAGCATGAGAAGAGCTGGTAGGCAGTCCCAGATACCAGGTAATCATATTCCAGCAAATAGCGCCGCAAATACCAGCAAGGATTACAGTTGGAGTTACCGTATTGACGTCAATCATCCCTTTGCCGATAGTTTTAGCTACTGCCGTACCGAATATAAGAAAGGCTACGAAATTAAAAAAGGCTGCCCAGAGGACGGCTTGTCGTGGTGATAGAACCCTGGTGGAGACAACGGTGGAAATGGAATTGGCGGCATCATGCATGCCGTTGGTGAAATCGAAAACCAGAGCTACGATGATTATGAAGATAATAAATAGTAAGCTTAAATCCACCGTATCCCGCCAGGCTGAGTTAGATACAAGTCTGCCATAGGGTCTCAGGCATATTTCAGTGCCACGCCTTCCAGGACGTTAGCCACATCCTCGCACCTGTTGATGGCAGTCTCGATATGCTCGTAAATCTCACGCCACTTGATGAGGTAGGCATAGTCTGATGAGTCGAAAAAAAGCTCCGCCAGCGCAGCTCGATAAACGCTGTCCCCCACGTTCTCCAGGCGGTTAGTCTCCACGCAAAGCTTAAGAAGCTTATCCCGGTCGATGCGGCCATGTATTGCGGACACCCCTTTCTCGACCTCAATCACTGTCTGTACTACGATATCGACAAGCTCCCTGACCTTCTCGGTGGGACGCTCTACTTTGTAGAGAAGCATAGCATCCGCTGCTGCGTGGATGAAGTCGGCTATATCGTCTAGGGATTCAGCCAGCAAAGCGATATCCTCACGGTCCAGCGGGGTAACAAAGGTACGGTGTAGCTGTGCGATAATTTGATGAGTGATAGCATCTCCCTCGTGCTCCAACTGGGTTATTAGTCCCACCCTTTCCTTAACGTTCTCCCACGTGTTCACCATGTCTCTTAACTGTTGAGCTATCTTAACCACGTTCTGGGCGCTCTGCTCGAAAAGTACAAAGAATTTCTCTTCCCTGGGAAATAAGGAAAATCTAGGCAATGGTTAGTCTCCTCTGATAGCAAAACGGGGAGTCAGAAAATGAGGTAACAGAACCTGCACACGGGGAGTGGAGCGGGTAACCGCTCGGTTTCTGATTAAGGCAAACCAGCATAATAATCTGCCACTATTATTGTAGATTAGGCAGGGATAGCAGTCAAGTTAATTCTATAGGCAAGCGTATTTTCCTTTCGGTTTTCTTAGTTGTATAATCGGCCTGATGTGCCATGGACTGAATAAGTGAACCAGCCAGCATGCTCAAGGTAAGGAGAAAGGCTTAGATGGATATTTATACGAGCAAGATGAAGCGAATCGCTGTTGTCGTGCTGACTGTATCCGTAGCGGCTCTGGTTGTGAGCTTACAGCCTTTCTTTCTGGGATACCTGAACTTCGATACGGCGAGGCTGATAAGTTTGCCGATTGCTTTCGTCGTGCTTTGTTTTCTAATATTACATTTCCTGCAAAACTGGCGCCTGCTGGTGGCTCTGTTCAAAAACAAAAAGTCGTACCGGGTGAGCAGGCTAACGGTAACCATTTTGATGATGGTGATTGGGGGGATAGATATCGCCAGCGGCTGGGTTAGTGCTGTATCAGGCGATGAGCGCTACATGTTATTCCCGATGTGGGTATGGAGCTGGACGTTCACAATACTGGTGGCAGTTCACATCTACCAGCACAGGGAAATGTTTCTCTCCCACTGGCGAAAGCTGACACAGCGGGCCTGACATTCCTGTTTAACCTGGGATAAGTAATAATTTTGATACGTGCCATTCACTTTAGGGCGAACACTACGTAGGTTATACATCCTGATTGAGATTCTTCGGTCGTTTCACTCCCTCAGAATGACATAAGGGCGGGTAATCAAAATCTTGCGTTTTGAACTTAAATAAGAGAAACCCTCGCTGTCATTCTGAGCGCAGCGAAGAATCTGGGATTTAGAGCTTGGGATTTAGGATTTTACTGCCTGGTGGTACCAGTAAATCAGATTACAGTTCATCTCAATATTGTCTTTTGACACGGCGGAATGCGCATCCGCACCGAAAGGTGCTACCAGCCTGTCATCGAAGATCGCCTGTGGGAACGCGCTTTGGACTTTCGTAACGGCGGTGTTGAGATTTGCCATAGAGGAAGAAGCCATCTCTGCTCCCAGGAAGGAGTAGTCGAAATCGTGCTGAAGTATCTCTATTACTGACTCCGGAGACACCCTGTAGTAAAACCTCATAAAACCTTCAGTTTTAACTGACTGCTCCACGGTTTTTTCCTTAACCTTTTTTCTAATAGGAATGCCGCCCATCAATACAGTTGCTGTTATATTTAACTTTTTTATGGTCCTGGTTACCTCTTTCTCGATGTAAGTTTGCATCCTGCCCCTGAGCACCAGGAAAATCTCCCCTGACTCCATTCTCATCGTCTGACCACCCCTGTCCGAGAATAAGACTGCCTGCTCATCTAATTTCAGGGTGCGTGCCCTGTATATTTGTGGAGATTTGCGAAGCTCCGAATCGGTGCACACAATCGCCACCAACCCCAGCTCCTTAAGGCTCCGGGCAGTTGATTCTGCCATCTGCATGTTGTCATAGTGGGCGATGAGTTTCGGAATCTTTCCTGTGAGGCGAAGCCGGGTCTCGTAGGGATTTGTCGCCACGATGGCTGACACCTTCTTTACGAGCTCTTCATCAATCGCAGACGGTGGAGCTATTGCGACATGCACAACTTCATGTTCAACCATCAGCATTTCTCTTTCAGGTCAGCAGCCCTAACCTACAATACCACGCTTTTAGCAAAATGAAAAGAGGCAACTTATTATGTCATCGCGAGGGGTGCAGCCCCGTGGCGATCTCAACCCACATCGTGTCATTCTGAGCGCAGCGAAGAATCTAACGTCATATTCACCACTGAGATTGCCACATCCTTCTGCGGAAGGATTCGCAATGACAGAAAGAAAGGCCTCAATGACGATGGGAAATATCAATCTATCTATCGGGACGTAGAATTACATCCAGGGTGGCATTTTAATGTTGGTGTTCTCGAAATAGTCGTTATCCAGAGGTCGCTGGGCGACGCCTGATTCTACGGCGGCTCTGGCTAAGGCATGAGTTACGGCTAAGTGTACTTTAGGGTCGAGTGGATTGGGAACAAGCTCACCCTCATCAGTGGCGTCGACAATGGCTAAGGCGGCGGCTTTATACATCTCATAGTTAATCTTGTTAGCCATTGCGTCCAGTGTTCCCCGCCATATTCCGGGGAAGCCGAGCAAGTTGTTGACCGTCCTGCCGTCAACTGCCAGAGCTGCGCCCGACTTTGTGGCGATATCCGGGGCAATTTCTGGATAAGGATTCGTTAAAGCAAAAATTACCTGTCCTTTCCTGACCATGTTCGCTTTTATCAGTCCCTGTACTCCGCTGGTGCCGATGACGATGTCAGCCGTTTGCATAATCTCGTCTAAATTGCTCGGAGTGCCTCCATGTTCTGCATGCCGTTTCACGCTGGCATCAGTCCTGGCTGTGCCCAGCGCAGGCTTGCCCGTGTATTTCAGGATGAACTTTCCTATGGATAGACCAGCGGCACCCAGTCCAATAAGTCCGACCTTCGCCTCATCAAGCGAAATATTGCATATTTTGCAGGCATTAAGCAGAGCTGCCAGTGTCACCACTGCGGTACCTTGCTGGTCATCATGCATAACGGGTATATCCAGGTCTTTTTCTAATGCGTCTTGAATCGGGAAGCATCTTGGCGAGGCTATGTCCTCTAGCTGAATGCCTCCGAACGTCGGAGCAATATATTTTATGGTTTCCACAATTTCGTCAGTGTCGGTAGTGTTCAATAAAATAGGAACTCCACTAACGCCAACCAGTTCTTGGAGCAGGGCAGCCTTTCCTTCCATAACGGGCATTCCTGCCACCGGACCTATGTTACCTAATCCGAGTATGGCAGTGCCGTCAGTGACAATAGCCACAGAGTAAGGGATATTTGTGTAAGTATATTTAAGGCCTGGCCGCTCCGAGATTAACCTGCATACCTCGGCAACACCGGGGGTATAAACTTTCCTCAGTATGTCTATTGAGTTGATAGGATGGATGCTTACTGTCTTGATTTTTCCATCCTTGTGAAGGTCGAGCACATCGTCCCTGACCTCCAGAACAGTGACCTCTGGAAGCTTCGATACCTCTTCTATTAAAAGCGCTAGCTCCTCCTGACTCTTTAGAAGTACTTCCATGTCTCTGATGGTGTAATAATGCCCCAGATGCACTGTTGTTAGATTTCCGATATCTACTCCAATTCTACCAATGGTTGTAGCTAACTTACCCAGGGTGCCCGGAACATTAGTATTTTTGCAGCGCAGGGTTCTGGTGAACTGGTATTTCGCATTTTCCATTATCTTACCTCCGTATTGTATGATTGATATGGTTAAAACTGCTGGAATGCAGTTGCCAGGCTTTCATTAACTTGAGAATCAGCGGACTGCGGCAGGTTTGTACCGAATTGAGGGCAAACGATCTCCAAGGGAACATATCGCTAATCCAAATAGTGGGCGTTCAATGGCTTCAATTCTAGCACAAAATCACCACTTTTGCAGAAAATTCGAATATTTCTGTGTGCTAAGTTAAAACACTAATTTGAGTCAATGTGCCAGAATATGACTTTTTTGCCGTAAAGTGGTAGCATTGTAGCGTCTATTCCCATTATATTAAGGAGGAGCAAAGTGAGAACTAAGGAACAGTATATCAAAGGTCTATCAAAGATGAAGCGGAATGTCTACCTCGATGGTGAGCTAATCGACCGCGCAGATGAGCTTCAGGCGGACTGCCTCAATGTCATGGGCACCACCTTTGAGGAAGCAGCCAGGCCGGAGAACCAGGAGCTGTGCACTGCCATCTCTCATCTCACCGGTGAAAGGATTAACCGCTTCAACCACATCCATCAAAACACCGATGACCTGCACAATAAGCAGGACATGACCCGCATGTACTGCCAGAAGGTGGGCGGTTGTATACAGCGCTGCATGGGCATCGACGCCACCAACGCTATCTATAATGTTTCCTACGAAGCGGACAAGCTGAATAAAGGCGCCACCCAGTACCATGAGAACTTTAAAAAGTGGCTCGGCCGTTTCCAGACCGAGGACCTGGTGGGTTGCTGTGCTCAGACGGATGTCAAGGGCGATAGGATACTAAGGCCTGCCGACCAGCCGAATCTTGATGCCTACGTGCGTATTAAGGAAAGGCTTAGCGATGGTATTGTGGTCAGCGGCTGTAAGGTGCATATCTCTGAAGCCTCAGTGGCTGACGAGGTGCTGGTAGTGCCCACACGGGCGTTGCGCCCCGAGGATAAGGATTACGCGGTAGCCTTCGCCGTTCCGGGTGATTGGGATGGGCTGAAGCAAGTGGTCACCGTCCATAACTTGAGGCCAAGGAAATATTTCAAGCGCGGCTTTGTGCCCGGCGCTACTGATTCCTATGTGATTTTCGACGACTGTTTCGTACCCTGGGAAAGAGTCTTCCTCGCCGGTGAATGGCAGCATGGAGGCGTGCTGGCTCTACTGTTCGCTTTGTTCCACCGCCATTCCTACTCGGGCTGCAAGCCGGCTATCGGTGACATTGTCCTGGGGAATGCAGCTCTTGCTGCTGAGGTGAATAACGTTCATAAAGCGCCCCATGTTCGGCAGAAGCTGTCTGAGATAATTTTGACCACCGAATTGGGCTACGCCGCCGGATATACAGCCTCTGACCTTGGTAAACCGGAGGTTTATATGCCTGGTGTAGGCTTTATACCCTATGGGCCCGGCTCTTACATACCTAATTCGATTTACTGTAATGTGGGACGCTGCCTTACAGGCGAGGCGGTGTGGCGTGAGGCGGAAATACTCTGCGATATCGCCGGTGGTGTAGTAGCTACCTTCCCTTACGAGAAAGATTTCGTGAATCCGGAAACCAAAGACCTGCTACTGAAGTATACCAAGAGGAATCCAAATATGTCATCGGAGGACCAGGCACAGTTCTGGCGATATATGGGCGACGTGCTTTGCTCAGCCAGCGGTGGTATACATAATGTGGGCAGTTACCATGGTGGCGGCTCACCGGTCATGGAGCAAATCGCCATCACTACCCAGTATGACATCGAGTCCAGGAAAAAGATGGTTAAGTATCTCGCCGGCATGAGCGGCGGCGACCGCGAGGCTTTGAGCAAGCAGACTACTAGGAAAGCCAAAACACCCGCCGGGGCAGCCAAGAAATAGTTAATTTACGGTTCCATTAGCCCCTCCCTACCATAACAGGGAGGGGCTTTTCTTTTGTAAAACATCTGGCTAACAAAAAATAAATGTCTTTCATGAAATTTTCCTGCCAATATCCGTATGCACAAACACCTTTGCCATTTCGGAGAAGCCTGGTATTGGACATTTCGTCAGAAAGTGCACTAAGCAAGAAGTAGCTGGACTTAGCTTTCCTCAATGACTATACTGGATATACGTGTTTATTAAGTGGGCAGGAATAGAATGTATGTTACTAGAACTGGCAGAATAAGAGCCAGGTACTTACCAGCGATTTATTTTGATTCGTCAGCTTTGATAGATTACTGGATGACTGAAGGACTGGAGACTGATTGGACAGAAGACCCCATGGAGAAGATTATCAGCGAAAATGAGCCCAAGAGTCTAGCAGTCGTCAGAGACCTACTGAAGGCAGACAAGAGATTCCAAAAGGTAATAGAAATCAGGAAAAAACTTATTTTTGGACAGTCGAAATTGAGTGCTGTAATTAGCCCTCTATCATTGTTGGAGTTGATGGCTTGGAAGGCAGAAGCCGCCTTTAAACAATATGCTAGTGAAGCTGCCGGTGTGCATATTGTGCAAAGGAAAAGTAAGAAGGAAATTGGTGATTACCTCAAGAAACTCCTTGAATTGCGACGTGACGAAATAGAAAAACAAAAAGGTGAGGAGAAAGGATATTCGACCGGATTAGAATTACTAATGGCTGATACTTGGCTAAATAGGAGTTTTGCAGAATGCCATGGTTTGAGCGGTTTACTACAAGTCGATATAGTGAATTTCAAGTTAACGCTTAACAAAGCTTGGCTAGAGCCGTTTGCTTACGCTTATCTTCAGCTCGGATTATCTGACATATTGCACATTTTGCTTGCGCATCATTTAGGATGCAGCTACCTAGCCAGCTTCGATGATGATTTTCGCAGAGGTAGAGATATTATTGAAGAAGGGGACAAGATAAAATTGTTGACTACCCCAGAAGAGATACTGAGTGTTCTATAGCGAGTTACTCGACAAAAAGCCAAATCGTTCAGTAGATTAGCTAAAAAGTGCTATGTTCATTAGAGTTGTTCACTTGCCAAACTTACTCCTATGGCTTGCCATCAAAAAACTGTAAGCATAAAATAGGGACGCCGAGAACGTTCCGATCCTAGTCAGTGGCTATCCAATGGCGATGAGGCGATTTCTAGCAGAGCAAGGTAATGAAACAATCAGTTAAGCAATTTTTAAAACCAGATTGGAGAAAAATCCTAATCACCCTAATTGTTCTAGGTCTTACATATTTCTATAAGGCCGACTGTTTACCTCCAGGAATGTTAATATGCGAAGCCTATGGATTTCCAATTTCTTACTTTCACGTGTGGAGTGGGGATCTCTTTTATTATCCCCAATATTCTATTTTATGGTTGGGGCTGGTAGTAGATTTAATCTTCTGGTATTTTATTTCCTCTGCAATAGTTTTTGCTCTTATGCAGTTAAAAAAGCGACGTTAACAATCCATCGTGTTGTGCAGCGCGTATCTTCCACTTGTTGGCGTCTGTCCTGTATAGTCGGCTCACCTGGACAGTGCCTTCACAGTCTCGACAATCTTGGGTAGAATCTCGGCGGTGCGTCCCTGAACCAGGTAATCGGAAATACCTTCGTCTGTAAGCGGTGTGGGTTCAGCATTGACTTCGATTATAATTGTCGCCGACTCGCCTTTCACAAACCTCAGACCGGATTCTGCTTCCCTTGCTTGTTCAAACTGGCGCTGCCGGGCTATTCGAGGCAACTGGGCAAAGGGATAGACAACTGCTGAAGTACCGCAGATCAGCATTAAGTCGCATTTCCAGGCTTCTTCGAGGCTTTCCTCAGCGACATCCGACGGTATCGGCTCGTTGAAGTGAACGACATCGCCTTTTATAGGGCTGCTGCATTTGTTACATCGCGGCGGTAATTGCTCTGCCTGCATCAGTCCTTTAAGGTCATACTCGTTGCGTTTGAACCTTATACCACAAGACGGACATCTCAGTTTCAAAACGCTACCATGATACTCCAGAACTCGCTTGTTCCCTGCCTTCTCATGCAAGCCGTCAATGTTCTGGGTGAGCACAGACCTCAGGATGCCAAGCGTTTCCAGCTCGACAAGTGCATAATGTCCGGGGTTCGGCTGGAAACTCTCGAGATTGCCGAGCAAAGACCGCCCGCTCAACACATCTTCCCAGTATTCTTTAGGGTCTCGCAAGAACTTGTGATAGGTCTGATAGGCTCTTTTTTCTGCTTCCGGGTCTTTGGTCCAGATGCCATTTGGTCCGCGGAAATCCGGTATACCGGATTCGGTTGACATGCCGGCGCCGGTTAAAGCAATAGCATGGTTGCTTTTCAACAGGTCTCTGGCAGCTCGCTCAATTAGAGATTCCATCACCTGTGATTTCCTGTGTGCCTTTGACAAAGATAGATAGATTGTGTTAGTTTAAGTTAGATTTAATAATATATTCACCCTGTGGTGAGCACAATTTCATCTGTTACGTTTCATTGCTTGGAGATAATCTTATTATAGCTAGGGAGCAGCTTTAAGGTCAATAGGACGCGATTAAGGAAAGGGTGAAGGCGATGGTTGTTAGAACGAAACAGGACGTTGCTAGAGTTTTATCTGATGCAAGTGGAGATAAGTGCTTCTTTTGCCAGGATGGCTGTGTCTCCAGGAATTTACACCAGTTAGTTGAATGCCTGGCTCATATGACTGAAGATTCATACCGTCATCATGTTACGCCAATTAAGAATGACTTCAGCACTTGGGTCCGTGATGTATTCGGTGATGATAAGCTGGCTAATGACCTGACTCGCTGTGCTGACCGCACCGAGGCAATTAAGGCTGTCAGTGACCGAATCGATTGGCTCCAGAAGAAGCTGAAATAGAAGGATGGCACCTGTTTGTCCTTATCGTATGTCATTCTGAGCCCTTCGTCACCGCTCATCCTGAGCCTGTCGAAGGATGAACCCCGGCTCAGGGTAAACTCAGCGAAGAATCTACTGCAGGGCAGTTTGACAAAATCAAGCAAATCAGTTTTAATATCGAAGTTTAGATTGATATGAATTCTACATACTCCACAGGGCTACAATCCATAGCTCTAGCCCTACTTTTTATGCCTGAGCCATTTACTACCCCCATAGGTATTGCACTGCTGGCCTATGCCAGAAGCACAGGGCAGCAGAAAACGGTCACTGTACGCCGCCTGACAAATACTTTCGAGGACCATTACACCTATAAATTGAATATGGTACGTGGCACAAGCATAAACTATCAACTGTCTCCGAGGAGGCACGGGCAACTACCCAAAGCCTATCCCAGCATCGCCAGATTGCAGGATAATCCTCAAGTCCTGAAAGTCTTACGCGAAAAGGCTAAACGGCAATACACCTGTACATCATTTTCAAAACTGGAGCCGGCAGGCTTAATGAGGGGGCCCAGACTAAGAGACCGCGCCGCACTGGCTACGCCCAGGAATTTGGCGAACCCAAAAATGAGATCGATCATCACCTAGTCTTTCCATTGCCGACCTACTGTTATATAATTTCAACCGCTGCCCGAGCAAAAATAAAGACATGTCTCCTGACTTGAGAAAGCTGTTCCAGCCTGCCTCTGTAGCTATAGTCGGTGCCTCTCAGGACGAATTGAAGTCCGGCGGCATGTTTGTATCCAGCCTGCTCAAAGATGGCTACAAGGGCAAAATCTACCCCATAAACCGCAAGGAATCCGAAATTATGTCCCTCAAGAGCTATCCCAGCGTTCTCGATGTTCCCGGCGAAATAGACTTGGCAATAATGGCTATACCGGTTCAGAGTATTCCTCAGGCGATGGCTGAGTGTGCTCAAAAGGGCGTTAAGTTTGCCGTTGTACATAGCGTCGGTTTTAGCGAACTGGGAGCCGAGGGCAAGGAGATGGAAAGGCAGATGGTGGAGACCGCCCGCCGGGGTGGCATCAGAATAGTCGGGCCCAACTGCATGGGAATATTCTCGCCCAGGGGCAACATTAATACTATAGTACCTTACGCCAGGGTGCCCATGGAGCCTGGAGGTGTGGCTTTCGTGGGACAGAGCGGCTGGGCAAGCGAGAATATGACGCGTCTCGGCAGCGAGCGAGGTCTTCGCTTCAGTGGCATCATAAGCATCGGTAACCAGAGCGACCTTACCATCGAGGATTTCTTAGAGTATTTCGGCAATGACCCTGAGACGAAGGTTTTTGCTGCTTACATCGAAGGCATAAAGCAACCGGCCCGCTTTCTCAAGCTGGCGGAGGAAATCTCACCGAAGAAGCCTATTATTGTGTGGAAAGGCGGCAGTTCCGAAGTAGGAGCTAAGACGGCAGCTTCACACACTGGCTCCTTAGCAGGCAACCACGCTATTTTCGAGGCAGCCAGCCGTCAAAAAGGCATAATCTCCGCCCAGGGGCTGGAGGAGTTGATGGACCTGGCTGTGGCTTTCAGTTGTCCCTGCCTGCCAGCAGGCAGAGAGATAGGGTTGCTTATTGAGTCAGGCGGCGGCGCCGTTGCCAGCGCTGATGTTTGTGCCAGAGTAGGACTGAATGTGTCACCACTGCCTGAACATGTTCAGCAGCAACTCGGTGAATTTCTGAAGGGCAAGATACCGCCATCCCCCACCCCGAAAAACCCGGTGGACCTGGTGTGGGTTTCTTTTAGCGAGGCAACTCTGGTTTACGCCACCTGTCTGGAGATAATGGCTCAGTCGGTGGACTCCTTGCTGACTGTTTGCTACGCCTTTATCGAGGATGAGTGGTTCCTGTCACGCCTGGAGAGCATACGCGACCAGAACAGTAAACCGATAATTGTCGTTCCTGGGAATTCCATCGACCAGCGGCAGGGCATGTTTCTGGCAACTAGGCGAGGTATACCAGCCTACACTATGCCGGAAAACGCAATAATGGCGTTAGCAGCCTTGACCCAGCGTGCTGAGTACCTCAAGAATCTACCCGTCCCATAAGCCACCAGCCCCACTTTATAGCAATGAGTCAGGTATCAGACATGGCACGGATTACTATGTCTTAGTAGAGGTTTTTTGCCTGTATAGTTGCGGGAGAAATTCGGGGAACTGTCCCATTTCGGCTATGTTGTGCTGACGTAAAGAATCAAGGAACTGTTGAGATACCACCGCGGGAAGAGTAAATGTGGAGCGCATTCGTGTTCCGTAAGATGTCTCTTCGTATTCATGGACGGCACTACCGAGTGGTATGTCGTCAGTGCCGGCGGCGAGGACACTGCCCACATTGACGTGACCGTAAATGGTGGCAATGAGCGCCGCACTCGGCTCCTCCCACCTTATGCGTAAAATATGAGCCGGTATGTCGCTTATGCCCTCGCAAGCCATATGTATAGCACCGGCATGTCCTAGCTGGCTTGGCGGGATTTGCCATTCAAGCGCAATGTGGTCCTTGGGATTCCATAACTTGTAAGTATCGTTATCCATGTTGTCCCACCACCAGTCGAGCATCTCCGGCGTAACACCGCGTAGTTCATGCTCGATAACCAAATTCACAGTCTTACCCTTTAATAGCTCTTTGTAGACCACATCCGGTGATGATTTCTTCATTCTTCTCCTTACCCCCTTCGCTACTTCAGCGACGTTTTTCGGCTAATATGTTCTTGAGTAATTTATAGAACTCTTCGGGCTCTTTGCCGATTGATAATAGCTCCATGGGGCACATGCCTTTATGGTCAGGCTTCTGGATGCAGGGTACGATTTGGCTCAGGTGATGCCCTATGCCGTGTTGCTCCAGCACCTCGATGGCAAGCTGACTGCCCAGTGGGCTGTAAATCTCCCGGCAGTCTGCCTTAATGCATAGAAGAGCCGCAGCCCGCCCTATTATCTTGTCGAAGATGACCACATCTCGATGTTTGGAGGCAGATTTATCGATGTACTCGACTAACGGCAGCAGCCTGTCTTTGTCTGAGGCAAAGATGAGCTTGCTGTCTTCGTAGACGTGGAGGGTGTTGTTGCTGGTCAGGAATTCATCGAATAAGGGTTTGTACACTATGTCCCCCCCGTTTCATTGTGAGCACTTCGCCATTTCTGACATTCTGAATCACCTTTTGTCATTCTGAGCGCAGCGAAGAATCTTAGTCCTGTTTTACAGCTCATGTAAGATTCTTCAGTCGCGGAGTTTATCCTGAGCCAGATCCTCCGTCGCTTTGCTCCTCAGGATGACAAAGGCGAAGGGCTCCTTCAGAATGACAGGTGTTTTAGTGTCATTCTAAGCTCTTCCCTCCGCTCATTCTGAGCCTGTCGAAGAATGTATACTTAGAATAAACTCCGCGTGGCAATTGAAAGTTTCACCCTCGCCTTGTTAGTCTACCTTCGGTGTCCCGGGTGGTGAACTTTCCCACCAGCCAGACTATCACCGGTATGGAAATTAACTGTATGGCTATGCCCGGCCAGCCCTGCTTAATCACCGACCAGAAGGAAGCGAAAGGACTTGCCTCGGGCCCTAGTGGGCTGTAGCTTTGCCCTGCGATGATGTATATCGCCAGCATTGCCAGCAGCAGCGCCACGCGTCCGCCTACCACGGCTCCGAGCAATGCCCATATTGGACGCAGGTTGTACTTCTGGCGGAGCATGCCGGCTATGAGGCCGTAGGCTGAAAGTTCGATGATAATCTGAGGTAAAACATTTAGAACAGGCATGCCAGAGATGAAATGGCTGACCAGTGGCGTCAGCAGTCCCACAATCAGGCCCGCCCGCCAGCCGAACAGCAGCCCGGCTATCAATACGAAGATGTGCATGGGCAGGAAGGTTGGTCCGGCTAGATGGAATTGGTGGAAAGCATAGGGTGTTAATACAGTCAGAATAACGAACACGGCTGTAAGAATGTAGCTTCTAATGTCAGCATATTTCAGTGTCATGAGAAAGGTCTGAGGTCTGGAAAATGCAATCCTGTTAATCATCGGTACAATCTCCCTTCAGCATCAGTAAATGCTTATGTTTATTTTACCTGTCTTTAAGCAAAATGTCTCTGACCTGTTTGGCGAAGGCTTCGCTATCGGGGTCGTCTGTAGCTAATTGAATCTGTTCGGGTGACTTTATTCCTACGCCTAGCTCGGCAGCTCTGGCAATCTGGTCTTGCTCGAAGATGCGTCCCTGGCTAACCTGAGAAGTGGTGCCGAGCAGCCGCAATATAGCTACCCCCATGGCATCTATCGCCACGCGGTCGCTGCCTGCCAGAATTATGTTAGCCTGAACTCTGGTACCCTGGTCCGGCCCCCCTTTTACGAAGGCGTCTACACCGTCGAGTACAACTAAATCAGTAGAATAGGCGGTGTTGATTTCGGCTATCATCTGTCGGATATTGGGTGAGGAATGCAGCTCCTGCATATATGGATAGCTTTTACCTGCCACCATGCCTACGGAGTTTTTCAACGAAAGTGTGAAGTTGCCGCCATAGGCATGTGATTTCAAGCAGCAGGTCTGCACGATGGATTCTGCCTCGAGATAGATACGAGGGAAGAGAAAGCCGTCTTTCCAGTGGCTGTCTTCAGGGTGTAAGTGGATCCAACCGTCAGCGCCAAGCTCTTCAAGGTTAACAATGTCAAAACCCAGCTCTTGGGCCAGCTCAAAGATACCTTTGTCTTTCATTACCCGCTTGGTGGGAGCATATGGACCGCAGCGTTCCGCCAGAGTGATTCGCGTAACTCCCATTTGCTGAAGGGTTAATATCAGGGCGCGTAAGGTGTCGTTGTGGGTAGAGCCGGGAGCCGGGTCGGCGGTGTTGAAATTGGGCTTGAGGACAACTGATTTGCCACGCACCGGATTGGACTTGAGTAAGGCGATAGCCCTGGGCACGCCTTCCAGTCGGCTTTGAGTGCGTACCAGGCTTACGGTAGTTGATTTTTTCTCAGTTGACATGGCTCGCTGTATCAGGGGTTTCCATCTACATTGTATCCGACAGATATGAATCGGTCAAAAAGTCGACCTTGACAGGGAACTGATAGGCGAATAGTATTTGTTGTGGGAGGTGACAGGAGTGAGAATAATTGGGCTGGTATTTTTAAGCTTATTGTTAATTGTATCGTTTACTGTTGCTGGCTGTGCCCAACAGGTACTACCCTCAGAGTCGCCAGGAGATATTGAGACGGAGTTTGCCATTACCAGCTCTGCTTTTGCTGATGGGGCAGAAATGCCCGTAAAGTATACCGACGATGGTCAAAACGTTTCACCACCGCTAGATTGGAGCCAGGGTCCGGTTGGAACAGCCTCGTTTGCCCTGATAATGGATGACCTCGATGCCGGTAATTTCACACACTGGGTTATCTACAATTTGCCGTCGGACGCCCACGGCTTGCCGGAAGCTGTCCCCAGAGACGAGAAGCTGGCCAACGGAGCTTTACAGGGGAAGATCGGTTCTGGTGGGATTGGTTATCCATTTGGTTATTTTGGTCCCTGCCCACCAAAAGGTTATTCGCATCACTACCGTTTCACCTTGTATGCTCTGGACACATCGCTGGATTTAGCTGCCGGCGCATCTAAAGAGCAGGTGTTACAGGCGATGGAAGGGCATATACTTGCCCAGAGCCAACTCATAGGTGTATATCAGCGCTAGCCACTATTTAGATCCCCTCTCCCTTGCCTGTCCTGAGTGTATTCGAAGGAATGGGAGAGGGCAGGGTGAGGGTGAAGCTAACAATCCCTATTGACAGGCGACTACCTAGTATGGCAAAGTAGTCACAGAAATCTTTGGGGGTGTGCCATGAGAAAAGTCGCCGTTGTCACTGACAGCGTCTCTTGTCTGCCGCAGGAAATACTTGAGAAATATGATATCTGTGTGGTTCCACTCGAGATAGTCTATGAAGGCAGGAGCTACCGTGATGGAGTCGACATTACCCCTAACGAAGTCTACAAAATCATGCGGAAGAAAGAGAACCTGCCTACCACTTCAACGGCGTCAGCCGGTGACTTTCTGAATGCTTACCGCCAGATGAGTGAGAGAGCAGAAAGCGTACTTTGTATTACCCTGACCAGCTTGCAAAGCAAGACTTTTGAGGCAGCCTCAACAGCCAGAGAGATAGCCAGAGAGGAGATACCGGAGGCTAACATCGAGGTATTTGACAGTCGCTCTGTGGCTGGTGCCCTGGGGTTTATAGTCCGTGAGGCGGCTAGAGTTGCCAGTGATGGCGGCGGGCTGACCGAAACAATCGATAGGGCGCGAGAAATGATGGGCAAGGTGAATTTTCTGGCTATGCTGGATACGCTCTACTATCTTGCCCGGCTGGGTCGTATCGCCAGGGCTGCTGCCTGGGTCGGCTCTGTGCTGGATATGAAACCTGTGCTGGAACATAATCCGGCAATCGGAGAGACAATGCCTGTGGCACGCCCCAGGACTAAGAGAAGGGCTGTAGAGCGTATGCTTAAAATAATGGCAGACAGGATGGGCGATTCCAGGGTCCATGTCGTGGTGCAGCATGCCGATGAGATGGAGGAGGCGAAGAAACTTGCCGCCGAGATTGAATCAAGATTTAAATGTGTTGAAATGAGCATAACCGAGTTTGCCCCTGTTATGGGGGTACACACCGGACCCGGGCTGCTTGCCATCGGCTTCTACGCCGATTAGGTGTAGTAAAACTCGCGTAAGATGATTGACTATTATCAGCAGCTTAACTAATATTACTTTATCACAAAAGGAGGTTAGCATGGGACTAATTACGCCAGAGGAATACAAACAGAGCCTGAAAGACGGCAGGATAATTTACTACGAAGGTGAGAAAGTCGAGGATATTACCACGCACCCGGCGTTGAAGGTGTGCATAGAGACGGCAGCTATGGATTATGAGATGGCAGAGACGCCGGAATATAGGGATTTAGCTGTGGTGGCGCATCCCAAAACAGGCGAGCCGATAAGCCGTTATTATTATACTCCACAGAACGCTGAAGACCTGCTGAAAAGACATGAATTGATGGTAACGGCAACGCGCCTTGGCGGCGGCGTAATTCCTTTTATCCACGATATAGGCGCTGATACCTTGAATGCGGTGAACATAACCGCCAACATGATGGGGAAGAAAGAGTATACGGAGCGGGCGGAAGACTATCGCTATTATCTGCAAAAAAATGATTTAAGTGCCGCCTCAGCTGTGACCGATGTAAAAGGAGATAGAATGCTCCGGCCTTCTTCTCCTAAACAGGCTCACCCCGACTACTATGTCAGAGTTGTGGATAAAGATGACAAGGGGATAACAGTCAGAGGAGCCAAGGCACATATTACCGCATCTGCGTATTGCAAAGAGCTATTTGTCATTCCCTGCCGGAATATGACCGAGGAGGACAAGGACTATGCGGTTGCCTTTGCCATTCCGGTAAATACTAAAGGGGTGAAACAGATATGCCATCCCATCACCTGGAGACTGGGCTCGCTGGAATTCCCCAACGACCTACCAATCAGAAATCATACTGACTCGCTAATTGTTTTTGATGATGTATTCGTTCCGTGGGAGAGGGTATTCCTGTGCGGAGAATGGCAGTATGCCATGGCGCTGGTGTACAACTTTGCCTACTTGCACCGGCACACAGCAGCCAGCTATAGAATTCCTTCATCCGAGGCTATGATTGGTGCGGCTCAAGCGATGGCTGAATACAACGGTATAGACAAGGTGCCACACGTACGGGAAAAGATAACTAATCTGATCATCTATGTTGATACCCTGAAGTCGCTGGCTCGGGCTTCATGTATGGACTACATTACCCATGCCGGTATTCCCATACCAAATCCTGTAATTTCAAATATAGCTAAGTATCACTTTGCCGAAAATCTCCATAATTGCATCAAAGCAATAGAGGATATTGCCGGTGGGTTGTTGATAACCGTGCCTACCTATAAAGACTATCAAAATCCGGAGACAAGGGATTATATGGAGAAGTACCTGGGTGGCAAGGCAGGTATACCTACCGAACACAGGCTCAGGATGCTGCAGCTGATTCGGAGACGGCTGGCAACATTTGAAACGGAGGTTTTAGCCTTGCATGCCGAGGGCTCACTTCAGGCGCAGAGGATGACGATATATGGCGAGTCAGTGTCCAAGATTCAGCAGTACAAGGAATGGGCCGAGATAGCAGCGGGGATAAAGAAGTAACCAGCTCGATATAGCTATCTGTAGCGAGCTCCCTAAATCACGAGAGCTGTAATATTTTCATCGCACTTTGCCTCGTGCCAGCGAGGCGAATATGCCGCCGAAGCAGAGGACGGCAGAGATAGTGAATGCCGTGTTCACGCTGCTCAGAAAAGCCGGATAATATTCCGGTGTGATTTGCACGTGACCGATGTACAGGGCAAAGATCATCATTACCATGCCCATGCTGAACATCATTCCGAGCTGCCGCATAGTAGCCAGTGTTGCCGAGGCTACGCCGTAAAATCTCTTGTTCACAGAGCTCATAACCGCGTTTGTATTGGGGGAGGCGAAGATGGCAAAGCCCAGACCGAGGATTATTAAGCCGGCTATGATTAACCACAGGCTTGTTGTTTCGTCTAAGAAAATGAAGAGTATAAGGCCTATGACAGTTAGCCCCATGCCTGCTGAAGATACAATTCGCGGCTCAATTTTATCGGAAAGCCTCCCGGAAAGCGGCGAAAAAATAGCCTGCATTACGGGTGCTGCTACCAGAATCAGTCCAGCCTTCTGAGGGGGGAGACCTTTAATATACTGGAGGTAAAGACTGAGAAGAAAGCTAACGGCGAACGTAGCGCTGTAATTGATTAAAGCCGCCACGTTGGATAGAGTAAATACTCTATTATTTCTGAACAGGTCTATATGCAGGACAGGGTGTTCCACCCGGTTTTCCCATTTAATGAAGGCTATGATTCCAAGTGCACCAGCTAGAATCAATAGGGCACCCGGCAGTCCCGGAAGCAGGGTGAATCCGTACATTATGGCTATAAGCATCAGGCCGTAGATCATGGAGCCGAATATATCGAACTTTTCCCCCTTGGCTTCAGCCCATTCGCCTCTTAATTTCCAGTAGATAAGTGCGATTATCAATAAACCCAGAGGCACATTTAGCCAGAATATACTTCTCCAGCCGAGGTGCTGTGTTAGTAGCCCTCCAACGAATGGTCCCACTGAAAGACCTGTGTAAACGGCGGCAGCATTTATGCCCAGTACTCTGCCTCTTTCCTGAGGAGGGAATATTGAAGTCAGAATAGCCACGCCGGTGCTGAAAATCATGGCTCCGCCTATGCCCTGCAACACCCGGACCGAGATGAGCATAGTTGCTGAAGTTGAGATTGCTGAAAGTATCGAACCAATGGTGTAGGTAAGTATGCCGAAGGTAAAGATTTTTTTCCTGCCGTATATGTCGGCTATCCTGCCGAAGGGGACTAGAAACATGACTGCCGCCAGTATGTACGCCGTAGCCACCCAGCCCAGCGAAATGGCATCCATCGCCAGGTCGTGTCCGATTGAGGGTAGTGCAATAGCTATGGAGGAGCCCATGAATGGGGTGAGGGAGGAGCCAATAGTAGTCACCAGCAAAGCGGCTCGCCGGCTTTGTACTGTATCCACGCCTGTCTCTGCCTGATGTTTTTGCATAAGCTGGTCAATTCTACCACTTGTATAAGTGGAATTTAAAGGGGCGAAGCCCATTTTAAAAATTTTTCCCTCTCCTCTTGTGGTGCGAAGGCGAGCTTTGCCTGAAATTGAAAATATGAACATAAAGGATTGATATTAATTGAGAGTGTCTTTTATAGGCGGGCTTTAAAGGGGCAAAGCCCCTTTAATAATTTTCTTCCCTTTCCCCTTCACAAGGGGAGAGGGATAAAGGGTGAGGGGTTGGTAACCATCTAATTAGTGACAAATCGGGCGTCACTGGTGTATGCTATGGTGGAATTTAAAGGAAGGCGGAAGCATAAGCTATGAGACGGTCAGCCGATGCCTACCTCGATATAGAGACCACCGGCTTATCACAGTTTTTTGACTATATAACCGTAATCGGCGTACTCCGTTGCGATGGCAGGGATAATGAGCTGATTCAGATGGTCGGTGGAGAAGTGACCAGGGGCAACCTCATTACAGCCCTTAGGGATGTAGAAACAATCTACACCTATAATGGCGCCAGATTCGACCTTCGCTTTATTTCTAATTCTCTGGGCATAGACCTTGCCACAGCATACTATCATCATGACCTGATGTATGACTGCTGGAGATGTAACTTATATGGTGGGTTTAAAGCAGTTGAGCGGCGGCTGGGCATTCCCCGGCGGTTGCAGGGCATCGGCGGCTATGAAGCAGTAAAGCTATGGTGGAGCTATATGAAAGGTGGCAATGAAAGCGCCCTGGCTCTGCTTCTGGAGTATAACAGGGAAGACGTAGTGAACCTCAAAGTGCTACGGGAGAGGCTGAGTTCGCTCTAAAGATTGCCGCTGCGATGGTATGGCTGGTTTCCAGAAAATCAGGGAAATTACAATTATTGCTATTCCAGTCACCATGGCAATGGTCAAAGTATATTCAGGCACCTCGGCTCCGGTTACATTGAATATGGCGGTTGCCAAAATTGACCTGGTCCGCAGCCAGCTTTCGCTATTATCATAAAGCCTTCTCAACGTGTATTCCAAGTCGGTTATAGGACAGGACTTCAATGTTCCTGTCGATAGCGCCACCTGTAACCCCACTGCTAGCGCAACGAAAACCCAGTAGAATATCTGCCAGTTGCGATGTCCTCTGAAGAAGCCTGTGGCTAAAAGCACCACCGAAACAGCAAAGAAGACTATGAGGAAAAGGTGTAGCCCTGTGACTACGTCGGCAAGAATTTTCCAGAGCATTATTTACCAGCCAGATTTTCGGCGAGTATATTTTATATTCAGTCCCGTGTCAAGGTTGGGTAGTGGGTCAATTTGGACATAATGTCAAGGATTATGAATAGTAATCCCATGAAGTGACTTCCCAGAAGCCGGACATTTTTGTCCCGGCTCATCTAACCTATTATGTCGTGGAATTACCCCAATGTTCCTATCAATGGGGCTAATATCTAATGCTTTCGTACAAATAGGACACTCAATAAATGGTAGCCGCCATGGTTTTATGATTTTTTGTTGAGGATTACCCGGCATATAAATCACCCCCTACAGCTAAATTATATTCATTAGCTAGGAGGTGTCAAGGGGGTATACTCTAATAAGAGTATATTCGATGCATCGAATGCTATTGGGTAGTGGGTAAAAACATGGGCTATGGTGGTATAATAGGGGCTCGTATCTTGTGCACCTGTTTAAATCTGGAAAAGGATTATTGCTTTGGCTACTGAGACGAAAACGAAGGGCTTCTATGGGTGGTGGTTGATATTTTTCCTCTGGATTGTCTATACAATTCCGATTGGCTTTGCCTTCTACAGCCCGGCGGTGCTCTACCCGTTTATGATTGAGGAGATGGGGTGGTCGAGAGGGGAGATAATGGTGGGTGCTACTGCCTTGATGTTGCTCTTCGGGCTCACCGGTCCGCTGGCTGCCTGGATGATTGGGCGCCTTGGAGCGCGTGTTACTCTGGCTATCGGTGGAGTCATTGTGACCATAGCTGCCATTCTGATGGGCTTGCTGGGTCATATCTATTCAATTTACCTCGTTTTGTCTCTTTTTGTTGGCCTGGGGGCAGCGCTTGCCTCAATGATTCCGGTTCAAACGGTGATCGTTGCCTGGTTTAGTGCCCGCCGTGCCATGGCTATGGGTCTGGTAATGGGAGGTGGTGCTATCGGCGGTTTCCTGGCACCTCAAATAATAAGCGTAGCGGTTGAGGCTGGCGGTGGAAACTGGCGCATCGGCTGGTTCATTATCGCCGTAGCTTCAATAATAGGGATAGTTGTGGCTATGCTTACGGTGCGCAACCAGCCGGCTGATTTGGGGCAGCATGCTCATGGGCTGGCTCCGCATGAAGTGGAGGCAGCAATAAGCGGTACCAGCCGGGCGGCACGGGTCTATCGAACCACGGTCGATTGGACCTTGCGCGATGCTCTAAAGTCGCCGACGCTGTGGGCTTTAGTGGTTGCTGTGGTGTGCAGCTTCTTTTTATGGCAGGTGATTGTCACGCAGGGGCCTCTACACCTGCAGGACCGCGGTTTTGACCCGGCAATGGCAGCTTTCTTTTACAGTTTGGCTATCGGATTGAGCGTTGTGGGACGTTTCACCACCGCCGCTCTGGGCGATACTATCGAGCCGCGCTTCCTTTTTGCCTTCGGTGCTCTTTGCATCCTACTGGGAGGGATTCTGTTCTGGTTCGTCTCGCCAACGGCTATGTGGGCAGCTTATCTGTACCCGCTACTGGGCGGCTTCGGCTTCGGCATAGCCTATATCTGTGTGCCCACCATTGTGGGCAATTACTGGGGGGCAAAGGCTTTTGCCAGCATTAACGGTGTGGTTTCGCCTTTCTCGATGTTGTTTCAAGCCGTGGCGGCACCTCTGGCCGGCTACCTTTATGACCTGCAGGGCAGCTATTTAACAATTCTGATTATTGGTTGGGTAGTGGCGGCTGTTGGACTGGCGGCTATTTTCCTGTGCACACCACCAAAGCCGAAGACAGAGCTAAGCACCAGGGGCAGCTAGGTTAAAACGGCGTGTTTACAGCCAGGCTCTTAACCGTCTGAAGGCAGCTATTTTTTCAGTTTCGCCCACCTTAGCTTTTTCCAGTGCCTGCTTGAGTATTTCGATGCTCCTGTCATAGGTTCTCCTGTCCACGGGATAGGGGTGTCCGTCTTTGCCGCCGTGGGCGAAGCTGTACCGGGCCGGGTCGCGAAGGCTGACCGGCACATCGTAGATTAGCTCTGAAATCAGGCTCAGGGCACGTAGTGTTTTTGGGCCAACGCCTTCCAGACTGAGTAATTTTTCGAAATTTTCAGGGTGACGCTCATAGGTGATTAGGAGAGTCCTGTTCAACCTGTCGGGGTGTATGTCTTCAAGGCTGAGATGGTGTCGGGATGGCAGGTCGAGGGTCTTGAGCCTCTTTAACTGGCTGATAATTTTCTCCGGTTTTTCCTCGAGTGTAATCTGTGTGATGGTGTCCCGTGCCGGCTGGCTCTCAGTGGCCACCAGGTTCAAGGCTTCGACTCTTGCTTGAGCGCAGATGGCGGAATGCGGCTCGCAGACGAAATCGGTTACCTTTTCACCCAGCCAGTGATAACGGCGGGCATAGCGATTGTTTTCATTCATCCCCTGCTGAACTACCGACCAGGAGCCATCGGCGGTGAAGAAGAAGGTATGGTGATAGAGCTGGTAGCCGTCTTGAAGCGCTGAGTTATCAACCTTGGCTGCCATGCGGCTGGCGTAGACCAGGGCCGATGGTTCTGTATTTAATAGGTGACCGTGGCTCTCGATTTCGGCTGGAGTTTTCCGCGATGCTTTGCCTTTGCCGCCGGCAACGAACAAGCCCAGGTCGGTTTCCAGTCCTTTAACTCCTTCCTTGATTGCGCCGCAGACGGTAGTGGTTACGCCGCTGGAGTGCCAGTCATAGCCCAGGACGCAGCCGAAGGCCTGGAACCAGAAAGGGTCTGACAGGCGGCGGAGCATCTCATCAGGGCCGAACTCGGTGGCGATGGCGATAGTGATTTCCCGTGACAGCCTGGTCATGTGGTCGAATAGCCACCGCGGCGCTTTGCCGTAGTGCAACGGCAGGTTGGCGATTCCAGTCCGTTGTGGTGAGCTAGTCATTTTCACGGCTTTATGGCATGGACCTTTATGCTTCTGATGGAGCTGCCAAGCTTTTCCAAATCTGCCCCAGAAATCCCGGCATCATTTGCCAGCGTCTGTGCTACGGGGTCTTTTGGTGCGTAACTAGCCGAGAAAGCTGTCTCGTCAACTATGCTTACCTGCTCGAATCCCGCAGCCTTAATTGCCTCTATGTATTCATCCTTCATTGTGGCACCAGCAATGCAGCCGATGTAGGCGGCAACTGAGCTCTTTATCGAATCTGGAAGTTCTCTAATTAGTACCATGTCTGAGACCATCAGTCTGCCGCCGGGTTTTAATACCCGGAATGCCTCCTGGAAAACTCTGTCTTTATCCGGCGACAGGTTAATAACGCAGTTCGAGATGATGGCATCGACATGGTTATCAGCCACTGGCAGGTTTTCGATTTCGCCCAGCCGGAACTCCACATTTTCGAAGTTACCTTTCCGGGCGTTTTCTCGGGCTTTTTCTATCATTTCCGGCGTCATATCCACGCCGATAACCCTGCCTGTTTTGCCAACTATGTTCGCCGCCAGGAAGCAGTCGAAACCAGCGCCCGAGCCGAGGTCGAGGATGACCTCGCCTTCCTTCAAAGAAGCTATGGCTACGGGGTTGCCACAGCCGAGCCCCAGGTTAGCTCCTTCAGGGACTGAGTGTATATCCTCGTCGGTATAGCCTATTTTCTTGCTTATGTCTGCGGCTATGTTGGGTGTGCAGCAGCACGAGCTCTGCGGTGCGCAACAAGAACTGCCGCCTTTGGCAACCTGTGCATAGCCCTCTCTGACAACTTTCCTGACCTCTTCTTTTTTCATTTTTTGCCCCCTATATAAGTAAAATTATTGATTGTGGTGTCTGTTTCTGCTTTTGCCTGCTGCCCGAACTGGGCAGCCGTGCTTCTACCCTCAGCCTCTGGTTGAGCAGCCGGAGTTGGTTGGTGTGGGTGTGGGTGTGGGATAATTTATCACTGGCCTGGGCGGTCCCTTAACCACAAACTTGCTGGTAAGCTTACCGAGGGTAACTGTATAAGTACCGGGAGAGCACTCGCACAGTTTAAAGGCCACCTTATAATCGGTCCCGGCAGCTATAGTGAATTGCTCTGTTTCAATAGTGACACCGTCTATCTTCAACTCGGCAGTGTAGCTGCCCTGAGTGCCGCCGATGTTTGAGATCTTGGCGGTGATAACAATATTGCCCCCGACATTGACCTCGGCCGGATTAGCCTCCATGTCGGAAAGACAAAATTCTGGAGGTGAAAGCTTTTCGACCACGAGGGTTGATTCCCTGCTTCCAACCGAAATACTGTAGGTACCAGGTTGGCTTCTGGCAAGCGTGAAGGTTAGCAGTTCTGTTTCTCCGGGGGCTAGCGTGACGCTCCTTCTATCGTCGGCTACTCCGTTAACCATCAAGGGCACGGTGTAAGTAGCGTCTTTAGCGTCATTGTTTCTTATCTCAACTTCAATAGTGGCTCTCTCAGCGGTGGTAATCTTTTGAGGGATGATGTCCAGAGACAATACTTCGAAGCTGGGTTGAGCCTCGGCGCATGCCTGCAGGAGACCAGAGATTGACATCAAAACCAGCAAGGATATTATACCTGCTATTTTCTTATTCACTGTCCTTATATCCAATCTCATTTAAGCTGTTATTTATGAGCTTTATCACAGTAATCAAACTTGGACTGGCTGCTTGAAAAACTTGGCCAGGGCATCCAGTGTATCTGGATCAACCCAGCACTCGACGTTCTGCCCTTTTCTTTCGATTTTAATCAGACCTGCCCTGTGGAGTTCCTTTATGTGGTGAGAGATTGTTGAAGGTGCCAGGCCCAGATTTTTGCCGACTGCTCCTACGCACTCGCGCATATCAGAGTCTGCGTTACAGGTTCCTCCGGGCAAACAGCATGAAGCTAAGCGCATGAAAATGCTCAAGCGGTGGGGATTCGACAACGCCTTAAATGCATGGGAGAGTCGCTCGGCGTCAGTATTTCGAAGATTCGACATGTTTCGAATTATAGTTCAGGCTAAATCGTTTTGTCAAGGGGTTTGTTTTTTCTGCCTTCTATCCAACTCCGGTTTCAGGTGGCTCTCGGATAACTGGCTTTAAGTCTTCGGGCTATGAAGAAAGTAAACAACCGCATGAAGAAGAAGTAAATGATAAGCGGTACTGCTATAAGGATATTATGTGATTTTTACTTGTCTTCAGGCAAGTTGTTGAAAATATTTTCCAACTCTTCGACGTTGCTGAATCTCGGGTCTATTAACCGGATTATTCCGTCACCATCTATGAAGAGAACTGTGGGGAAAACCTTCACATTATAAAGGTCGGTCACTGTTCCATCCGGGTCAAGGAGAACGGGAACAGTCAGTTTCTCGCCCTCGACATAGCTCCGAATTGATGATTCTCTCCCCATGAAATGTATAGGGAGTATTGCCATCTTCTCCGGTGGGATTCTAGCGTAAGCCTCCTGAATTATAGCCATCTTTTCCCTGCAGGCTGTGCAACTCCACATCCAGAAGTCCAGCATGATTAATTTCCCCTGGTAATCGCTTAAAGATATGGTCTTGCCATCAAGTGAATTGAGAGTGAAATCGGGGGCGGGTCTGCCTATTTGGGCGCTCATGGTAAATTGAGGTGAGATGGCTTGTGTACCGCTGGTATCTACAGACTTGACCTGGTAGTGGTAAATAGTGTCGGTTTCGAGTGAGGTCAGATTGATACTGTGCTGGGTGACAAGTTCGCTGCTCGATGCCGTTTGTTGGCCTTGAGAGGCTTGAACCCAATATTTGACTTCGCCGGTGGCAGGTCTGCTGGTGACCCATGTTATTGTAGCGCTGGACTCGTTTATGTAAGAGACTCTTATATCGGAGATTGTGAAGGGTTTTATGACCAGTGTTTTGAATGAGCTTACTTTAGATAGAGCCTGTTTATCTGCGGATAATATCTCAAAGAAATATGTGCTATCGGGTAGAAGTCCCTCGACGGGTATTAGATGGGCAGTTACTGGGTTTTCATCGGTCACTGTAGTGATAAAACTGTGGTCTTCTTTATATATTTCAATGCTGTTTATTGCAGGCTTGTCTGTTGCCCAGGATATGACCGCACTGGTTTCAGATACTGTCACATGTATATCAGAGACAACGTGTGCGGCAGGACGACTAGAGGCTGCGACGATGCCGTATGCAACCAGTCCGAGAACGCATATACCAGCAACCAGGGCAATATAAGGATGCTGTCTGGCTTTCCCGCCGATTGCCTTTAGATATATTAAAGCTTTTGAGCCGAAGTCTCGTAAGCGGCTGCCGAGTTCAGATATTGTTAGTTTTATCGTTGCCGCATCAAGCTTCTTTTTTCCTTTTCCCAGGTTTTCCAGCCATTTCCTGCTGCTGAGGAACCCTCCGGGGTGGAAGGTTATTACCACGATGGCGAAGGCGATAAGGACGAGGTCGTAGGCCAGGGATTGAACGGGGGTGAGAGAGCCGAGATAATTTTCCCATATGCCGAAGCAGCTGGCACAGGTGGCATAGCCTCCGTGGATAATGGCCCAGAGATTTGTCCCCAGGAATGATAGGAGCAGCGGGATGGTCAGAACGGCCATAAGACGAGGTAAGAAGCCGATAAGTAGACAAGCTCCTAAAATAAATTCTGCCCAGGGAAAGACATGAGGAATAAGAATATTGTATAGAAAGGAGAGGGTTGCCGGGGTGATAAATATGTCAGGAATTATGTTGCTGATGAAGTCGACGATCTGTGCTGGCACACCTTCTGCGCCAACTATTTTCCCCGTGCCAGATACCAGTAAGGTGAGGCCAATAAGGACGCTGGCCACCAAACTTATTATATTTCTGTTTTTCTCCTTAGATTTGAGAATTTTGCCTGGTGCAGTCTTTCTTTTTTTAGCAGTCCATTTCACCATTTTAAGTCTCCATGGATGACGCTCTTGTCCTGTTCACCAGTGGTACTATTCATTTCCCTCCAGGCTTTAGCGAATTTGGCGCTGTAGTCGTGCTGTTACCAGTGCACAGCGATACAACCACCGAGAGAACAAGCAACGGAAGAAATATCTTATTAGACTTAATAGACTTAACAGGGATTTTCATGTTTTCAGGTGGTTGCACAAAGTAGTCTAGGAATTAATCAACAATATTATATAGTATACACCTATCGCAATAAAGACGATAGACATTGCTATACGGACAATCTTTTCGACTCTAGTAACCGCATTCATCCAGGTGGCAACTCCAGCTATGCCGAGAGAAAGAAGCGTGCCAAATACCAAGACCGGCAGTCCGGTGCCGACGGCGAACATTGCCGGCAGGATAACGCCACCGGTGGATTTTAGAGCTAAAGGTATCAGAACCATAAAAAACAGGGTGGCGCTGACCGGGCAAAAAGCCAGTGCAAAAAGGGCACCAAGAGGAAAGCCGCCTATCATTCCCCAATCGGCGACCTTTCCTCCCATGGCTGATAATTTACCGCTTCCCCGCCCGAAGCTAACCCTGTCAATAAATAGTAGTATCAGTCCTATTGCTATCAGGAATGGCCCCATGGCTTTCTCACCGACAATCTGCAGGAATGTTGAGACTCCGGGTGTGTTAAGTCCGATGACGATGATAAGGATACCAAGCACCGAATAGGTAAACATTCGTCCCAGTGTATACAGCGTTCCGGTCATAATGGCATATTTGCGGTCAGTTAGCCTGCGGCTGATATAGGCAACAGCGGCAATGTTGGTAGCCATGGTGCAAGGGCCGATGGTGGCTAACAGCCCCAATAGAAATGCCGAGATAAGCGGTATGTTTATGCCGGTGGCGAAGCCGAGCAAATCCACTACAGTTCTCCATTGAGGCTCTTCGCTATAATGTTCTTCACATATTCTGTATACTTAGCCTCGTCTCCCGTCATCGACCATATTTCCTCCACAGGCACGATTTTCTCGGTTTTATCTTTTACTATAGTGATAAAAAGGCCGAACAGGCCGGTATTATATTTCGTTACCATTGCAGCATTGACCTTGTCATCTGAAGCGAGCGAGGTGAATGTTAGTTTTCCGCTGTCCAGCTCTTTCTGGAAGTTCAAAAGTACTGTGTTATGTATATTTTCTTCAATTACCTGCATGCAATGGCACGCATTGGCTCGGTGGAAGTACACGACATCTACCCTATCAGGTACGTTTGATGACTCATTCGGGACTGAATAGATATTTGGCGATTCCGAAGGGTTCTCTGATGATGGAGTTGGGGGTGGTGGGGTTGCTGGCGGAGCTGGATTTGCACAAGCGCCCAGTAGCCCGATTATCAAGATGACAAGCAAGGGTAAATAAATCTTGGACCTAAACGGTATGCTCATGTTGTTTTCATTACCTCCCAGTTATTGTAATTTTGCTTTTAGTTTAACGTATGTCACATAAAACTACGTGAGAGAGCTTCGGACGATTTATCCTTTCTCAAGAGCCCTTTTTACGCTCCTCTTTATCCAAGGCATTGATGACCAGCTGTGTAACTTCTGTTTTTGTAGGCAGCTTGCCGGAGCTTATCACCTGCTCATTGATTACCAGTCCTGGGGTCATCATGACATTGTAATCTAAGAACTTTTTGATGTCTTTGACCTCTTCCACAGTAGCTTCAATGCCGAGCTCTTTCACCACCTCTTTAACTGTCTTTTCCAGCTGCTGGCACCTGGCGCATCCGGGTCCCAGAATCTTTATGTTCATTTTGTCCTCCTCTCGTTTATCAAAATATCTTAGATGTCATAGGCTAGTAACCCAGCCGTATATCAGTCCGGCGGCGGTGCAGCAGACTACTATTAGACCTATGTACCAGAAGAGCCTCTTGTTTCCGATAAACCGTCTGACGACCAGGATGCTGGGCAGCGATATTACCGGGTCGGCCAGCAGGTAGGCTAATAGGACTCCCTTTCCCATGCCCAAATCAAGGAACATACGTGCCATGGGCACCTCCACCAGAGTGGGGAAGTACATGAAAACTCCGAACAGGACTGCCGCCAGTGTTGCTCCCACCGTCGAACTGCCGAAATATTGACCGACGAAATCTGCCGGTATTAATACTCTGAGCATGCCAGCCACAAAAACACCGATTAGCAGCAGAGGCAGGATGGAACGCACAAAGAACCATGTCTCCTTCATCCAGCTTATCACTTCATCCCGGCTCAGTGTGTGCCTGACTACAAGCACCAGCGCCACCAGGAGCACGGCAAGCCCGATGAGTTTCACCGTCCATGTTATAAGGGACGAGGCTCCCCAGAGCAATATGGCGACCAGAAGGGCGAAGAATACCCAGAGCCAGTTTGAAACCTTGGTCGCCTCGTTCACGGCGAAGGCTTGAGCCGGTGGGTCATCAGTCGCCTCTTGAAGCTTTTTATCGGAGAACAGGGCAGCCATGCTCATGCCGATGATAAGGGCAAAGCTGATTGACAGGATGATGCGGGCAAGGGCAAAATCGAGGCCAATCAGGCTTGCCGTGTAGATGACAGCCAGTATATTGGTAGCCGGGGCGGTATAAAGGAAGGCAATTGCCGGGCCGATACCGGCTCCGCTTTTCCGTATGCCGGCAAACAGTGGCAGGACGGTGCATGAGCAGACAGCCAGGCACAGTCCGGCTACAACCGACATGGGATAGGAGACATATTTTGGTGAATCTGGTCCAAGGTAGCGAAGTATTTTCTCCTTGGGGAAAAGTGCATAGACGGCTCCGGCAATGAAGAAAGCAGGCACCAGGCAGGTCAAAGTGTGAGCTAGGATGTAGTCCTGTAGGGCAGCCACGCCGCCTTTAAGAAGCTCAATAACCAGTTCCATGTTTGGATATCCTCTCTCGTCTTAGATTCGCAGATGTGCATATCCGCATATATTAGGGCAAAAAATAAATATGTTATTTGGTTGTTGCCAGCACGCAGCCGGGGCCTATTCTTTTGGCGTTCCTCAATCTCTGCCTATCTTGCAAGGCTGTTTCATTCCCGTCCAGTGCTTTTCTGACGGCTTCAACCAGATCCGCGTAGTGCTCTTTTAAACCTTCTCTGTCTATCGAATACAGTGCCCAGAGTCCTTCTCGTCTGAGCTTAAGGAGGCCGGCATCGTAGAGGGCACCCAGGTTCCGTGAGGCGCGGGGTTGGGAGATATCCAGTGCCTGCATAACCTCGCAGACGCAGCATTCACGCTCCAGCAGCAGGTTGAGAATCCTCAGCCTGGTCTCGTCGGAAAGTGCCTTAAAAGCTTTGACTAGCGCTCGCATCTGTAAAACCCTGTCCTTATATGCGCATCTTTGCATATAGTACTACAGTATGATTGTCCTGTCAAGTTTGGATAATTTTAACCTTGCAACATTTGTTGGTTGAACTTAAGGTGCGGTGGGTATGGGTTCCGGCTCGTAAATCCTCTCTTCAGAAAGCTGTTCTTCGGTAAGGGCGACGTCGGCTTCGATATCCCTGCCCTCGACCCCTTTAGCCAGTATTTCCTTGTAATATTCGTGCTGGATGATTAAATTCATGATTTCGCTACTGCCGGTCCATATCATTGCCAGCCTGGCTTCTCTGAGCGCTCGCTCTACGGGGTAGACGTTGGTGTATCCGATTCCGCCGAGAATCTGCATGGCGTCGTTTACCACTTCCCAATTTGTTTGCGTAGCCAATTTCTTGACCTCGGACACCAGCCTCCTTTGATAACCCGGCGTGCCTATGCCTTCATCTATCGTTTTGGCTACGGCATAGGATAGGGCGCTGACGGCATCGAGCTTGGTTACACAGTCGGCTATCTTGAAGCTGACTCCCTCGAAATTCCTTATGGTCTGGCCGAAAGCCTTTCTCTTGTTGGCGTACCTGGCGGCTATTTCCAGTATAGCTCTGGGACCGCCGGCACCGCCGGAAAGAATCCTTTCCGGCACCATCAGCTTGTAGAATACCTTAGCTCCCTCGTTCTCCTTCCCGACCAGGTTCTCCTCCGGCACCGGCACATCGCGGAAGACCAGCCTTCCTGTGCCCGCCCCCCGGCTGCCCATCAAGCCGTAAACATGCCTTACCTCCACGCCCATGTCTCTCTCGACAATAAAGGTGCTGATTGAATCTCGGCCAGCTCCGGGGTTGGTTACGGCGAACACCAGGAAGAAATCGGCGCCTTCGGAGCCGACGACAAATCGCTTCTGCCCGGTGAGATAATACGTGTCACCTTTCTTTCTAGCCACGGTCGTGGCGCCGAAGAAGTCGGAACCGCCCCTGGGCTCGGTGAGCGCCTCTCCAGCCCACTGTGTGCCGGCTATAAGCGGTTTTAGATATTTCTGCTTCTGTGCCTCGGTGCCGAACACATTTATGCCCTCGCCAACGATGGAGGTGACTGAACAGAGGCAGGCGAACGGTATGCCCAGCTTATTAATTTCTCCTATGTAGAGGATTTCATCCACCCATTTGAGGTCCCTGCCGCCATATTTTTTTGGAAATCTTATGCCCAGAAGATTTCTCTTGCCAGCTTCTCTGACGAACTCGTAGGGGAACTTGACCTTATCGGCATCCATATCGAGTATGAGCTGTCGCGGGACGCTCTTGACGAAGTCCTGCACCTCGAGTTTGAACTTCTTTTGCTCTTCAGTCAAAAATACCTCTAACATTTTTCTCCTCCTTGTGGTCTGGTTTTACAGACTGGCTATTTTGAGCCATGAATCAAAGGACATGCTGATTCTATTACTTTTCAGGCAAAAAGCCAAGATATATGGGAATATAGATGTATTCATAATAAAAAGGTGGGGCAGACATCTAATCTCACCCCGCCAATCTCTGATTCTACGGCAAACCGCAGGGATGCCAGATTGAGCACTTACTGGAGGCGCAATGAGCACTCGGACCATCCGCTGCACAATTTCTTATGCAGCCATAATATATGTAGCATTAGCCTCTATAATGCCGGCACTATGGTGACGGGCAAGTCGGACAGGTATAGTGGTCCCAGTACCAGTATGGATAGTATTGGTACGGATAGTAATACTGATATTCAGGGTATTTGGGGCAGGTAGGGCAGCTAGGGCAGGTCGGACATTGCGGACATAGCGTCTTGCCCTCTTGCAGACCTTTAGTATAGCCCTCGTTGTAGCCGGCATCTTTGCCCCTGCTGTAGCCCTCCTCGTATCCAGCGTTGTAACCTTCCAGTTTCCCTTTTTCATACCATTGAACACATGAGCGAGGTATTGTTCCCGGCGGTGCGCAGGCGGAGCCGGCGAATAAAGCTCCAAGCAAAACCAGAACAGCTATTGGTAGCAAGATGTATAATGTTAGTCTATTTATTTTCATGGCCCTCACCTTCTGCAAATCTTTCTGTCTTCATTTTTTACTTCCTCTTCCCTCCTTTCCTTAAGCCCAGCCTTTCCCCTGCTTCTTTTTGGTCTTTTTCGCTGTAGATTTCACTTTTATCTTTGTCGCTGCGGAATTATCTTCTATCTTTGTCGCTGTGGATTTCACTTTTATCTTTGTCACTGCGGAATCATCTTCTATCTTTGTCGCTGTGGATTTCACTTTTGCCTTTATCCCGGTTGCCAGCTTCGTCTTTGGCGATTTGCGGCTGATGAATGTTTTTACGGTGCCGTGGAATTTTCCGCGGGTGAGGAAATAGGCAGCCATTAATCCGCCGAGAAGCACGACAACTGCAGGAATAATAAAGAGAAGAGGAGAAGCTGACTTAATTACTTTTAACTCGATTCCGCCAGGGTTGACCGTGAGTTTAAGCCTCTGGTCATTTTTGCCTTCTATACTTCCGCTTACGGTCACTGGTTCGAAGTAAAGGTTGTTCAGGGTTGTGGCAGCGGCAACTGTATAGCCTGTGTTTTGAGCGCCCTGGAGTTCCAGAAAGTAGTGGCCGAATTCAGGATTGGTGACGAGATACAGTTTTTTATCACCGATGTTGAATAACTGTGGCGATATATCCTTGGTACCGTATGATAGCTTTCCCGGTTCCACCGTTCCATCAATGGTAATCCCCAGTATGTTCTGCCATGTGGAATAGTCATTAGCTTCTTGCCAGCCGGGAAAAGCGTCGAAGTTGAATTCAGATAAATCGATGTCCGGCGGATAGAAAGCACGTTTCGGGGTGAAGTTGATGTTGGAAGAAGTGCTTTCAGCCTGAACCTGTATGGTTTTGCCCGGCTCTGGTTCACAGGCGATTGCCTCAACGGAGACAGTTTCTGTAACCGTAGGTATCTGGTTAAGCAAAGCGTAGTTGTTATCAAGCTGATAGGAGCTAAATTCATAATATCCGTCGCCGTTTGACGTTGTGCTCTGCCTGGTGCTGGCAAGGTAGATAGCAGCCCCGGGAACCGGTCGCTGATTGGTATCGATGATATTGCCGGATATGGATGTCGTCCGGCTGAAAATGCGGACGTTAGAAGCCGCGTTGTCGGTGACTGGTATAGAACGGAGACAGGGATAATACTCCCACAAGCAATCGTCGTCGACACATACATATCTGGAGCAGGTGTCCCATACTTCCATAAAGGCGTCGGCTTCACAGGTGAGTGTTACCACCCCTGGTGTTGACGGTGCCGTCCATGATAGCGTATGTGTTGCGTTTGTAGTGAAGCTCCCGATTGTTTCCTGATGACCGCCCGGAAGCTGAGCCAGCACACGAATATGAGTATTGGTGGCATTTGTGCTGACGGTAATATTTACAGTCTCACCGGTCAGATATATGGACTTATCGGTGCTGAGTGTCAGGGAAAGGTATGATGCCTGGAAAGCGGCTTTACTCGGAGTGGTTTTTCCATTGCATAAGGTGGCATTTTTGATGGTGGGGATAGCTTCAATCGCCGGGGAACTGGAGGCGGCAGCAGGGCATGGCGAAACAGCGGAGCCTGTTGTAACCAGGCCCAGCACCAGAATGGCAGTCAGAACCAGCAGGATTAATCTCATCCATCACCCTCCTCTCCTTAAAGTATAACTATTCTAGCACAATTTGTATTTGTCGGCTTATAGATTTCTGTCATCGCGAGGAGTCCCGATTGCATTGGGACGACGCGGCGATATTGCCCTACGCCTGTCATTCTGAAGGAGCCCTTCGCTCCCGCTCATTCTGACTCTTCCCCCGTTCATTCTGAGCCTGTCGAAGAATCTGAGCCCTTCGCTGTTTTCATCAAGCTCTTCCCCCGCTCATTCTGAGCTTGTCGAAGAATGTCCCCCAGCTCAGGATAAACTCCGCGAAGAATCTCATGTTATACCCACCATCGGGATTGCCACGTCCTCAGTGGAAGGACTCGCAATGACACGGGGGACATTATCCGGTGGCGGCTTTCAGCCCTGCATTACGTGTTGCATGAAGTGTGGAATGCACATTTTGGTTGAAGTTTGGTATATAATAGCAGATAGAATAGCCAGGATTGGGGTTCAAAGGTGCTGGAGTCATATATTAAGAGCGTATATGAGACCGGGAGGAAAGGCGATGCCACCGAGCCAAGCTATTATCAGAGCCTGGTTGAGCTCCTCAAAGGATTCGCCGCTTCAGTCGGAAAAAAGCATATTCAAATCACCACATTACCCAAAAGGACCGAAGCCGGCAATCCAGATTTCAGAGTCTGGGATGACAAGCAGAGCATAGTCGGCTATATCGAGGCGAAACCGCCAACAGTAGAAAACCTCGACCATATTGAGACCACCGACCAGCTAAAGCGCTATCGAAGTATATTTCCAAATCTTATTTTAACCAACCTCTTTGAGTTCAGGCGCTACCGCGACGGGCAGTTGGTTGATAAAGTCTTCATCGGGAGGCCTTTTGTTCTGCATCAACTGAGAACTATCCCGCCGATTGAAAACCAGGATAAGTTATTAAAGCTCCTGGAGCAGTTTTTTGCCTTCTCGTTGCCCAGAACGTATTCAGCGAAATCTTTAGCCGTAGAGCTGGCGAAGAGAACAAGGTTCTTGAAGGAGCAGGTGGTTATAGAGGAGCTGCGTGAGGAGGAGGAGAAAGGGACAGGCTTTATCCTCGGCTTCTATGAGGCTTTTCAAAAATACCTTATCGGCGGCTTAACCAAGGAAGCCTTCGCCGATTTATATGCTCAGACGGTTACCTACGGGCTTTTCGCCGCCCGTACCAGATGCGAAAACGGCTTTAACCGTAAATTAGCTTATGATTATATTCCAGAAACCATAGGTATTCTGCGGGATGTTTTCAAATTCATATCGTTGGGAGACCTGCCTCAGCAAATGGAATGGATGGTGGATGATATATCTGCAGTCCTGGCAGTGGCTGATGTCAATAACATACTGCACCAGTTCTATCATGAGGGTAAGGGCAGCGACCCGATTGTCCATTTCTACGAGACCTTTCTGGCGGAATATGACCCAAAAGAGAGAGAAAGGCGAGGTGTTTACTACACGCCAGAAGCGGTGGTCTCCTATATTGTCCGCTCATTGAATATTCTGCTCAAGGAGAGATTTGGCAGGTCAGACGGGCTGGCTTCTGGCTCGGTCACCGTGCTTGACCCGGCGGCGGGCACGTTGACCTTCCTGGCTGAAGCCAGCAAGCTGGCAGTTCAGGAGTTTATCAATAAATATGGTGAAGGCGGCAAACACGAATTCATCGAAGACCATATCCTGAAAGATTTCTATGCCTTTGAGCTGATGATGGCTCCCTACGCTGTGGGTCACTTGAAGATGTCGTTTCTGCTGGAAGAGCTGGGCTACAAGCTGCAAAAAGACGAGCGCTTCAAGTTGTATCTCACCAATACTCTGGAGATGGAGGAGCTGGAGCAGACAGCGCTTCCCGGTATGTCATCATTGGCTGAGGAATCGCACCTTGCCGGCAGGGTCAAAAAAGAGACGCCCATCCTTGTCGTCCTGGGCAATCCACCGTATTCGGGAATATCGGCAAATGCGAGCGAGAAGCTGATGACTTTCAATAAAGATAACATGTATATAACTGGTTATCGAATCCAGCCCGATGAAGATAGCGGCTGCTATAAATTAGTTCCCCAAATGAAAAGGGCAAAAAAGAAGATGGAGACAAAACAAAAAACCTGGATAGGTGAGTTGATAGAGGACTATAAGATAGTAGATGGCCAATGGTTTGGTGAAAGGAAGCATTGGCTTCAGGATGACTATGTCAAGTTCATCCGCTTCGCCCAGTGGAAGCTCGATGCTGCCGGCGAAGGCGTCTTAGGCTTTATTACCAACCACGGCTATCTGGACAACCCGACATTCCGCGGCATGAGGCAGTCCTTAATGCAGAGCTTCGATGAAATCTATGTGCTTGATCTTCACGGCTATATCCGGAAGAAGTGCCCCGATGGCTCTAAAGATAAGAATGTTTTCGATATCCGTCAGGGGGTTGCCATCGCTCTATTTATCAAGAAGAAAGGCTTGGAGAAAAAGGTATTCCACCATGAGCGCTGGGGTTTGCGCGAACTCAAGGAAAGCTGGCTTTTAGACAATGATATTAAAACAACTGAATGGAAGCAACTGCAACCGAACAGCCCTTATTACTTCTTTGTTCCCAAGGTAGAAGCTCATCGAGAGCTATACAGCAAGTTCTGTAGAATTACTGATGTATTCCCCATCAATGTAACAGGCATTGTTACAGCAAGGGATAAATTTGTTATTGATTTTGATGTGGATACTCTAAAAAGGCGCATTGCCATGTTTAGGGATCTATCGCTGTCAGATGAAGTAATAAAGCAGGGTTTCAAATTGAGTGATACAAGAGGATGGAAGTTGGCTAAGGCACGAAAAGAATTGGCGAAAGACGAAAAGTGGGATAAACATTTCGCTAGAATACTTTACCGCCCCTTTGATATCAGAGATATCTACTATACCACCAAAATGGTTGACTGGCCTCGCCCTGAAATCATGCGCCATATGATGCAAGATAATTTGGGTCTTTGCACAAATAGAGAGGTTAATGGTGGTTTTCGTCATGTTCTGTGTACATGCAATATCATCAATGACTGCACTGTGTCTTTAGAAACCAAAGAGCGAACTTACTTGTTTCCTCTCTACCTCCATCCTGATACTGACAAAAAGGACATGTTCAGCCATCTGGAGTCAGGCGAGAGGCAGCCGAATCTTAATCCCAAGCTGGTCAAGGCTCTAGCCGAGGTTTATGCTAAGGAGCCGACACCGGATGCAATATTCTATTATATTTACGGCGTTCTTTATGCCAACACTTACCGCAGCAAGTATGCCGAGTTTCTGAAGGCAGATTTTCCCCGTGTGCCCTTCACCAAGGATTATGACCTGTTCCTTAAAATCGGCGAACACGGCAAGAGGCTGGCTGATTTACATCTTATGAAATCGGTAGAGTTGGATAATCCCATAGCCAGATTGCAGGGTAGCGGCGATTGCAAGGTGGAGAAACCAAATTGTAAGCGGGAAGAGAAGCGAATCTACATCAACAAGTCACAGTATTTTGAAGGCGTGGAAGGGGAGATCTGGGAATATCAAATCGGCGGTTATAAAGTCGCTGAGAAATGGCTTAAAGACAGAAAGGGCAGAACTTTATCTCCCGATGACATCAGGCATTATTGCAGGGTCGTCACTGCCTTGAAGAGGACGATGGAAGTCCAGCAGGATATTGACGCTTTGTATCCAGAGGTTGAGAGGGAAACTGCGCCGATGGATTTGTGAAGTCCAGAGTCCCGCTCAATCCCTGCCCGATGCGACCTTAAAAGGTCGCATCTACATGCTGTTTTCACCATCACCCGTAGCAGCGAGACTAGTGGTAATTGGCAAAATATGTTTACATTACATACTCCTGGCAGAGATTCTTCGACTCCGCTTGCGCTCCGCTCAGAATGACAGTTTCGTCATTGTCACCCTGAGCGATAGCGAAGGGTCTCAAGATGGTCTATATAAGGACAACGCGCATTTTTAACTTAAATAGGACATGACCCTAAAGGGTCGAGTCTACAAGCTTTGGTTTGAGGCTCTGGCGGTTACGGCAGCGCCGAGTGCGGTGATGATTTGCGGATGGGGGGGCACGAGGAGTTTTATATTCATCTCTTGTTCCAGGGTTTTGATCAGGCCGGTGTTGAGGGCACCACCGCCGCAGATAACGCACGGCTCTTCCAGCTTAATCTTCTTGACCAGTGAGGAAATCTTGCTGGCCAAAGCATGGTTGACCCCGGCGGCTATGTCTTCTTTAGATATGCCTTCAGCAACCCTGGTGATTGCCTCTGATTCGCCGAATACAGCGCAGCCGGTGCTGAAAGAGACTGGGTTCCTGGACTTGAGCGAGAGCATGCCGAAATCTTTTAAGTCTATTCTCAGGACGTTGGCGATAACTTCCACAAAGCGACCGCTGCCGGCGGCGCATTTTTCACTTACGGTGAAGTTGGTCACCAGCCCCTGGGCATCTATGCGCATCACCTTGGTTGATTGTGCTGCTACGTCGATTACCGTCCTGACCTGTGGGAAGATGCTGTTTATGCCCCTGGCGGTGCAGACTATGTCGCTGGTTTTCTGGCTGGCAAAGTAGACGTTGGCGGCACCGGAGCCGGTGGCTACCGTATTGGTAACGTCATCCGGTTTGATGTTCGCTTTCATTGTCAGCTCCTGCCTTATATTCTCAGCGGTGACGCGGTAATTGATTCCGGAGAGGACTATGTGGTGAGCGAAGAGCTTGCCATCCTTGGTTATGACTCCTTTGCCGTATAAGGAGCCGATGTCTATGCCAATGAACCATGCCATTCAGTTTTTCTCCTCGAAGAAAGTAGCTTTTTCCAGACGACGTGGCTTTGTTGGTACTGGCTTGCCTTCTGCTGTTGCTTTCATATAGGTTTCTTTTGCCAGTATGGCGGCACCCATGGCACCGGTAATCAGGGGGTCCTGGGGAACGAGGATTTCGCAGTTCAGGCTTTCCTTCATCGCTTTGACCATGCCGCTGTTCCTGGCTACGCCGCCGGTAATCACCACGTCCGGCTCTACCCTGAGCCTGTGCGCCAGCGCTGCCACACGGCTGGCCAGGGCATCATGCATGCCGGCTATAATGTCCTCTGCTTTCTCTCCCTCAGACAGCCGGGCCACTATCTCTTGCTGGGCAAAGATGGTACAAAAGTTGCTAATGGCTACCTTTTTGGTGGATTTGAGAGATAGAGTTCCCAGGTCTTCAAGCTTTATGCCCAGCGTGGCGGCGATGACTTCAAGAAACCTGCCCGTTCCGGCGGCGCATTTGTCGTTCATAACGAAATCTACCAGCTTGCCGTTATGAATTTTCATGCACTTGGCGTCCTGACCGCCTATATCAATGGCAGTTCTGACATTGGGGAATAAACTGGATACGCCCCTGGCATGGCAGGAAAGCTCTGTTATCTGGCGGTCGGCGAAGGGAACGTTCAGCCGTCCGTAGCCCGTAGCCACGATGTAGGCGACCTGTTCAAGCGGCACGCTGGCTTGTTCCAGCGCCATTCTCATAACCTCGTTGGCGAGCTGGCGGTGTTCTGGGCCTGTTGGGCCTTTGATGACAGACAAAATCGTGCCGTTAGTGTCCATGAGCACGGCTTTGGTCATGGTGGAACCTATATCGATACCGGCGAAGTACAATCGGACCTCTGATTTCTTTAGCTAATGGTCTCAAGGAAAGCTTCAACCCTGGTTCTTATGGGGGCTAAAGCTCCTATGGTGTAATCATATTCTATATATATGCTGGGAACGCTGATTCCCTCCAGGTAATCCTTGAGCGCAGGCATTTCAAAGGCAAAGGGGTCGCAATACCTGACCAGAAACAGTATGGCTCCGTTGATTTTCCAGTCTTTAGCGATGCCTTTAAAGTAGCCGAAGCGGCTCTGCAAGTCCCTGGCGTAGTCCTTTGTGGTCTCGCCCAGTGTAGCCTGCCTGAAGGTGCGGGCACAGGTTATCTCGTTTAGATAGTAATCAGCCAGTTCGTCTATGGGGTCATCAGTTAGCTTTAACTCAGCCCTGAAAGGTCTGAAGCCGCCGCAGCTATCATCCATGACTACATTTGCCTCGGATTCAAATATTTGCATAATGTCAACATCATCTGAAGTGCTGCTCCAGACTAAGAGGCGCGCTGGTTTTTTAGCCGGCCCATCCTGGCGACTTTTCACCTCGTTTATGACCTGGGTCAATAGCTCGTTCCCCTCGGTGACGGGCAGGCTCATCAATGCCTTTATTACCTGTAGAATTTCAGCTCCCGAGACCAGCGGCGGACTCGGTTTGGTTAGCTGGTATAGTTCTTTTACCAGGGCTCGCTGCTGGTTATGATATCTGATAGCTGCCTTTAATTTATCAGGCGACAGCTTTTTGCTGGTGAAAGCCTCCAGTGTTTTCTTGAAGTCGTCCAGCTGACCCTTGAAGTATTCCAGTGAGTCGGCGCGAACAGTGCCAGGCATATCTATGAAGTGGGTATATGAATATTTAACGTAGGATTCCCAGACGTGGGCAGTTCTATGTTGCGGGTCACATGAATGCACCGTGACCAGCCCGTCCACAAAGTCGTCCTTGCCTTTTAAGGAGCGGTCGATACAGCTGCGGATAAAGGGACAGAATGAGGTAGGCAAGGCCCTGTCTGCATCGGTGATAGGCTCTTTGATGCTGCCGTATATTCGATATGGCACCAGGTCAAGAGCGGTGAGCATCTCCAGGGGGACATAGGCACAGGGATAGCCTATTATCGTTTTACCAGCAGCCTTGAGCTCCCTGGCTCGCTGTGGCCGGTTCAAGTAAATCTCCTGGGCTTTGCTAAGTCCTGTGCTTTTGTCTAACATCGCTGAAACCTCTCTAAATACGGATTATTTGTGTCATTACCAGTCCAGGCCTTCCTGTTTCCTGACCTGCCGGTAGTGCTCCATGGTTTCCTCGAATGGCTCTGCCTTGGCTAAGGCGTCCTCCATGTCAAATAGCCTGAGGTCTACGATATCCCCTTCGATTGTTAGCGAAGGCACTTTCACCAGCTCCATCAGCATGTTAGCCACGTAGGGTAGATGTGTGGAGGCGCTGCGGCAACTGATGAGTGGGTGGAGAAGTGCCCCATCGCATCTCCATTCGCGAACAAACTTTAAATAAGGATAGGCAAGGGCGCCCTCGGTAACATTATGCTCCTTGGCGTCCGTATATAAGCCGAGGAATTTCTGGAGGTTGAACCTGGTGATTTTCTCCACGGGGTCTTTGACACCGCTCAGGTCCAGGGGAATAGGCGGATGATAGCCGACGCTTTCAATAACGAAGTTCCAACCCCTCTCCGCCAATCTATCGAAAAATGACAGGCTATGCCAGGGCGGGAGCTCGGCGAATACCATGCGATACTTCTCATTCTCAATAGCTCCCATGTGGTTATCCGCCAGCTCTTTCACTTCGTTATACAGGTCGTAGTAACATTTCAGAGAGTCCTTGATATCACCCATCAGCATTAGTGCCGGGGTCATAGCGCTCCAGAAATCTCTGCTGTGCATAGGGCATGGCTTCGCTTTGCGTAATTCGCTGGTCTCGTGCAACACGCGGTTTATCTCCACAATCAAGTCGACTGTTTCGCTGAATTTGGCCCAGTCCATTTTCTTGCCCACGATGCGTTCCACGAAGGTAATGAAATCCCTGAGATGCGTGACTCCCATCTCAACCATTCGCTCATAGGAACCTTCCATGAAGAATTCTTTCAGACCGGGTACCGGGGCTTCAAATGTCCATACCGGTGCATCCATGTACTGCCCCAGCGCCTGAAACCACTTGTACCTGGCATCACATACAGCAGTTGATGCCATGAGGAATACCGGTTTGGGCATGCCGCCCAGTGGAGCATCCGGTGGTATTTCACCTCCCAACTCCTTCATCATCCTGGATGCATAGCCGATATTAGCCCGGCTATAGCCACACAGGTGCGTAGGGTAGCCATCGGCATCAGCTATGTCCAGGTATTTCTGAGCGACTCCGAAGGCTGCCAGGGCAGCGCCGTAGTTCTCGGGGTAGACCACTTCTACGTCCATTGCCTTTAGTACCGAATCACCATAGTAATAATTCAGCATACCCCAGACCACGGGTTTGCCTGATTTCAAGGCTTCAGTGCCCTTGAGGTATGACTCGTTTACCTTGGCTCGAAGCGGATACATCGATTTCAGGCGGCGTATTGCCTTCTTCTTCTCTCCAGTAACCATAGTCGGTTTCCTCCTTGAAATTCAGGGTCGCTATTCAATCGAGTTTTTTAGTGCTGGTCAATTAAGGTTTTGGGCGATGATTTTTATTATATCTGCACGGCGATGCGTGGTTCCGTATTATAACATGAGACAGGAGTATGTGTCGTTTAATTGACCGCCGCATGCAGGGGCACACCCCCAGGTCTGTCCGCGAAGTTATAAACAAGCGTCTCGGACAGGGCTAAAGCCCCGTCCCTACATTTATGCCAAAGCCTCTTTAAGCTCCCGTATTACCTGGAACGGGTCGCTGGAGATGATGCTGGCGGCGTAAAGCTCCATGGTGCCGAAATCAGAAGAGCCATCCCAGGGATAGCCGCGGTCAACTATGCGGGCGATGATGGGAAAGCCCTCCCATTCCCTGGGCAGGGAATTAAGGGGTGGTGTGGCTATGCCCACGTTGAAGGAGGTCACATGCATGCAATCACGGAAACAGGCTAAGACCTCATAGACAATGTTCTTGAATGAGTCGTTCAAGGTTGGTGACAGCAGCATCATCTCCTTCTCCTTGATTGGGGTTAAGTAAGACAGGATTCTGATTCCGCTCTTTTCCAGAGCCAGTCCAAGGTCGAGGTGAACCTGGTACAGGTCGTCGAAATAGTCGGAGTTATATTTGGCTTTGTATTGAAGGGCGGCCTGACGCAGGGCTTCGATTTTAGCGTAATGGCGATCCCTGCCCAGTACCACCTGGGCATGTCCATGAGCCAGGCTGGCGCCGGCTTTCTTCAGTGCGTTCCACAGGAAAAAGTAATACCTGGCTGATGGGTCAAACTCATGGGCTTTCTGTGCCCATTTCCAGCCGGTATTCAGATAGTCGATAACTTCCTCTCTGGAGAACTTAAGTGGATTAAAGTCTTTGAAGATTATCATGCCGTGCAGACCGTCATATTTGGCGATGTTGCTGGCGGTGATACAGTGCTTGCCTTTTATTCTGCCGAAAATATCTTCCGGGGTATCTTCCAGTGGTTTGCTTAGCGGGTCGTCTTTGGCCTTATCGAGAAGCCTGGCTTCGACTCTGAGCCGGTCCTCAAACTGGCGCGGACGCAGGGCTCGCAGCGAGTTGAATATAGAACCTTCGAAGGTGACCAGGTTGGTGACTTTGATGATTTTTTGCTCGGTTACCCTATCCACCGAGCCGAACTGCTGCTCGATCCAGGGGAGCATTGTGGCAGGTGGCTTGAGGCAGCCCTTTGTGGTGGAGACCGAAAATATGCGCTGGGAAAGCCCTTTTGATTTTTGGGTAAGAGACTCGACCAGGATATCGAGGTCAACAATAGTTTGGCTGGCTGGGTTCACAGCTTGCCTCTAAAACATTGATATATTCTTGTAGCAGGTCGGCGGCTTGAGCCGTATCACCGTTTTCCAGTGCCGACAGTGTATTTTCCAGTATACTGACTTCACGGGTGAGATGTGCCGATACATTGCACAGAGAGCCGCAGCAAGGTGCCATCCCCTCAGACCGCCACAGGAGTGTCTCCTTAATCTCCAGCATCTTTTTCACGTCTTGAACAGCTTGCTTTATTTTTTTAGGGTCAGCTACCTTTTGCCTGGTAGCGGTGACGGTGTCCTTGTTGATTATCAGCATTGGTCTTTCCTTTAAAATACAGCTCTCCTCCCCCTTGATGGGAGAAGATCAAGGTGAGGATGAAACCTATATAATCCCCCTCACTCTAACTCTCTCCTTCCAGGGGAGAGAGGATATTTGTGTCCTTAATTCTAGTGTCTGAAATGGCGTATGCCGGTTAGAACCATAGCCATATTGTATTTATCGGCTGTCTCGATGACCTCTTTATCTCTTACCGAGCCGCCGGTTTGGATTACGGCGGTGGCTCCGCCCTTTGCGGCTACCTCGACGGTGTCCGGGAATGGAATCATGGCGTCGGAGGCGAGCACGCTGCCTTTGGCGGCGTCGCCGGCTCTCTTTAAGGAAAGCTCGACGCTGACTACCCTGTTGGGTTGTCCCGTGCCCATGCCGAGCAGCGTATTATCTTTAGCCAGTACAATGCCATTAGACTTGATGTGTTTCACCGCTCTCCAGGCGAAGAGCATGTCGCGCATTTCCTCCTTGGTGGGCTCGCGCTTGGATACGGTCTTCGGCTTAAATTCTTCCTCGGTGTAGTAATCTTGCTCCTGCACCATGAAGCCGCCGCTTATAGGTCGCAGGTCAATGTTTCCAGTCCTGACTCCTTGTGGTGAGACAGGCAGCGAAAGCAGACGCAGGTTCTTCTTGCGTTTGAACATATCAAGGGCTTCGTTGCTGTAGCCTGGGGCCATGATGCAGTCGTAGTGGGTCTTGTCGATTTCGGCAGCCAGGGCGGTGTCTATGGGGCGATTGCAGGCGACAATGCCTCCGAATGCGGATACAGGGTCACCGGCAAGCGCTCTCTTATAGGCTTCAATCAGGTCTTTATTGCTGCAAAGCCCGCAGGCGTTGTTGTGTTTGACGATGGCTACGGTCGGATCGGTGAAGTCGCAGGCGGTGGTCCAGGCAGCTTGGAGGTCGAGGAAGTTATTGAAGGAGAGCTCGGGACCGTGGAGCAGCTTGACCGCTGTCAAGCCCGCCGGCTTCTGCTTTATCGATTGCTCGGCATAGACGGCAGCTTTCTGGTGAGGATTTTCCCCGTAACGCAGGTCATAGAGCTTCTTCATAGCTATGGTCATATCCTGCGGGAAGATTTCCTTGTCTCGGAGATACTCGGCGATGGCGGTGTCATACATGGCGACGTGCTGGAAAGCTTTTTGAGCCAGCCTTTTTCGCTCCTGCTGGTCCACCTTGCCTTTTTTCAGATGTTCGATGATAACGTCATAGTCTTCAGGGTCAACGATTACCAGTACAGAAGGGAAATTCTTGGCAGAAGCACGAATCATTGTCGGCCCGCCGATATCTATGTTCTCAAGCGCTTCCTCAAGGGAGACATTAGCCTTGGTCACTGTCTGGACAAAGGGATAGAGGTTTACCACCACCATATCTATAGTTTGAATTTTGTTCTTAGCCAGCTCGTCCATGTGCTTGGGTAGGTCTCGTCTGGCTAAGATACCGCCGTGGACTACCGGGTGAAGGGTTTTCACCCGACCATCGAGAATCTCAGGGAAGCCGGTTAGCTCTGAGATGCTGTGGACTTTTATGCCCTCGACCTCGATAGCCTTTTTAGTGCCGCCGGTGCTGTAAATTTCGACATCTAGATCTTTTAGCTTGCGGACAAAATCGACCAGTCCTGATTTGTTGGAAACACTGACAATAGCGCGCAAGGGGGGACCTCCTTTAAGTGATAGTTATTTTTTTGATATCCGTGGACTGGATAACTTTACCAACTTTTTTGGTTTCAGGCAAGGCAGCGGCGAGTTCGGATGCCTGTTGCGGGGAGCAAATAATTACCATGCCTATACCCATGTTAAAGACCTGGTACATCTCGGCTTCCTTGATTTTGCCCCGTTCTTGAATTAGTTTAAAGATAGGCGGGATCTGCCAGGCATCCTTATCGATTTGTGCCCCCAAGTCTTCGTGAAGTATTCTGGGTATATTACCTTCGAATCCCCCACCGGTAATGTGGGCTAAGCCTTTAACCATTGGCAACACCGGCTTTAGCTCTGAATAGTAGCAGCGGTGCGGCTGGAGAAGCTCATCACCCAGAGTCCGTTTCAGCTCGGGGTAGGAGACCTGTAACGCAGACGGGTCTCGGTCTATATCGAAAACCTTGCGTACCAGCGAATAACCGTTGGTGTGGATCCCGCTGGAGGGTAAGCCTAGTATGACATCGCCGGAAGCGATGGAGCTTCCATTCAGTATATTTGTCTTTTCCACCACGCCGACTATGAAGCCGACGAGGTCGTAGTCATCGCCCTGGTATATCCCCGGCATTTCAGCAGTTTCACCGCCGATTAGGGCGCAGCCAATGTTCTTACAGGCCTGGGCTAAGCCGCTGACGATGCTTTCCACTTTTTCCGGCAGTAGTTTGCCCATAGCTATATAGTCGAGAAAGAAAAGCGGGCTGGCTCCGCAGGTGAGTATATCATTGACGCAGTGATTGACTAAATCGATGCCGATGGTGTCATGCTTGCCCATAAGCGAGGCGATTTTAAGCTTGGTGCCTACGCCATCGACGCTCGATACCAGTACCGGCTCGGTGTAGCCTGATAGCTGGAACATGCCGCCGAATAAGCCGATATCGGTCAAGACTTCGGGTCTGGAAGCAGACCGAGCGAGTCGTTTAATCAGCTCTTTGGCTTTATCGGCAGCCTTGATATCAACGCCTGCCTGGGCATAAGCATCACGATCCACCGAGTTCACTCAAGCTCCCTGAAGGTATGGCTTCTAGTGCTAATTTATCCATTTCCAGCTGGACAGGTATGGGGTATTCCCCGGTGAAGCAAGCCAGGCAGAAGATTTCTTTGGGCAAGCCTACCGACTCGATTAAGCCATCGAGGCTTATATAACCGAGGGAATCAGCCCCCGTGGCGTCTCTAATTTCAGGTACGGTCTTCTGAGCGGCGATGAGCTCCCATCTGGTAGCCATATCCACGCCGAAGAAGCAGGGGTGGCGTATGGGTGGTGAGCAGATGCGCAGATGCACCTCCCTGGCTCCGGCTCGCTTTAGCATGGCTACTACCTTGGGAGTGGTGGTGCCGCGGACGATGCTGTCATCGACGACTATTAATCGCTTTCCCACGATTGTTTCTGCCAGGGGATTGAACTTCAACTTAACGCCCAGGTCTCGTAATCTCTGGTCAGGCTCGATAAAAGTGCGTCCCACGTAGCGGTTCTTGATTAGTCCCTCGCAGTAGGGAATGCCTGAGGCTGCTGCATAGCCGATGCCGGCAGCGGTGGCGGAATCTGGAACACCCATTGCCAGATCAGCCTCGATTGGATATTCCCGAGCCAGTATTCTGCCCATGGCTTGGCGTACTGGATACAGCAGCTTACCCTGTATCACACTATCGGGACGGGCGAAGTATATATATTCGAAAATGCACAGGGCTTTCTTGGTGCTCTCTTCACTAAAGCTCTTAACGCCATGCTTGTTTATGACCACTATTTCGCCAGGTTCGATTTCCCTGATAAAATGGGCTCCAACATGACCCAGGGCGCAGGTTTCTGAGGCGATTACCCAGCCGCCGTCTATAGTGCCAAGACAGAGCGGCCGTACTCCCATAGGGTCGCGAACTCCAATCAGCTTGTCTTTGGTCAAAATTACCAGGGAATAGGCTCCTTGCAGCCGGCGCATGGCGTACCTTATCCTGTCTACCGGGTTTCTTTCTGTGGATGATGTGATGAGATTGGCGATAATCTCGGAGTCGGTGGTGGTAGCGAAATTGTATCCTAGCTGGCAAAGCTCGTCGCGGAGGAATTTGGAGTTGACTATGTTGCCGTTGTGGGCTAGAGCTATATTTGTCGAGTTAGATTCAACCAGTATGGGTTGGGCGTTGCAGGCGCGGCTGGTTCCGGTGGTGGAATATCTGGTGTGTCCGATGGCGATGTGTCCAGGTAGCTGGGCCAGTTCGTCCTCGGTGAAAGCATGGGAGACCAGGCCCATGGCGGTGTGTATGCAGATGTTCTTTCCGTCGGCAGTGGCAATGCCGGCGCTTTCCTGCCCTCGATGCTGGAGGGCATAAAGTCCAAAAAAGGTGATTCGGGCAACATCTACTCCGGGAGCATATATGCCGAATACGCCGCAGCTTTCATGCATAGCTAAACTTGCGTCTTAATTATAAGCCTTTTTCTATGTAGAGGTCAATTTGGCTTTTGCTTTCAGCCACTCCAGCGCAGTGGTTATGGCTTTTTCTTCCAGGCGTAGCCTGTGGCCGGCACCGGCTAGTATGACCAGTTCCTTGGGCTGGCCGGCTTTTTCGTAGAGTCTGTGGGCGTGCTCTACTGGCACCAGGTCGTCTTTGTCGCCGTGAATCAGGAGCAGGGGGCGGGGAGAAATTCTGCCTATACATTGGAGCGGCGTGACTTTGTTGAAGCTATCTAGCCATTCATCCTCTGAAGGTGGAAAGTCAGCGTCTCGTATAACCCCGATGCTGCGGAAATGGTCGATGGTAGCCTTAGCCCGCTGCTTGTCAGCCATGAAGCCGAAGTCAGCCGGGCAGGCGAAAGTTGCCAGAGAAGATACCCTGGGGTCATTGGCAGTGACATAGATGCTTACGGCAGCACCGCCGCTGGAGCCGAGAAGACAGAGGCGCGATTTATCGACTTCTTCCAGGCTGGCTAGATAGTCGATGGCAGCCTCTAAATCTCGTGTCCAGCCCAGCATGTCCAGGTTGCCCTCGGCCGGGCCTGCTCCGCGGAAGTTGAAAATCAGAGTTATAAAACCGGCAGCACAGAATATTTCAGCCAGTCCCGGGTAACCTCTATCATCGCTTGAGCTGGGTTTCCCAGAGGGGATGCCGTGGCAAAGGCACAGTGCCGGGCAGGGTAGCTTCATGTTTTCCGGTAAGTAGACCTCGCCGGGAAGCTGAAGGTTGTCCACTTTGAGGGTGAAGTTCTTTTTCATGTTTTCTCCTGTCATTGCGAGCCCTTCGCCACATGTCATTCTGAGCGCAGCGAAGAATCCCATTGGTTACGGAATTAAACTTGGGTTAGATTCTTCAGTCGCTCTGCTCATTCAGAATGACACCTCCTCCAATTTGGTTGGGAGTCAAGAGTATCAAAAATTCCTTATTACCCTCGGCGCCTAAGATGGGCGAGGCGACCAGGCCGCGTAGTCTAAGGTCATGTTCTGTTGCCCAGGCGATAAAGCGGGCGAGGACTCGGGCGTGAATCTGCGGGTCTTTGATTATACCGCCCTTGCCCACCTCTTTTCTCTCGGCTTCGAATTGTGGTTTGAGCAGGACGATAATATAGCCGGGTTTTGCCAGATGGCTGATTAAGTTGGGGATTACCTTGGTCACCGAGATGAAGGATAAATCCATGGTGGCTATGTTCACCTTTTCCGGCAGAGAGAATGGGTGGTGGGCGTTGACCCTTTCCATTACAACTACTCTTGAGTCTTGCCTCAATTTGTAGTCGAGCTGACCGTAGCCCACGTCTATGGCGTAGACACGCCTGGCGCCGCGCTGGAGCAGGCAGTCGGTGAAGCCACCGGTGGAAGCGCCGACGTCTATAGCTGCAAGAGAAGTTACATCGAGCTTGAACTCATCCAGGGCGTGGGCCAGCTTGATGCCGCCCCGGCTGACGTATGGCAGTTTCTCGGCTAATTGGAGTTCGGCGTTTTCATCCACCAGGGTGCCTGGCTTGGTAATTTTCTTGCCTGAAACAGTTATTTCGCCAGCCATAATCAGAGCCTGGGCCTTGCTTTTGTTTTCAGCCAGCTCTTTCGTAACCAGCAGATTGTCCAGTCGCTGTTTTGGCACAGGCTGATTATAGATAAGCCACAGCAAGCTTTCAACAGGTTCTTTGCTCAGGATATAAACTTTTAAGGATAGTTTATCGTTTATAACTGAAAAAAGGGGGTATGTAAATGCAAGCATATTGTATGACATGCCGCACCAAAAGAGAGATGAGGAATCCGAGAACTGTTAAAACGGAAAATGGTCAGCCTGCTATAAAAGGTGTTTGTCCAAAGTGTGGCACCAAAATGTACCGAATCAAGAGCTAAATATACCAAGAGCCAGTAATAACCGAAGCTGGGTATCTCAAAAATACCCGGCTTCTTATTTGCGGATTATACGTCATGAATTGATATCTCGTGATTTGACAAAACAGGCTTGTGTGTATGTTCCAATCTATTTCTGATGGGTGTATAATCGCAGCAACAAAGAAAAGTAAAGGGGATTGATACATCATGGCACAGTTTATAAAGTTAAACCAGGTGGATAAGTTGGAAATATTGACGCTGGAGGATAATTATGTTGATTTAGCCTCTGGAGACAATTCAGCTATAGTTACTAGAGCAATGCCGCTCAAAAACATGCAGTTAACAAATTCGATTCTAGCCGAGCATGGCTTTTCTGCCCTCGTCACCACGACGACCGAAGAGAAACCAAGAACGATGCTTTTTGACTTCGGTTTTTCTGAAGATGTTGTCATGCGGAATGCTGATGCCATCGGAGTCGACTTGACTAAGGCTGAGGTGGTGGCCCTGTCTCACGGTCATATGGACCATTTTGGAGGATTGGCACAAGTAGCAGCAAGAATCGGCAAGAAAGGCTTGGAACTAATTCTTCATCCTGTCGCATTCAGGCGAAATAGATACCTCGAACCTATACAAGGCATTCAAGTAGGGCTTCCAGCACTGGAAAAAGAAAAAATCGAAGCATCAGGCTTTACAATTACCCAAACGAAGGAACCCCTGCTGTTACTGGACGGAGATATTTTATTCCTGGGTGAAATACCTAAGAGGACGAGTTTTGAAAAAGGATTGCCATATGCCTTCTATGAGGAAAAAGGGCAGAAAACCTGGGACCCAACCGAAGATGACACTGCCTTGGTCGTGAACCTGAGAGGTAAAGGTCTGGTGGTGCTATCTGGCTGCGCCCATTCGGGCATAATAAATACAGTTGAATATGCGCGAGAGGTTACAGGTATAGATAAAGTGCATGCTATTATGGGAGGATTTCACCTAACAGGTCCAGCGTTTGAACCAATTATTGGCGACACCGTAAAATCTCTGCAGCGAATAGGACCGGATTATGTCATCCCGACTCATTGCACCGGGAGGAAAGCTATACTCGCCATTGAAAAGGCAATGCCCGGTCAATTTCTGGTAAATATGTCGGGGACTAAACTGACCTTTGTGGCCTGAGCAAACTTAGCCTCCCAGCGATATATTTAGCCGCTTTGCTACCCTGATTAGTTTACCCGGATTGAGGGCATAGTATCTAGTCGCTTCTTGGCCAGGTGGGCGAATTCCACCCCGCTGGCTTCTTCCAGCCACCTTTAGAAGCTGCGTCCAGAGGGTCTTCTCTCTTGTCAATTCCGGCGATACTACGAGCCAGGTTCTGCTTTAAGCCCATATCTGTCTCGCGCTCAATCATAACCTTTTGAGCTTGTGGCGAACCGGCGCCATGCATGGACTCAGTGTGGTAGCTGGGAGCTGTTAGACCGAAGCACATGGCATGGATAAGCGTTATCATTCGGTAGCGAGCCTCAGTAGGTACCTCAGGGACCCCGCTCAAGTATTTATCAACATATTTACCTATCACCGGATGTCGGAAATCTTTCTCTGAGGGTGTGGTTACCAGGATACCGCCCGCTATATCTTCGGCAAGCCGGGTAAGCTCATAAGGGAACCTGGTTACATTGTGCTTGCAGACATTGGCTAAAAGTATGTCGCACTGATAATTGCCTGCTTTGGTCTTCCATCCCTCGTAAGCACAGGATAATCCGCATCCGTGTATTGTTTCCGTAAGATGAATCATCTCACCGAGCTTCTCCCTGATGTGGGGGGCTTTCCGTACACCGTTGTAATCAGCCATGGATGCAGCAGCACCAATGAGCACATCGCCAATACCGGCCTTGCAACCGCCGTAGCTCTGCCGGTGGTAACCGGCAAATCTCTCCACCAGCATGATGGAGAAATCAATCTCACCGCACATGAAAACCCTTTCCCAGGGAACGAAGACATTGTCCAGAATAGTCAGCGCTTCATGCCCGCCGAAATTATAGTTACCCACGTCGATATCCCCTTCCTCAAGCTTGCGCGTATCGCAGGATTGTCTACCGTAGATAAGCGTCACCCCTGGAGCATCGGTAGCTATGGCACAAGTTACTGAATAGTCCTCGTCACCCTCTCGCATTCTGAGAGTGGGCATGATGAGCATCTCGTGTGAATTGGCAACCCCGGTGATATTTGCCTTTGCCCCCCTGATTACAATCCCGTCATCTTTTCGCTCCACGACATGGACAAACATGTCCGGGTCAGGCTGTTGGCTTGGCGCCAGACCACGGTGCCCCTTGACATCGGTCATCGCGCCAGCAACACAAAGGTCATTCTCCTGAACGTGACTCAGCCATTTTCTAAACCTCTGATGGTATTCAGTACCATATTTCTGGTCAATCTCGTAGGTAGTGCTGAAAACAGCGTTAATGGCGTCCATGCCCACGCATCTCTGGAAGCAGCAGGCTGTTCTCTGCCCCAACTCCCTCTGCAGCTTCACCTTCCTGACCATGTCCTCGGGGCTTTTGAAAAGGGAGTTAAATCTGTTAACCTTTTCCCCGGTGAGCATTGAGGTTGTGACCGCCAGGTCTTCACTCTCTGGCTCATGGGCGAGTTTGTAGGTCATGGCAATGGCGTTGGTGGAGGGTCTGATGATACGATTATCAACCCAGTTTTCCACCTTTTCGCCAAAGAGGTAGAGGTTAAGTTTGAGCTGGCGCAGGCTCTCTATATACTCGTTAGCCGTCTTCAAAGCCATAACGAACTCCTTCCATATTTTGATTTTTTAACCATTTGTAATCGTCGCTTATATTGTACCACTTTTTGTTCGCGAGGTGAGGCTACTGGCCTGGCTGAGTATATTTTGAGGTTTAGTAGAGGAGAGAGATGAGAAATCCAAAGACCATTAAAACGGAAAATGGCCAACCCGCTTATACAGGGTGCTTGTCCGAATGGATTAATGTGCAACGTCAGGCATTAAGCTTAGAGATAAGCCTGTTTGCAAGCTGCTGAAGCCTTTTCTCAACTTCCGTATTTTCCGAGACCTGCCCGGGGTTTTTTGCCAGAGCAGTGACATAACCGCCCCAACGCATACCACAGACAGAGCAATACGTTCTCAGGTTCTCAATCGCCTTGCCAACACCTTCTTCTGCAACAGCTATGCCCACAAATAGCTTTCCTTCCAGCCTTGGCCAGATTGGGCAGGTTCTGTCTATGAAGTTCTTTAGCAGCCCGGAAAGCATTTCAAAGTAAACCGGTGTGCCGAGAACAAGACAATCGGCTTCCAGCAGCTTGGGGTAAATCTCTTGCATGTCGTCCTGAATAGTACAGATTCCCTGTCGTGCCTTGCCTCCCACCTCGCAAGTTAAGCAGCCATTACAGCTTTTGAGGTTCTTTCTCCTCAGCAGGACTAGTTCAGTCTCTGCACCTGTTTGAGCAACTGTTTCCAGCAGCTTTCTAATCATCCATTCGGTGTTACCCCGTCTGGGAGACCCGCAAATGCCAACTACTTTCATGACAAGTTACTCTGTCTCGACATGACTCCATTTTACAATGTCGCTTCTTTACCAGCAAAGCGAAATATAAACTCAGTATTGTGGACGAGACACTATTTCGAGAATGGACATTTACCGTCCTGTCACTAAGGACCACAGGGCTCGGAATGGTTTCAGTTTGATGAAGGGTGGGGGGACTTCCAGCTGGATTTTCTCGGCTACTGGGAACGTGTTGATTCTGTCCACCTCTGGTTTCAGGCGGTCTATTGCCTCATTATCGTTCTTTGACAGCAGGTCATCAAGGCGGCGAGACATTTCCCAGGCTGCTCTGAGACGCTGCTCACTTGTTTGGGCTAATTTTTCAGATATGATTTCGTATTTTACCCTGAGCTGGTTCAGTCGCAGTATGGCTTCGTAGGATGTGTCCACAATCTGCTGGCGGGTCATCCAGTCCGTCTCGTAATTGAGGGAATATTTCCAGCTCGGCGATGCCAGTGCCCGGCGATGCTCTTCCAGCTTTCGAAACAGGATATGGTAGCCGTAGCGCTCGGGATTCTCGAAGCCCAGGCTGCCCGGGTCGAGGAATGGCGCCAGCGGAGAGGTAAACATGGAAACCCGCTTATCCCCACGGGACCTTTCGAGTAAATGCCCGCAATAATCGGTTGTTTCTATTGCTGACTGAGGGGTTTGCCTGGGCAATCCAATCATGAAGAACACGTCCAGCCGCCGGCAGCCGACATCGAGTGCATCGTCCAGCGTTTGCTCAAGCTCCTGGCTGGAATAGGGTCTGCCGATGACTTTCCTGATTTCAGGGTCGTGGGATTCGGGAGAAATCTCAAGGCAGAAGTCAGGGCAGGCCAGACTCATCTGTCGCAGGAAGTCCTTTGAAGCCGGATAGAATAATTCGAGTATGAACTGATTTTTTACTCTGTTCTTCTGAAGCAGGTTCAGGACCTGGCTGGCGTAGTCTTCTCCCGCCTGCCGCAGGTCGCCAAGTATGAAGATAGGGCCGTTGCTGAAGCGCGAGATTTGCCTGACGTCTCTAATTACAGCTTCGGGAGAGCGGAAAACTGGCTTGCCCCGGTTATAGCATTTTCTGAAGGCTGCGGCAGAGCCACCGCAGATAACGCAGTTCTCAGTGCAGCCGCGGCAGGTAATGACTGCCGTAATGGGATAGCGGAGCCAGTCCTTGACCGGCGTGTAGCTGATGAGGTCGCGGTGCTTAATCACGGACCGGACCACATTGCCGTAATGGTTAACCATGACGTTATTGATGTCGGTGGGGATATGGGAGAAGGGGTTTTCTTGTATCTTGCCGTGATTGTCTTTCCAGACGAGGTTTGCTATTTTTTCGAGCTCTCCTTTGTGCCTTATGACGCAGTCCATTAGCTGGCGGAAGGGTTCTTCGGTGGAATCACCCCTGAGCACATAGTCTATCTCCGGATATTCCAGCAGCTCTTTGTAGAAATAGGTTGAGGAGAAGCCGCCGAATATCAACTTTGCCTCAGGGTGCCACTTTTTGACTATCTTTGCTATTTCAATCGAGCCGTGGCAGTGTACCATCCAGTGCAGGTCGATACCGAAAATCGGTGCCTTGAGGCGCTTTATGAATGCTTCGGCGTCGAATTTGCCGTCCCTCAACATGCGCACGGCGAGGTTTACGATGCGCACCTGGTAGCCGGCGCGTCCCAGATATTCGGCTATGCTGGTGAGTCCGATGGGGTACATCTCGAAGACGTATGAAGGTGGGATTAAATCGCTGACAGGTCCGTAGAGTATGGTCTTCTTGCGGAAGTCGTATATGCTGGGGGCGTGTAAAAGAATCAGGTCAGTTGACACAGTATACCTCGTTTGTTATTGCGAGTGAAGCGAAGAAATATCAAAAATGAAAAGTTAAAATGCAAGAATATTTTCAAAATGTTCCTGCTAGAAGATAGCCGATGCCCAGCAGTAGCTGGGTCAACAGGACGACCAGGACGTTGTTTGCCATCGCCGGAATCAGCTTGCTTTCATCCTGGTATTTCAGGGCGCCCTGAATAGCTCTGACGGCTAGAGGCAGGGTCAGTAAGGCTATCAAGCAGAAAACCGGCATTAGCCCTGCTGCCACCCAGCCTATTATCCACAGGTAAAGTATGCCGGTTAATACTGAATAGATTATGCTGGCCTTTGTTTTACCCAGGGTTATGGGCATTGTTTTTCTGCCCGCTGTTTTATCAGCCTCGGCGTCAGGAAACTCATTCAGGAACAACAGGTTGTGCACTAATATGGCGGATGGTATGGAGGCTACAATGGCGGGGATAGTGTATTCACCTGTCTGGATGAAATAAGCTCCCAGGACAGGCAGTGCTCCCAGACCGGCTCCAGGTGCCCACTCAGGCCAGTTCAGCTTGGTTAGGCGCGGCGTATAGAGTAGAATGCATACAGCACCTATAACAAGCAGTGGCAGCAGGAGCCAGCCGCTGACCAGCACGAAGTAAATGCCTATGGGCACCGCCAGCAGGAAGCAGGCCAATCCGAACCGGAATACATGCTCAGGTTTTAGGGAGGCGGACGGTAGAAAGCCGCTGCCGCCGCTGAATGGCGTTCTCCTGGTCTTCAGGTCGATGCCGCTTTTGTAGTCGTAGTAGTCGTTGAGTACATTGACGCTGATGTGGCACAGAAGCAGACCGATGAAAGCCAGTATGGCATGACCAAGATGGAAGGCACCATCATACCAGGCCATGCAGGTGCCCAGGAAAGCCAGCACCACAGAGAGGAGCAAAAATTGTGGCCTGATCTCGAGGAACCAAAATTTCAGCTTCACAAGGCTTTGAGTATAGCAGACAGGCGAAGGGTGTGTCTACGTCTTAGGCCGTGGGTGCTGATTTCTTACGGCTGAACCCGAAGATATAAATTATCTCCAGGATTGCCAGTGTATTGAGCAGGAATAGAGCTATAAACCACCATAAATGCTTATTGCCGCCAGCCCTCCATAGAGCCACGCCTTTCCAGGGCAGAGTCCAGAGGATGATTAAGGGGATAACCCATATCATCCAAATTGGTGAGTATGAATTTAATAATTCCATTTTTATCTCCTTATTAAACGGTCTTCAGCCCGCATACTATCGTTCCATGCCAGTCTCTGAATTCCGGTTGATTCTGATTCGTGATGAACTCTTCCAACCGTCTGACACCATTCTTGAACTCGTTCTGGGACATCAGGTGGTAGGTCGAGACATATTTGCTCTTTACTTTCTCCAGAAATTCATGGTCTATGGGAAGGTGCGCCACAATCACCTTTTCATGCTGAATATACTTGAAGCCGAGAGATTCCAAAAGATGGTCTATCTTGTCAATATCTGGAAATCTGCTTTTGTCGATATCGACGTAGCTGGGGAAAAAGTTTTTGATAACGGGATGCTGATTCTCGATTTGTTTATGGCTGGAAGTTAAAAGGATCAGGCTGCCATCCCGCAACACGCGATGACATTCTGAAAGCATGGAATCGAGATTTTTTACTTGATGGATGACATAAGCTCCTATTATGGCATCGAAAGAGCCGTCGCTGAAAGGCAACTGGCGGTTATCGATATCGGCACAGACAACTTCTAGAGATTTGTCCCTGGCTACCTTCAACATGGAAAATGACGCATCTACACCTGTTACATCGGTGTTTATTGTCTTCCGTAATTGTGAAGCTACATTACCCGTACCGCAGCCGAGGTCCAGGACTCTCTTCCCCTGGCTAATCCTGCCCAGCACTATAATCTTTTTTATCAGGCTCTCCGGGTAGGAGCGGTAGTTGTCATAAGTCTTTGAAATGTCTGTATAGTTGACTGCCATGCGGCTCTTAGTTTTACAGGTTGATATTAGAATATTTTCTCCACGGCCTGGTCACGGTCTTATTTACCAAAGTATCCAGGGCTCTATTTATCATTTTCCTGGTATCGCTAGGCATTATGATGTCATCGATATAGCCTCGCTCCGCCCCCTTGTAGGGGTTCTCGTAGAGTTCTTTATACTCGTTTATTCGTTTATCGCTAGCCTCTTTGGGGTTTACTGCCTCTTTTATCTCCTTGGCGAAGATAACACTGGCTGCGGTCTCAGCACCGACAATGGTAACCTGGGCTGTGGGCCAGGCGAAGACGAGGTCGGCGCCTATGGATTTGTCCAGCATGCCGTAGTGGGCGCCGGCGTAAGATTTCCTGACCATTATTGAGATCAGGGGCACGGTGGCATCAGCCCAGGCATAAAGTAACTTGGCGCCATGTCGTAGTATGCCCTTCCAATCCTGCTCGGAACCTATCAGGTAGCCCGGGCAATCCTGAAAGCTAATCAACGGTATATCAAATAGGTCGCAAAATCTGATAAATCTGGCCATTTTGTCAGCAGCATCCGTGTCGATGACGCCACCGATATGCTCCGGGCGGTTGGCTACTATGCCAACCGTGCGACCGTTGAACCGGCAGAAGCCTATGATGCAGTTCTTGGCGTGGTCTTTGAGCAGCTCAAAAAAGTAGCCGTCATCTACAACTAACTTAATTAATTGCAGCATGTCAAATGCCTGATTTGGACGGTCAGGAATTATGGTATCTAATTCCGGTACTGTTCTATCCGCTTCATCCCGGGTATTGATGCGGGGCGGTTTCTCTTTGTTATTTGAGGGGAGGAAAGATAAAAGCTGTTTGCATGAATCTAAGGCTTCCTTGTCATTTTCGACCACGATATGTGTTTGTCCTGATTTGACGGCATGAGCCTTCCAGCCGGAAAGTTCCTCGAGGGTGATTTCCTCGCCGACTTGAGTTTTTACGAAGGCTGGGCCAGCGATACCCATGAAGCCAGTATGCCGGCATTGGATGAGGAAGTCCTGCATTACCGGATGGTAAGCCTGCCCACCTAAGCATGGTCCCATGAGCAGAGATATTTGAGGCACTATACCGGAAGCCAGTATTTGGGCTCTAAATAACCAGCCGTAAGCCTCAAGTGTATCCATACCTTCCTGAAGTCGGGCTCCGCCTGAGTCGTTCATGCTTATGCAGGGCCAGCCCATGTCTTTGGCAAATTCAATAGCGCGGGCAAATTTCTTACCGTGATACTCGCCAAAGGTGCCTGCCATGGCAGTAAAGTCCTCGGCAATGGCGACGACTGGTCTGCCATTTACCTTGCCGTAGCCAGTTATTACTCCCTCAGCCGGCACCTCTCTTTTGTCCATACCGAAACTTGTAGTCCTGTGCTTAACGAACAGGCCTATTTCGGTGAAGGTATTTGCGTCAAAGAAATAGTCAATCCTTTCTCGTGCTGACCATTGCCCAGCTTTATGGCGCCGCTCAATGGCTTTGGGATCTCCCATTTGCTTTATCTTTTCTCGTTTTGCTTTGTAAGCCTCAATTAGCTCTTTGGTATTTGACATTGTTGCCCCACCTTTCGCGGTATGGTTACCTGTTAGATGTTTTCATTTGCCTCAATGCCTGAATATAACGAAACTTATCCTTGCTTTAGCGGAGACCGAGTTCTCGAGAGATAACGAGCTGCTGTATCTCCGATGTCCCTTCAGTTATGGTTGACATCCGGGAGTCGCGGAAATAGCGCTGGATCACGGACTCCTCTGTAAGACCATAGCCTCCGTGAATTTGCATGGCTTCGGTGGTCACGCTTACTGCCACCTCGCTGGCAAAGAGCTTTGCCATAGCTGCTTCCTTGATGTGTGGCTTGTTCTGGTCATAGAGCCAGGCGGCGTAAAATATCAGCCAGCGGGCGGCTTCGATATCCAGTGCCATGCGTGCCAGTTTGAAGGCATTGACCTGGAACTTATATATGGGTTGCCCGAACTGGACTCTTTCATGAGCGTATTTAATGGTAGCATCATACGCTGCACGAGCCAGCCCCAGACTTCGGGAGGCATGGGAGATTCTGCCACCCATTAGCGATTCCATCAAGTAGGGGAAGCCCTTACCTTCCTCACCGATGAGGTTTTCTTCGGGTATGGCACAGTCTTCGAAGCTTAGCTCGCCTGTTTCACCGGAACGACCACAGAACTTGTGAATTTTAGCTCGATTGAAGCCGGGGGTGCCTTTTTCCACGATAAACAAACTGACCCCACCGCGAGCCCCTTTGCTTTTGTCGGTATAAGTGGCAGCTATAACGAAGTCGCATACATTTCCGTTGGTGATGAAGATTTTAGTGCCATTGAGGATGTACTTGCCGTTCTTTTTGGTTGCGGTTGTCTCTATAGATGCAGCGTCGGAGCCGGCATTAGGCTCGGTAAGCCCGAAAGCGGCTATTTTCTCTCCTTTAATGGCTGGTACCAGGTATTTCTGCTTCTGGTCTTCGGTACCGCGGGTATAGACGGCGGTGGTACCGATGCCGCTTTGCACCATGATGCCGGCACATATGCCAACGCTCTGGTAGGCTACCTCCTCGACTGAAATACAATCACCCACCTTGCCCATTTCAGCACCGCCGTACTTGGCCGGATACCTGACGCATAGATAGCCCAATTTCCCCATCTGGGGAAATAGCTGGAGTGGGAAGGTGGCTGTTTTTTCAGCTTCATCGACTAGCGGAGCGATTTCTTTTTCCGAGAATTTGCGTATGGCTTCTTGGAACATTTTATGCTCTTCAGAAAGCTCGAAGTCCATTTTTCCCTCCTTAATATTTGAAAGTAATGCGCTGAAGCCTTAATATTATATAGCAAATCCTTAGAGGTTGAAATATTCGTATAGTGGGTTTCACATGGAAATAATTCCGGCGGTTGATATCAGAGATGGAAAGTGTGTCCGGCTGTATCAGGGTGATTACAGCAAGGAGACAGTTTTCTCTGAGGACCCGGTAGCTGTTGCCCTCAACTGGCAGGCTCAGGGTGCTAGTCGGCTTCACCTCATTGACCTGGACGGCGCTGCCAGCGGTGAGCCGTGTAATATCAAGGTTATCGAAGCTATAGTGAAACGGACTAAATTGCCCGTGCAGTTCGGCGGCGGCATAAGGGACGAAGCTAATGTGGCAAAGCTGCTGGGTATTGGGGTAAATCGGGTGATTCTGGGAACGGCTGCTGTAGAAGAGCCGGAGATGGTGAAGAGATTATGCCGGAAACATGGTGAAGCAATAGTAATTGGCATAGACTCCAGGTATGGGTGTGCAGCTATTCGTGGCTGGCAGAAGGATACTGAGATTACGGCTTTAGAGCTGGGGCGCAGTGTGGCAGATGCTGGCGTAAGGCGTATTATCTATACCGACATAAAACGCGATGGCACATTGACCGAGCCAGCTTTTGATGCTATAGCCGAGATGGTCAGGGATTTGGATTTGTCGGTCATAGCTGCCGGCGGCATCTCGTCTTTAGACCATCTCAGGAAGCTCAGAGAAGTGGGTGTAGAGGGGGCTATTTTGGGCAGGGCGCTTTATACCGGCGACATAAATTTGAGAGAAGCCATGGCACTGGGACTATGAGGTTTCAACCTTACCCTGACTAAACGAAACAAGGTGGTATGCGATGTTAAAATTCGATAAAAAAGGTTTAATTCCGGTTATAATTCAGGATGCCGATAACGGCGATGTGCTGATGCTGGGCTATGCTGATGAGGAAGCCCTGCGGCGGACACTGGATAGTGGCGAGGTCTGGTTTTACAGCCGCAGTCGGCAGGAGTTGTGGCACAAAGGTGCTACCTCCGGCAACATTCTGAAGGTACAGTCACTGGCTAAGGACTGTGACAGCGATGCTATACTGATTCGGGCTAAACCGGCCGGCCCGGTATGCCACACCGGCAACCGTAGCTGCTTCTTCCAGAAGTTTGACAAGGAAGATATAGATTAGATTTTGGCGAAGGATTTGTTATCGACAATCCAGGTAAAGAGCGGAAAATGGCAAGAAGCACAATTATTTAATTGTGAATATTATTGCCATCCCGAGGCTTGCTCGTAGGGAGTATTTACCATTAATGCCTCTATTTCCCAGATCTGACCGTTAATAACTTTAAAAACCTCAGCCAGCAATATACTGCGTGTCTCCGGACAATCGAACATAAATATTCCGCCTACCAGGCCACGTTCCTCGTCTATAATCAAAAAACGCCGGTCTCTTACTTCGGCGATATAAGTAAAAAGTTTTAACTGGGAAGCGGCGTCCATGCCGAAAAAGTTGTTGATGGGATTGTTGGTAGTTTGGAATCCATTCTCTGTCCGATTGCATGATGAGTGGAGCGGTACGTTCTCAGCACTATTTTGCTCAATGCCATCAAAATAGCTGTTTGCTATGGCTATCATCTTATCGCTTGGAGAGCGCTCAGACTCTGGAATGATCTCATCATAGATAGGTTTTGGAGTGACCAGGGACTCCGGACTGAAGACGGAAGACTGGCCTTTTCTGCACACAATGGTCTCAATCTCCTCGATTTTGTTGTCCGTTACCTTGAGGCGAACCATTAAATTTGCCAGTTTACCGTCTTCATCTACAACACCGAAGAAAAGCACCTGGCCAGTAGAAGGGTCGACAAAATATTGGCGGTAGGTAATGCCTGTTGCTGTTCGCCACAGGCCTTCACCCAGCTTTATTTCATTACCATTCTCGGTAAATCTGACGTTGCTTGAAACGGGCAATTTAGCAGGGTCGTTAACTGATAGTGAATCAAGATAGAGATTTGTAATATCTATGAGTGATTGTCTGGTTTTGTCGGCGGTTGGTGCAGGAGGCGTAGAACATGAAACGAACAGTGCATCAAAACTGAAGGTGACCAGGAGAACAAGAGCAATTATTGCGGAGAACCTGATTTTATTCATTACCAAATTGACCTCCTGTGCGCCTATAATACCCCATGTTTTTTAGGCCGTCAATCCTTTTTCAGCGGATGGAGAACTGAAGGCCGCCTTTATTTTTTATCTTTGATTTTTACATTTCCTCCTGTGGCTGGTCGCTGTCGGCTTCGATAGCTTTTTTCAGCGCTGATATTGCCGTTTCCAATTGGCTGTCGTCTGGTTCTCCAGTGGTCATGGCTTGTAATTTGAGACCCGGGGCCAGTAGACCACGCACAAACCGATTATCGCTGTGGGCAGTTCCGAAACGGACAAATTCATAGCCGATGGCGGCGATGACAGGGATGAGAATAACGCGGGACAGAATGCTTATCCACAGCGGCGGACGACCAAGCAGGGCGAAGACGAAAATAGCGATAACCATGACTGCCAGCAGGAAGCTGGTGCCGCAGCGGGTGTGGGATGTAGAGTAGTTTTTGACGTAATCCAGCTCCAGTGGCATCCCCGATTCGTAAGCGTTGACCACCTTGTGTTCGGCGCCGTGATACGCGAAAACCCTCTTCAAATCTGGCATCAGGCTTATGGCTTTCAGATAGGCGATGAAAATGCCTATGCGCAAGACACCCTCGATAATGTTGCTGACCAGGGCTGATGTGATGTGTGGGTCGATGATATAGCGGGTGAGAAGCAAGGGCACGATAAAGAATAGTCCTACGGCGAAGGCAAAGGCGATGACCACGCTTCCCCAGAGCATTACCGGGGATATGCCTTTTCCATCTTCCTCGGCTGCGGCGACCTGGGCGGAATAAAGCAGGGCGCTAATGCCGATGGCTAGCGTCTCGACGAGTACGATTATGCCTCTGATGAGGGGCAAGTTTCTCCAGCGGCCTTTGTATAGACTGGCGAGAGGTTGGCTGGTTACGGTTATATCACCATCGGGTCGGCGGACGGCGACAGCTATATTTTCCCGCCCTCGCATCATTACGCCTTCTATTACTGCCTGCCCACCGTAGTAGAAAGGTTTCTCTTTCATCTTTATTTTCTCTCATGTCATTCTGAAGGAGCCCCGATTGCATCGGGGTGACTGAAGAATCTCAATCCAGTTCAGGCTCTGAAAATGTTATGATGGGATCCTTCGCTACGCTCAGGATGACAGTAACATGATACTCAGGATGACAGTAATATGGTGGGACGCAGGGCAGCTTTACTCGCTGAGCTTGTAGCGACGTTTGAAGCGTTCCACCCTGCCGGCGGTGTCAACTATCTTCTGCTCGCCGGTGAAGAACGGATGGCATTTGCTGCATAGCTCCACTTTCAGCGTCTTCCTGGTGGAGCCGGTAGTGAAGGTATTGCCACAGGAGCAAATTACCTGAGCGTCGTTGTGATATTCGGGATGTATTTTAGCCTTCATTTCGTTTGCTCGGCATAAACGCTAACTTTTTTCCGGTCCCTGGTTGCCGGTTCGTATTTGACGGTGCCGCCAATTAGGGCAAACAGGGTGTGGTCTCTACCCATGCCGACATTGTTGCCAGGGTGAATACGAGTCCCTCGTTGCCTTACGAGTATGGTGCCGGCATTAACCTGCTGACCGGCGTACCTTTTAACACCCAGCCTTTTGGCCTGGCTGTCACGTCCGTAGCGTGTGCTGCCTCCGCCTTTCTTATGCGCCATTAACTTTTATCTCCGGTGGCCGCCTTTTTCTTTCCAGTTTTCTTTGGTGTTACCTCATCGCCGGGTTTAATAATTTCCCTGATTTCCAGTCTGGAATAAAGCTGCCGATGTCCTGTTTTATGGCGGTAGCGCACCTTTGGTTTATACTTGAAAACTATCACCTTATCGCCTTTTTCTTCACCGAGGCAGCTGGCGGTTACTTTGGCGCCATCGATGGTCGGGCTGCCGATAATGGTATCTTTTCCATCGGCGATAAGCAGCACCCTGGATAGCTCGACATCTTCGCCCTCGGCGACTCCGAGGCTGTCAACATCGACTTTCTGCCCCGGGGCTACTTTGTATTGCTTGCCACCGGTTTCGACTATAGCGTAAGTTTGTGTCATTTCCAAAGCAAAAGATAATTTACCAGATTTGATAGCTGAATGTCAAATTCACGGTTGGGAGAATGCAGGGACAGGCTTTTAATCATCTCCGAAAAAGATGACACAAGCGGACGAACCAAAAATCAAAAATACTATCTCTTGTCATCGCGAGGAGTCCTTCCACGGAAGGACGACGTGGCGATCTCAGTCTATGTCCTGTCATTCTGAGCGCAGCGAAGAATCTCGGTGGTGAAGAGCTGGCAATGACAGTTTTATACGGGACTGGAAAATGCAGGGACAGGCCTTTAAGCCTGTCCGAAGATTGTGGCATGAGCGGACAAACAAAAACATCAAAGATTAAAAACCAAAATAAAAATACAGGTTAAAATGTAAAAATTATTTCCTTCTGTTCGGGGAATGTGTGGGCGGGGCTTCAGCCCCGCCCGATGGGTGTTCTTTTTCCCTGTAGGTTATCCACCAGGGTATATTCGAGGCTATGATGAGGATAGCTTCCGGGCGATGACGATAATTAAAATAATGACAAGCAAGCCAGCGGCTGCCAGTATGATTATACTTATTGAGGGTAATGGCGATTTGCCCGTCGCCTGTGCCGGCGCCTCACTGCTTACTGCAAAACTACCGCTTTGGCTACCAATAGCTACACTGTAATCGCCGTCGGTATTCTTGCTCACAGTGAACGTCACCTCTTTTGCCTGCTCTGGGGCCAGTGTTAACTCTTTTTCTGCCTCATCAGCCCCGTTGATTTCCAGAACAGCTTTGTAGCTTCCCGCGGCAGTCCCGTTGTTGGTAATCGTAGCGGTGATGGTCACCTGTTCGCCAGTTTTTACCGAGGTCGGTGTTATCTTCAGGTCGGAGATTGAGAAACTGGCTGCAGGTGGTGGTGCTGTCTCACTGGTCTTACCCAGGATGGCAAAGACGCTGAAGTGGCTCACCTGGGCGGAAACCGTCTTGTTCTGTGTGTCTACCGTAGATGACAATCCGGACCAGACAGAGCCTGTCCAGTAGGCGATGTAGAGGTCTGACTCGGGTACTTCAAGGGGCAGGGTGGTGGCATCGTATTTCAGGGTCATGGTAAGGGGTGGGTTGAGGGTGGTGCCGGAAGGTCCGAAAGTATAGGCGTTTACCAGCTTGTTATTTGGCGGTGCTGCCGGCGGTGTCGATTCCACGGACACTGTCAGAGATTGCCCCTGTATGTTGACAGTGGTGTTAGTGCTGATGCTGAGCTGCACTCTGCCATTCGGGCTGCTCAGCGTGGTGGCAGTCTGCAGCACGCCGCCCCCTCCCAGGCTCATGCTACCAGAATTTCCTAGGATTGAAGTTGATACCGTTGCTGCAGGCGTAGGTGTAGGAGTTGGAGTAGGCGTAGGAGTCGGCGTAGGCGTAGGAGTTGGAGTAGGCGTAGGAGTCGGCGTAGGCGTAGGAGTTGGCGTAGGCGCGGGTGGTGGCGGCGGAGGAGTTGAGCCAGCACCTGCGGTCAAATCGAGTTTGGTTATGGCACCGGAGCTTAGCTTGTAGGTCTGCTGTGCTTTTGTGCCGTTTACATAAAACTCGACAGTGGCTCCGTTCGTACCCGATATGGTAACCACTGGATTGTATCCATATCTACCTGAGGAATCGGTGGTGGTTGAGGCGACCTGGGTTCCGTTTACATATATGCCAACCGTGGTTCCGGCTTCTGCCTGGCTACCGCCAACGGTAATGGTGCCGTAAAACTGGTTAGGCGGTGTTGGTGACGCATCCGCCTGGGCTGGCTGCGCCATGCCAAGAAATGTTGCCGTGATGATGATTAAAACCGATAGTGATGCCAATAAATGCTTGAGCATTTTCATCGTTATTGCTTAGCCCCATTTTTAGAGGTACTTGGTAGCTAAACTATCTCCTTTCTCTGATTTCTATCGTAGCGTTGCTCATATGTTGTTCCTGTCACCAATACTTCTCGTCCGGCCACCTCCCTTCCCTTTAATGGAAGGGGGTGGGGGAGAAGTCGCACCAGCTCTATAGCCCCACCCCCTCCGTTTGAAACTCGCTATTCTCCAGCTATTAGTGCAGCAGGAGAGTAGAGTTGTTGCTCTTGCCCAAAGAATCCAGTTCCGGCATCTTCAGGGAAGGTGAAGCCAGCATACGAGGCAGACTTATATCTTGCTGGTGCCGTGATGGTTGCCGAATAGCCGACTGGATAGTTGGTATCGGAGTTGAAGGCTAGCCAGTAGTATTTTCCAGCTTCTACTGCCGCTGAAGGGAAGGATATGTTGTTCCATGTCCCCGCGGTGACCGCGGTGCCGGTATTTACTGCGCCTAGCAGTTCTCCAGGCTCGCCAGCGGAGTCAGCAGCGTATATGGCTACCTTCACAGCCCCGCTTCGAAACGCCATTAACTTGAGGTTAACAACGTTTCCAGTCTGCTCTGCCTGGAACCGGCACAAGGTGAAGAAATTTGCGCTGTAACCTGAATAACCAGGAGCAATGAAATCCGGGTCATAGATGCCGATAAGCTTGTTGCCGGAGCCTATGGTTATGGAAAGTGGTTTAGTTGCCGTGTTGGTGTCGTTGTCGGTTACCATGACGGTGAAATTGGAGGTGCCCGCGGTTGTGGGCGTGCCCGTAATGGCGCCGGTGCTTGCATTCAGGCTAAGACCGGCTGGCAGGGTGCCTGAGGACAGTGACCAGGTGTAAGGCGTGGTACCGCCAACTGCCTGCAAGGTTTGTGAGTAGGCAGTGTCAACAGTTCCACCTGATAGAGATGTGGTGGTGATGGTAAGCGTGGGCGCGGCTGTTATGGTGATGGAAAGTGGTTTAGTTGCCGTATTGGTGGCGCTGTCGGTTACCATGACGGTGAAGTTGGAAGTACCCGCGGTTGCGGGTGTGCCCGTGATGGCGCCGGTACTTGCATTCAGGCTAAGACTGGCTGGCAGGGTGCCTGAGGACAGCGACCAGGTGTAAGGCGTGGTACCGCCAGCTGCCTGCAAGGTTTGTGAGTAGGCAGTGCCAACCGTCCCATTGGGCAGTGAAGCGGTGGTAATGGTAAGCGTCGTGGGCGTGGTTGTTACGGTGATGGAAAGTGGTTTAGTTGCCGTGTTGGTGGCGCTGTCGGTTACCATGACGGTGAAGTTGGAAGTACCCGCGGTTGCAGGTGTGCCCGTGATGGCGCCGGTACTTGCATTCAGGCTAAGACTGGCTGGCAGGGTGCCTGAGGACAGCGACCAGGTGTAAGGCGTGGTACCGCCAACTGCCTGCAAGGTTTGCGAGTAGGCAATGCCAATCGTCCCACTGGGCAGTGAAGTGGTGGTGATGGTTAGCCCACTGGGTGTTGTGGTATACAGATTGAGTTGGGTGATGACGCCGCTGGCATAGGTGGCTGTTTGGGGGGCGAGTACACCGTTAACATAGAAGGTTGCCGTGCCGCTGCTTCCCGGAACGTAGAATAATGGGTTCCAGCCGTACCTGCCGGAGGCATCTGTGATTGTAGATGCTGCCGCTACACCGTTAACATAGGCGGCTACGGTAGTGCCGGCTGATGTCAGAACTCCATCTATATACACCTTGCCGTAAAACTGGTTGGCTGGTGATGAGCTTCCGCCACCGCCGCTAACCGTGCTGAAGGTCATATCTGAGCCATAAGCTGTAGTGCTGCCAGCTGCTACCGCTCTAAAATGGTAGCTAGTGCTCGGCGCCAGACCAGATATGGCAGCATTAAAAGCGCCGGTTGATGACTTCGCCTGAGTGGCAGTGGTGCTGCCGTAAGAAGTGGTAAGACCATACTGGAAATAGACATTCACCGATGGATCAGTGCCCAGGCTGGTCAGGTTGCCGTTCAAAGTAGCCGACGTAGCGGTCATATTCGTGGCATTGCTCGTGGATACTGCCAGCGTCCCGGCACTGGTGGTGAAGGTCGTATCTGAGCCATACACGGTGGTGCTGCCTTGAGCTACAGCCTGGAAATGGTACAGGGTGCCCGGTGTCAGACCAGATATGGCAGCGCTGAAAGCGCCGGTCGAAGACTTTGACTGCGTAGCCGTAGTAGTACCATAAGAAGTAGTGGGACCATACCGGAAATAGACATTCACCGATGGATTAGTGCCTAAGCTGGTCAGGTTTCCGTTTAATGTTGCTGCAGTGGATGTGATGCCTGTAGCCGCACTCGTGGTTACAGCAATCGGTGGAAGGGCAGTGGTGGCGAAGGTCATGTCATCGCCATATACGGTGGTGCTGCCCACCGCCACCGCCCGGAAGTGATAGGTGGTGCTGGCAGTTAAGCCGGATATGGAAGCATTAAAAGTGCCCCCCACAGACTTTGACTGCGTGGCAGTGGTGCTGCCGTAAGAAGTGGTAAGACCATGCTGGAAATAGACATTCACCGATGGATTAGGGCCCAGGCTGGTCAGGTTGCCGTTCAGTGTGGCTGTAGTTGTACCCAATCCTGAAGCCGCACTGGTGGCAACAGCCAGTGTGCCGGTGGTGACATATAGATTAAGGTTAGTTATCCAACCAGCCGCGTAGGTGGCTGTCTGCGGTGACAGGGTACCGCCGACATAAAATGTCACCGTGGTACCCGTGCCAGACACATAGAACAATGGGCTCCAGCCGTACCTGCCCTGGGCAGCGGTTGTCGTTGAGGCATTCAACACTCCGTTCAGATAGGCAGCAACCGTGGTGCCGGAAGGTGCCGGCGCACCGTTTATGTACGCATAGCCATAGAACTGCTGCGGTTGTTGCGGATTATCATCTGCCAGGACAGGTGGAGCAGCCGAAGCCAGGGTGAGGCACAGAATTAGCGCCAGTGCCATGCTTACTGCCCAGCTCCACCTTCCTCTCAATTTGTCAATCATAAGGCTCCTCCATTTTTCAAACGCTCAAATACATCTTTTAGTCATCAGCGATAGACGCCGTCCATGGCCCGGCACCGGTGAAGCGTACCCAGTAACCCCGCCATGATGCCATGTTTTGGACATCGGTGAGGTTAATTGAGGAACCGTTGAAATAGCCGGAGATGGGAGTGTCGTGCTGCGCGCTGATTTGAGGTAAATATGTGCCTACAGGTTTGGCCACCGCCAAAGATTTAAAGCCCACCAGGTTCCAGCCGGCAACATAGCTGTAGGTCGGTGGCACTTCAAGCGGACAAGACCATGTTCTACCCTGAATGGTAAGCGTGTAAGGTCCGCCGGCAGCTATATTTATCCAGTACGCCTTGCCGGCTTCCATTGTGGTCAGGCTAGATGGAGCCCCAGGTGCGTAAGAATACCAGGTGCCGCTGGGTCCGCCGCTGTAGTACCATACCGCCGCCACATTGTCTAATATGCTGCCCAGCACGCTCTCAATATTGGTATTGGTGGGTATTAGGGGCAGCGATATCAGGCTCCAGCCTGAGTTCAAGGCGATAGCTTGGGTTAGTGGCGGGCATACAGTGTCGGCTATTATGTTGAAATCAACGTCGCTGTCATCGGAAGCCGAGTTGCTCGCCGGGTCGGTAGCGGTAACCTGGATTCTAGCCAGGGCGTTATTGGTATTATTAACTGCCCAGCTATAGCTGTGCGAGCCCTGAGCCTGGTTGGGCAAAGTGGCGATAGTAGTAGGATAGGTTCCGCCGCTATCCGCTGACAGTGCGATAGTGTAGGTGAGCAGGGCTTCAGGGTCTTCAGGATGGCTGGCGTCCCAGGTGATGCTCTGGGTGCTGCCGCCAACCCATGACACCGCGGTATTCGGTGCCGTAACTGTTACCGTGGGCGCACCAACAAGCACCGTAATGGTGAAGGTGCCGCTGATGCCTTCGCCAGTATTGGCAGGGCTAGCCCCATCGGCGGAGGTAACTTTTATCTTGCAGTTGCTGCTGCTGGTTGTCACCGGTGACGGTGTCCAGGCTTTTGTCTTGGTCCCCTGGGTCTCGGTGGCTGTGTTTATCAAGTTCCAGCTACTGCCGCCGTCGGTTGAATAATACCAGGTGTTGGTCAGGTTGCCGGGAACCAGGTCAGTGGCTGTGAAGGTTATGTTCTGGGATGTGGTGGAATACCACTGGACGCCGGCAGACGGTGCGGTTATTGTGACGCTTGGGTTGGTGACGTCAACAATGGTGAAGTTGGCATTGCTGGTATCACTAGCCGTATTGCCGGCCTGGTCGCGCGCCCACACCCTGATTTGACAGAGGGAGCTGCGTACCGCGCTGGTTACCGTCCAGGCGTAAGTTCTATCGCCCTTAGCCTGGCTTGTAAGCCAGCCTGAGGTGATGTTATCCGACCACGCACCACCACCATTGGTTGACAGCTGGATAAGGTAGTCGAGGGTAGTGCTGTAAGCCGAGTTAGCGTTAAAGGTGATAGTCTGGCTGGAGCCACCATTCCAGGATTCACCGCCATTGGGCGCGGTGACATTGACGGTGGGAGCAGTATTAGAAATAATAAAGTAGTTGGCGCTGAGAATCGGCGTGCAGACATTTCCCGCGTCATCGGTAACCGTGATTCTCACCTTGCCGGTAAGCGTGTCCACGCCTGGCACCGTCCAGGTGTGGCTATTAGCACCGTGGACATACGACTGATTGGTACATATATTAGTCCAGCTAGCGCCGCCGTCGGTGGTGTAATCTAAGGTGACCAGCACATTTCCAGGACTAGCGTCTGAAGCCGTCCAGGATATGGTCTGGGTGGAGCCGCCCTTATAATATATGCCGCTAGCCGTGGGGCTCACCAGGATAACCGTGGGAGCAGTGTTGTCAACAATTACAGCGCCGAGTTCGATATCTTCCTGGATATCAGCGGGCACGGTCACCTTGAGGTTATAAGTACCCGCCGGGACCACGGACTGCAAGGTGATATTGCTGTTATGGGGCAAGTTATCACTGACGACGTTATAGTAAGGGGATGAATAACTATGCGTGGCGTCGTAAACCTCGATTCCCACGCTCTCGGTGGCACCATCGCCGCTGAGAGTGTAGTTTACAGTGATGGTACCGCCTTGTTTTACATATTCTGGGGTTCCTGCGTTAGGCGTATTGATGGCAACGCTTGTCACGGTCGCCTTGACCGGCGTTGCCGGCAGAGCTACTGCCACCAGGGAGAGGACGAGGACAAGGGATAAGATGATTCCTAAAGTTTTGCCTCTGATTGTCTTTGTGCTCATGATGTTTTCGTTATACCTCCGTTTATTGAGATTGCTTCGTCGCTCCGCTCCTCGCAATGACAAAGGGTGAGCGACGCCAAATGACAATAGGTCATGTCTTTCTGATTCATGACATATTTTTTATCTCCTGATATAGCTGGTTTTCGAATTCTCTTTTTCATAGTAGTCAAGCGATAAAATCCGGGGAGAAATGTAGCCTATTTGCGTTTCTTGGCACCTCCCTGGCTGTTGGTATGTCTTTCCAGAATTTGGGCAACTAAATCTTTAAGGTGCACGCCCTCACGGGCAGCCTGTGCCTTGAGTTTCCTGTGTAGCCCTACACTTAAATTGGCGCGGATTTCAGGCATCTTCGTCTCCTTATTTCAATATATTGTAGTGCGTACTTGCAGTAACACAACATGTTGATTTCCAGCGCATCCGTGCTGTGATGTCTGTGTTGTCTGTGTCTTCCTACACACGCAGATATTATATCACGTCTGTCAAGAGGGCATTCTGCCCCCACAAATCAAAAGCCAAAGGTTAAAAATCAAAAAGACTACCCCTTGTCATCGCGAGGAGTCCTTCCACGGAAGGACGACGTGGCGATCTCAGTCTATGTCCTGTCATTCTGAGCGCAGCGAAGAATCTCGGTGGTGAAGAGCTGGCAATGACAGTTTTATACGGGACTGGAAAATGCAGGGACAGGCCTTTAAGCCTGTCCGAAGATTGTGGTACAGGCGGACAAACCTGAAGGTTTGTCCCTACTTGTTTTTAATTTTTACATTTAGTCCCACAGGGCGCTGGCAACGTCATCCATGCCGAGTTCGAGCAGTTTCTTTTTGCTGGGCTTGCTTGATTTGATGTCCCAGTCACGGGCGGTGAGATAATCGTTGCGCAATGTGTCGAAATCCACGCTCCTTCCAGCGGTTGGTCCGGCTGTGGGTGGCGGATTGCCGGAAATCCTGCCCGGGACTTTAAAGTCAACCATACCTACACCCTCTCGAATATTAAAAGCCTGTCGTACGTTGGCAATCCGATCTCCTGTTTTCAGCAGGTCATCTATGCTGCAGTTCCATCCTGTGGTCAGGTTCATGAAGTCAGTGAGGGCGCTGGCGTCCATGAAACCCAGACCGAACATGCACATGCCGGCACAGCTTATCATGTGCATCAAATCGCTGCCCATCTTGTTTGCCTGTCCACGCCCGGCAGAAGACTTGCTGTCATAGGCGGGAAATTCCAGCCCGCTGACTGGCTTGGTGCCGTAGCTCCCCTGTGTATGGCGACCTGGCGTGGTATCGAGATAGGCAGTGGCATAGTTCATGAAGCGTTTGGGGTCGTGCATGGGCACTTCCTGCCCGTGTATTTGGATGGCGAACTCCTCGGCTCCTTTGCCTATCTGCTGTGCTGCCCGCCTGGCGCCGCCCGCCAGCACCTTGCCGAAGCCTTCCCCCTTCGCCAGCTTCTCTGTCATTTCAACTATGGCTTTGTGGCTGCCCCATTTAAGTTCTATACCATCGGTGTCCTTATTGCTGATTAGTCCATTTTCGTAGCACTCTATAGCGAAGGCTATAATAGAACCGGCTGATATAGTATCCAGCCCGTAGCGATTGCAGATATCGTTGACTTTTATTATGGACTCGAGGTTATCGTTCAGGCACATGGAGCCGAAGGCTGCCAGTGTCTCGTACTCCGGCTTATGTACCTCTGCCGGGTAGCTGTATTGTCCTGTGCCTGGCTTCATATGTCCGCCGCAGGCAACGGGACAATGCCAGCAGCCATATTTGCGCTCCTGCAGGTTTATTACACTCTGGTCGCTGATAGAGGCAGCAGTGGTAAAATCCAGCGCTGTACCCTTCCAGTTCTTGACCGGGGTATCTCCTGCCTGGACCAGTGCATTCATACCGGCGCAGGTGCCGAACTTGCGGTAAGCTTCAACGGCGCCACCCAGTTGACCGAGGTGTTTCGTTCTTGCCTCCTTTAGCTCTGGTTCACGGGCAACAGGGACTGTTTTATTTCCCCTTACAACTACAGCCTTGAGCTTCTTCGACCCCATCACCGCCCCAAGCCCAGAGCGGCCGGCGGCTCTTCCCTTGTTGTTGATGATGCAGGAGATGAGTGACAGGCTCTCTCCTGCAGGACCGATGCAGGCAACTCGGGCATCTGTGCCAAGCTCAGCCGTGAGTAGCGATTCTGTCTCCCAGGTGTCCTTGCCCCAAAGTTTATCTGCCTTTCTCAGCTCGGCTTTTCCATTGTCTATTAAGAGATAGACCGGTGCCGGTGATATACCTGAGAAGAAAACGGCGTCATAACCGGCGAATTTCAGCTGTGGGCCAAAGTCGCCGCCTGAGTTGGCGTCCCCCCACGTTCCGGTCAGCGGTGATTTGCCCACCGCCACATATCTGGCGGCGAAAAGGGCGGGGGTGCCTGTGAGAATTCCGGTGACGAATCCCAGCATGGCATCCGGTCCCAGCGGGTCAACTTTAGCTTTCTGCCGGCTGAATAATATCCTGGCGCCGATACCGTAGCCGCCGAGGAAATCCTGATACAGCTTATCATCAGCAAGCTCCTCCGATGTATTCCCCTTGGTCAGGTCAACGTATAGAATTTTGCCAGTGTAACCGCCGGGCATGATTCACCTCCCCAGTTAAATGTGATGTATAAATTTTGGAATAATGGGACAACCTGATTATTATACAGTTAATGCTTTGATGTCAATGATTACGTTCCATTCGTTTGACACTGTATCTGGCTTTTTGTTAAACTGCTATTGAGGTGGCCAGGGAATCAGCCGAGACCTTGCCTGCCGAGGCTTCAACCAGGGGCTTGGTCGAAGTTTTCACCGGTGACGGCAAAGGTAAGACATCAGCAGCTCTAGGGATGACTCTCCGTGCTCTGGGGCATGGTCTCCACATACATATTATCTTCTTCATGAAAGGCGATTTTCCCTACGGAGAGCAGAAAATCCTATCCGAGCTGTCTGGTGTAACCTTTGAGAGATTTGGGTTTCAGGATTTTGTTAACCCTGCCAATGTTAAATCGGAGGAGAAAGAAGAAGCTCGAAAGGCTATGGAGGCTGCCCGGAAGGCTGTGCTCAGCCTGAAATATGATGTAGTCATCCTCGATGAAGTGAACGTAGCTGCCGCCTGGAAGCTGATTGATTTGACTGACGTTATAAAGCTGATACATGATAAGCCGGAAAAGGTGGAGCTTATTCTTACCGGCCGCTACGCAGACTCCAAGTTAATCGAGCTGGCTGATTTAGTCACCGATATGGTTAAGGTAAAACACCCGTATGATAAGGGGATATTATCCCGTAAGGGCATGGATTACTAGGGTGGGGAGCAAATATGGACACACCGGAACGACGAAAATCAGAAAAAATGGAGAAAAAAGCCAGCCAGTGGCATGCCAAAGCCCAGCGTTCTGATGAAAGGCAAGGCTCTTTTGTCACCACCTCGGGCGTTCCTGTTGAACGGCTTTATACACCTCTGGACATTGCTGACGTGGACTATCTTCGGGATGTTGGCTTTCCCGGCGAGTATCCCTATACCCGCGGTGTTCACAACACCGGCTATAGAGGCAAACTGTGGACGATGCGCATGTTTGCCGGGTTCGGTTGTGCTGAAGAGACTAACGCCAGATACAAATATCTTTTAGCGCATGGGGAAAGCGGCCTGAGTGTTGCCTTCGACTTCCCCACTTTAAATGGCTACGACACCGATGACCCTGAAGCCAGGGGGGAGTTCGGCAAGTGTGGTGTGGGTATCTCCTCATTAGCTGATATGGAGATATTGTTCGATGGTCTTCCCGTCGATGATATAACCACGTCTATGACTATAAATGGACCGGCTGCGGTTATCTGGGCAATGTATCTGGCTAATGCTCAGAAGCGAGGTATTCCTCTGGATAAGCTGGGCGGAACCATACAGAACGACATACTGAAAGAGTATATGGCGCAGAACGCCTTCATATTTCCGCCCAAGCCATCCATGCGGCTAATCGTTGACACCTTTGAATTCGGCATGAAAAACGTGCCGCGCTGGAATACCGTCAGCATTAGCGGCTATCATATCCGCGAAGCCGGCGCTACTGCCGTTCAGGAGCTGGCTTTCACCCTGGCTGACGGTCTTGCCTATGTTCAGGCAGGAATTGACCGCGGGCTAAAGGTGGACGATTTTGCTCCCAGGCTCAGTTTCTTTTTCAACTGCCATAATGATTTCTTTGAGGAGATAGCCAAATTCCGTGCTGCCCGCCGTATATGGGCACGCGAGATGAAAGAGCGGTTCAACGGCAGCGAGCGCTCTCAGTGGCTACGTTTTCACACACAGACAGCCGGCTGCTCGCTCACCGCCCAGCAGCCGGAAAACAACATTGTCCGCACTACAATTCAGGCACTGGCTGCTGTCCTCGGCGGCACACAATCACTGCACACCAACTCTATGGATGAAGCCCTTGCTTTGCCTTCGGAGAAAGCGGTGACCGTTGCCTTGAGAACGCAGCAGATAATTGCTCATGAGAGCGGTGTTACCAATACCATCGACCCGTTTGGCGGAAGCTATTTCCTTGAGCACCTCACCAGTAAAACAGAAAGAGCCGTCTATGATTATTTTACCAAGATAGACATGCTGGGCGGAGTTATACCGGCTATAGAGGCTGGCTTCTTCCACAGGGAAATCGCTGATTCGGCTTATCGCTATCAGCAGGAGATAGATAATAAAGAACGCATCGTTGTCGGTGTCAACGAGTATGCCATGAATGAGCCAGTAGCAATTCCAATACTGGAGATGGATAAAGAAGGTGAAAAGCGACAGCTTGAACGGCTCAGCCGGTTGCGCCGGGAGAGGGATAATGAAATGGTTTCGGTGAAGCTTGAGGCATTACGCCAGGCTGCACAGGGCAGCGAGAATCTGATGCCCTATCTTTTGGAGGCAGTAAGCGCCTATGCAACCCTGGGTGAAGTCTGCGGCGTGCTACGCAAGATTTTTGGGGAATATCGATTGCCAGCATTGGTATAATATAAAAATGAAATATTAAAAACCAAAATGCAAAAAGCGAGTGTCTCTCATGTCATTCTGAGGAGTCTTTCCCGAATGGGAAGGACGACGAAGAATCTCAGAGGCCCTTCGCTTCGCTCAGGGTGACAGGAAGAATCAAATATCTATATTAAGAGGGGGAAACAAAATGAAGGTAACTTTAAGCGTCATCAAGGCTGATATCGGTGGCTATGTTGGCCATTCCAGCATGCATCCGGAGGTGCTGGATAAAGGCGAAAAATGCATGGCAGCAGCCAAGAAGTCCGGGCTGCTCATCGACTATCACGTTACAAGATGTGGTGACGACCTCCAACTGATAATGACTCACCAGCGGGGAGAAGAGGACGAGAAAATCCACAAGCTGGCATGGGATACCTTTGTCGACTGCACCGAAGTAGCCAAGAAGCTGAAGCTGCATGGTGCCGGTCAGGATATGCTGTCCGATGCCTTCTCAGGCAATGTCAAGGGCATGGGACCCGGGGTGGCTGAGATGGAAATCGAGGAGCGAGAGGCTGAAACAATCATCATTTTTATGGCGGACAAAACAGCCTCTGGTGCCTGGAATCTGCCTTTGTATAAAATCTTCGCCGACCCCTTCAACACCATCGGTCTGGTCATAGCCAGCAATATGCATGGCGGTTTCTCTTTCGAGGTGCACGATGTTAAGGATAGTAAGAAGATAACCTTCGATGCTCCCGAGGAAATTTATGATATGCTGGTTTTCATAGGTGCGCCGGTCCGCTTTTGCGTTAAAGCTGTGTACCATAGGGAGAGCGGTGAAATAGCCGCTGTTTCTTCCACGCAGAAACTGGCTCTGATTGCTGGAAGATATGCGGGCAAGGATGACCCGGTGTGCATTGTCCGCGCCCAGGGGAAGTTCCCGGCTGTGGGCGAGGTACTTGAACCTTTTGCTCATTCTCATATCGTAGAGGGCTGGATGAGAGGCTCGCATAACGGTCCCTTCATGCCGGTAGCAGTCAGGGAGAGTAACCCCACTCGCTTCGATGGGCCGCCCAGGGTGATTGCTGCCGGTTTTCAACTTGCAAACGGCAAGCTGGTTGGGCCACTGGATATGTTTGATGACCCGGCTTTCGATAATGCTCGTCAGGAGGCCAGGGATATTGCTGATATGCTGCGCCGTCACGGGCCTTTTGAACCTCATCGTCTGCCGCTGGAAGAGATGGAATACACCACCATGCCTGAGGTTATGAAAAAGATTAGAGGCAGATTCGAAAAGATTTAATTACTCTTGAAGAAGAGGTTGTTTCTTGAGGTCAAGCTGTAATTCTGAATCCTTTGACTTCTGTCATTCTGAGCGAAGCGAAAAATCTTGCTTGGCTGAGGGCAGGCTCCGCGAAGGTCTGGATGGGATTCTTCGCCCAAGGGGCTCAGAATGACACTGGTGAGAAAAATGTCCAAGTTACTCCTGGCTACCACCAACCGGGGAAAAGTCCGCGAATATCGCCGTCTTCTGGTTGGACTCCCCTTTGAGTTGGTGACCCCGGATGAGTTGGGCGTAGAGATAGCCGTTGAGGAAAACTTTCCTAGCTATGAGGAGAACGCCAGGGTGAAAGCCACCGCGTATGCCGGGGCAAGCAAGCTCATCACCCTGGCTGATGATTCAGGCGTTGAAGTTGATGCCTTAGGCGGTGAGCCAGGTATTCGCTCAGCCCGTGCTGCTGGCGAAGAAGCCAGCGATAGGGACAGGATTGGACACCTTTTGTCCAGGCTTAAGGATGTCCCCTGGGAGAAGCGGACAGCGCGTTTCAAATGTGTTATCGCCATCGCTAACCCGGAAGGACGAGTCGAGTTATGTGAGGGAGAGTGCCGGGGCATAATTGCTTTCGAACCCAGAGGTGATAAGGGTTTTGGCTACGACCCGGTTTTTTACCTTCCTGAATTTGAGAAAACCATGGCGGAGCTGTCCTTAGAGATAAAGAATCAAGTCAGTCATCGCGGCAGAGCTGCTGTTAAGGCATGCCAGATATTGGAGCGACTTGCGGAGAAAGCAAAATCATGACCGGCATTTCTGATACCTTTAACCGTCCCATCAACTATCTTCGCATCTCGGTAACCGACCGCTGCAACCTGCGTTGCATTTACTGTATGCCCCCTGAGGGCATTAACCTGCTGCCTCATAGCGAAATCTTAACCTATGAAGAGATTGTCGCCATTGTCAGGCTGGCTGTCGAACTTGGCATTAATAAGGTCAGGCTTACCGGCGGTGAGCCGTTGGTCAGAGCCAGGTTGCCGGAACTGGTAGCCATGCTGGCTGAGATACACGCTATCGATGATATTTCTCTGACCACTAATGGTATTCTACTCAAAAAGTATGCCGGTGAGCTTAAGCAAGCTGGCTTAAACCGGGTCAATATTAGTCTGGATTCCTTAAATAAAGATAAGTTTAAGCGTATCACCCGTCATGATAAGCTGGGAGAGGTGCTTCGAGGCATTGAGGCGGCTAAAGATTGCGGACTGGACCCGGTAAAAATAAACATGGTGGTCATGCGCGGCATGAATGATGATGAGGTTGTGGACTTTGCCAGGCTGACCATAACCAGTGGCTGGCATGTGCGCTTTATCGAGCTGATGCCATTTGCCGCAGATAACCCGCCGGAAGGACATTCAAGTGGAGAAAAGACTGATATTAATCAATTCATGTCGGCTGATGAGGTGAAGGAACGTCTAGTTAGTCTGGGGAGGCTTGAGCCCAGCCATGTCATTACCGGGAATGGCCCGGCTAAATATTTCCGTTTTCACCAAGCCGGTGGCACTGTTGGTTTCATCACGCCGGTTAGCCAGCACTTCTGCTTCAATTGTAATCGCCTCCGTCTTACTGCTGAAGGCAAGCTTCGCCCCTGTTTGCTCAGTGACCATGAGGTTGACCTCCGCCAGCCATTGCGTAGCGGTGCCTCTGCCGAGGACTTGAAAAAGGTCATCATCGAGGCTATTCAGTCGAAGCCGCAGAAGCACCGGCTACCCTGTGGTCGTGTCTCCGGGAAACGTCTTATGTCTCAGGTAGGAGGTTAGATGTGAGTTCATCTTCGGATATTAGGATGGTGGATGTCGGTGGGAAGCCGGTTACCAAAAGGCAGGCTGTAGCCAGGGGCATGGTTTTGATGCAGGCTAAGACTCTAGGCCTGCTCAAAAAAGGCAAATTGCCCAAGGGCGACGTTCTGGCGGCGGCTCGTGTTGCTGGCATAATGGCTGCTAAAGAAACTTACCGCCTTATCCCGTTATGTCACCCATTGCTCATGGACGATGTCATTATCGAATTTCACATTGATGAAAAAGCCTCGGCGGTGGAAATCACGGCTATGGTTAAAGGCAGCGGAAAGACCGGCTTTGAGATGGAAGCTTTAACTGCCGTCGCCATAAGCGGGCTGACCATCTACGATATGTGCAAAACTGTGGACGGAGCGCTGCGCCTGGAAGATATCCGCCTCGTCAAAAAAAGCGGCGGCAAAAGTGGGACAATCATCCTCGAATAGTCCAAAAACCGATTGACTTGACCAAGCAGGCGGGGTATACTTTGACACATAACTGTTGGGGGGTGTGACATGAAACTATCCTGCCTTCAAGAAAATCTGAGCAAAGGGTTGGGCATAGTCAGCCGGGCTGTAGCCACAAGAAGTACCCTGCCCATCACTCAGAATGTCTTGATAGCCACTGACCAATCGCGTCTTAAGCTGGCTGCCACCAATCTGGAGATAGCCATCAGCTGCTGGGTTGGTGCCAAAATAGAGGAGGAAGGCGCTATCACCATACCTGCACGACTTTTAACCGAATTCACCAGCTCCCTCCCCAACGATAAAATTGATATCACCCTCACTCAGCGCACACTTCAACTAAAGTGTGCTCGTTTCGAGGCTCGAATCAATGGCCTAGATGCGCAGGATTTCCCGCCCATTCCTCAGGTGAGCGATGGCATAGCTACCAAAATTGAGGTTGAGGCTTTGAGGAATGGGATTAGCCAGGTCGCCTTTGCTGCCGCTACTGAAGAATCGCGCCCGGTGCTTACCGGGAACCAGCTTGAGTTCGACGGTGATAAATTGGCTCTGGCGGCTGCCGACGGCTTCAGGTTGGCTGTTCATAACACTTCTCTACTGGAGCCGGTCAAGAATAAAACTGCCATAATCGTGCCGGCACGAGCTTTGAATGAGTTAAGCCGATTTCTCACTGACCAGGAAGAGCCGGTTGAAATCACGGTGAATCAGCAAAAGAGCCAGATTTTGTTCCGGCTAAAGAATATAGAGATGGTTTCGCAGCTTATACAGGGCGCATTCCCCAACTACTCGCAGCTCATCCCACAGAGCTATGTTACTCGTGCTGTTGTCGATGTGGCTGAGTTCTTGCGAGCTATAAGGATGGCATCCATCTTCGCCCGTGATGGCAGCGGTATCGTCCGGCTGGTTGTTACTCCCGGCGTTGAGCTTACCCCGGGCAAGATGAATATCTCAGCTAAGGCTGAAGAGGTTGGAGATAACGTGGGTGAGATTGACGCCTTGATTGACGGCGAGGCGGCTAAGATTGCCTTTAATGCCAAATATCTCGCCGATGTACTGTCTGTTCTGCATCAGAAGCAAGTCGCCCTTGAGACCACCACTTCCTCAAGCCCCGGCGTCCTCCGTCCTGTTGGCGTGGACAACTATGTCCACGTCGTCATGCCCATGTTTGTGCAGTGGTAAGCAAACCACTATCCCGGCGAATGTGACTGCGACCTTTTGAGTTCGCTCAGGGATTGGGCTGGACGAAGCTAAAGTCTGGCAGCTAATTTAGACTGAACGCAGGAAAAGAGGTAATTTGATGGCTAAAGTTAATACAGTGTTAGGTCCTATTTCCGCAGATGAACTGGGTGTGACTCTGATGCACGAGCATCTGGTTTTTGCTTATCTGGGTTGGGACTGCGATGCGCTGGCTCCGCCCTATGACAGGGAAGCAGCCGCCACAACTTGTGTAGAGGCTTTGAAGGAGGCAAAGGGCTACGGTTTGAAGACGCTGGTCGATGCTACCGCCACCGATATGGGCAGAGACGTAGAGCTGCAGAAGATGATCTCTGACAGGCTGGGCATTAACATCATCTGCGCTACGGGCTTTTACACGGAGAAATATGGCAAGGCCGGTTATTTCAAGTTTCGCAGCCAGATGTATGACATCACTATTGAGTTGTGCGAGACGCTTGTTAAGGAGATTACTCAGGGCATAGGCGATACAGGGGTAAAGGCGGGTGTAATAAAGGTGGCCACGGGACATGCCAGGATAACTTCTTATGAGGAGAAGATGCTCAAGGCTGCAGCCAGGGCACAGAAAGAGACCGGTGTGCCTATAATCACCCATACCGAAGCCGGAACCATGGGTCCGGAGCAGGCTGACCTGCTCGTTTCCGAGGGTGCAGACCCCAGACGTGTGGCTATAGGGCACATGTGCGGTAATGCCGACCTTAATTATCAACTCTCTGTTCTGGAAAAAGGAGTAAACATAGCTTTCGACCGGCTGGGCATTGACGTCCTCTTCCCTGATAAACTGAGGAAGGCTTGTCTGATTGCTCTGATTGGCATCGGCTATGCTGACAGAATTATGCTGTCCCAGGATTGCTGGGCATACCGGCTGGGCCGCCCGTACGAGTTTCCAGATGATATCAAACCGCTTCTGGCTAATTGGAACTATGCGCATGTGTTCAAAAATATCATCCCGGCTCTCAGGGAGGCTGGAGTCAGCGAGGATAAGATTCATACCCTCATGGTGGAAAATCCACGGAGACTATTCAGTGGCGAGTAGCCTAAATAGGAAGCTATTCGAGGCAGACCCGGCGGCGTTTCTGGAGAAGGCGATTAAGGAATATGTGGCTACAAGCCCGGGAAACCGCCTTGACTCCTTCGACGGCGGTTGCATTTTCGATGAGCCGCTGGTTGGTTTTGCCGATGGCGATGACACCATCTTTCAGAATTATAAGTCAATAATAGGCGATTTCCACCTTACGCCGCGAGAAGCCCTGGGAAAGCGCCTTGAGTCTAAGGAAAACAGCCGGGAGCGTCCGGCACGGGTAAATGCGATATCCTTTATTCTGCCTGTTACCTACCAGACACGGCTGAGCTTACGCAAGGAAACTTCGGTGCCTTCACTCAGGTGGAACCACACGCGCTGGCACGGTCAGGACTTCATTGATGAACTATCACGTTACGTGGTGTCTCTGTTGGAGGGCTTGGGCTATCAGGCTGTGGCTCCGGAGCTGGCTGATTTCTTCAAGTTGAAAAATTTACCCGGCGGCTATGTGTCAAACTGGTCACAGAGACATATTGCCTATGCTGCTGGATTGGGGACATTCAGCTTAAACGATGGCTTCATTACGACGAAGGGGATGGCTATGCGTTGCGGCAGTGTGGTTACCGACGCCCTAATCCCTCCCAGCCCCAGAATATACAAGGACCATTTGGCCAATTGCCTTTTCTATAGCGATGGCTCCTGTCGACGCTGTGTTGAGCGATGCCCTGCTGGCGCTATCAGTGAGCAGGGGCATGATAAAAACAAGTGCCTGGAGTTCCTGTTTGCCAGGCAGAAGGAGATACTCAAGGAGATGGGAAGGGAAGAAGGTTATATCGGTCGCTATCTGGGTTGTGGACTGTGCCAGACAGAAGTGCCCTGCGAAGCCGGTATACCACCCAAGCCCAGAGATAAGAGCCGATAGTAAGTTAACGAAGGCATTTCGAAGGGATTCAAAATATGAACGAGGTTGATAAGGCCGTTTCCTGCTTTAATGAGGGATTCATGTGTTCTCAGGCGGTGCTTGAGGCATACGCAGAACAGCTTGGGCTGGATCGTGAAGCTGCCTTGAAGGTAAGTGCCGCTTTCGGAGGCGGAATGGGGAGGATGGGGGAAACGTGCGGAGCCGTGACCGGTGCTTTCATGGTTATAGGCCTTAAATATGGTCGGACACTGGTTAAGGATGCACAGTTACACGAGAAGACTACTAGGCTTGTCAGGGAGTTTGTGGACAGATTTAAGTCTGTTAATGGCTCGATTGTATGCCGGGAATTGCTCGGCTGTGACTTGAACACTCCTGAAGGCTCGAAGACTTTTGTGGGCAACAAGCTCCGTGATACCCTCTGTGCCAAATTTGTCCGAGACGCAGCGGAGATTGTGAAGCAGTTGTTGTAATAGACAGCGTAGGAAAGAGGCCTATTGACAGAAGAAGGGCGATGGGCTATGCTTTACTTTGTAATACGAGGTATAATCCGCGTATTTAGATAGGGGAGGGCATCTGTAAAGTGGAGATATTCTATTTTGCGTCGCTTGTGGTGCTGGCTTTCTGGCTCGGCGCTTGCCCCTTTTCGTTATGGGTGGGGAAGTGGCTGTTAGGTAAGGACATAAGAGACTATGGAGACGGTAATCCCGGGGCAACCAATGTCTTACGAGCCGGAGGGCGCAAGTCATTTGCCCTGGCTCTGTTTCTGGATATAGGCAAAGGCATTCCTTTCGTAGCCCTGGCGCATTATTATTTTGAATTGCCTATGGCTATGGTGATGGCAGTCGGGCTGAGCGCCATATTGGGTCATGCCTTTTCCCCGTTACTGCGGTTCAATGGAGGTAAGGCGCTGGCGGTTATGGGAGGAGTCCTGTTGGGCCTGCCGCAACTTGACATTTTCTTTACACTTGTTGTCTTCATGCTATTGGGTTTCCTGTTGATAGATATGGACGCCTGGCGGGTGATGTTCGGTACGACGGGTACGTTGATTTACTTAGTGGTTACAAGAGGAGTATCATTAGAGCCGCTGTTCATGCTGTGCGTGATAGCGATACTGGTAGTAAAACACTTTGACGATTTGAAATCCAGACCAAGATTCAAGGGAAAGCTCATCACCTGGCTTCGGGGAAGAAAAGCGGCGAACTTAGGACATTCATAGCGGTAGAGAGATAGTGAGATAGTGTTGTATCAAATAGTAGTTGCTGTGTTGATGGTTATCTTTATGACTAACCTGATACTCAATTTGAGGTCGCTCAGGAGGCCAGATATTAACAGCAGGATACCTGAGCCGGCGCCTCTGGTTTCGGTTCTTATTCCTGCCCGAAACGAAGAAGAAAATATAGAAAATTGCTTAAGGTCATTGCGGATGCAGGACTACACAAACTTCGAAATAATAGTTTTAGACGATAATTCCGAGGACCGCACGGCTGAGCTGGTTAAGGCGATGGCGGCTAAGGATGACCGTATCAGGCTTATAAAAGGTGCACCGCTTGCTGAGGGCTGGGCAGGTAAGCCGTTTGCCTGCTACCAACTTGCTGAAAAAGCCAGAGGTTCCTGGCTGATGTTTATTGATGCTGACACCACACATGCTCCGCATATGCTGCGCAGCACGCTGGCGATAGCTCTTGAGCTTAAACCCTCTATGCTTTCTGGATTTCCTCGCCAGCTGGCTGAATCTATACCTGAGAAGATAGCCATGCCATTATTGTACTTCGTTATCATGAGCTTGATGCCATTATGGTGGGTGCGTCGCTCCAAAGGACATAGACCATCGCTGACTATCGGCCAATTTATCCTCTTTTCCAGAGAGGATTACTGGCGTATGGATGGACACATGGCAGTGAAGGATAGGATACTGGAGGATGTTTGGCTGGGAGTTGAAACAGTCAGGCATGGCGGACGGCATATAGCTATTGATTTATCGACAGTGTTCTATTGCCGGATGTATCGGAATGTGGGGAAAATGTGGGAGGGATTTGTGAAGTGGATGTATTCAGTGGCCGCGTTATCCCCGTTGGCGCTGTTTGGGCTAGTAGCTGCTGGCTTTGTTTTCTATTTTGCCCCGTTCTATTGGCTCTGGAATGCCTATTTTTCAGTGGCGGCTCCCACCGATTGGCGATTCATCGTTGCTTTCCAGGTGGCCATGATTATATGTATGCGCTGGCTGGTTGACCATCATTTTAGGCAATCACTTATTTCGACTGTGTTACATCCGCTCGGTTTTTCATTCCTTCTCGTGGCTGGCCTTTATGGGGGTTGGCGGGAAGTGGTCGGTCTGGGTGTCCGCTGGAAAGAGCGATTTTACGGCGAGGCATCGGGCGTCAAATAAAATCAAGTTAAGTCCTTCTAATCATTAAAACTTGGTTGAATGAAAGCTTTAATATTAGCTAGTGGGTTCGGGACGAGGCTCTATCCCCTGACTCTCACCAAAGCGAAAGCGCTGCTCGAATACAAAGGCAAAGCAATACTAAGCCACGTTGTAGACAAGATTCCTCAGGATATAGATATCCTGGTTAATATTAGCAAGAAATTCGAGGCTGATTTTCGCCGCTGGCAGAGTTCGATAGGCAGGGCGGTTACCCTGTGTGTAGAGCCGGTCTTCACCGAGGAGCAGGCATTCGGTGCTATAGGCTCACTGGATTACTGGATTAGAGCCAAAAACATAAATGATGACCTGCTGGTCGTAGCCAGCGACAACTACTTTGAGTTCGACTTGAGCCGGTTTATTGCCGCTTACGATGGGAGGAATACCCTGGTAGCCGTTTATGATATTGGCGACAGAAGCAAAGCCAGCCAGTATGGTGTTGTCCACCTGGATGGGGACAGGATAATCAAACTCGAGGAGAAGCCAGCGAAACCTAAATCGAGCCTCATCGCCATCGCCTGCTACATTTTTCCACCTCGGATATTCCCTATCCTGTTTCAATGCTGTGCCCAAGGCAAGAGGGACAATCTGGGCAACTTCATAGCTCACCTGATAGAAATAGATGAAGTACGTGCCTATACTTTCAGCGAGCCCTGGTTTGACATCGGCAGTATCGAGGTCTACCGATCGCTTCAACAAACCGACTCCGACACGTCTAGGAATACCTAGCTTTATTAACCTCCTTGCCTTACTCAGGCAAAACAGGCTAATTCTGAGAACAGCGGTAATACATGTGGTATAATATGGAGTTTTCGCAAAGCCCAAATAGCAGATATATAATTGTCAAAGGAGAGTATCTTGGAAGCACTGTTAAACAATAAGGCGTTATGGGTGCCTGCGGTTGCCTGGTGTGTGGCTCAGGTGCTGAAGCTTCTCACCGGCTCGGTAAAGGAGAAGCGCTTAACTTTATCCTACCTGACTACTATGGGCGGCATGCCCAGCGCGCATGCTACGCTGGTCTGCGCATTGGCTACTACTATAGCCATAGTTTATGGCTTAGGCTCGCCTCTTTTTGCCATAGCTGCTATTTTAGCCCTCGTGGTGATGTATGATGCTGCTGGAGTGCGGCAGACGGTAAGCACCCAGTCCACAATGCTCAATCGCATACTGGAAGAGCTTTTCAAAGGGAATCCAGCCTTTAAGCAACGCCTGACGGAGCTAATAGGCCATACCAAGTTCGAGGTCGCCGCCGGAGCCATGTTGGGGATTGTCTTTGCATTTCTGGTGGTGTGGAAGTGGTAGCGGGGCTAATGTTCAGTTACTACGGGAAGTTTGTGCCATAATTCGGTTACTCTGGCTCTAAGATCATCCATGGAACAATCGGTGTCGATGACTACATCAGCCTGCCTCGCCTTTTCTTCTTGAGGCATCTGAGCGTGCAGGCGAGTCAGTATCTGCTCTTCGCTGAGTCCTCTTGAGCTTCGCAGCCGTTTCACTATAGTGGCTTTCGATGTTATAGTTACCCAGAGCTGGTCTGCCAGCGGCATCCAGCTGGCTTCTATGAGCAGGGCAGCTTCAAGGACTACGACACTGGCACCTGCCTGGCGATATTCCTCTATTTTTTGCCTGACTATCTCATGTATTCTGGGGTGTGTTATCTGATTAAGCCGAGCCAGGGCTGTGTTATCGTCAAAGACCAGTTTGCCCAGCTTGCTGCGGTCTATTTTTCCTTTGGGGCTCAGTATAGACTTGCCGAAAGCAGCTAACACTTCCTTGTAGACCTGCGTATCAGGCTGGAGGACTTCATGTCCCAGCTCATCGGCGTTAATCGTGACAGCGCCAAGTTCAGCCAGCATATTGGATACGGTGGTCTTGCCGGTGCCGAAATTGCCCGTTATGCCGATAACCAGCATATATTAAAATCCCAAATTCAAATTTCCAAAAGCCACATATTTAGAGATTGGTCTCTATGCCTGTCCCTCTACGTGTCATTCTGAGCATAGCGAAGAATCTCATCATATTTACCTACCAAGATTCTTCGTCGCCCCGCTCCTCAGAATGACATAAAGTCAAAAGCCTCTCCAGAAAGACAGAAGGGAATGTAGTTTTTAAACGAAGGCTGATACACCAAGAAGCTCACGTCCGATGACCAGCTTTTGAATCTGGGTGGCGCCATCGGGGAAAGTAAGCGTACGGGCATCGCGGAAATAACGCTCCACAGGGTATTCCTCGGAGATGCCGTAGGCGCCGTGCACCTGTATAGCTTTTGACGTTACCTCAACAGCTATCTCGGTGCTGTAAGATTTTGCCATGGAGGCTTCTTTGAAGGGGATTTGCCCCTTGCCTATAAGGTACAAAGCCCGGTAGCAGATGAATCGGGCGGCGTCGGTCAGTATTGCCATGTCGGCTATCAGTTCCTGAATGAGCTGGAAGCTGCCGATGGGGCGACCGAATTGCTTTCGTTCTCTTGCGTATTTTATAGCAGCGTCTATAGCAGCCTGGGCTAAGCCTACGGCTCCGACGCCCACGGCGACCCGGAGTTTACAAAGCTCGCCCAGCGCCAGCAGGTAGGCGTTGCCCGTTGCGCCAATCAGGTTACCCTTGGGCACGCGGCAATCATCGAAATTCAACTCAGAGGTAGGGCAGGAGCGACAGCCCATTTTGGGCAGTTCGCTGGTGGTGAATGGCGATTCCTCTTTATCCACTAGAAAACAGGATATGCCCCTGGCTCCCTTGCTTCGGTCTGTGGAGGCGAAGACGACTGCCAGGTCGGCGATGCCGCCGTTGGTTATCCATGTTTTAGTGCCGTTGAGCACATAGTGGTCTCCGTTGAGTACGGCTGAAGTTGATAAATCCCGGGCGCCGGAGCCGACGTCAGGCTCGGTCAGACAGAAGCAGGTGATTTTTTCCAGCGACATTATCTTCGGTATGTATTTTGCCTTTTGCTCGGGGGTACCGTGTTCCACCAGTATAGGCAGCACGCTGCCGTCCTGTATCAGCACAATCATGCCCAGGCTGACATAGGCGCGAGCCAGTTCCTCGCCAAGGACGGCGTATGAGATGAGGTCCAGGTTCTGTCCGCCATACTCCGGTGGCAAAGTCGAGCCTACATAGCCCAGAGGTAGTAGCTTCTTCAGCAAGCCGAGAGATACATCTTTGGGCAGTGGATGATATTTGCGGTCATATTCATCGGCAATGGGTATTATTTCGCGCTCCATGAATTCACGTGCGCTTTTCTGGAGTATCTTTTGCTCTTCGTTAAGTTCTAGAATCATGGCTACCTCTTTTGGTTTTCTCTATGGCATTGTAAACCAAGTTTTGGGCATTGTCCAGCAGTATATCATTGTTATTATTGTCTCCTCTGCTGATAGAAGGTAAGATTTAATGGCAGCCTTTCGGGTCTGATGTTATGTCATTTATCTTTAGAATGATATAATTGGTGTAGGGTGGTGCTGGAGTATGCACGAGGCCTTGCTTTATGAGAAGCTTCCTGATTCGAGGGTGCGATGCAATGTCTGCCAGTGGCGTTGTGCTATCGGACCGGGCAAATTCGGAGTCTGCCGGGTGCGCCGAAACGATGGCGGCGTGCTTAATATCCTCAACTACGCCCAGGTTTCCTCGGTAGCTGTTGACCCTATTGAGAAAAAACCTCTGTTCCATTTTTTTCCGGGCAGCACGGCTTTGTCTCTGGGCACCTGGGGATGTAACTTTCATTGTAAACATTGTCAGAACTGGCAGATTTCCTGCATTGAAAAGCCAGCCGAGATGACAGACGAATCACAACGCATACCACCGGATGGAGCTGTGAGGCTGGCAAAGCAGCGTAATTGCAGCGGTATCACCTGGACATATAACGAGCCGAGCATCTGGTTCGAATATACATTGGATTCGGCAAAACTGGCTAAAAAGGAAGGTCTTTATACGGGCTATGTGACCAACGGTTACCTGACGCCTGATGCTCTGGATACCATCGGACCTTATCTTGATGCCTGGAGGGTCGATATCAAGGGCTTCTCTGATGCCTTATACCGTGATTTGGCAAAAATACGAAGATGGCGTGGTATACTCGAGGTGACTAAAAGGGCGCAGCAACAGTGGGGTATGCATGTGGAGGTGATAACCAACGTAATCCCCACGATGAATGACGATGATGAGCAGCTACGTGGCATCGCTACATGGATGCGGGATGAGCTGGGAGAACTTACGCCGTGGCACGTAACCCGGTTCTATCCCCACCATAATCTCAGGCATTTGCCGCCGACGCCGGTAGCAACCTTGGAGAAGGCTTATGATATCGGCAAGAAAGCCGGGTTACGCTTTGTCTATCTGGGCAATGTTCCCGGCCACGGTGCTGAAAATACTGTCTGTTACTCCTGTAACAAGGTAGTGATTCAGAGGTTTGGCTACGATGTTAATGTGATAGGTGTCGCTGGTTCCAAATGCAAGTTCTGTGGAGCTGAGCTTAATATCAAGGCGGCTGGCTGGTCTCGTCAGGTTTCAGCTTCGGTGGAGGGTGCGTTATGATCAGGGATGCAGTTGTTGCCGGACAATTTTACCCGGCCTCATTGGACGGGCTGAAGAGTATGATTGAAACTATGGTGGATGACAGGGTGGAGAAGGTTGAAGCAATAGGACTGGTTTCGCCTCATGCCGGATATACCTACTCGGGCGTGGTAGCCGGGGCGGTCATATCCAGAGTCAAATTCAAGGATACCTTTATCATGTTGGGTCCGAATCACACCGGTAGGGGAAAGGCTTTCAGTATAATGACGGAAGGGGCGTGGGAAACGCCTTTGGGTGAGGTGGAAATTGACTCGGAGCTTGGGAAGCGGATTTTAGCCTCCTCAAGCTACCTGGAAGAAGACTATGTGGCGCATCAATTTGAACACTCGCTTGAGGTTCAGGTGCCCTTTTTGCAGTATTTTAAGCCAGATGTTAGGATAGTGCCCATAGTCCTGGCTCATGCCGGTGGTGATGCTTATAAGAAAATCGGAATGGAATTAGCCAGTGCGATTAAGGGGTCGAAGAAGGATATTGTAATACTGGCTAGCAGTGACATGACCCATTATGAGCCTCATGAAACTGCTAGTAATAAGGATAGACAGGCTATTGAGGCTATACTGGATTTGAATGAAGATGAGTTGTTAAGACGAGTTGACAAGTTCGGAATATCGATGTGCGGTTATGCACCGGTAGTTAGCCTTATCTCTGCCGCTAAGGAGTTGGGAGCTAAAAAGGCAGAGCTGGTCAAGTATCAGACGAGCGGTGACACCTCTGGTGACTATAGCAGTGTTGTAGGATATGCTGGGATACTAGTAAAATAAGAATGATCGAAAAAGAGCGTGGTGATATGGCAAAGCAGCGTCATCCGATGCTGGAGCTGGCCCGGAAGGCAGTAGAAAAATATATCCGCTATGGCAAGGTGTTCAGGCCAAGGAAGCTTACTGCCGAGATGAAATCGAAGGCTGGCGTTTTTGTATCAATTAAAAAACATGGTGAATTGAGGGGTTGTATTGGCACTTTTTTACCAACAAGAGCTAATGTAGCCGGGGAAGTCGTAGCCAATGCCATAAGCTCAGCTACGCAAGACCCCCGTTTTATGCCAGTCGGGGTTTCTGAATTGGATGACCTTGAATACAGTGTGGATGTTCTTGCTGGACCGGAGACGGTGCGAAGTGTTGACCAGCTTGACCCGAAGAGATATGGCGTAATCGTGGAATGCGGTTTCAGGCGCGGGCTATTACTACCTGACCTTGAAGGTGTGGACACCGTTGAGGAGCAAATCAGAATTTGCAAGGCTAAAGCTGGCATATCAGCCGGAGAGCCGATAAAATTGTATCGTTTTCAGGTAAAGAGATTTAATTGACATAATGACATATATCTGCTAGTTTTGGGCGAGGAGAAAAAAGTGCTATGAAATTAATGGTTATTGGTGTTGGTGATTGTGGCTGCAGGCTGGCCCGTGAGTTTGCCGAACTAAATAAGACGGCGAGGGCTGAGTTGCACGTCAATGTAATTACCTGTGCTTATGCCGTAAATAATGATTCAGCTCTTTTGGGTGAATTGACTAAGTCCGGATGGGACTGGTTGAAACCCGTGCCGATTCGGGGCCCTCTTAGCGATAACTCAACCGAAGCTGGTGCCAAGCTGATGCGTCATGAAAGCGAGCGAGTTATGTTAGCTATGAGGCTCGGCGCCTTTGTCAATACGGATGCCTTTCTATTTGTGGCCGGTGCTGCCGGTAGTCTCGGTTCTGGGGGAGTTCCAGTTATGGTCCAGATGCTGAAAGAGCGCCATATGGATAAGCCTGTCTATGCGCTTCTAGTTTTGCCTTTTGACTCTGAGTTAGACGACCCGCAGCGCGTTCGCAATACTGCGCTATGTCTGAAATCTATCGAAAAGGTGGCTGATGCCGTTATTTTGGCGGATAATGGGGGTTTGGGAGTGCTGGGAAACATAGCACCACCCCAGAAGATGGGCGGCTTGAATAAAGAGCTAGTCTTGCCGTTCTACGACCTTCTCTGTACGGGTGAGATATCTGGTTCAAAGTATGTTGCCGGCCAGGTGCTCGATGCCGGTGATATCGTGCAGACGCTAGTTGGCTGGACGGCGATAGGCGTGGGCAAGACAAAATTGTCGTCATCACTGTTTTCGTGGAAAAAAGCGCCAACCTTTGAGGAGAAGAGTTCGGAAACGTTTGGAGTTATGGAAGCGATGAATTCAGCTTTGATGAGATTGTCGGTCGATTGCAAATTGGAAGATGCCGGCAGAGTTCTGTATATTCTTTCGGCACCGGCTGGAAAAACCAATGTCGATATGGTCAAGGTCCTGGGCAATCGTTTGCGAGAGCTGGCACCTAATGCTGAGATGAGAAATGGCAGCTTTTACGGGGACAAGAATTTCACCAAAGTAACTGCGGTAGTATCAGAATTGATTTATGTGGACAGAATTCGGAGCTATTACGACAGAGCAGCCAAGCTGACTAAGGCGGCGGCGGGAGAGGAAAAGACGGCGGGAGAGGAAAAGACGGCTTAATATGACTCTTTTCGACCTGGATGGGCTGGAAGCGAAGGGGGATGATGTTTCTGGGGTCGATGACGAGCAACTTAAAGACATGCCACTGGCAGCCAGAATGCGGCCGCGTGGCTTTGCTGAGTTCGTAGGGCAGGAGCATCTGGTGGGTGAGGGGCGGGTGCTCAGGAAATGTTTCGATTCAGACCAGTTGCCTTCGATGCTTTTTTGGGGACCACCGGGAAGCGGCAAGACAACTTTGGCTTATGTTGTCGCCAGTGTTACAAAGTCGTATTTCAGCCCGCTTAGTGCTGTAAGTGCCGGTGTGGCCGATTTGAGGCGTATTGTAGAAGAGGCAAAGCGTAGGCGTAAGCTTTCTGGACAGCGGACTGTCCTGTTTATAGATGAAATTCACCGGTTTAATAAGACTCAGCAAGACGCTATATTGCCTTACGTAGAAAACGGTGTGGTTATTCTAATCGGTGCCACTACGGAAAACCCTTCATTTGAGGTTATTTCAGCCCTGCTCTCAAGATGCCGCGTTTTTACACTGAATTCACTAACTGATAAAGAAATTCGCCTTATAGTTGAAAGGGCTCTCAGTGATGAGGAGAGAGGGTTAGGTAAGCTGAAGGTAGAGCTGCCTGAAGACGCTCTAAGTCATCTGGTCGTTATGTCTAACGGCGATGCTCGAGTGGCGCTCAATGCCCTGGAGATGGCAGCTCAAGCCACTGCGCCGGATACTGATGGCTATCGACGGCTCAACCTTAAGATCATCGAGGAGGCGCTGCAGCATCGGGCTTTGCTTTATGACAAGAGCGGTGACCAGCATTATGACCTGATATCGGCGCTCCATAAGTCACTGCGCGGCTCCGACCCGGATGCATCCTTATACTGGCTGGGAAGAATGCTGGAGGCGGGTGAAGACCCTCTTTATATTGCCCGTCGACTGGTGCGTTTCGCTTCTGAGGACGTGGGCATGGCTGACCCTAGAGCCTTGATGGTGGCTGTGGCTGCTCAGCAGGCGGCACATTTTATAGGCATGCCGGAAGGCAACCTGGCTCTGGCCGAGGCGGTAACCTATCTGGCTACGGCGCCAAAAAGCAATTCTCTGTACGAAGCATATTCGAAGGTGCAGCAAGATGTCGAGCGAAGTCGTAATGAGCCGGTGCCGCTTCACCTGCGTAATCCGGTCACCAAATTGATGCGTCAGCTCGGGCATGGCAAAGGTTATAAATATGCCCACGATTACCCGGGGCACTTTGTCGAACAACAGAACCTGCCGGACATGCTTAAGGGGAAGCGCTACTATTCGCCCAGTGACCAGGGCTATGAGAAGGACGTACGTTCCAGGCTTAAGACCTGGTGGGAAAATAAACGGGAGAAGAAAGACTGAGACAGGACGCAGTATACTTTCCTTGTGGCAAGCTTACACTCGAGGGCATTTGTTATTTCCCCGAAGGCGATGGAATTTTTCCAGCGGTAGTGCTGTGCCATCCTCATCCTCTTTACGGCGGCTCAATGAATAACAATGTTATTCTGGCGGTCAGTTCGGCTTTGGTCGGGAAGTCTATTGTTGCTTTTATGTTTAACTTTAGGGGTGTGGGTGGTAGTCAGGGTAACTATGGTGATGGCATTGCTGAACAAGAAGATGTGACAGCAGCCGTAAGCTGGCTTATTTCCCAGCCTGCTGTGGATAGTAACAAAGTGGGGTTGTTGGGCTATTCCTTCGGTGCCGCCGTGGCTTTGCCTGTTGCCTGTACTGACGAGAGAGTCAGGGCTGTAGCGCTAATTTCAATGCCTCCCGGGTCAGCACAGTTATCTCAATTGAGAGGCTGCCTTAAGTCCAAGCTTTTGCTCTGTGGGGCTGATGATTTTGTGGTGCCGCTTGACCAGGCGAAGCTGATGAATCAAGAAGCGGCTGAGCCCAAGCAACTTGAGCTTGTGACAGGAGCTGATCATTTATGGTTGGGGTATGAGGCAGTGTTATCGGAGAAGGTGGTTGCTTTCTTCGATGGAAAATTCAAGTTCTAGCTTATTTCCTGCGCTGGATTTCTGCTATGCGTTCTCTGGCTGCTGTAACAAGGTCTGGGTTGCCTGATAGCTCTATAACCTTGTTTAAGTCGGCAATAGCTAAATCAGACTGGCTGGTGTTAAAGTATATGATTCCCCGATTGTAATAAGCCAGGGAGTAGCTGGGGTCAAGCTCGATTGCCTTACTGTAATCAGCGATTGCATTATCAAGATACAAGTTGTTGAGATAGGTATATGCCCTGTTGCTGTATGCCGCAGCGTTATTCGGGTCGAGTTCTATGGCTTTATTCAAATCAGCAAATGCTAACTCCCATTCACCCTGGGCATTGTAGATTGTCCCCCGGATGAGATAAGCGGAAGCCATATATGGGTCAAGTTCTATGGCTTTGTTGAGGTCGTCAATAGCCTGGCTTTGTTGTCCCGTGATGTGATAGCTATAGCCGCGCTCGGCGTAAGCTTTGCTGAGTTCCAGGTTAACGATAGCCAGGGAAGGTTCCAGTTCTAAGGCTTTGCTGAGGTCAGCGATAGCTCCATCCCATTGCCCCTGTTCCTCGTAGACCAAGCCGCGGTTGTAATATACCAGCGCATAGTCAGGCTCGAGCTCTATAGCCTTGTTCAGGTCGGCAATAGCTGCATCAAGTTGTCCGACATTAGTATAGGCAGAGCCACGGTCGTTGAATGCCAGGGAATTATTCGGCTCAAACTCGATTACCTTGCTCAAGTCTGCGATGCCCATGTCCCAGCGGCCCTGGCTATTTTGGACAAGACCCCGATTGTAGTATGCCTCGACCAGCTCAGGGTCTAGCTCAATGGCTTTATTCAAATCAGCAAGTGCCTCTTCAGGTTGCCCCTTGCTGGCATAAGTCCAGCCACGGTTACTATATGCCACTGCCAGCTCGGGGGCTAGTTCTATAGCCTTGTTTAAGTCGGCAATAGCCATGTCCCACTGCTCCTGAGCATGGTAGATGGAGGCTCGATGATTATATGCCTCCATTAGTTCAGGGTCTAACTCCAGCGCCTTATTCAAATCACTGAGAGATGAGTCCCAGTCTTCTTCGGCGGCATAAGCCTGTCCCCGTTTACTATAAGCTAAAGCCAGATTCGGATTGAGCTCGATCGCCTCGCTATACTCGCTGATGGCTTCAGTCCACTGCGCCTCACTGAAATATATATCACCCTGCTCAAGATGTTTCTGTGCCGGGTTAGCACATGCCAGTACTGACAGCATGATGCCAATTAGTGTCATAAATATAAGCCCGTGTTTCACAGCGTTGCTAAGTATAGCATACTCGCTAATTTGACCCAAAGCCCGCAAACTGTGCGAAAGCCACCTTCCCGGCACCATCGCAACCTGAGCGCTAGAGCGACACATTTGACTTGTTTAAATAGAACATTAGTGCTAACATAGTGCCGATTATGGCAAAGTTATTGAAGGTGGCGCTAGACAGGCAGAGGTATGACCTGGCTGCCTATGTTCTAGCCTATGGACTTATCCGGGCAAAACAGAATGAGAAGAAAAGAAACCACAAAGGGCGAAAAGCCGGGCTTCTACAGCAGGGCGCTTGATGAAGCCGAAAAGCTGGAGCTTGAGGAAGCCAGGGGCATAGAAGGCATTGATGAAGAGATCGCTATACTCCGCGTCAAGCTCAGAGAACTTATGGTGGCAAAGCCGGAGAGTTTTGACCTTCATCTGAAAGTCGCTACCGCTATCGCCAGGCTTGTCAGTACTCGTTACAGCATCACCCGGGAGCAGAAGAAATCTCTCAGGGAGGCAGTCACCAGAGTCCTCACCGAGATTGCCGTTCCGCTGGGTATAAAATCACTGATGAGATGAAGCTCAGACCGTACCAGATAGAAGTAGCCAAAAATGTACTGGACAGTGTCCAGAACAACCTCGGTCTAACATTCTCCGTGGAAATCGCCCGTCAGGGCGGCAAAAATGAGCTTTCTGCCCACCTTGAACTTTTGCTGTTGACTATGTTCATGGCTGTCGGCGGCAATGCCATCAAATGTTCCCCCACCTTTAAGCCGCAGACAATTATATCCATGAGTCGGCTGAAGGAAAGGCTGGACGATTTCGGCTTCGGTGGCATCTGGTTCACCGAGGCTGGCTATATGGTCAGGCTGGGCAATGCCAGGCAGGTATTCCTGTCTGCTGATGGGACCAGCTCGGTTGTCGGTCATACTGCTGACATCCTTCTGGAGATAGACGAATCACAGGATGTAGCCAGGGACAAATACACCAAGGAATTCAGGCCGATGGCGTCAGCTTCAAATGCAACCACTGTGCACTATGGCACAACTTGGGACGATTCTACGTTGCTTGAAGAGGTCAAGCAGACTAACCTGGAATTGGAGAAGAATGACGGCATCAAGCGCCATTTTCGGTATGATTGGCAGGAAATAGCCAGGTATAATCCCAGCTACAAAGCCTTTGTTGAGTCTGAGCGGGAGCGCCTGGGCGAAGGGCACCCCTTATTCAGAACTCAATATGCACTGCTGCCGATTCGAGGTGGCGGTGGATTTCTTACCGGTCAGCAAATCGCCCAGCTTCGAGGCGACTATTACAGGATTAGCCAGCCTGATAAATGCAAGACCTATGTAGCCGGCATAGATTTCGCTGGCGAGTCCGAACAGCTTGAAGACGAGATTCTAATTCGTTCAGGCAGGGATGCCACTGTGATGACTGTTGCCGAGGTCATATTTGATGCTGCTGACATGATGGTCAAGGAGCCCAGAATACATGTGGTGGAGCACTATAGCTGGGTAGGCAAGAAGCATTCTGAACTCTATCCTCAAATCGTGGATATACTGAAAAATGTCTGGAATTGCAATCGAATCGTCACTGATGCCACTGGTATCGGGGAGCCGGTCACCAGCTTTTTGCGTAAGTCGCTGGGCAGCAGAATTATCCCCTTTAAATTCACCCAGAAGACGAAGTCAGAAGCGGGCTTCGATTTGCTGGCTGCCATTAACTCAGGCAGGCTCAAGCTTTATAAGCGGGACGGCTCTGCGGATTACACTGAGTTGATGTTTGAGCTAGACAAAGCCAGGAGCATCTACAGACCTAACCAGACCCTGAACTTCTTTGTCGAAGCTGGCGACGGTCATGATGATTACCTGATGAGCCTGGCTCTGGTGGTTCAGGCGGCAAATAGACTTGCGCCACGAAAGGCTAGAGGACTATCGCTTGGTTGATGGCTGGTATGTAGGGAAGAATAACAAGAGGCGAGGCTTATAAGCCTCGCCTCCATATTGTCTCGCGAAAATTACGCCTCGAAGTGCTTAAATCAGGCTAGGCAATCCCTTAGCAGCTTCCTCCATGTCACGGAGTCTGCCTGAGGTTTCCTTTATCCTTTCCTTCTGGGTCTGGGCAAATGCCGTAGCCCTGTCATAGTAGTCTCTTATTTTCTGAACGAAGGCTAGCTGAGAAAGTATTACGGTGACATCGACGCTTGTCCCACCTCTGGGGAAGTCGCCGGCTCTGATGACGGCGTTTTCTGCCAGCTCTCTCAGGTAGTCGCCCAGACCTTTAGCTATATCCATAGACATGTCCTTGGCTGGTGCTGACATAAGATATAAGGCTCTGCCGGCATCTTCAGGGCTGCATCCGACAGAAAGCTCGCTGAAGGCAGCGTCCATTGCCTGCATAGCTCTCAAAGATTCCTCGCCCTTCTCCTTGAAGCTGGTTTTGTTAAGTTCCCAGGGGAAGCGGAATGCGCGTGGTATTTGGGAAGTGCCGACGCCTATGGCTGTCCAGCCGTCTATTGATTGCATGATATCGCCTGCATCCAGCACTTTAGCACCGACGTATTTATATTTGGTTATCTCGCCGGCGCACATCATATCGTAAAAAGGCTCGGCAATCGTTGAGTTTATTCTATCCAGGTTCATTGCCAGGCTGGCGTCCTTTCTGACATAGCGTTGGTTGTCCGCCAGAAATACGCCATCAGCCACTGATTGTATTGACTTTAGACAGGTTGCAGTATTATAAACGCTTCTCAGCTCAGCCATCTCTTCATGCTCGAAGGGAAGAACAACCAGTGCGTAGACCGGCTTGCCTACATATCGCTCTTTAAGCATTTGAGCGATAACGGATATGGCACCGGAGCCTGTGCCGCCAGCTGCCCCGGCGATGAGCATGAAGGCGTGGGTCTGGTAGAAATTGGATGCCGTTCTCACTGCATCCACCACCTTATCACCATCTTCCCTGGCTAATTCGGCGCCCATCTCGTTTACCTTGCCCACACCGTGTCCCCAGGTCTTGCGCCCACCGATGAGGATGCGGTGCATGAAATCAGAACCGATGTGAGTTAAGCCAGTGAGGTCAGTCTGGTCTGTGTTTACGGCAAAGGTCCCTGTGACTATATTGATGCCCCACTGCGCTCGTGCCCGTTTATCTAAACGAACAAACTGGTCAGCGACTCGGGAGCCACATTGCCCTAGTCCGATAACCAATAGTCTCATGATACCTCCTTACTTTCCGTTAACGTATTGGTTAACTTTTTCCATATTAAGCTATAAGTCCCCTATTGTCAAGTTTCACGCCTTTATTTCCATTCGCTCTTACGGCTTACGGATACTAAACGCCAGATTATGATTATTACAACGATGGCAGCTGAGGCTATGATTAGTATCAGCCACCAGTTCAAACCACTGACCTTGAAGAGTTGCCCGTTTGTCCATTCGCTCTGATTGTCAGCGCCATCTACAGCTCTGACTCTCCAATAGTAGTTCCCCTTTGTCAGCCCCTCGCTATCGGTCAGTGTGTACTCAGGCATAGTTAGCCCCTCTTTTCGAATTATCGTACCGGCGAAATTGGCGCTGGGACTTATTTCGAGTATGTAATAGACTCCGCTTGGGTCTTCGACGTCTGCCCAATTAAAGGCGATAGTGGTTTTATCGATGGAGAAGCCGAACTCACTGCCGGCTTCTGGAGATACGAGATTTGGTATTGGCGGTGGCGTTGATTCCACGTTCAAACTCGCGGAGAATACAGAGGCTGTAGCGTCAGTGATGGTTACAGTATGGTCGCCAGCCTTACTTTTTGGGACTTTGAAGCTGGTTGTAAAGTTGCCCTTGGCATCTGTAGCTGTGTTGGTGGACGCGTTAACTCCATCGTAGCTAATAGTTATAATCTGGTTTGCTGCAAAGCCATTGCCATGAACGGTTATCTCAGAGCCTACAGCTCCTGAAGTCGGATTCAGCTCTATATTCGGCGAGACAATTAAGATAGAGCCTACGATATCGCTGGCTCTGGTTATGTCTCCGGAAGCCTTGATGGTGTGCTCTCCCCTGCTACACGGAGGTATCTCCAGTCTATCTGACCACGAGCCCTTGGCATCGGCGACTATGCCGCTGATGCTCGATTCCCCATCAAAGGTGACTCTAATACCCGTTTCGCTGGCTTCGAACCCAACGCCGCTGACCCAGAGACTATCGCCGACATGAATGCTGCCGCCGAGATAGCCGGATACCGGATCGATCTTTATCCCCGGAGACACGGAAAAGCTAGTTGCGGCCAAATCACTTTCTCTGGTAATCGCTCCGTAAGCTCTTATATCGTGACTACCTTTGGCTGATGCCGGGATGGAGAAACTCGATTGCCATGAGCCACTGCCATCAGCGGCTATACCGGTCTTTACTGTTCCACTATCGTAAATTATCTTGATGTTGGTTTCCCCGCTGGCAAAACCGCTGCCATATACACGCACCACCGTGCCTACCCATCCGAACGATGGTGTAGCGTCTATTTTTGGAATTACTGTGAAGACCTTGTCTTCAACTTCGGAGGCTGGTGTGGTTCCCATAGCATCGATAACATGTTGTCCCCCGCTGCTCTTGGGCACCTCGAATGTGCTTTGCCAGCTTCCTTTGTTGCTGGCTACAATTCCGGTTTCCACCGGGCTGCCGTCATAGACTATCTGTATATTTGACTCGTTGGCGTTGAAGCCTCTTCCGGTGACGGTCAGGTTTGAGTCTACGGTATCCTCGTCAATGCTGAGGCTGATAGATGGAATGACGGTGAATTCAGTAGTGAAGAAATCACCGGCTATCTTCAGTGTGACGTTGTGCTTGCCTCTGGCGGCTTCTGGAACAATGAAAGCTATTGTGCTGACGACCCCCTTCTCGATTTCACCTTGACCTATAAGCTGGTCAGTTTCACCCCAGTAAAGCTGATAACTGCCGCTACCGTATCCAGTCGCAAAGGGAATTGTCACATTTGTGCCCACAATTCCTTTCGACAGGTTCAAGCTTAGGGAGCCGGCATAGGCTGGCACCGGTATCAGGCACACAGCGAGCGCCAGAAGAACGAATGCTGTAGCCGTAGTTCCTGCTTTCATCACTTCCTCCGGGCAGTTTTGCCTGTTATCATAGCATGAAATGGATGAAAGTCAATAGAGCCGAGTTCTTTCATACATACTTGGTTGCCTGACGCTGTTGAGCAGATTCGCTCTGCCACTGTAAGCCAGAGTTTCCTTCTCTTCATAATGACAAATGAATACTCCGTTATACGTCTTTAGAAAGCGTTGTCAGGAACTCGGCGTTTGTTTTCGTTTTAGCCATGCGGTCGAGAAGTCTCTCGGTGGCTTCGGTGTTGTTTGGTGAATCTTCAGCCAGCATAGTGACTATACGTCGGAGTAACCAGACCTGTTTCAATGTGGTCTCATCGAGCAGAAGTTCCTCACGGCGGGTGCCGCTGTGCAGTATATTCATAGCCGGGAAAATCCTTTTTTCAGCCATGCGGCGGTCGAGATGCAGTTCCATATTGCCAGTGCCCTTAAATTCTTCGTAAATCAGCTCGTCCATACGACTGCCGGTGTCGACCAGGCAAGTGGCGATGATGGTCAGGCTGCCTCCCTCTTCCGTGTTACGGGCTGCACCGAAGAAACGCTTTGGCGGATAGAGAGCCACCGAATCGATGCCTCCGGACAGGGTGCGCCCGCTGGGCGGCATCGCCAGGTTATAAGCGCGAGTCAGCCGGGTAATGCCATCTAGCAGGATAACTACGTCCTTGCCTATTTCCACCAGCCTTTTGGCTCGCTCCAGGGCTAATTCGGCTACCCGTGTGTGGTTTTCCGCCATCTCATCGAAGGTGGCGGCAACAACCTCGGCCTTTACCGAACGCTTCATGTCAGTAACCTCTTCTGGTCTCTCGCCGATGAGACAGACCATCAGATGAGGCTCGGTGTAGTTGGTTGTGATGGCATTGGCTATGTGCTTGAGAAGCACAGTTTTGCCGGCTTTAGGTGGTGATACAATAAGCCCGCGTTGACCTCGGCCAATTGGGGCTATCAAGTTTATAAGCCGCGTCGATAAGAAATGTGGATTGGTCTCTAAGTTGAACATCTTATCGGGGAAAGTAGGTGTCAGAGAGCTGAAATGAACTCTGCCCCTAGATTGCTCCGGGTCTATCCCATTAATCGCTTCCACACGTATCAGACTGCAATATTTCTCACCCTCCTTAGGTGGTCTGCCCTGTCCGGAGACGGTGTCACCAGGTCTTAAGCTAAAGCGGCGAATCTGGGAGTTGGAGATGTAGATATCATTGGGTCCGGGTAGCAGGCTCTCCTGGCGCAGGAAGCCATAACCCTCGCTCACAATATCCAGTATACCGCCGACAAACAGGTAGCCCTGTTGTTCGGTCTGGGCTTGAACAAGCCGCATGATGAGCTCTTGTTTCTTAAGCCCACTGTAGCCTTCGACCCCCTGTTGCTTGGCCATATCCACCAGTTCATCTCGAGTTTTTGTTTCAAGTTCAGCGATGTTCATGTTAGTAACCTCTCATATATTTACTATTGCAAGAGTAATTTTCTCTGTCATCCTGAACTCTCCATCGTCATTCTGAGAGAGCGAAGCGACCGAAGAATCTAGAGACCCTTCGCTGTCGCTCAGGGCGACAAGACAGCTTTACGAAACTTCTGATTTCAATACAGCAGGTCCCATTACCTTGTTCCAGTCTTCCAAAAATCGCCTTATGCCGATATCGGTCAACGGGTGTTGAATCATCTGCATCAGCACTTGATACGGAATGGTAGCTATTTGGGCGCCAGCTTGAGCCGCCTCGATGCAATGCTGCGGATGCCTGATACTGGCAGCGATTACCTGTGTCTTAATTGAATCAGGATAGTTATTGTAAACTGCCACGATTTCCTTTACAAGTCTCATGCCATTTTCGCCGATGTCATCGAGCCTGCCGACGAAGGGGCTGACAAATGTGGCTCCGGCTTCGGCAGCCAGTATAGCCTGGTTTACAGAGAAGCAAAGGGTAAAATTAACCTTAATGCCCTCCCTGGCTAGTTGATGAGTAGCTTCAACACCTTCCAGGCTTGCCGGTATTTTTACCACCACATTTTTTGCCCAGGAGGCGATTTCCCTGGCTTCGGTGACCATGCCCGATACATCCTGGCTTACCACCTCGGTTGATACCGGGCCCGGCACTATAGGGCAGATTTCCTGGACATGGCGTTTGTAGTCTACCTTGCCCTCTTTGGATATCAGGCTGGGATTGGTGGTCACACCGGTAATGACTCCCATCCTGACGCCATGTCGGATGTGCTCGATATTAGCTGTGTCTAGAAAAAGTTGCATGTGTTCCTCCTGAAGGTGAAATTAGACATAAAAGTCTCATGCTAGCGGCAGAGTCACCTGAGTGCCTTCGACCAGAGTTCCTTTGGCAGCCCCGACGAAGCCGGCAAACAGGGGATGTGGGTGATCGGGTCTTGACTTGAATTCAGGGTGAAACTGGCAAGCCACCATCCAGGGATGGTCTTTGACTTCGGCTATCTCAACCAGTCGATTATCTGGAGATAACCCGCTGGCTATAAGCCCTTTCTGCTCCAGCGGCTCGCGGAAGCGGTTGTTTACCTCAAATCGGTGACGGTGGCGCTCATGTACTATGGTTTCTCCGTAAGCTATGGCTGCTTTTGTCATGGGAACCAGTTGACAGGGATATGTCCCCAGCCTCATAGTGCCGCCCATGTCGGTGACATCATGTTGTTCCGGCATCAGGTCTATTACCGGATACGGTGTGTTTGGGTCAAATTCGGTAGAGTTGACCTCCTTGCTGTTGAAAGCATAGCGCCCGAATTCAATAACCATTACCTGCATGCCCAGACATATGCCTAGATAGGGGATATTATTCTGGCGAGCATAACCGGCCGCAGTTATCATGCCTTCTATACCGCGGTAGCCGAAGCCGCCCGGTACTATAATGCCCTGTGCTGACTTCAATAGATTTATATTGCCGCTGGACTCCAGGTCCTCGGATTGAACCCACAGTATGTTTATCTGCCGGTCATGGTGCATTCCGGCATGACATAGGGCTTCCCGCACGGAATAGTAAGCGTCCTGAAGCTCTACATACTTGCCCACAAGAGCTATGTTCACAGGCTCTTTGGGAGCTTTTAGTTTGGTTACCATATCTCGCCACTCGTTCAGGTCGACATCTTTAGCTTCAAGTCTTAGGCGGCTGATAATCAAATTGCTCAGCCCCGCCTCCTCAAGTATAAGCGGCACCTCGTATATGGTTTCAGCGGTGACCAGCGGTATAACCGCTTCTTTAGCCACATCGCAAAATAGTGATATCTTTTCTTTCAAACCCTCGGGAATTTCATAGTCGGAGCGGCACAGAATGATGTCCGGCTGTATGCCGATGCGCCTTAGCTCGTTAACGCTGTGCTGTGTCGGCTTGGTCTTAAGCTCGTTGGTGGTGGCGATGTGAGGCAGAAAAGTAACATGGACATAGAGGACGTTGTCTCTACCTTCTTCATTTCGCATCTGGCGTATGGCTTCCAGGTAGGGCAAGCCTTCGATGTCGCCTACGGTACCACCAACTTCAACGATAACTACCTCAGCGCCTGAGGATTGGGATACCTCTCTAATCCTCCGCTTTATCTCGTTGGTAACATGTGGTATCACCTGTATGGTACCTCCGAGGTATTCCCCATGTCTTTCCCCGGCGATAACCGCCGAGTAAATCTGACCTGAGCTGGTACTGGAAGCCGAAGTTAAATCGATGTCGATGAACCTCTCGTAGTGCCCCAGGTCAAGGTCGGTCTCAGCGCCGTCCTGGGTGACGAAAACTTCGCCGTGCTGGTACGGGGACATAGTCCCCGGGTCGACATTGAGATACGGGTCAAGCTTCTGCACAGAAACTGAGATAGCGCGGCTTTTCAAGATTCTGCCTATGGAGGCGACACTGATACCTTTGCCTACTGAGCTTACTACGCCACCGGTTACGAAGATATACTTGCTCATTAGCCTATTCGACGCTTAGTCTGATTTCGGAAGGCAAATTCTCCTGAGAGGCGTTGTTTCTCCGGGGAAGCGAATTTACCTGTCACCATAATCTGGTTCTAGTTATAACTATAAACATATTTTGTGCGCTTCATTGCGGGAGAAACCTAAACGGATAACAAGCTTGAATGTAGAGGTAAGTGGTTTCTTATAATTATAGAGAACTTTTTTGCAGGTTGTCAAGTTTTTGTCAGGCTCTTATCTCGGGCGTACACTGAAGATGAGGGATATTATGACAATTAGCAGAGCTATGCCGATGGCTATTATCACCCATGCCCAGAGCGGAGTCCCGTTTGATTCTGGCTCTAATGCTGGCGGCGGCGGTGGTGCCGCCTCTGTCTGGAAGCTGAAGGTAGCGGACCAATCGCTCGGCACCGGCTCCAGTGTCATCACCCGCCAGAAATAGCTCTCACCGTATTCCAGTTTGCCGTCGTACTCGTAGGCGGTGGTGGCTACCTCAGTATCCTTGACTACCTGTGTCATGGCTGCATCCTCAGCCAGGACGAACCTGTACCTTGTGGTATCTTTGAACGGTGACCAGGCGAAGGATGCCGGTTTTACCGGACAGTTGTTCCGGCAGTTACTCGGGTACAGCGACTGTAAACCGTATGACGGACTGCTTGCCGGAAACCCTGACCCTACGGTGAAACTTTTAACTTCAGACCACGGGCTGCGCATGACCTGCCCTGTGGCTGCCTGCCGGACTCTTACCCGCCAGTAGTAGGTGTGCCCGCTCTCTAATCTAGCCCATGGGGTTAAGGCGGATGGCGATGCGACTCTGCCGCCGGCAGGGTAGTAAGCGGCAGGTGATTCGGATGAGGCAGGGGTGAAGGCGCCGGTATCGACGACTATTATGGTGAAGCCGGGGTCTTTGGCTATTTGTACCTGATACTGGCTGGATAGGCAAAAATCCTCCCATCTCAGGTCAATCTCCTGGCTTCGCCCGGACACGGGGTCGCTCCCTATCAAGGTTTCGTCAGACGGCGTAGTTGGTGTTGTATCTGATACGGCGGTGGTATCTGTAGCCGTCTCGGGTGAGGTGGTAGCAATGTCACTGGCGCTGGTGCTGGGGGCAGGCGGGGCAGCCGCCTCCTCAGGTGAAGTCGCAGCTGCACAACTGATTGCTGAGCCCATGGAAACTACCAGCAACGCTATTGCGAATATCCAATACCATCGGAATTTGTTCATGTTTGCCCTGCGTATTATGTAGTTTAGGTCGGTAAAAAAACTTTGTCAAGATTTGGTTATTTGATTACAGCGCTATCTCCGTCATTTTTCGCAATCTACGTAATCCCAGACATTTAACTTTTGACCTGTCATTTCCCCCCTTTGTTGTCATCCTGCCCTTTTTTTCTGTTATCCCGAGCCCTTCCCCTTCTGTCGTCCTGCCCCTTTTTTCTGTCATCCCGAGCCCCCCCCCCTTGTCATCCTGTCTTTGCCCCCTTTGTCATCCTGAGCGTCAGCGAAGGATCTCGGCGCAGCGAAGAGAGATTCTTCGGTCGCTTCACTTCCTCAGAATGACATATTTTTTTCTGTCATCCTGAGCGTCAGCGAAGGATCTCGGCGCAGCGAAGAGAGATTCTTCGG
>CAYNVO010000008.1:0-133131 GCA_964400675.1 uncultured Dehalococcoidales bacterium | reverse complement strand
ATAAATCGCTAGCCCGGAGAGTAGTCTTCATCACTGGCGATATTATAGGTGCGGATACCGAAAAGTTCCTCTCCGAGACTAAAGTTGCCCATCTTGACAAGCCCTTTGATACCGAGCAGTTGAGCAGAGAGGTGCAGCGCGCTTTAACCGCACGCCGATATAAGGCCGCATCCCGCTGCACAGAAGCCTGATTTGTTCAATTTATCTATTTTGTAAGTCTGAAATTTAAGCTAATCGTTCTACCCATTGATACCCAACTTCAGCCTAGTGGACTTGAAATCAGATAAATGCAAAGGTTGCCCTAAAAGTTCCAGATATTGAACAACTTGGGCTACCACCTGCGTGCAAAAGTTTACAAACCGTTCGCAGCTACTCATCACCCAAATTTCAATTTACCAAATTAACAGTTCATCATATTGTTATTCAGGTTGAGCCATTGATGCAAGGATTTATTTGGTATGTATCCTGAGAAGCTACCTGTTCATTTACACACACTTAAAGATTATCAAGCTACCCTGATTGACAGCCAATGAGCAGGGACATAAGATAGGTGCACAAAAGACAAGCTGAAAATGTCGTGGAAATCACAAGAAGGAGGTCAGGCTATGTTTATTGCTAGACCGGGCGTGATAAAAGCCGCTTTGTCTCCAAACAGAATTGAGGTATTGACGGATGGAGTTTTCGCTATAGTAATGACGCTTTTAGTGTTGGATCTTGGCATACCTGTGATAGCACAAAGTTCAGTGCACACCGAATTGCCTCGACAGTTGCTTGAGATGTGGCCAAAATTCCTCAGCTATGCCGTGACTTTTTTGCTGTTGGGCTTTTTGTGGTCTGTGCACTATTATCAATTCACTTTCATCAAGCGTTCGGACAGTGTGCTGACATGGATAAACATTGTCTTTCTCATGTTTGTGGCACTGTTACCTTTCTCAATGGCTATGCTTGGAGAATACATGGGAGAAAAGATACCGGTCTTAATATATGGGGGCAATGCGGTTGCATGTATGGTCATGCGATACATTTTGTGGTCGTATGCTACAGGAAATCACTGTCTGGTAGACAGGAATATTGACCCACGTGCAGTAAAAGGACCGAAGGTAATGTTGCCTGTGGGTATAGCGGTTTTCATAATTGGCATGGGCATTTCATTCCTCAATACTATTGCATCAATCTGCATTTTTGCGGTGATGCTTATCTTTATGGTCATACGTAGCACACTCCTTTATCGTACGAGCGCTACTCAGCCAGCGACGAAATAAGCGGAATCATAATGGGCGGTAATCTTCCCACTTTAGGGGATTTAACCTAAACCAGGCAAAAACGCAAAAGTGGCTCTAAAAGTTCTAGCTATTAAACAACTTGGGCTACCAGCACACCTGTTGCTCAATAACATGGGCTATCCAGACGTTTGGTTCGATATACTCTCCCAAGTTCTTCGAATAGTCTATCGTTACCGGAGTTAATGCGCCCTCGATAACATAATCACCAGAAGCTGGTAATTTCAACCCGGTCCACTTCTCCCAATCAGCTATACTTCCTGGTATGTACATTGCCTTGTGACATGGCTTTATTACATGTGCTCCATGTTTAACGTGCTCACGAATCCATGGGTCGAAAGGAAGCCCGTCTTCTGCTTTCCACTCAATGTACTGGGAGATGGAAATAAGAGGGTACCTGCTCTTTAAATTAGGTCTAATAGGTATGATAAGCCTTTTAAATCCTTCTCGACTTGTTCTGGAAATCAACTCGCGTATTATGGATGAACTTATTCCTTTACCCTGTAGCTTTGGATTGACAACAATGAGGAGTCCGCCCAAGGTATCCGGTTCGATGTTCCTTTTTTTGTCCTCGATCCCCCTTACTAGGATCCAGTCCAATCCTTCTTCAGGTAATTGTTCCAGTGGCATATCCAGGCGAAGCGGGATAGTATTGGCTACGCCTATGACTTCGCTATCCTGCAGAAAGGTTAATTGGTACTCGGGGAATTCAGTAAATATGCTTGGCCAGTGTTTATTGCAGACAGAGTCATGCCTCATAAATTCAGGCCATACACCATCACCAGTAATGCGGTGAGATTTCTCCAGATCCGGTTTTTCTTTTAATGTGTATACCTGGAGTGACATTCAAACTTGGCCCTGTATTTGGTATATGGCTATCTTCAGGTTGGTGTGACCCCATTCCACATTGCTATACTTCCCGGTATGATTATTTCCCACCCTTCAAGCTCTCCAAAATTTCCTTAGAAGGCTTATTGGGAATAGTGGCTATGGTTTGTCCCTGGTATACAAATACTTGTTTATCATCCTTGTCAATCTCACCGATTATGGCAGCAGTTGCCTTTCTGGTTTTAACAACCGCCATTATCTCATCGGCATCGGCTGGGGAAACCTGGAGCATCATCCGGGCTTGAGTTTCACAAGCGAGGATTTCCTCTGCAGTAAGCCCCTCGATGTTTATTGGAACTGCCGATAAGTCGACTTTGGCTCCAAAACCACCGTATCTGGCTGATTCGCAGACGGCTGCCCCGATTCCAGCCGCTCCCAGGTCAGAACAGGCATGAATCTTTCCGGTCTCAAAGGCAGCTAAACTGGCTTCTAAAGCAGTCCGTTCTTCCTCAAAGAGAGCTGTTGCAGGTCGCATCTCCGTGACTAATCCGGCTCTAAATAAAGTATCGTTCCCGTCATTACCTGTTTTGCCAATAAGGATAAGCTTGTCTCCGGCAACTTTGGCTGGTTTGGTAAGCGGCTCTTTAGTAACTAACTTACCGAATACCGCTACGACTACTGCCGGGACGATATCAGTAAAAGAGGTTGAAAGCCCCCCTCCAATAACGAAAACATCCATGGTCTTGCACATGTCTATTACCCCCTGAACCATCAGGTCAAGCCTTTGTTTGCTGGTCATCACTTTACATTTCCCACAGGTGCATTTGCCCGCGAAGCCGCAGGGTCCCACTAAGACTTTCTCTTCTAATGGTCTGGTTCCTATGAAGTCCATGAGGAAGATGGGCCTGCCTCCCATGGCAGTGACATCTCGCATGGCACCGCCGGCTCCGGTTGCAGCAGCATCATAAGGTCTGGGTACACAAGGAGAGCAATGGCTTTCTTGTTTGGCCACAAAATATCCTTCAATTCCTGGCATGCGGAAGACGGCAGCATCGTCTCCTGGCCCTATGGTCAATGCCCCCGGCCACTTCTTACTGACTTCGCTGTTTAGTTTTTCTAAGGCTCTAAAATCGACCGCCTGATCAATGTTGTGATGCAGATGGACAAACAAACCGTGCATCAGCGCCCTTTCAATAGTGTTCATTTCTTACCTCTCATTGATGTCAATTTTTTTTGGTTGACCTGCCCCCAACAATTATACCACTTGTTAAGTTAGTCCCATAAGCATTTGGAGAAGTACTGGCGCACAGGCCAGGAGGGGCTTAGTCTTCTATGCCGTAGTCGTGGAGGCAGTCGATGAGGTCCTGAACGGTGACGATTTTATCGGTATCATCATCGGCGATTTCCAGCTTGCGTTTTGGCGTGCTGAATTCCTGCTCTATCGCTGTGATAAGCTCCGCCAAATCAGGGGGATCAATATTGAGGTCGTCGACAAATGATGCCGAAGGCACTATTGATTCCTCGTCAACGCCGAGTTGCTCTGAAATTATTTTCTTAAGCTTTTCCGAAATGAGTGCCATTCTTTTCCTCTTGACATTCAGGCTTGTTCAGTTTTCTTAGTCGCCTTTTTTTGTTTTCCTTGCTGTATACAGGTAGTGACTACTGAACCCAAAACCCCGTTGACAAATTTCTGAGACGTATCACCACCAAAGCTCTTAGCCAACTCAACAGCTTCGTTAATAGCCGCTTTCATTGGAACTCTATTATCGAATAAAATCTCAAAAATGGCAAGGCGGAGAATATTTCTGTCTATAGGGGCTATTTGATTGACGGGAAAGGCGGGAGCGAACCTTCGGATTAAGTCATCTATATTTTCTTTGTGCTGCAGAACACCGCTAACCAGGCTCCCGGTGAAATCGACTGCTTCATCAGGCAGGGCTTTTTCCGCTAGTAAGCGAGCCAAAATATCCTCTGGCTTGTGAGTCGAACAATCGAGCTCGTAAAGTGTCTGCAAGGCAATAGTCCTTGCCTGCCGCCTAAATCCGGTCATTCTGCTTCGTTCCTCAATAAGTGCACGGGCTGTAACTTTTGAAGTCATGGCTTATGCAATGAAGACATAAGCCAAAGGACTTTGAAATGAGGATGGGTTCCTTGCCGCAATGGCTGCAGATGGCAGTAGTTTGGGTGGAAAAGCTATGCTTCAGCATCTTGGCTCAACCAGATTCGACCAGGCTGATTACGCGCAGCCGCCACGTCTATGGTCTGGCGTGCGGGCAACTATCCTCTGCGCCATTTTGTTATTTCGCTGACGGTTTGAGCGTTGCTGATGTTAAAAGCTTGTGCTCCGGGGCTAATTCGCTTAATCAACTTGGACAGCGCCTCACCGGGCCCCATCTCAAAGAAGGTGGTTACACCTCGGGAGATCATACCTTCAATAGATTGCTGCCATTGAACAGGGCGGACAATCTGGCTAACCAGCTCCTCCTTTATGGCTTCTAGGTCGGTAAGCGGTTGGGCGGTAACATTAGCCACAACCGGTACTGATGGTTTGTTAAAGGTAAACTCAGAGATGGTATTTCTCAGCCTTTCTATGGCAGGCTCCATCAATATGGAATTGAAAGGTCCGCTTACTCTCAACGGGATAATGCGGCGAGCCCCCTTTATCTGCGCCAGTCTCTTGGCTTTGGTCAGGTTTTCCTGAGGGCCGCTGATGGTTATCTGGTCTGGAGCATCGATATAAGCAATCTCGACACCGGTTGAGAAGCAGATGCTCTTGAATACCTCCAACTCTAAACCGCCCATAGACACCATCCCACCGCCTGCTCTTTGTCCAGCTTCGTTCATTAATCGCCCTCTCTCACGAATCAGGCGTGCGGCATCAGACAAACTGAGGACGCTGGCAGCTACCAGAGCTGCGTAAATGCCCACGTCGTGACCAGCAACGAAGGTGGGTGCTGGCAAGCCGTTGTTGCTAACCTCCAGGGCTGCTCTCAGACAGGCGACGCTTGTGGCTAATACTGCCGGTTGAACATTGGCGGTCTGCTTCAGGTCCTCCTGGGGGCCTTCAAAGCATAGGCGCGATAGCGAGAAGCCCAGAGTTTTATCAACTTCGTCGAAAACTTCTCGGGCTGAAGTATAGTGTACGTAAAGGTCTAACCCCATGCCTACAGAGTGGGATTCCTGTCCGGGGAAAACATAAGCGACTTTTATTGCTTCTACCATATCTCCTCCTTGTCGTTCAATCTCACCGATAGGTCAATTATAATTTCTAAATTTCACTTATGCCACGGTTTTCAGTGATGGTCATGTCTCTAAATCCAGCCCTCACTAGCTGGGTTTTTTCTTCGGGGTCTTAATCTCAACCACTTCCCTTCCTGCATAGGTACCGCAGGTAGGACAGACATGATGAGGTAGTTTGGGAGTGTGACATTGAGGGCAATCAACCAGTTTGGGAATGCTCAGAGCCAGGTGACTGCGCCTTTTCCCCTGCCGCGATTTGGCATATTTTCTCTTTGGTAACGCCATTTAGGTTTTACTCTCCTTCCCCAAGCTGATTAGTCTTGACCAGCGCCGGTCAGCGGTGCGAGACGGACACTTGCAGGGATGTTTGTTCAGGTCTTGCCCGCAGGATGGGCAAATTCCAGCACAATCCGGACGGCAAAGCGGCTTGGCAGGTATGGTCAATAAGGCATATTGTTGTATGGCTTCACTCAAGTCCAGTATCTGGCTCTCATCGATAGTGAGATTATCAATCTGACCGGATGAAGACAAGCCTTCGGATAGTGCCGCGCTGGGAAGAGATTCCTCTTCAAAGTTGTAGCTTACCTCACAATCAATCTGTTTCAGGCACCGACTGCAAAATTCTGTTACTGAGGCTGTCATCTCACATTTAACAATGATGCCGCTTTTAGTGCGCGTAAGGGTCACATCGCCTTTAGCTGAATTTATGTCATTAGCACCTATGTTCTCGTCCATGTGGTAGCTATGTTTTGAGCCTATTGGCTCCTTCATTAACTGAGCAACGTTGATTTGCATTTTATCTATTTAAATTTACGAATCTGGTTCATTATAAGTTGAGATATTTTTAAAGTCAAGCTAATGTAATTATCGACGCAGGACGGCTTTTAATCGAGCGAACGTCGGTAGAATGTACCGAGTTCTTGGAGTATAATGGCTTCTGTGGGGGCAAATTCAAGAATGGCTAGCAAGATTTTGACTAAGGCGGAATTGAAGGCAGAGGTAAACAAGCAGTTAGAGCGACAACGTAAGAAACTTATAGAATTGAGCCTCAAGATTCATGCCAATCCGGAGCTAGCGTTCAAAGAGGAGAAGGCGTCAAAGTGGTTAACCGGTTACCTGGCAAAAGGCGGTTTTCAGGTAGAAAGCGGGATTGGTGGGTTGCCTACTGCTTTCAAGGCATCTTATGGTATTAATAAACCTGTAATTGCCCTGATTGCTGAGTATGATGCTTTGCCTGAGATTGGTCATGCTTGTGGGCACAACATAATAGCTGCCTCAGCAGTGGGGGCTGCTGTAGCTAGCAGGTGTGTTGTTGATAATTGTGGCGGTACGGTTGTTGTTTTCGGTACACCCGCTGAGGAGTTTTTTGGTGGCAAGGTGTTAATGTTAGAGGCCGGCGTTTTCGATGGTGTTGATGCGGCTATGATGGTGCATCCGGGGATAAGGAATGCAGCGACTACAGAAGCGCTAGCCTGTATAGGGCTGGACGTTCAATATTTCGGCAAGGCAGTTCATGCTGCTGCTTATCCTGAGCGGGGAATAAATGCCCTCGAAGCTATGATTCTGGCATTTAACGCTCTTAATTCACTCCGTCAGCATATTAAGGATAGGGCTCGAATTCATGGCATTATCACACATGGTGGCGAGGCGGCTAATGTAGTGCCGGCATACTCCGCAGCTACATTCCTGGTTCGGGCTACGGATAATACCTACCTTGAAGAGTTAAAGCAAAAGGTTTTAAAATGCTTTGAAGGCGCATCAGTAGCTACCGGCGCCAGATTGGACTACAGGTGGGGAGAGACAGTGTATGCCCCGATGAAAAACAGCATGGTCATGGCTAAGCTATTTGCCCAGAATCTAGAATCTTTAGGCTGCAAGGTAGAACCTTTTGAATCTCGCTTTGGTTTCGGTAGTACCGATATGGGTAATGTTAGCCAGGTCGTACCTGCTATTCACCCTTCAGTTGCCATAGTTTCACCCGACGTGCTGTTGCATTCGTCAGATTTTGTCCTGGCTGCCGCATCTGAGTCAGGACATGAGGGTCTGTTAAATGCAGCTAAAGCTCTGGCTATGACGGTTGTTGACCTTCTGAGCGAGCCTCAAGCCCTGGCCAGAGCTAAGGATGAATTCTCAGGGTAGGCATATTAAAAGACGTATTTTCAAGTCTCGCTCTGCAAAAGATGGTTATTGAACTAGAGAAATTTTTTTGGAAATTATTGGTTAAAACACCGTTGCTGCTGCTAGGCAAGATTCAGGTAGAAATTATAAAATATAAATGTCACCCGTGCTTTTTAGTGGTTTGGTAGCTTATTGTACGAGTCATAAGATTATAGATAGGGGGTAGAATGAAGGTTATTTTTCTGAAAGATGCACCCAAGGGCAAAAGGGGGGAGATAAAAGAGGTTGCAGATGGTTATGCTAGAAATTTTCTTTTACCTAAAGGCCTGGCTTTACCAGCTACACCATCTGCTGAAAAAACAGCTAAAGCGCTATATGATGAGAAAGCAGAGCGTCAGGCTCGCCAGCTTGATGAGCTAGGCAGGATAGCTCAAGAGCTGGAGGGTAAAGAGCTGCTTTTTAAGGCTAAAGCTGGTGCCAAAGGTCGCCTTCACGGCGCTATTACCAGTGCACATATAGCTGATGAACTTTCTAAGCTGGCTGGTTTTGAGATTGACAAGAAAAGAGTCGAGATGGAGGAGCCTATGCACCATGTCGGTAGCTACGATGTGGGAATTAACTTAGGCTCAGGGTCTGTGGCTAAAGTCAAAGTAATAATTGAGGAAGAGATGACTCAAAGTGATTAGCGACAATCTACCTCCGCATGATATTGAAGCCGAAAAAGCGGTGCTCGGCTCACTGCTTATTGATAGCGAAGGCATATTCAAAGTGGCTATTTTTCTCAAGCCGGAGGACTTTTTTTCGCCGGAAAATCAGTGGATTTACGATGCCTGCTTCAGCCTTTACCAGCGTAATGAGGGTATAAATCAGATAACTGTAGCCCATGAATTAGCCCAGAAAGGCAGGCTAGAGGAGGCTGGTGGGGCCGCTTATTTAAGCCATCTGGTGTCTATCGTACCTACGTCTCTGCATGTTGAGCATTTTGCACAGATTGTGTCAAGAACGGCTGTAATGCGGCGACTTATAAGTGCCGGCAGCCAGATTACTGCTCTCGGCTATGAAAATGACGCCGAAGTTGATGTTGCTCTCAGCAGAGCGGAGGATATACTGTTTAAGGTAAGGCAGCGGCAAAGTCGTCAGGATTTTGTGCCCATTCGCCAGATTCTCGGTCAATATTTCGAGGAAACCGGGGAGGACCAGACTGCGGGAGAGGAAATTCCACATATTCTTACCAGCTTCGTCGCCATAGATGACATATTGGGGGGGTTGCAGCGTTCCGACCTGATTATTATGGGTGCCAGGCCAAGCGTGGGTAAGACCAGCCTGGCTCTAAATATCGCCAGAAACACGGCTGTTAACCAGAAAGCCTGTGTGGCTCTATTCAGCCTGGAGATGTCGCGACAGTCGGTTGTCCAGCGCCTTCTATCTAATGAGGCGAATGTGGATTCCAGGAATGTTCGTTTGGGGACATATACAGAAAAAGAAGAGAGAAGGATTATGGATGCTAGCGGCATACTTTCTGAAGCGCCTATCTATATTGATGACTCACCTCAACTACGAGTGGTGGAAATGAGAGGCAAGGCGCAACGGCTTTATCGCGAGCGCACTGTCGATCTGGTTATCGTCGATTATCTACAACTGATACAGGGAACGGCTAGAAGTGAGAGTCGGGTGCAGGAGCTAAGTGAGATAACGCGCTCCTTGAAGGCGCTGGCTCGTGAGATAAATGCGCCGGTGCTGGCTATATCACAGCTTAGCCGAGCTATAGAATGGCGGTCTTCACACAAACCGCAGCTCTCCGACCTGAGGGATAGCGGCAGTATCGAGCAAGATGCTGACGTGGTCCTCTTTATCTCCCGAGATGAAATGTATGTCAATGAAGATGATTGGAAAAAAGATCATGATATAGAGACCGAGCCCTATCCAAGAGGTATTGCCGATATCATTGTAGCCAAGCATCGTAACGGGCCTACCGGTGAAAGAAAATTACGATTTGTAGCTAAGACAGCCAAATTCGAAGATTTAGAGGCTGAGTTCAGCGCGGCTTAAGGATTGCTGGAGACGAAAACGTGACGAGGAAAGAGTTTGCTGGTTTTCCAGAAAGAGCTGAAGTTACCCCGATACCTAATTTGTTTTTTACTGAGGCAATGCCACAGATTGATGACATCGCCGAGCTTAAGACGATATTGCATGTTATCTGGCTGCTCAGCCGTCGTCGTGGTTATCCTCAGTTTGTAACCTATAACGAGCTTATGTCTGACCCAATATTCATAGGTGGTATAGAGGGGGGAGCAAGGCCTAAAGGCGAAATAATTAGTAAAGCGGTGGATCAGGCTGTGCAACATGGCACTATGCTACACCTGAGGATTGATAGAGACGGACAGACTGAAGATGCCTATTTCATAAACAATGAGACTGCCAGGGAAGCGATTAATAAAATTCAGCGAGGCGAGATTCCGTTGCTGGCGTCAGCACCCCGGAAGGGTCAAGAAGTGGAAATCGAACCACCGCCGAATATTTTCAGTCTTTATGAACAAAACGTAGGCATGCTTACGCCCATGATTGCCGAGGAGCTTAAGGATGCGGAGAAACTTTATCCGGCGGAGTGGATTGAGAGTGCTTTTAAGGATGCTGTCGCATTGAATAAGCGTAGCTGGAGATATATTGCGCGCATTTTGGAGCGTTGGGCTATAGAAGGCAAAGACGATGGAAAACCTGGGAGAGATTTTAAAAAAGAGGACGACCGAGAGAAATACATCAAGGGCAAGTACGGACACATGGTCCAGCGTTGAGCCGGGAGAAGAAAGCTTGACTGACTCAACGTGCCCGATATGTAAAGGAGTGGGTTTCGTACATCCTTTATCAGATTCAGGGCGTCCTGATTTCAGCCGGGTTGTGCCGTGCAAGTGCAGCCATCAAGAGTTGAAAAAGGAGAAGCTGGCCCAGCTTCAACAGTACAGCAATCTCGGTGCCCTGTCCCGTCTGACCTTCGATAATCTCGTGCCGACCGGTAGATACGATGATGCCGCAGTACAGCAGAATTTCACACGGGCATATGAAGCTGCCAGAGCCTTTGCCAGCGAGCCAAAGGGGTGGTTAATCCTGGTGGGGCCGAGCGGGTGCGGGAAAACACATTTAGCCTGCGCCATTGCCAATTGCCGGCTGAGCCTGGGACAGCCAGCTTTTTATATAGGTGTCGCTGACCTTCTGGACCACCTGCGGAGTGCTTTTAGCCCCAGTAGTGAGGTTGCCCATGACGAGCTGTTTGAGCGTGTGAAAAATGCGCCGCTATTGATTCTGGATGACTTGACTATGACAGCCACCACACTCTGGGCAAAAGGGAAATTGGAGCATTTGCTCGACTACCGTTTTAATCTCAACCTGCCTACAGTTATCACTACCGATGTGCCGGTTGAAGAGTTTGATGATAGTTTACGGGGACACCTGACTGATTCTGAGCTATGCAATATATGCGTAATCCAGGGGAAATCGGCGTTGACTTTGGAGCACCTAAGCAGCATAGATTTAGAGGCATTATGCAAAAAGACCTTCAGCAATTTCGATTACAAATCGCTGAATCTAGCCCCTGAGGAGCGCCAGAGCCTGGAGCAAGCCCACCGCAATGCCGTCAATTTTGCCAAATCTCCGGAAGGCTGGCTGGTTTTCATGGGTGTAAATGGTTGTGGCAAAACACATCTGGCAGCCGCTATCGCCAATCATCTACGCAGGGAAGGCAAATCAGTTTTGTTCATCGTGGTTACAGACCTGCTCGATTATCTGCGCTCTACTTTTAACCCGGAGAGCAGAGTTTCCTATGATGAGCTTTTTGAGAGAATTAAAAAGGCTCCGGTGCTTATTCTCGATGACTTTGGGGAGCAGGCAGCCACGCCCTGGGCTCAGGAGAAGCTTTATCAGTTAATAAATTATCGCTATAATGCCAGGTTAGCCACGGTGATTACCACCTGTCTTTCGCTGGATGAGATTGAGAGACGAATCAGCTCCCGGATGGTTGACCCCAGCCTCAGCCTTGTCTTAAATATAAATGCCCCTGATTATCGGGGTGATATAAAAGCCCCGCGTTCTCATGGAACCAAGACCCAGCAGCGATACTCGCGGCGAAGTCGCCCATCTTAGCTGTTGTCGGTCAAAAATTTTCCTGCTAAAATAACCTAAATTGGCTGGGAAAGAACCATGGTAAACTTACCGGTCTTGGTGCTTAATCAGAATTACGAACCGCTTAATATCTGCAGAGTGCGCAGGGCTATAGTTTTGCTGTTTCGTGGCAAGGCTGAGGTTTTGGAAAATGGGCGGGGTAATCTCAACTCTGTTGATGATGTCTTCGACGTTCCCTCGGTGATTCGACTTGGTTATTTCATCAGGCGACCGCGGCAGCAGCGGAAATTGACCAAGCTTGAAGTTTTCAATCGCGACCATTATATTTGTCAATACTGTGGTCGGGAGAGCAAAGAACTTACTTTAGACCATGTTATGCCGAGGCGGCGTGGTGGTGAGCATAGCTGGGAAAACGTGGTGAGTGCCTGTATACCGTGTAATCGTCGGAAGGCTGGACGGACGCCGATAGAAGCCGGGATGCCACTTCTCAACAAACCTGAACCGCCACGCAACGATGGTTTCTATGTGCCTTATCACTACCTCCGTGCGCGTGCGGAGTGGCAGAAATATCTTCCTCAATAAGTCTAGGTTTTTGCCTGCTGCTTATCGCCCGCTGGTTTTTCACGCCAGGTTATCTGGCCAAGAGGCAATTCTACGGTAATCCCTGTTTCCAGTTCTACACTTACTGTTTCTTTAATCGGATTAATGCCGACAACTTTAGCCTTTCCCAAAGCTGTAGACACATCCTGACGCAATTGTGGCATCTTCTCTTTCATAGCGCGGTATTGCTCATATTCATAGCCCAGGCAACATAGGAGCCGACCGCAGATGCCGGACGTTTTCATCGGGTTGAGAGCCATATACTGTTCCTTTGCCATCTTGATGGAAACCGGCGCAAATTCACTGAGGAAGGTGGTACAGCACAGTGGAAAGCCGCATTTGCCTAAGCCGCCGCACAGCTTTGCCTCGTCTCTAGCTCCGACCTGCCTTAGTTCGACTCGTGTCTTCAGGTTGCGACTTAGCTCCCTGACCAACTCGCGGAAATCAACTCTTTTCTCGGCACTGAAGAAAAGGGTGAGATGGCTGCCGTCCAAATTGTATTGAGCTGATATAGGTTTCATGGGCAGGTTGAGTCTTTCGATTATCTCCCGGCATTTGGCTATGGCGTTTGTTGCCCTTTCTTGCTGTCGTTGAGCCTTTGCTATGTCATCAGCCTGTGCTTTGCGGATAACTGGTTTCAATGGTTCGGTTATTTCGCTGTGAATAACTTGTTTTGGGGCGATGACCACCTTTCCCAGTTCATAGCCACGGCTGGTCTCAACCACCACGTCGTCATTTATTTCCAGCGGTATATCCGCAGCGTCAAAATAGTAGACCTTAGAGGCCTGGTGAAAACGAACTCCGACTGTTTCAGACATTACACTATAACGGGCTCAGATGATATCATGTGCCCTTCTTTTACCTCCTTTTTAGGCATGTCAAGCATCAATATTTCGAATACTAAGCGCAGGTTAGCATTAATGGTGATCTGGTTTAGCGATTTATGCAGGCTGTCAATGAAATTCCTAATCTCCAATAAACTTAATGCTTGTGCCCATTTTTCAAGTACCGATATATGGTCAATGTTGGTGATGGCGTGCCTGCAATCGCATTTAGTTAACATAACATCGTGCCACCAGGCAAGCCAAAGTTTTATTATCTCTTCGGCTGATTTTCGTTCATTGCCGAGCTTAGCAGTATAGCTGAAGCGCTCTTCCCAGCCTGCGGTTAAGAGAGAAAACATCTCAGAAAGCCTTTGATTTCGCTGCGCAAGGTAGCTGTCGTCAGTTGAGACCCTCAGTGCCCAGCCGAGGTAGCCTTGAGACAGCCGTGCCATAAGTCTTGCCCTGTCACGGTCAATTCCGTGGGACTTGATGAGTATCTTCTCTATTTCATCGCTTATCATTGGTTTTAATTCTATCCGCTGGCAGCGAGAGACCACTGTAGGCAGGAGCCGCAGCTCTTCGGCGGTCAGGAGGAGTATCATTACTTGAGGTGGCGGCTCCTCTATGGTCTTAAGCAAGCAGTTGGAGGCTTCGGTAGATAAATATTCAGCGCCGTCAATTATAAATACTTTGCATTTACCCTCAAAAGGCGGCAGGTTGGCGTTGTGCTGTAGCCCTCTAATATCATCGATGCTAATCTCAACCCGTGATTTTGCCTCTGATGAATCTCTGGCTGAGTTCAGGCTTATGATTGTAATATCGGTATGTTTGTCATCTGTGATTCTGCAGCAGGCCTGACACTCACCGCAAGGCGGCTGGTTTCCCTGACAGTTCACCGCTCTGGCTAAATCGAGCGCCAATGTTGTCTTGCCGATGTGAGGTGCACCGACAAGGAGATAGGCGTGAGCCAGATTGCCGGTTTCAAGGCTATGTTCAAGTAAAGCTAATGCTTTTGGTTGACCAATCGTTTGCCACATATCTTTGTTTAAACCAAGTCCAATCTCATTAAGTCCTTGTAGCTCTCGCGCTTTCGGATGAGTTGGGCTTTGCCGCCTTTGACCATCGCAATGGCTGGCCTGGGCATCATGTTATAGTTGCTTGACATGGGGATAGCATAAGCGCCGCTGACCGGCATGGCGATAATATCTCCCGGTGATACGGGAGCCAGGCTCACGTCTCTGGCTAAAATATCACCTGCCTCGCAATATTTGCCGGCTATAGTGACCTTTATCGACTCGTCATCGTTAACCCTGTTTGCCACCAGAACCTCATATCTGGCTTCGTATAGAGCCGGGCGGATGTTATCTCCCATGCCACCATCCACGCATACATATTTCCGCACTCCGGGAATCTCCTTTATCGAACCGACCGCGTATAGAGCCACGCCGGCTTGTGCCACAATGGCTCTTCCGGGTTCGATGATTAGCTTCGGGCGTGCCAAGCCAAGCTCATCGGTCAGGTTTGCCACCCTGGTAGTTATAGCTTCGGCATAGTCGGCTACGCCCGGTGTGTGTTGGTGTACAGTATATCTGACAGCAAAGCCGCCGCCGGGGCTGAACTCAGCAAGGTGAAGACCATGCTTGTCTCTCATCTCCCTGGCGAAGTTGAGGGCAAGACTTATAGCCGTCTCATAGGGAGAAATATCGGGTATCGGGGAGCCGAGATGAAAATGAAGCCCCGCGAGCTCAAGGTTGGAAGCTGCCATAGCTTTAGCCACAGCTGCCTCAGCCTGTCCGGTAGCTAGGGGAAAGCCGAATTTGCTGTCCAGTATGCCGGTGGCGGTGTGGCGATGGGTATGAGGGTCAACTCCCGGATTAAGGCGGAGAAGAACCGCCTGTCTGAGTCCCATCTTGCCAGCCAATGAGTTAAGCAGTTCCAGTTCGTCGAAGTTGTCGACTACGATTCGCCCGATTCCCCAATTTAGAGCTAGCTTCAGCTCATCGGCAGTCTTATTATTGCCGTTAAAATGCACGTTTTCCCTCGGGAAATCCACCGATTGAGCCAGGCTTAACTCTCCGCCGGAGACAACATCCAGCCCCATGCCTTCTTCTTTGAGTATGGTGGCTATAGCCTTATTCAGGAAAGCCTTTGCTGCATACACAATGGATGTATTCGGATAACGCCTGGTGAACTCGGACTTGAACTCCCGGCACCTGGAGCGAAGAGTTACATCGTCGAAAATATAGAGGGGAGTGCCGAATTTCTTAGCCAGCTCGACACAATCGCAGCCACCTATGTGAAGGTGACCGCTATTATCAATACCCTTCGTTAGCGGGAACAGGGAAAGCTTGGGTGAATGATTCTGGCGCATTGAAACAACATCATGGCTATCAGCAGACATAATATATTATAACAGATTATACTACCCTGGTAGTTGGGCTGTCATCCCCAGCCTGCGGATCAGTATTTTTTATGTGATGCTAGTGTGGGACTCGACAAAACTGTTTTTTCGGTTAAGATAACTTGTGGTTGTTGCTATTCTCCCACGTGGGAAGGTAGAATAAAATCGTGGATATGTTTGCCCTTATCGTAATTATTCGTGCAGTTGTAGTGTCAGTAGTGGTGATATAATCGCGGCTGAATATATGAATTGTGTCGTGAATAAATGAATGAGCCGATTCGTAAGCCGGTAATAAAGGCATCAGAGGTTGCTCAGTTTTGTTATTGCTCCGTGGCATGGCATCTCCAAAGAAAGGGATATAAACCAGAATCACCCGCACTAGACTTTGGAGTAGAAGCACACAAGAATCTAGGAATTCAAATCGAAATAATTTCTAAACGCGAAAAGAGCTCGAAATGGCTTGAATGGTTAGGAGTGTGTGTATTGGTGTTTGCATTCCTATCTTTATTTATTGGCTTTGCTACGGGCAAATTTGCGGTGGGGGTCACTTTTTATATACTCTTGATTGCTGGGATCACAATGATATCTCTATCGCACTATAGATACAGGCGTATTAGCAAATTAAAGAGAGGACTTGGTGTGCCAGAGGGAAAGATTGTTTACACCGACTTAGATAAACCAGCAGAGCCATTGTTTTCTAAGAGTCTATGGCTGACCGGTAAACCTGACTATATCGTTAAGGTGGGTTCAGAATATATACCTGTTGAGGCCAAGACTACTGTTACAGATGAACCCTACAGAAACCATATAATGCAACTTGTATCATACTGTCTAATACTTGAAGAAAAATATAGCCGGATAATTCCGTTTGGGGTTATAGTTTATGGAGATGGCCGTCAATTCAAGATACCATTAACTGAGACTCTTAAGGAAGATGTTCTGGATACATTGGACAAGATGAGGCTCCAACTTCGAGCTGTATCAGTAGTAAGGGATCATACATCAGCTGCAAAGTGTAAGTGGTGCTCTTTTAGGAAATATTGCTCGCAAAGTGTTGTGTGAAAAGAGAGATAGTAAAATACTATTTCTTAATTGAGGCTAACCAGTGATCCAGCAAGGAAGTGGCTCGTATGGCAATATTATTCCCATCTATAGCAGTGCGTTTGTGAAATGCTATAAAAGTAAATCACTTTGTAGGTAAGTCTGATATAGAAGTGGTACAATATATAAATAAAGGCTACGATTCCTCACGTTTTGGTGTCAAATAACTGTGAATGAAATAGAGACTCTTCAAAACATTTACAGCGAAGTATTCCTAAAAGAAGCTGATTCAACAGTAAACATATTTCTCTGTGGATTAAGTTCGGACGATGTCTCCAGTCTTAGGAATAGGATCAATAATTCTCTAAGAGACAGTAGCAGAGTTAACATTGTGTTTCCGGAATGGTTGTTTAGTGATTTGTTGGATCACCGTGATTATGATTTGTTGAGTTTGGAAAAAGAGCTGGCTAAATCTGTTGATTTGATCATACTACCTATTGAGGGCACAGGCGCCGTCGCTGAACTAGGGGTTTTTGCCGCCCTTAAAAGCATAAGAGGAAAGGTTATTGTATTCAATTCCTCAAGGTATAAGTGGAAAAAAAGCTTCATAAATTTAGGCCCAATAAAGTTAATTAGAAGACATTATCCGAACAACATTATGTATTACGATGAAAATAACATAGGCAACCTTATCAACAAAGTTGCTAATCGCGTTAACTACGCCAGAAATAGAGAACCCAAAGATGATGTTAAGAATCTGTTTAATCTTTCGAGATTCATGCTCTTCGTAATTGGCATTTTCCAGCCCATTGAAAAAGACCATCTTCGTAAAATACTATTAAGTTGGAACCCTAGGATAAGAAAACATCATTTTGAACCATGTTTGAATATATTGATCAAGAAAGAGGCTATTTATAGTAAGATAGATAGCTACGTGTACTACTTCAGTTTGACAGAACAAGGACATTACTATGTGTTTGAAAGATTACTTCCAAATCTGGGAAAGACTAAGTATTTTTGCGACATCAGAACAGAGGTAATAAACTCAAAATGCAAGAGAACAAAAGGCTTAGATATCGCCAAGGAGGGAGAGAGACTTCTAGCACTAACGAGCTAAGTATTTTATTTATTTGCTCGCGTCTGATGCTTCGTCAGGCCTATGTAAACTTGCAACTACATAGCCCGCAATTCGTCTTTAAGCTCGCGCGCTCGCTTTAACCCGAATTGCGGGCACTAAGTAGAGGTTTTTCTCCTTCCATTATTATTGAGGACGCTATGACAACTCTGGAGAATATAGCACAACGTGTTGGTGTCAACACGAATTATCTCTCGCGGATGAAGATAAACAGCGATAAGTTATACAAAGCTTATTATCAGCGTAAAAGTTCAGGTAAACTAAGAAGGATAGAGGCTCCCAATAAACACTTGAAAGCTGTACAACGATGGATTTTAAGGAATATACTCAAAGATGTTCCAATAAGTGACTTTGCTCACGGCTTTTCAAAAGGTCGTAGTATTAAATCTAATGCACGCTATCATCTACAAAAGAAGTATATACTAGTTCTTGATTTAAAGGATTTCTTTCCTTCCATAACAGAAGGCATGGTCAGTAGAGCATTTACTGAAATTGTACACGACCCACAAATGTCTGCGATATACACTAAGTTCTGTACCTATAAGGGTAGACTTCCGCAAGGTGGAGCAACCTCTCCGGCCTTGTCCAATATCATTTTCCGTTCAGTTGATGAAAAGATAGTCAATATATGTGGACGCATGAATATCGCTTATTCCAGATACGCTGATGATATGACATTTTCATCAAACGATTTGATGTCACTAAGACAGCTTCACAATAAACTCGTCCCTATAATTGAGTCCGATGGATATGTATTAAATAATGAGAAAACAAGATATCTTTCTGGCAAAGGGAAAATGGTCGTTACCGGCATAACATTGAATTCAGGGAGGATGACTACAGGGCGAGATCGAAAAAGAAAAATACGTGCTGCTTTATACAACCTTATTGTTAGGAAAGATACAACTGTGAAGATGAATGAAGTTTCGGGCACAGTTGCATTTATGCGTGATATCGAACCTGGCTACTATTTAAAATTGAAAGAATACATTAAATCTATAAACAACAAAACGTAAACTGAGTCACTGCCAGTGACTCTACCCCTTCTTATAGGCCACTGTGAGTTAGAGTTTTCTCGGTTTTATTAACGTATTCCACAGGGCTTAAATCGTCCAGAGATCTGTAAGGTTGGTGAATCCCTGAGACTGGTCCCTTTGGGTTAGGAAGGTTTGGTGGGGTGTAGATTGGCTGCCCGGTCGAGGTAGCATTGCCAGCGGGTGTTTACCCAGTCCTGCAATTGGGCAATCTGGTCTTCGGTAATGTCTTTGAACCTGCCCTGGCCAGCCAGGTATTCCTTTACCGGCTTCAGGTTACTTTTTCGGGCGAGGGACTCGCTGGCTGAGGTAAGGCGGAAGATGCCGTTTTCAACCTCGTAGAGCACAACCAGTCCGGTCTCTACCGCCAGCTGGCCGATTTTGATGGTATCGCTGTAAGGGAACTGCCAGCCGGGAGCGCAGGGTGCAAACACATGAATGAACCGGGTGCCCTTTATCCCCCTGGCTTTCCTGACCTTTTCGTAAATGTCCAGAGGGTAGGAGGCATTGGCAGTGGCGATATACGGCAGGCAATGGGCCTCCATTATGGCGGCTATGTCCTTGGGGTTCTGCTGCTTGCCCAGGACGGGCGTGGTACCCGTAATAGCTCCCAGTGGCGTGGAGCCTGAGCGCTGATTGCCGGTGTTCATATAGCCTTCGTTGTCATAGCAGATGTAGATAAAATCCTCCTGCCTCTCCGCAGCTCCGCTCAGCGACTGTATTCCTATATCGTGTGTGCCGCCATCACCGGCGATCGCCAATACGGTCAACCCTTTTCTGCCTGTAGCCTTGAGTCCGGCAACCAGGCCTGTCGCCGAGGCACCGGTGGAGGCGAACGGAGTATTCACGCAGGGTACAGTAACCGATGTTATGGGATACATGCCGTGCAATACGGTGAGACAGCTGGCGGGCACGGTGACAATGACCTGTCCATCCAATGCCTTTAGTATGTGGCGGTAGGCAAGAGCCATGGCACAGCCGGGGCATGCCCTGTTGCCGGGCAGCGCATATTCTGTTTCAGTCAGGTTGACCGCATTAGCTTTCAAAATTAGACACCTCTCAAATGTAACATATCCATTCGGGATATTCGGTGTTAAGAACGCCTGTTTTTAAAGAGGTTAGTGCTTCTCTTACTGCGTCTGCCATTTCTCTGGCTTTAACGTCTCGTCCACCCAGCCCGACGATGAAGTTTCGTATGGCTGCTTTCGTCTTACTACCGTAGAGGGCTGACTTGATTTCCGAGCAGGTAGCTCCCTCGGAGCCGTAGCTGATATTCTTGTCGAAGACCACAATCAGGCGAGCTTTCTCCAGCGCCTTCACCAGGGCGGCTTTAGGGAATGGCCTGAATACTCTCAAGCTCAGTACACCGACCTCATGGCCTTCGTCTCGAAGTATATCCGCAGCCACCTTTGCTTCCATTGCCAGGCTGCCCATGGCAACGATGACTATATCGGCATCGGCCATGCCATCTTCCCAGAACAGGTTGGCGTAGTTCCTACCGAATAGCCCGCCGAATTCCTGTCCCGCTTTGATTATTGTTTCTGCGGAATCTTGCAAAGCTTCTTGCAGCAGATATCTCAGCTCCATATATCCGTGGCACAAAACGCCCTCATTATTAGCTCTGGGGTCGGCAAGTGTTACCAGGTTATAGTTTTTGGGATTTGCCGGGTCAAGTGTGGTGTGTGGTTTATACGGGGGTAGGAATTTATCCACCTCCTCTTGTGACGGTATGTCCACCGGCATTTCAGTATGAGACAGGACGTAGCCGTCGAAGCAGACCATAACGGGCACATACACTGTTTCCGCAATCTTATAAGCCTGGATGATAGAATCCAGAATTTCCTGGTTGTTTCTGGCATACATCTGTATCCAGCCGGTATCACGCTGTGATATGGAGTCCTGCTGGTCGTTGAGTATATTCCAGGGTGCTCCGAGGGCGCGGTTAACGCAGGCGAGCACCACCGGCAGGCGTGCTCCAGCAGCCCAATGCAACATCTCGTGCATGTAGGCTAAGCCATGGGCGCTTGTGGCGGTGAATGTCCTGGCTCCTACCATGGAGGCTGAAGTGCATACGGTCATGGCACTATGTTCACTCTCGACGGCGATATATTCAGCCTTGAGTTCACCTTTCTCCACGAATTCAGAAAGCTCTTCGGTAAGCGGTGTTTGTGGCGTAATCGGATAGGCAGCAATGACCTGGACACGGCTGAGTTTGGCTCCCTCGGCGGCAGCCTGATTGCCGTCCAGTAATCGAATGTTGACTTTGCTACTTTTCTTTGCCAAATGCAGCCTCTTTTTCCGTTACACCATGGTTATGGCTTTTGCCGGGCAGACCTGCATGCATATTCCGCACCCTTTGCAGTAGTCCAGGTTTATCTGGACGGGTATGGTTTTCTTGATGACGGCATCGGGACAATAAAGCCAGCAGATAAAGCATGATGGCTTATTTTGCTTAGCCGGGATGCACTTGTTATTATGTATAACCGGCATAAGGCTGCGCCATTCACCTGTCTTGCCGGCTTCACCGATGGCTGGTGATGACTCATCGCAGATATGATTGCAATCCCTGGTTCCCATGATTTTACTTAGCTTATTTTCTCCAGTTTGGTTATCTCGTAGGTCTTCTCAATAGCGGTGAGATTAATGTCAACGGTGCTATTGGAGAATCTTTCCCTGATTACCTTTTTGATATTTGTCAGGTCCACTATTTGGGTAGCACAGGCAAGCGCGCCCAGCATAGCAGTATTAACCATTGGGAGTCCGCCGACCATCAGCCCCAGCTCACGGCAGACTCTAGTGGCATCGGCAGTGGCGACGTTAAAATCGCCTTTAATGTTTAGCTCTTTAGGGTGCAGCCATGAGTTAACCACAAGCCATCCCCCGCTGACTAAGCCACTGATTACCTCCTGGTATTTGAGCAGGGACTGGTCCAGCACCACAACAGCGTCAGGTTTTTCTACTTGTGATACAACCGCTATTTTTTCTGTGGAGACTCTGGTCAATGCGCTCACTGGGACGCCTCTTCTTTCAGCGCCGAAAGATGGTGCTGCAGCTATGCCTTGATAGCCTTTAAAGTGGGCTGCCTGGGCTACTATCTTGGCGGCTGTTACCGCTCCCTGTCCACCTCGCCCATGCCATCTAATCTCATATAGCTTTGTGGTCACGAAGGATTTCGGTATCCTTTCTCAGGTGATGCCCGGTATTTCAGAGTGAACGGACATAATATGGTAACTCTGAACACTAATATGTGTCAAACGTGCGCTTGCGGTTTTAGTTATGCGTAGGTTACTTACCCAGTACTATGCCCGCAGGGTCTATCTCCTGGCGCAATATTCGCAAGTCTTCATCAGAAGGTTCAGGGCTGGTTTCAATCTTGGCTGGTAACATAATTTCGAACTGACTATTTTCCATCACCTCATCAACGCTGACTCCGGGGTGTAATGAGATTAACTTGAGCCGCTTCGTTTTCTCGTCGAAGTCGTAAATACCTAGCTGCGTGATGACCCTGTATGGTCCTGTGCCTCTGGGTAGTCCGGCTTTCTCTCTGGCATCTGGTCCATCAAGAAATCCAGGGGTGGTCAGAAAATCGAGCTTTTCCACGAATGTCCTCTTTGATTGTCTGGCAATGATGATAATGAGCCTTTGTGCGAACGATGCTACGTCGTTAGCACCACCGCTGCCGGGCAAGCGGCTTTTGGGCAGGTCATGGTCACCTATAACTGTGGTGTTGATGTTCCCAAACATATCCATCTGAGCCGCACCCAGAAAACCAAAATCAATATATCCTGCTTGTGAAAGTGACATAGTATCGTGCATACTGGAGGCAGCTGACGCCTTGTAAAAGGTCCTGGATTCACCTACCGAAACAGGCAGTTCAGGCAGCAGTGGGCCTAAACCACCGGCTTCAAAAACTATGACCAGTTTGGGGGCGTGCGTTTTTTGAGCTAACATGGAAGCTATTATGGGGAATCCTGTGCCCACGAAGACGGTTTTTTTATCTTCCAATAAACTTGCGCCAGTAAAGGCTAAGAACTCTCTTGTGTTATATCTGTCTTCTTTGAGCATATTCTTAAGTTCCTCCTTTATCAGGAATCCTTAGTTCTGTTTCCGCCACGGGGCGACCATCGGCTCTTTGAGGAACTCCCTGTTTTTCAGGTAGTTAAACTTTTTTGTGCCGCCACAGAGCTTCAGATAGTCGTGGAAATTATCGATGCCGAACACGTATTTGTTCAAATATTCATCCACACCCTCCTGAGTTTTGGATAGGCTCAGCCACTCAGCTATATGCTCCTCATCATAGTAGTATATGCCCGGCATTTCACAGGGATGTGAGCCGTAGGGAACTTCGACCACGGCGTCTACCACAAGAAAGGGTATGGCTGTTCTCCACGGTTCGCTTCTAATGATTTCATTGTCGATGATTTCTTCGGTGGTTATTATTAATCTTCTGGCGCATCTGGAAAGCTCGAAGTCTTCTACAAGGATAGCATCTATCTGGGCGTTACCGTAGATGTCGCAGCGGTGGACATGAATAAAGGCAACATCAGGATAGGCCGCGGGAATCAGATTGATTGGTTTGCCGCTGAATGGGTCTTTAACCACTTTACAAGAACTGTAACTGCCGGTGTCTGTGCCCAGTAAATTGCGACTTGGTATGAATGGTATGCCCATCATAGCAGCCAGGAATCGCCATTGATATCCGGCGTTGCTGGTTTCGGCAACTACTTTACATCGCCCGCTCTCTACCATTCTCCTGGAGGCTGGAGACAGGCCTCTGAGCTCGTGCCCAAATGAATAAGCCACCTCTACCCTGTCTACGCAGCCAGCACCTACCAGAATGTCAAGGTCGTGAACAGCTGTTTTGCCAGCCATGGCTAGGTTTCGTTTTTTCTGTCGGATAATTTCGTAGACAATAGCCATAGATACCCTTATGTGCCCGAAACCGCCGCTGGCGATAAAATCTCCGTTATTAATGAATCTTGATACTGCCTCCTCAACTGACATTGTTTTGTCCTTCAGCTCGCGAGACTTGTTGTTAAGCACCCAATCCCTGGCCTCGTCAGGGTCATGCCAGCCCAGAAGCTCCCCTTTACCTTCCTTCAGTATTTCCATCTTTATCTGCCTCCTTCTACCAGAGTTAGAGCCAACGTTTTGTGTCAGATTATCGATATCATCGAGCCGTCGGCTGTCTTGGTTACGTTTATGAGCACTGGAAATCTGTCCTTCATTTCCTCGAGGTGGGTGATGACAAATAGCTTTTCAAAGTCGTCCTGAATCGAGCTTATAGCCTCAACTAGTTTTTCCCTCGCTGAGCTGTCCTGGGTGCCGAAGCCCTCATCAATGATTAATACAGGCAGGGATGCCCCAGCCCGCCTGACCAGTAACATGGAAAGAGCTATACGCAGGGCAAGGTCTATGCGGAATGCTTCTCCACCGCTATACATCTCGTAGTTGCGGGTGCCCAGTTCATCGGCTATTTTGATATCCAGAGTCTCAATGGTATCGCCTTTCTTGGTTTCCCGCTGGGTCTCGAGCCTGAGGGACATTCGGTTATCGGTCATTTTAGCCAGCAGACGGTTGGCTTCTATTTCGATCTCGGGGATCGCTTGCTCGATAAGCAATGCCTGAATACCTTTTTTGCTGAAAGCCTCGGCTAATTCCTTGTAGATACTCTCCTCGTTTAATATCTGGTGTAAGAGCTTTGTTTTTTCCTCTTTCTTTGTTTCTAAGTCAGCCAGGTGGCGCAGCCTCTCCTGTAATGCAGCTAATCTGTCGCGTACCTGTCGCTCGCTCTGGAGCAAAACCCGATGAGCCTCATTGGCTTTGGCTATCTTATCGGCCAGTTCGGGCAAAGCAACCAGCTCGGCTCTCAGTGCGTCCATCTTTTTTGAGTCTGCTTTTGCTACCGTACTTAGATTAGAAACGGCTGTCTCAGCCTCGGTCAGGGCGACCTTCTCTTTGTCAATGGATTTCATGGCTTCATCGAAGTCTCTCTTTAGAATCTCATATTTCTGAAGTCCTGCCAGTTGCTGCTGTACCTGCTGGTGCCTTTCCTTGCTGTATCCGAGCTTTTTCTCCTCGCTTTCCAATTCTAAAAGCATCTTTTGTTCCTGAACAGCGTAGTCTTTTTTTGCGAGGCGTTGCTCAAGTTCCTCTAGCTTAGCTTTTTCTTGAGGCAGCTCATTGCTGGCTTGTCTGGCTTCAGCAAGCTCTTTTTCGGCGATGCTTAGCTGGTGTTGTCGGACGGAGCGTTCTTTGTTCAGGACTGTTTCTCGTTTGGCTAATTCGCTTTCAAGAGCCTGAAGCTCTGCCTTGTTTCGTTTGAGTTCCTCGTTGTTGTTCTGGCGAGCTTTGATTTTCTGCTGGACTTCAGAATTTAGCTTCGTTCCCAGTTGCTGCCGTCCGTCTACTCCGAGCTCGGTCTGGCATAAGGGACAGCGAGCATCACCTTGAGCTAGTAGTTTGCATTTCTCATTCAGGTCATCTATGTCTGTATCCAGTCGGGTGCTAACTGACTCCAAATGGCTGATTCGAGACATAATTTGCTGTGTTTGTTTTCTTTTTGTGGTTATCATTTCTTCTGATTTTGCCAATTCAGTCAAATCTTTGCGTGCCTGTACGAGTGCTTCTTCGAGCTGGGGTATTTTGGCAGACTTAGATTCATTACCGGCTAGTCTGGACTGAATTACCTTATGGTCTACGTTGAATGTTTCAGCGGCTTGTCTGACAATTTTGTCCAGATCGCTTATGCGTTCTCTCAGGGCAAGTAACTGGCTTAACTTCTGGTTAAAATCGTCGTTGAGACCTTTGGCTTCTGTGAGGTCAGAGTGCCCTTTTTCTATGGTGACTCTTTCTGACAGAACTCTTTCATATGCGGCTATTTTGGCTTGGAGCTTTCTCATTTTTGACTGCCAGCGTTCCAGTTCCCTATTTGCTTCGCTGAGGTGATTTTCGGTATTGGATAGCTGTTCTCTTTTAATTTCTAATGACTCTTTCTGGCTACGCAGGCTGGAGATAATCGCATCTTCAGTTTTTCTTTTTTCTTCAATTTGTCTGATTTCGTCTTGTATCTTTGTAATCCCGTCTTCATATTCAGGCCTGGCTGCGAGCTGGAGTTCGATTTGATTAATATCATTCTCCATCGTATCTGCTTTGTTTCGTCTATCTTTGGCTAAGTCTTTGGCTCTTCTCTCGAGTTCATCGTAATGGGATAAGCCAAGAATGTTGGCCAGTATCTCCTTGCGCTCTCCGGGGCGCTTAATGCTGAACTCGTCAGAATGTCCCTGGCGAAGGAAAGCGCTATTCTTGAATGTCTCATAATCCAGTTTCAAGAGCTCGATTATCTTCTGCTGTGTTTCCGATTTCGAATTACCTGAGATAGACCTGAAAGCTTCATTGGTGGCTATCTGAAGCTCTAGGATGGTTTGTCCGGCACGTGCCTTGCTGGGTTTCTTGGCGTGTTTACGGAGGACTCGATATCTTTGCTCACCGGAGACGAACTCCAGCTCTACCTCCATCTCGGATTGTCCCAGGTGCACCAGGTCATCGTCGCTGTTGTCCTTAGCTCGGGATTTGCCCCATAGTGCCCAGGTTAGGGCATCAAAAAGCGCTGATTTACCATTGCCATTATCACCACAAAGGCAAGCCACGTGTATGCTATCGAAAGACAAAGGTGGCACATTGTCCCGGTAGCACATGAAGTTTTTGAGTGCAAGTCTGACAGGGATCATGTTTCTGCATTAATCATTAAAATCTAACTCTTCTTCTCTGGCGGTGAATTTGGCAGCCTCTTCTTGACTGGGACATATCTCAAGGAAATCACAGTTCCAGCAATAAATGTTTGGGGTAGCAGCGTATTCCTCTTCTCTGCATATCTTATCCACCAGTTCGATTACATAGGAAGTGGCATGTGCTAAATCTGCAGCGGTCAGCTCAATAGTCCTGAATTCGCCGGCCTCCAGGTAAAGATAGGAGGCTTTTTTGAGCGGCAGGTCCTGCTTTTTAGAGAGGATGAGGGCATAAATATGGAGTTGCACCTGGTTTATTTCAGACGGCATCTTGCCGGTCTTATAATCGATGATGTGCAGACTGTCATCGGCTTCTTTGTCAACCCGGTCTATTTTGCCTTTTAAGATTATGGAACTGGTTAGTTCAGCACTATGATAATCTTCCACCATGTATGGTGTAACAGAAATATCATGATTCTGAGCAAATCGGCGTAATTGTTTGAGAGCCTTTTCACCCCATCTTTTCTCATCTTCCCTGTTATTGAATCCCTTGCGGTTTCGTCGCCATTTTTCCCGCAGCAAATCCTCAAGCCTTGTTGGGTTACGCTCAATGACCGGGACTACGGTGAGAAAATCTCTGAGGGCAGCATGCACATGGTCGCCCATGGTGAAATATGGTCGTGATTTTCTGTAAATACCCCCAAGGTGGTCTATATACTGAAACTTATACTGTCTCGGGCACTGCTGAAACATGTTCAGGCTGAATGGTGAAGCTTCAAACATTCTTAAATTATTCCGGGCAGTTTTGTAATTCCATGCGCTGTTTTTATTTTATCACAATTGACTGTGGCAACAGGCATAGGTAGAATTCTACAGGTGGCTTATGTTTGAAGTTCTGACGCAGAAATTAAGCAAGATATTCAGTGGCCTGGGCAATAAAGGAAGGCTCAGTGAAAAGGATATTGATGAAGCTTTGCGGCAAATACGCCTGGCTCTTCTAGAAGCTGATGTTAATTTCAGGGTCGTGAAGGATTTTCTTGCTGTTGTAAGAGAGCGAGCTTTGACTGCCCAGGTGTTGGAAAGTCTGACTCCGGCTCAGCAAATCATAAAAATTGTCAATGAAGAACTCGTAAATATCTTAGGCAAAGAGCGGAATGAGCTTATAACATCTGGTCGTCCACCTTCAATTATTATGCTTGTCGGTTTGCAGGGCTCGGGTAAGACTACCACGGCAGCCAAGCTGGCTCTGTATCTTAAAAGCAGTGGGCAACGTCCTTTAATGGTGGCTGCTGATACTCGCCGACCGGCTGCCGTTGAACAGTTGGTGATGCTGGGCAAGCAGATGGATATACCGGTCTCAAGTGAGGATGCCAAGGCGGCACCGCTTGCCATTTGCCGCCATGCTCTAAAGGATGCCCAAGAGATGGCGGCTACCTGGGTAATTATTGATACTCAGGGGCGTCTTCATATTGATGAAGCAATGATGAAAGAGCTGGTCCAACTGAAAGATGAAATTCGTCCTTCAGAGGTGCTATTGGTGGTTGATGCTATGACCGGTCAGGATGCGGTGAACACGGCTGAAGCGTTTAATAAGGACATTGGCTTGACCGGTCTTATTTTGACTAAGATGGATGGGGATGCCCGGGGTGGTGCTGCTCTTTCTATTAAGTTTGTCACTGGCGTGCCGGTAAAGTTCATCGGCACTGGTGAAAAAGCAAATGCGCTTGAACCTTTTTATCCAGACCGCCTGGCATCTCGCATTTTGGGTATGGGAGATGTACTTACTTTAATCGAGAAGGCAGAGAAGACTTTTGATGAGCAGCAAGCCAAACAGCTAGAGAAAAAGATGCGCAGCGCGGAGTTCAATCTCGAGGACTTTTTGGGGCAGTTGCGTCAGATTAAAAAAATGGGGTCATTAACTCAGCTGGTTGAATTGCTACCCGGTTTCTCGAAGTTCGCTTCTAGCATTCCTCAAGGTGATGAGGAAAGCCGGATGCGGAAAATTGAGGCTATCATTTTGTCGATGACCCTGGAAGAGCGACACACTCCAGCTATTATCGGCGGTAGTCGGCGGCGGCGTATTGCAAAAGGCAGCGGAACTACTCCCGCGGATGTTAATCAACTGCTCAATCAATTTTACCAGATGCAAAAGCTGGCCAAGATGGCAGCACAGGGAAGATTACCCAAGAACTTGACGGGCATGCTGGGGCGGTAATAAAGTTTTCATTTACCCGTTTTGGTTGTTCCTGTAACTGTGAGCTCATGGTTACTGAATTGGACATTAGTTATCTCCAGAGGCACATCACTCAGTTGCAAGTTCACCATAATGTTTAGCAGCTGCTCGACTCTTTGTTTTGCAGATTCAGGCAATGGTAGTTTGCCAAGATTGAAATCTCCCAGTACTATTTTCGGGGAGCCATTCATGATTTCTACCTGTCCTATCATAGCCGTTTTGGCATTGATTCCGGGCGTGTCAACCACAGCGTAGGCGAGGAAGTTGCCATCGCCGAAGTTGATCAGTGCCTCCCTTACGGGCAGCTCCCCTTTAGCCCTGAGTTCAATCATCTTGGAGTTTATTTCTCTATCAGTGATTGTCAGTGTTACCTGTTTTGCTTGCACGGCGTCGGCTGCTGCTTCAATTTCAGCTTTCGTAGAACTTATCTTTTGGTCGAAACTTTGCGCAGCCTCTGGACTTGGCAATATCTGCACCATTTTTGCCTGGATTGGGGGAGAAAGTGAGTAAAGATAATAGCCTATGAGCAGGGTAGCAGCGACCAGAATTCCGATTACCCCGATGACCATTATTAACCCTTTAATTACTCTCATCTAATTCCTCCTAGAAGTCAGGATATTTTGTTGGCTTATTCCAGATAGTCTTTAAGTTTTCGGCTTCGGCTGGGATGGCGCAGCTTACGTAGTGCTTTAGCCTCAATCTGGCGGATTCGTTCTCGAGTTACATTAAATTCCTTCCCCACTTCTTCTAAAGTGCGAGCCCGACCGTCTTCCAATCCGAACCTGAGCAATATGACTCTTCGCTCCCTGTCTGTTAGCTCAGAGAGTATTTTGTTCAACTGTGCCTTAAGCAATTCCTGGGAGGCTGCATCGGCGGGAGGTGGTGTAGCTCGGTCCTCAATGAAGTCGCCGAGGTGACTATCTTCTTCTTCGCCAATGGGCATCTCCAAGGATATGGGCATTTGAGACAGCTTAAGTATTTCTCTTACACGGTCTGAAGATATTTCCATACCTTTACCGATTTCCTCATAGCTCGGTTCACGCCCGTATTCTTGAGCCAGACGGCGATTGACCTTCAATAATCTGTTGATAGTTTCTACCATATGCACCGGGATGCGGATGGTACGTGCCTGGTCGGCTATAGCTCGTGTTATAGCCTGCCTAATCCACCATGTAGCATAGGTGCTGAATTTATAACCTTTTCGATATTCAAATTTCTCAACCGCGCGAACCAGACCAATGTTTCCTTCCTGGATAAGGTCAAGGAGTGGCATTCCGTGACCTACATATTTCTTGGCAACGCTAACCACCAGGCGTAGATTTGCTTCAGTCAGGTGTCTTTCTGATTTCCTGGCTGTTTTTTTTACCTTGTTGAAATGTGCCCTAAATTGTTGAGCATGTTCGTGAAGCTGAGGGATGAATTCGGAATTGGCAGGCTCGGCAATCAGAGATTCTAGCTGCTTCCAGGTAGTTTTTTCTCCTATAATCTTACGTAATTCTGGGGGCAGAAGTCGACTGACTGTGGATATGTCTACCAGTCCCTGTTCAACTTCCGGGATGCTTTTATCGCTTTCTTTGGCTATGGTTTCCACCAGTTCCTGGTTGATCATGCTGTCAATAGCTGTTCTTAGCTTCGGGTCGCGGATGCTCTTGGTGAAACTTTCTGTAGAGGTGAACTTAAGCCGTCTGGCAAGAATATCGATCAAAGGTTTTGAGGCAAGCAAATGGCGGAGCAAATATATTACTGTATCCACTGTTGACGGATATTCGCCGTGGCGCTGAAAATAAAGCTCCTCAATATTTTCCAGATATTTGGCCTCTTCTATTTTGCTGGCCAATGCCTTCTCATCGTCCGCAGTGAGCAGTGAGACTTTGCCAATCTCGTGGAGATACATACGAACTGGGTCATCAATCGCTTCGTGCTCAATATGCTCTATCTCAAGGCCAACTTGTGACTTATTTTCTTTTTGTTCTTTGCCTGCTAATTCATATTCAAGTTCAGTAGCCCCCTCGCTTTCCCATGGAAAGGTGATTTTGCCACTGTCTTCTTCGGACTCGTGTTTGCCGAAAGTATCCCAAGTATTGTCCTGGGGCGTAAATGGTTCGTCGCCCATGTGAAGAATATACTCAGAATCAAACCTCCTTTTGCTTTTCTTTGGGAAGTAGGACAGGAGCTCATCATCTCTATTTGAAGTCATTGACCATCACTCCTTGCTAGTTTTCGGCGATGGTTTTGCTTTATTAAGACATCTCGAAGTTGCTTATCGTCTTCCAAGCCCTGCTCTTTCAGTTTAGCCAATTGTGCCGCAGTTCCGCCAATATCAGCTTCAATAGACAAAAGCTCTTGCTTCTTAATCTCGAGGTTTCTCAGTCTTCTCTCTTGTAAGCGAATTATGCATTGGTTCAGATCTTCACAACGTGCCGTTTCACTTTCTTTGAGGATTGGGGGCAAGTCCTTAACCAGAAGGCTTTCCAAATATTCTTGAAGAGTGCTGTCGAGGCTGCTCTTGAGAGAGGCAGGGTCAATGCATTGTTGCCATTTTATAAACAGCTCTCGGTTTTCGGTATTTTCGAAATGGTCGGGTGACAGCCCCGAGCTTTCTGTCTTAAGCTCTGGATACTTAAGCAATAGAGCTAGGCAATATTGCTCCAGGGGATTGGATGAAGTTATGGTAGGTACTACAGGTGTGAAAGCGTTCATGTTTCTGGTTGCTTTTCGCCTTCGTTCGGTGGCTCGGAACTTTTTCAATGCGTCACCCAGGACGTGTGCATCAATTTTCAATAACCGGGCAAGCCTTTCTAGATAGTGAGCTTGCCGCAACGGGTCCTTCATCTCGAAAAGTAGCGGCAGGAGCTTTTCTACAGTCAAAGATTTATCTCTGGCGCTTGTTAGGTTAACTTTAGCAATTGCACTTTCAAAAATGAAGTCAACCATCGGCTTGGCATCCATTATCAGCTTTTCCCACTGTGAAGCATCCTCTCTTATTAACTCATCCGGATCTTTGCCTTGAGGTAAGATAAGAATCTTTACCTCAGCATTGTGAGCGTCTTCATATCTTACCCACCCATAGAAGGATGGTGGCACTGGCAACATTTTATCAAGCAGTTCACCGCTTCGTGATATGGCTTCTTCTCCCGCAGTATCCGCATCAAGAGCCAGTATTAAATTCCTGGTCGAGTTTTTAAGAATAGTTAGCTGCTTGTCAGTCATAGCTGTTCCCATTGAGGCAACTACATTACAATACCCATGTTGATGAGCCGCGATGGCATCCATATAGCCTTCGACAATTACCGCCTGGTCCTTCTGACGGATAGCTGTCTTGGCATGGTCAATACCATAAAGGCTGCTGCTCTTATCGAAAACTGGCGTTTGAGGAGAGTTTAGGTATTTAGGCAGGGAATTATCTAATGCTCTACCACCAAAGCCTATAAGCCTGCCCTGGATGTTTCTGATAGGGAATATTAAGCGATTGCGAAATCGGTCGTAGTTTTTTCTATCCTCTCTCTCTACTAACAAACCAGAAGCTAGTAGTTCTGCTTCTCCATATCTCTTGCCTTTCAAGTACTGCTTTAGGGTGTCCCATCCTTCTGGAGCGAAACCTAGCTGGAAGTTATTTATTGTCTCAGTTGATAGTCCCCGTTTAGCTGCATAATCTCTTGCTATCTCGCCATTCGGGGTATTCAACAGCAGATGATGATAATATTCAGCAGCGGCTTCGTTGATTTCGAATAACCTTTCCCTCTCTTTATCTTGAGTCTGTCTCTCTGGGGTTGTCAGTGCAACCAAGGGAACCCCTGCCTTATTAGCTAAGAGCTGTAGGGCCTGCCCGAAGTCAATACCCTCTTTCTTCATAACGAAGGAAAAAATATCGCCACTGGTACCGCAGGCGCCGAAACAATGCCAGCTCTGCCGCTCGGGGAATACGAAAAATGATGGGGTTTTTTCAGAATGAAACGGACATGAGGCCTTATAATTTCGCCCCGATTTTTGTAACTTAGTATATTCAGAGACAATTTGCACAATGTCCAGTCTCTGTTTTACATCATCAATTACGCTCATTTCAGAAACCCAATCGATTGTTTCAAACTTCTGCTTGCAGATGGAAATTTCATTTTAGCGTGCGATTTCTCTAGCCATCCGTAATGCATACTGGTCTGTCATGCCGGCGATATAATCGGCAACCTTTCGTTCTACAGTGTCATCGCGCAATGCATATTCTTCAGGTAATTTTACCTCGTGTTTAAGGAAATACGAATATAGGAGGTGTATTACCCTCCTCGCTTTTGATGTGTCTTTGCTGACTAGCCTGGGATTATACACCTTGTCAAACAGAAATTCACGCAAATTATTGGTGACTTCTAGGGTTTCAGAATTCATTCCAACAGTTGGATTTTTTAAATTTGGATTTGCTATTGATGTCAAGGAATAACTGACTATATCGTAGACGAGTGTGTTAATTCGCTGGCGGGAGGTGTTGCCGAGTAGCTTTACTGCAGAAGCAGGTAAATCGTTCTCGTCTATAACACCAGCTCTTATGGCATCGGCGATATCGTGGTTGACATAAGCAACAGTGTCAGCCATCTTGACTACCTGTCCTTCGATGGTGCTGACTTCAGTCCATCCCTCTCCAAGTATCTCTATTCCGCTCTTGGAATGATTCAAGATGCCATCCCTAACTTCCCAGGTCAGGTTTAATCCTTGTCCGTCTTTTTCCAGAAGGTCTACTACTCTTAGACTCTGCTCGTTATGTTTGAATCCGCTTGGGGATAACTCGTTTAGAACTTGCTCACCTACATGGCCGAATGGAGTGTGACCCAAATCATGCCCCAAAGCGATAGCCTCGGTTAAGTCCTCATTAAGGTTTAGGGCTCTGGATATAGTCCGGGCAATTTGAGAGACTTCTAAGGTATGTGTCAGCCGTGTTACGAAATGGTCACCCAGCGGGGTGATAAAGACCTGTGTTTTGTGTTTGAGACGGCGAAAGGCGTTTGAGTATATTATACGGTCTCGGTCCCGCTGAAAATCTGTACGTATCGGGCAAGGTTCCTCCCATTTGAGTCTGCCTCGGCTGAGCCTGCTTTTCGAAGCATGAGGGGAAAGGCTGTTTTCAGATTCTTCTATCCGCTGCCTAACGTTCAGATTGACCATCAGAACTTAAATTTTTGCTTTTCTGTTCTTAATATAGCGCTATGGCCGGCCAAGCTTTGCTTCAATAGCAGCGATTATATGCCTTGTCTCATCAATCATGTCAGGGCTTACCGAAACCGAGGTGATGCCCCATTTTACCAGCTTCTCAGTAAGTTCTGGATAGACTGAGGGGGCTTGTCCGCAAATCGAGGAGGTTACACCTTTGCTGACCGACACTCTAATGAGTCTTTCTAAAGCTATGAGCACCGCTTCATTTCTCTCATCGAATTGCGGTGCCAGTTTGGGATTGTCTCGGTCTATCCCTAAAATAAGTTGCGTCAGGTCATTAGAGCCGATAGAGATACCATCGATGCCAACATCTAAGAATTTATCTATAAGAAAGACATTGGATGGTACTTCAGCCATCATCCACAATTTGAAATTAGGGAACTGGTACAACCCCTCAGCAACGAAGAATCTTTTTATAACGGCCAATTCATCTACGAAACGGACGAATGGAATCATGACATATAGATTATCGTAGTGCTGGCATACTTTTTTGATAGCATCTACTTCGAGTCTAAAGACTTCTGTTTCCCTCGTATATCTTGAACAGCCCCGGTACCCGAGCATAGGATTCTCCTCGAATTCCTCGTATTTTTCCCCACCACGCAGGTTTCTGTACTCATTGGTTTTGAAATCGGTAGTCCGATAGACTACTGGCCTGGGGTAAAAAGCCTTGGCAAAAGTGGTAATACTTCTGGCTAGCATTTCCATAAATTGCTCGCCCTTCCCCTCGTGTAGCATATATCGAGGATGTCCACCGATTTGGGCTATTATAAATTCAGATCTAAGCAGGCCAACGCCATCCACATGTCTTGCAGCTATAGTGTCAGCCAGTTCAGGTTCAGCCAGATTCACATAGACTCTGGTTTTTGTTTTAATTCGTTCCTGACTGATAACTGCTGGGGCGGCTGTTGTTGGCTCGGCTACTTTGCCGGCATAGACTTCTCCGCCGGAGCCATCTACAGTTATTTCCTGCCCATCGCTCAGAGTTTTGGTTGCCACCCCTGTGCCTACTACACAGGGGATGCCTAATTCGCGGCTGACAATGGCTGCGTGAGCAGTTCTGCCACCACGGTCGGTGACTATGGCTGCTGCCCGTTTCATTGCTGGCACGAAATCCGGGGTTGTCATTTCGGCTACCAGAACGTCACCATTCTTCACTTTGTCTATCTGTGATGCCTCCACGATTTTGACTGGACCAACAGCTATCCCCGGACTGGCTGCGACACCAGTTAAAATTGATTTAGCTCCTATTTTGGGAAGTATCTTCGTCTCCCCTTTTGGTTTCATGGTGGTCACGGGCCGTGTTTGAAGAATGAAGAGCTCTTTTCCCTCTTTTGCCCATTCGATGTCTTGTGGGAACTGATAGTGATCCTCAATCATTTTGCCCACTTTAGCCAGGGCAACAATATCTTTATCGGATAGCTTTTGCCTGGCTTGCTTTGATGGTGGAACGGAAGTCTTGATGTTAGGTTCAAGCTTGCCCACCGATGCTTTTGTATCCTTTACCAGTTGCCATTCTTGCTTATGGATTTCCTTGTCTATAATTCTGGTTCCATTTTTATCCAGAAGATATTGGTCAGGAGTGACATCACCAGAAACGATAGATTCACCAAGTCCGAAAATTGCTTCAATAATGATTTTGGTTGAGTCACTGGTCAGAGGTTCCACAGTGAACATAACTCCGGAAGACTCTGATTGTATCATCTTCTGCACGGGCACAGCGATGCCTACCCTGAAATGGTCAAAACCTTGTTGCTGTCTGTAGAATATAGCTCTGGGTTCAAACAAGGAACTCCAGCAACCCTGTATGGCCGTTACTACCTCATTTTCCCCCTGAATGTTGAGAAAGGTACTTTGTTGTCCGGCAAAGGAAGCCTCTGGCAAGTCCTCGGCTGTAGCTGAAGAGCGGACTGCTACGAGTCCGCCACCTAGTTTTCGATAAGCGTCTTTAATCTCCTGAACAATGTCAGGCAACATGGGTGCGCTGGAAATTTTATCCTTAATCAGGCCGGCAACCTCTTGGAGTTTTTTGCTATCGTTAACATCCAAATCCTTAAGATGTCGGCGGATTTCGTCTGTGAGATTGCTGGCCTTCAGGAATTTAAAGTAAGCATCTGCTGTTACAATGAAACCTGGTGGCACGAGGATTCCAGCATGGACCATCTCACCCAAGTTGGCTCCTTTGCCACCTACTATTGCAATGTCACCTTTAGTTACTTCATTAAACCAAAGGATAGCCTTTGTTCCTTGTTTCATATTCCTCCTCGTTTGTGGGTTGTTCCCGTGGGAGTATTATACCATCTGGAGTAAGGATGGTGAAGGTGGCGTCATAAATCATGGATTTCTTAGGCTGGCAAGATTTTGCATGAAGGTAACATTGCCTAAACATTAAACAGGAAGGTTATTATATCCCCGTCCTGTACAGCGTAATTTTTGCCTTCGAGTCTGAGCAGTCCGTGTTTCCTTGCTTCAGCCAGACTGCCGCATCTAGCTAAATCATGAAAGCTCACAACTTCAGCTCGAATAAATCCCTTTTCTATGTCAGAGTGGATTTTCCCGGCGGCTTTTAGAGCAACTGTTTCTCTGGGAATTGTCCAGGCTTTTAGTTCCTCGGAGACAGTGGTGAAGAAAGAGATTAAGCCTAGAAGTTTGTATGAAAGTTGTATGATACGGTCAATTGCAGGCTCGGTTAGTCCCAGAGCATTGCGAAATTCTGCTGCTTCAGCGTCGTTTAACTGTGCCAGTTCCATTTCTAGCTTGCCACACAGGGCGACTACTTCAAATTGGGAGTGTGGGTAGGCCGAGCGTATCTCAGCTTCGAGAGCCGATGCCTGAGTCAACTGGTTCTCTCCGACGTTGATTATTATCAGCATAGGTTTAGCAGTAAGAAACTGATAATTAGCCAGACTTTTAATTTCCTCGCCGGTTAGACTTTGTCGCCAGATTGGCATATCTTTTTCTAGTCCTGTCTTAATTTTTTGAATCAAGACTTGTTCTTTCAGGAAAAAGTCACGTTCCGCTGGCTTAGCGCCTTTTAAGGAATCTTCAAGTTTTTTCAGCCTTCTTTCAATTATGGTTAAATCGGAGAACACAAGCTCCAGGTTCATGGTGGCTATATCGCTTTCTGGGTTGATGCTGCTTTCTATGTGGGGCACGTTTTCGTCTTCAAATGCCCGGACTACATGGAGCAGCGCGTCGGCGTTGCTCAGATAGTTTAGAAACTGGCCGCTTACCCCCTCTCCCTTGCTGAAATCTCTGGCTATACCAGCGATATCAACATATTTTACTTCAGCTGGCGTAATCTTCTTTGGGCTGAATATTCTATCCAGAACTTGAAACCTGGAGTCTGGTACCTTAGACACTCCAAAATTTGGAGTCATGGCAGCTTTGGCATAAGGCGTAGTGTCAGCCTTACATCCTGTCAAGGCGTTGAAAAGAGTTGTCTTGCCGCTTTTGGGCAGCCCGATGACGCAGACTTCCAAAATATCCCCCTGGCAAAAAGAAATATAAGCCAGATGAGGTTAAATTGCAAGAAATGCCCACGTTCGTTCGTGAGCTTGTTGCTATTTTCTTCGATATGCTATAATGTTCAGACTTTGAGTTTTGAGGGTAATATGAATGCCTAGTTATGAATTGGTGCTTATAGTCAGTCCTGAAGTGACTGATGAGGAAATGCCTGACTTTATCGCCAAATTGAGCGAGTTAATCAGTAAAAACGGCGGGAGCGTAGATGAAGTGAATCAGTGGGGAAGGAAACAGCTTGCTTATCCTATAAAACGGTCGACAGAGGGTAATTACGTATTGACTAAACTCACATTGAAGCCAACTTCGACTAAAGAGCTTGAAGCTAACCTTCGGCTTTCTGGGAAGATTCTACGCCATCTATTGGTAAGGTCAAAGGGTTAAGTGTAAGGAGGGCTGTAATGGTAAGTTTGACCAAAATTATGCTCATTGGAAATCTTGGTACAGATCCCGAGATGCGTTTCACGCCCAGCGGTACGCCGGTGGCTTCATTTAGTCTCGCTACCAATCGGGTTTATACTGCATCGGATGGGGAACGCAAGCAGGAAACCGAATGGTTTAGAGTGTCTGCTTGGAGAAAGCAGGCTGAGAGCTGCAATCAGTTTTTAACCAAGGGCCAGCGTGTTTATGTTGAGGGGAGCCTACGCACTCGTACTTGGGAAGACCGAGAAGGTCAGAAGCGTGTTACACTTGAGGTAAATGCCGACAGGGTACTATTCCTTGATAAGCAGGCTCTGGCTCCGCTCCCAGGTGAAGAAATCTCTGTGGAAGGCCCTGTGGAAGCTGGTGAGGAAGAGGTAGAACCTGAAGATCTACCTTTTTAGTAACTTATCTTTTAATTAGAAGGAGGCATAGATTAGAGCATGCAGGAAGGTGAGGGGAATAAAGATACAAGGGAGAGGGGACGTCGTTTTGTTTTCAGGCCCAAAGTTTGCCCCTTTTGTGTTGACAAGGCTGAAATAGATTATAAAGATGCCTCCAAGTTGCGGCGCTATATTTCTGACCGGGCTAGAATTCAGCCACGCCGTAGGACAGGTATTTGTGCCAAGCATCAGCGACGCCTGGCATTAGCAATAAAGAGAGCTCGCTACCTGGCTTTATTGCCTTATACTCCGGAGCATGTCAGCCCTGGAAGAACATCTGAAACCAGAGCGTAGCTTCTGAAGGATATTATAATGCCTAAGAGAACGTATCAGCCTAAGAAAATATCGAGAAAGCGTAAAAATGGCTTCCGAGCCAGGATGGCGACCCGAGGAGGACGGAAGGTATTAAAATCAAGGCGGCTCAAGGGGCGGTGGCAGTTGACGCCGGTTTAGAAGCATGACAAAGAGACGGGCTTTAACAAAAAGAGCCCAGTATCTGACTGTTTATAAATCGGGTAAAGCTTGGGTAGATAATCTTATTGTCATGAAAGCATTACCTAATGATTTAGAGTTTAGCCGGTGTGGGTTTTCAGTAGCTAAGGATGTCGGTAAGGCTGTGGTGCGCAATCGGGTGCGGCGCTTGCTCAGGGAAGTTGTACGTATAACATCGATAAAACCTGGGTGGGACATAGTTTTTATTGCTCGGCCAGATGTGGCGAATGCTGACTATGATGATCTCAAGAGGTCAATAGGAAAGCTGCTGTTACGAGCTCGTTTAATAAATGAAAATGAAATGGTTCGCGCTGGAGTTAATTAAGCTGTATCAGTCTACGGTTTCGCAAGTTACCCCGTCTGCTTGTCGATTTGAACCTACATGCTCTCATTATGCTTATGAGTCGATACAAAAATATGGTATTGTTAAAGGGACTTGGCTGGCAGCAAAGCGTATAGGACGTTGCCATCCCTGGTCTGCGGGTGGTTATGACCCAGTGCCATAAAATTTTAAATTTTTTGCTGCTAATGATGAATAAGGTGACCGGTTTATTTAGGATCAGAATGAAGAAGTTAAGTCTATTATTCTGTCTTGTTGTCCTAATTCTGCTTGTTTCTGGCTGCACTGGGCCAGGATATCAAGGATGGTCTGGATTTGCAGGTCGTGATGGTATTCTTTATTTTGGGACAATTGATGGCAGAGTGTTGGCGATAAATGCCGAGGCTCGTAGTCAGGAACTGCCTTTTCCCAGCGAAAATGAATGGGCTTTTACAGTTCCCACAATGGGTGCTCAGGGTGCAATATGTGGCCCCGCTTGTGTTCCAGCATCAACGAGAGCAAGCATATACGCCACGCCAGTAGTGGTTGGAGATCTGGTTTGTGTTTGTATCTATGCTGGTGAGAATGGGAAACTGGTGGCCATGGATAGGCTGGCTCCCGGCTATACGGAAGGTGTCCCACTACGGTCAAAAGGTGAGTGGATTTATCCTACTGGTGTGAAATCCATAGGTGCTATTGTTGGCACCCCGGTATTGGTTGAAGACACTCTCTATGTGGGCAGTTCTGATGGCAAGCTCTACGCCATGGATGCGGCTTATGGGGAAAAGAAATGGGAATTTGACACTGGCGGCAAGGTATGGACGTCTCCAGCGGTTGAAGATGGTGTTATTTATGTTAGTAATTACGAGCGGAAGCTTTTTGCTGTATCAAGCATGGGCGGCAGCCTGCTTTGGGAAATTGAATTGCCAGCATCTATAGCCTCCTCGCCATTAGTTTCTGAAGATGCCATCTTTTTCGGCACTTTTGACAATCATTTTTATGCTATCGACAGCTCAAACGGCAGCGAGAAGTGGACTTTTGAGGGCAGTAACTGGTTCTGGTCAACCCCGGTGGTTAAAGATGGTGTGGTGTATGCTGGTTGCCTCGACCAGCAAATTTATGCTCTTGATGTTAGCACGGGTGATAAGCTGTGGCAATTTGCCACTGATGCCCCTATTGCTTCTGCGCCGGTACTATCAGATAATCTTCTAGTCGTAGCCTCGGAATCAGGCGTGATATATGTCCTCGAGTCTGATAGTGGAGATTTGCTGAGGACTGTTTCCATTGGTTCCTCAGTTATGGCTCCACTTCATGTTGAGGAGAACATGGTTTATGTGCATGCTAAAAATCGCTGTGTTTATGCTGTAGATGTGCAGAGTGGAGATAAGGTCTGGGAATTTCCTTATTCTGACATTGAGTAGAGTTAGTTATGGCTGAATTGTGGAATAGTATTATCCTTGAGCCCGTGCTCAACAGCTTGATTGCCTTGTGTACTATGTTAGGTGGTAGCTTTGGGCTAGCGATCATTGTGCTTACGGTTGCTGTCCGCCTGGCTTTGTTTCCGCTTACTGTACGACAAACCCAGTCTACCAAGGCAATGCAAACACTGCAACCAAAGATTCAGGAACTTCAGAAGAAATATGCCAAAAACCAGCAGAAATTACAGCAGGAGATGATGAAGCTGTATAAGGAAGCCGGCATTAATCCTCTGGGCTGTCTCTGGCCTATGCTTATCCAGTTACCTATATGGATAGCTCTGTACCAGTCTATCATGCAAGCCCTGGCAGCTACACCGGAGAACTTATTGAGCTTATCGCAACATCTTTACTCCTGGGCAACAGTCGGTCAGGCGGTACCTTTGAATGACCAGTTTCTCTGGCTCCATTTGTCACGACCAGACCCTAATCTTATACTGGCCATATTGGTGGGTGGCACTATGTGGGTGCAGCAGAAGATGGTGACACCACCGCCTACTGACCCAAAACAGCAGTCTATGACAAGCATGACTACAATGATGATGCCATTGATGTTTGGATTCTTTACCTTGTCTTTCCCCAGTGGCCTGGCTCTGTACTGGGTGGTTTCAAATGTGATTGGCATTATAATTCAGTATTTCGTCAGTGGCGGCTGGGGATATTTGAGGGCTCCTTCGGCTCCAAGGGCAGCTCCGGCGCTATCTCAAGCTCCGGCTCAAAAACCTGTGCCGGTCCAAAGAATATCGTCAACTGAAAAGCCATCCAAGACGGCGCAGAAAGCGACCGAGGAGTCTAAGACATTGAAGAAGGGATCTGATGAGAAGAAGCGAGGGTTTTTTGGAAGATGAAAGAGCTAGAAGTAAGCGGGAAAACGGTTAGCGAGGCTTTGCAGTTAGCACTGGAGCAATTGGGGGTCAGTGAAGACGAGGTGAAAGTGGCGGTATTGAAGAAAGGTAAGTCTGGTGTTTTGGGAATGGGCGCTGAGGAGGCCAAGATAAAGGTAACGCTTTTACCTGTATCCGGCGAAAAATTGGATGTAGCTGAGGTGGCCAAGGATGTAACGGAGACGTTGATTAAGTTGATGAAAATAACCGCCGATGTTTCTGTTACTCAAGAAACCAACGGCGAGTTGCCGGTGACTCTGAATATAGAGGGCGATGACCTTGGGGTCTTGATCGGTCGTCGTGGTCAGACTTTGGCTTCTCTGCAGTATATCATCAGGCTGATAGTCGCTGAAAAGTTGAAGGCGTGGGTGCCGGTAAATGTTGATATCGCTGGCTATAAGAAGAGACGTTACGAGTCCTTGCAAAACCTGGCTTTGCGCTTGGCAGAGCAGGTGAAAAGAAGCCGACGCTTGATAACACTCGAGCCTATGCCTGCAGATGAGCGCAGGATTATTCATTTAGCTTTGACTGATAATCCGGATGTTACCACCCAGAGCATGGGTGAAGGCGAAATGCGAAAAGTAGCTATTCTATTGAAGAAGCATTAGGCATGTTCCGACCGGTAAACAGCAAAGTTAATTTCCCCCAATTGGAAAGAACCATCCTCAGTTTCTGGCAAGAGCGCCAGATCTTCAAAAAAAGTCTCGAACTCAGGCATGGAGCACGACAATTCACCATATACGAGGGGCCGCCTACAGCCAATGGTAGTCCGGGGATTCATCATGTGCTGTCGCGAGTGTTTAAGGATGTCATCCCACGACACAGGACTATGAAAGGATACTATGTCCCGCGTAAGGCTGGTTGGGACACCCATGGGCTTCCGGTAGAGCTGGAAGTTGAGAAGACGCTGGGTTTTACCGGCAAGGCTCAGATAGAAGAATATGGCGTGGCTAAATTCAATGCGCTTTGTCGGGAGAGCGTATTCAGATATCTTAAGGAATGGGATGCCATGACCGAGCGCATCGGCTTCTGGCTTGATTTAGAACACGCTTATCGCACGCTGGAAAACAGCTATATAGAGTCTTGCTGGTGGGCGTTAAAGCAACTGTGGGACAAGGGCCTGATTTACCAGGGCTATAGGGTTACTCCCCATTGCCCGCGGTGCGGCACCTCTCTCAGTTCCCATGAGGTGGCTCTGGGTTACAGGGATGATGCTGAGGACCCATCAGTTTACATAAAGTTTAAGCTTGCTCGTAGTTCTATGGACAATCTTAAGCTTCCTGTTGCTTTGCATCCATCAGATAAACCTGTATTTTTATTAGCCTGGACGACGACTCCGTGGACGCTACCCGGTAATACCGCTCTGGCCGTAGCTTCAGAAGCGCAGTATAGTATTATGGAGGGCTCTGAGGATTATCTTATTTTGGCTACGGCGCTGGCGGAAAGAATCGGTCTTGACAGTTATAAATCGATAGCTACTGTTCCTGGTAAAGACCTAGTCGGGCTTGAATACCAGCCGTTATTTAACCCCCACGATTTTGATGTTGATAGGGCGTGTTTCGGTGCCCGTGCCTCTGAAGAGAATCTTTCCTATGAAATGTTGACCCTGCAAGCGGCGGATGCAAATTTGACGTACCATGTGATTTCCGGCGATTTTGTTTCTATGGAAGACGGAACTGGTATAGTCCATATTGCCCCGGCCTTCGGTGAAGTTGACTTCGAGGCTGGGAAGAAGGAAGGCCTGGATTTCGTTCAGCCTGTAGATTTGGATGGGAAAATGACCGGCACTTATCCTTTTGCCGGCAAGTTTGTCAAGGACGCTGACTCTCTTGTTCTTGAAGACCTAAAATCAAGGGAATTGCTCTACCGCAGCGAGCAGATAGTTCATACTTACCCGTTTTGCTGGCGTTGTGAAGCACCGCTCCTATACTATGCCAAAAAAACATGGTACATCAGGACATCGCTCAAGAAAGAGGCACTTATTTCTGGCAATGACAAGATAAACTGGTATCCTGAGCACATAAAGTATGGTCGTTTCGGTAACTGGTTGGAGAATAATGTAGACTGGGCTTTTTCCCGGGAACGTTACTGGGGGACACCGTTGAACATCTGGAGTTGTTCTAGCTGTGGCAGCTATGAATGCATCGGCAGCCTTGATGAACTGAAATCGAAGTCAGATCTCGAAGGTCTGATTGAACCGCTGGACTTGCACCGTCCTTTTGTGGATGACATTACTTTTCCTTGCTCGAAGTGTGGCGATAGGATGAAACGGCAAACGGAGGTTATAGATTGCTGGTTTGACTCAGGGGCTATGCCCTTTGCTCAGTGGCACTATCCTTTCGAAAATCAGGATACTTTTAAGCGTAGTTTTCCTGCCGACTATATCTCAGAAGCTGTTGACCAGACGCGCGGCTGGTTTTACAGCTTACATGCCATATCGACATTACTTTTTGATAGTCCCTGCTTCAAGAACGTTATTTGCCTGGGTCATATTCTTGATGCCGAAGGCGACAAGATGAGCAAAGCCAAAGGAAACGTTGTTGATCCGTGGTCGGTGCTTGATAACTATGGTGCTGATGCTTTACGCTGGTATCTATTTACGACTGCGCCGGCTGGCAATGTCCGCCGCTTTTCCAGTGATGCGGTCTCTGAAGTTTTGCGCAATTTCTTGCTCACGTTGTGGAATGTCTATTCCTTTTTTGTCATCTATGCCAATATTGACCGCTTCGACCCCAAATCGGCATCTGTAACAGCGCTTTCCGACCTGGATAGATGGATTCTTTCCAGGCTCAATCAGCTTGTGGCTGATGTGGATGTAGCTTTAGATAATTATGACCCTACTTCAGCCGGACGGAAGCTCGGGTTATTTGTTGACGAGCTTTCCAACTGGTATGTCAGGCGAAGTCGTCGTCGTTTCTGGAAAAGCCAGAGCGATGCAGATAAGCTGGCTGCTTATTCGACACTATATTATTGCTTAGTAACTCTGTCCAAGCTTCTAGCTCCTTTTACACCGTTTGTCGCTGAGGAGATTTACAGAAATCTGGTTTGCTCAGTTGAGCCTGACGCTGTGGAAAGCGTACACATGGCTGACTTTCCTGTTGCCGACCTGTCACAGGTAGATGAGAAGCTTATTGAAGCTACGCGCCTGGCTATGACGGTGTGCAGTCTCGGACGTGCTGCCAGAGCCAAGTCTGGCATTAAAGTGCGCCAACCATTGTCCAGGGTGTTGGTCAAGGTAGGGTCAGCCGGCGAAAAAGAGGCCTTGCAGAAGCTAACTTATCAGATATTAGAAGAACTCAATGTAAAGGAAGTGGAATTTCATACAGGTGAAAAGGTTAGCGATAGACCTGGCTATGTTTCTGCTGTTGAAGGTGACCACTGGGTAGCGGTATCTACTGAACTATCGCCAGAGTTGGAGGCTGAAGGAATCGCTCGTGAAGTTGTACGGCGTTTGCAGACCATGCGCCGCTCATCCGGGTTAGATATCGCTGACCATATCTTCACCTATTATGAGGGTGGGGATTCAGTCCATCTGGTTATGACCAAGTTTGCCGACTACATTAAGCAGGAAACGTTGTCCCGGGAGTTGATTTCAGCAGTACCTCCTGCTGGAAGCCATACTGAGAAGTTTCGTATTTCGAATTACGAAATCTCACTCGGCATTGAAAAGGCAGCTTGAGAGGCAATTTCTTGAATTGACTATCTTACTTAATTGATCGGGGGTGGGCTTTGTATCAGGCGGGTGGAGATTGTCTTTGTCTCGTTGCCCCGGGCGAATGTTATGGTAACTTCCTCTCCAATCTGAGATTCGTGTATAGAGTTTATTAATTCGTCGGCTGTAGTTACCTCTTTGCCTTTGAAGAGGGTGATTACATCAAGCTTCTGCAATCCTACCTGTGCTGCCGGGCTGCCCGGTATTACATAGACAATAACCACGCCTTTGTTAACAGGTAAACGGTTCACCGTGGCAACGTATTGGTCAACGGTATACAGGGTGACACCAAGCCAGGGACGGGTCACGAAACCTTGTCTGATTAGCTGCTCGATGATTGGTAGGGCTGTCTTGGTGCTTATGGCATAGCCCAGGCCTTCAACTCCGACTGCAGCAATCTTGGCGCTGGTGATGCCGATGACTTCTCCATTCATACTAACCAAAGGTCCGCCGCTGTTACCCGGGTTAATAGCTGCCGATGTCTCGATAAGGTCACCTAAAGTCTGCCCCTGGTCTACATCTAAAGATACTTTCAAGCCGCTGACAGTGCCTTCTTTAGCTCTTATGCCCTGGCCTAGGGGATTGCCGATGGCTACTACCCAATCCCCAACTCTGAGCTGTGTTGAGTCGCCCACACTGGCAGCCGGCAAGTCGGTGGCGTTAATTTTGATGACTGCCAGGTCTGTTAACGGGTCCGTATGTATGTTGTTTGGGTCTGCCTCGAAGATTCTGCCGTCACTCAGTTCTACTGTTACCTTCTCGGCTCCCTCGACCACATGATTATTGGTCACGATGATGCCGTCTTTGTCTATAATCCAGCCTGAGGCGGAGCCTTTTTGTGTTCTTGGTGTGCGAAAGATATCCAAGGTCATGACTTCAGTGCTTATGGCTACCACCGATGGGTAAACCTGTTCTACTACATCGGCGATGCTGGGTAGTGTTGGGGCCTCAGCCTTTGGTTGCGGTGGTGACCAGCTCGTGTCTATTGGCGGACCGGGTGCTTGAGCGGTTGGCGCTTCAGTTTTTGGTGATGATGGTGTTGGTGTGGTGGGCAGGGGTAACAGACAACTGGTCATGCCTGCTATTAAACTCAACAGTAAAAGAACAATCAATACTTTTTTCATTAAAGCCTTCCTGCGATTGAAAGTGCATGAATTTTAGCACAGAGCTTTTTTTGTGGCAAAAGTATGCTTGATTATTATGACTAACTGGTTCATAATGCGTGATTAGCTGGCAAGGTACTAGACCGTTACAGCATTTGTTCGGGCTCAGGGCAAATATGTAAATCGGAGGCACAGGAATGAAAATCCGCATTCTGGGCGCTCACAGTATTGAGGCTAAAGGGCAGCGGATGGTTTCCCTTCTAATTGATGACACTCTGGCTTTGGATGCTGGTGGTCTTACCTCTAGCCTCTCGCTGTCGGAGCAGCAGAAGTTGAGAGCGATTTTGCTGACTCATCATCACTTTGACCATACTCGGGATTTGGTCACCCTAGGAGCTAACGGTGCTGCGTTTCCGAATCCCGTAGATGTCTATGCCTTGAGCCAAACTCTTGATATTGTTAACTCATGTCTGCTTGATGGTAAGATGTATGTCGATTTCTCCAAATGGCCATCTAAAGAGAAGCCTTTTCTGTGTCTAAATGTTATTGAGCCATTTCAGAGGCAGAATATTCAGGGATATGATGTGTTGCCTGTAACGGTACAACATTCAGTGCCTTGCCTCGGATTTCAAGTAACATCTGGGGATGGCAAGAGTTTGTTTTACACAGGTGACACTGGTCCGGGATTGGCAGAATGCTGGCAAAAGATATCGCCACAGTTGCTTATAATTGAAGTATCCGGCATCAACAAGTCTGAGGAATTTCTTAAAAGTGTGGGTCATCTGTCAGCCGGGCTTCTCAGGGAGGAACTTATTCAGTTCAAGCAAATGAAGGGATATTTGCCACGTGTTATCGTTATTCATATTCCACCACATTTGCAGAGAGAAGTCGAGCAGGAGGTTAAAGAGGTAGCTCGGGGATTGGGGGTCCGCATAGATATTGGCTACGAGGGTATGAAGGTTAATCTCTAGTCTGCCACCATTATCAGATTCCCGCCAAAAAACTACAAATCCCAATTTACCCAGTCCTAAACAATATCAAAATTCAAATCCTCCAAGTTCTATCATTGCGAGTCCTTCCGTTGAAGGGCATAGCAATCTCGGTGGCAGGTAAGACATGAGATTCTTCCCCTTCACTTCGTTCAGGGTCAGAATGACAGGACGTAGAGTGAGATCGCCACGTCGCTATCGCTCCTCGCGATGACAGGGAGGATTGCCAGTGAGCGAAGCATGACAATCTCGAATCTAAATTTCGAGTTTAGATATTTAGATTTGTTTGGGATTTCAGTTTTCACCCTCACCCCAAACCCTCTCCTATCCCTTCGACTACGCTCAGGACAGGCAAGGAAGAGGGTTTGGGTGAGGATGAAAAACAAACACTCTATATATGTGGATTATGCCTCTACGTAATCTACCTTGGGCAGGTGCGTCAGGGCTTCCTTAACTTTTTCTTCTGGATAGTCGTAGTCCTGGAGTTTTCCTGATAGGTATTCGTCATAAGCTGCCAGGTCAAAGTGTCCATGTCCGCTATGAGCTAACAGGATGGTCTTACTTTCACCCGATTCTTTACACGCTAAAGCCTCATCTATGACCACCTTAATGGCATGGTTTGGCTCTGGAGCTGAGACGATGCCCTCGGTTCGCGCAAACTGCACGCCAGCCTGGAAAGCTGCCACCTGGGGCACTGCTTTGGCTTCGACAAAGCCGAGTTGATGAAGGTGGCAGATTATCGGTGCCATGCCATGGTAACGGAGCCCGCCGGCATGGATCTTTGGTGGGACGAAGGTATGCCCAAGAGTATTCATTTTTACTATCGGTGCCATCCCCGCGATGTCTCCGTAGTCCCAGGTGTAGGGCCCCTTAGTCATGCTGGGGCAGGCTGTCGGCTCGACATTGATAATGCGCAGATTCGGCTTTTTGCCCTCGATTTTATCCTTGACGAAGGGTAAATACAGCCCGGCGAAATTGCTGCCGCCGCCGATACAGCCGACGATGATATCAGGGTAGGCGTCAGCCTTCTCCATCGCCTTCTTGGCTTCCAGGCCGTTTATGGTTTGATGAAGCAAGACGCAGTTGATGACACTACCTATGGAGTAGTAGGTGTCATCGCGGCCAAAAGCATCCTCTATCGCCTCGCTGATGGCGATGCCCAGGCTGCCGGGTGAATCGGGGTCTTCGGCTAAAATCTTGCGCCCTATTTCGGTATCCTGGCTGGGGCTGGGCACACACTTGGCTCCCCAGGTTTCCATCAGCATGCGGCGGTACGGCTTCTGATTGTAGCTCACCTTGACCATGTACACCTTTAACTCGATGCCGAAGAACATGCAGCCCATTGACAGGGCGCTGCCCCACTGGCCGGCGCCGGTCTCGGTAGCGATTCGCTTGATCCCATCTTGTTTGGCATAGTAAGCTTGAGCCACGGCGGTGTTAGGCTTGTGGCTGCCAGCTTGGCTTGTTCCCTCATACTTGTAGAAAATCTTTGCCGGGGTGTCCAGAGCTTTCTCAAGCCGATACGCCCGATGTAATGCGGTCGGTCTCCACGTGCGGTAAATATCTTGCACTTCTTCAGGAATCTCGATGTAGCGCTCCTGGCTGAATTCCTGGTCTCTTAAGGCCGAAGCAAACAACGGCGGAGGCAGGATGGTAGGCTCCTTAGTGCCCGGATGCAGTAACGGCGGCAATGGCTTGGGCAGGTCGGCCAGGATGTTGTACCATGACGTAGGCATCTCCTTTTCGGTTAAGATGAATTTGGTTTGTTTCATTTTCCCCTCCTTTTTAGTTTTTGAACTGAAAAATGCGTTTAGGCTTATTAAGCTTGTTCTTGGCCACTAGGGCCACATCCAAAATATTGTTGTCATGCCTTTACCTCCTTCGAAAGCTCTTTATAAAAACAAAATGCCTCTCGCCTAAGGGGCGAGAGGCTTAACTTTCGCGGTGCCACCCTTTTTGGTCTTTCGACCATCTCCTTCAGGTATAGCCCTATCAGTTAGAGCGATACCCCGGGTTGTGATAACGCTTCCCTTTGCGTCAAAGCCTACTTGTATTAGTTACACTAAACTTTCGGTTTGCGGCTCCCAAGTCCATTCAGCCTCTGCGCCAGCGTCAGCTTTCACCTCTCCTGACTCTCTGTAGCTTCGCCTAAAGGCTTACTAGTCCTGTTCACAGCCTTTGCCGTATTCAATTAGACATTCATTTTACCACCTTTTTCAGACTTGTCAAGTTTTGCATGAGTGGACTCATTGACTTGACATATTCAGCGGAAGATAGTAGAAAGGGGGCAGGCAAAATGGTTTCCTTTTGTAACCCCACGTAGAGCCAGTCCATTCAAAGGAGGTGGGAGATGAAAGACGCGGATAGGGACACCGGGCAGCTCATCACTGAACTGGAGAAATTGCGCCAGAAGATTGCCGAACTGGAAGCCTCAGCAGCGGAGAGCAAGAAGGCTGAAGATAGGTATCGCCTGCTGCTGGAAAATGCGGCTGAGATAATCGCTGTGGCCCATGACGGCAAAATCAAGTTTGCTAACCCCAAGCTCACGGAACTCACAGGCTACACGATTGAAGAACTGAACTCTATATCGCCTGCGGATATTATCTATCCTGATGATCGAGCTATGGTGATTGACTACCATGCCCGAAGATTAAAGGGTGAAAGCCTTCCCCAGGCTTATGCCTTCAGAATCATTGACAAAGCGGGTAATATCAAGTGGTTGGAGAGGACTGTTGCCTTAGTTAACTGGGAAGAGAGACCTGCCGCTCTTGTCTTTGATACGGACATCACCGAGCGCAAGCGGGTAGAGGAGGCACTACAAGCCTCGGAAGTTAGATATCGGGAGCTGGTGGAAAATGCCAATGAAATCATTGTGGTGATTCAGGATAACGTGTCCAAGTACAGCAACCCCAAGGCTGTGGAGATTACCGGTTATTCTCAAGAAGAGCTGACCTCCAAGCCATTCCTGGAGTTTGTACATCCAGATGACCGTCAGATAGCGGTGGAGAACTATTCTATGCGGTTGAAAGGCGACTGGTCTAACCATGGGAAACCTCTCAGGATTCTAGGCAAAAATGGAAATGTCAGGTGGGTGGAATTCTCCGACTCTGCGTTCACCTGGGAAGGTAAACCTGCTCTTCTGTATATGGTGAATGATGTCACCCAGTGGAGGGAGATGGAGGAGACCCTAAAACAAAGTGAGTCGAGATACAGGGAACTTGCCGAAAGCATCACGGACGTCTTCTTTGCCATGGACAACAAGCTGCGGTACACGTATTGGAACAGGGCTAGTGAAGAACTCACCGGAATCCCGGCTGAAGAGGCGCTGGGGAAGCACATGCCCGATATTTTCTCGGATGACGAAGCCACGATAAGAGCCGAAAGCGTGTACCGAAGTGTGCTGGCGACGAAGGAGCCGCAGCATTTCGTCAACGAGTATTATATCGGTGGCAGAGACTATGTTTTTGACATCAGCGCTTACCCCACGCGTGATGGCCTTTGTGTTTATGTTAAGGACATCACCGAGCGCAGAAAGCTTGAGCAGGCGCTGGAAGAGAGCGAGCAGTGGTACCGCCATCTATTCGATAACGCGCCGTTTGGAATCGGTTTTTCCTCGATAGATGGTAAGGTGATAACCATGAATAAGGCTATGGAAAACATTACTGGCTACTCGTCTGAGGAGTTCAGCAGGATTAATCTGGCTGATACATACGTTGATAAGGCGGACAGAGAGGTATTACTGCAGGAAATCAGGCGACATGGTAGTGTTGTCGACTACCCGATGCGATTCAGGCGCAAAGATGGCACTACTTACGATGCTGTTATGACTTCCAGACTAACCAATATTGGGGATAAAGAGTTCATCCAGACGATACTCAGTGATGTCACCGAGCGCAAGCGGGCGGAGGAAGTCCTGAGAGAGAGCGAGGATCGGTACCGCTCTCTGGTGGAGCTATCTCCTGAAGCCATTTTTGTAGCTGTTGAAGGCAGGCATGTCTTCGTAAATAGTGCCGGACTGAAGTTGTATGGTGCCTCGAGTCCTGACCAGGTCATAGGAAAACCTGTAATGGACTTCATCCACCCGGACTATCGTGAAATTGTCGCCCAGAGAATGAAAAAGTCGATGGAAACAGGAACCATAGCCCTCGCTGTGGAAGAAAAGTTTCTGAGGCTTGATGGCACGGTGATTGATGTTGAGGCAAGGGCAGCCCCTTTAGTTTACCAGGGCAAGCCGGCAATTCAAGCCGTGGTTCGTGACATAACCGATCGTAAGGAAGCTGAAGAATCCCTTCGCCTCTCGGAGCAGAACTTCCGTGACTCAATAGAAAACTCGCCTCTGGGAATACGAATTGCCAGCGAGGATGGAAAGACGCTTTACGTCAACCGGGCTTTACTGAGTATATGCGGCTACGGAAGCCTCAAGGCTCTGGAAGCTGTGTCTAGAAAGCAACTTTATACGCCCGAGAGCTACGCTGAGCACAGGGAACGAGTAGAGAAGAGAAAACGGGGAGAGTTTGTCTCACCCAATTATGAGGTCAGCATTGTGCGCCAGGGCGGTCAGGTTCGAAATCTGGCTGTGTCACGTGGAGAGGTGTTGTGGGATGGTGAGCAAAGATTCCAGGTAGTATATCGGGATATCACCGAGAGCAAGCAGGCTGAGGAGAAGTACCAGACTATTATCCGCACCGCTATAGATGGTTACATGGTGGCAGATATGCAGGAGCACTTATTAGATGTAAACGACTCCTACTGCAATTTAATAGGGTATAGCCGTGACGAACTTCTAAATATGTCAATTGTGGACATCGAAGCCATGATGACGCCGGAGGAGATAACGGAACGCTTCCGAGAAATCAAAGAAATACGCCAGAACCGCTTTGAAACACGTCACCGGCGCAAAGATGGCAGCATTATTGACGTTGAGGTCAGTATTAACTATCTGCCAACTGATGATGGGCGTGAGTTTGTATTTATCCGTGACATCACCGAGCGAAAAGCCAGGGAACAGGAGTACCGGGCTATCATCCGTACCACAGTAGATGGTTTTTGGCAGACGGATATGCAGGGGCGCTTTTTAGATGTGAACGAGGCCTACTGCAGTTTGATAGGCTACAGCCACGATGAGCTTCTGAATATGGTAATCACAGATATCGAAGCAATAGAGAAACCAGAGGAAACAGCCAAACGCATCCAGAAGATAAGGGAGACTGGCTCCGACCGTTTTGAGAGCTGCCATCGCCGCAAGGATGGCGAAATAGTTGACGTTGAGATTAGTGTCAACTATTTGCAAGTTGATGGCGAACGATTGTTTGTATTCGTTCGGGATATCACAGAGCGCAAGCGAGCTGAGGAGTCGCTGCGGGCGAGCGAGGCGCGATATCGACTGCTGGCTGAGAACGTAAGAGACGTTATCTTCTCCACTGATATGAACTTGCGGTTTACCTATATAAGCCCGTCTGCTAAATATCTCGTAGACCGCACCGCTGAAGAGATTATGTCCATGTCATTTGAGCAACTGCTTACGCCATCTTCGCAGAAACTAGCCCTGGATGTTTTTGCTGAGGAAATGGCTCGGGCAAATGTTGCGCCACCGGACCCGGGCAGGTCGAGGACATTGGAAATAAAATTTATTCGCCGTGATGGTTCCCTCTTATGGGCTGAACTGAAGATGAGCTTTATACGTGAGCCGGATGGTCGGCCCATCGGTATCCTGGGCGTTATGCGGGATATCGCCGAACGGAAGAAGGCTGAAGAAGAGAGGAGGGGGATGGAGCAAAAGGCACAGCTTGCCAGCCGTCTGGCTTCCGTAGGCGAATTAGCTGCCGGCATCGCCCATGAGATAAATAACCCCCTTACCGGTGTTATCGGTTATGCCGAGTTGTTGATGTATGAGGATGTGCCCGAACATATAAAGAATGATTTGAAGATTATCTATGAGGGAGGCAAACGGGTGGCTGATGTCGTAAGAGGGCTGCTCACTTTTGCCCGCCAGACTAGGCCGGAGCGTACGGTTGTGGATGTTAACCAGATTATCGAGATTGTCTTACGTCTGCGTGCTTATGAGCTGGAGACCGGCAATATAAAGGTCACGGCCAGGCTGGCTCCTGACATACCTGTGACTGTCGCCGATGCCGGTCAGCTTCAGCAGGTGTTCCTTAATTTGATTATAAACGCCGAGATGGAGATGAGGTCAGCACATAGGAAAGGAAAACTCATAATTAAGACAGAGCGCATTGATAATACCATCCGGGTATCTTTTAAAGACGATGGCCCGGGCATAGCTGAGGAAAACCTGGAGAGGATATTCGACCCCTTCTTTACTACCAAGGGGGTGGGTGAGGGGACCGGGCTTGGTTTGAGCATCTGCCATGGGATAGTAAACGAGCATGGTGGCAGGATATGGGCTGAAAGCCAGATGGGCAAGGGGGCTACTTTTATCGTGGAGTTGCCCGTAGTCACTGAAGAGAAACGTCCCAGACAGGCTAAGCCGGCGCGCAAAGCGGAGAAAACAGCTAAAGGCAAAATACTGGTGGTGGATGATGAGCCGGTGGTGAGGCAGTTGTTAAGCCAGGTTCTTACTGAGGTGGGGCATGAGGTGGAGACCACGGACAGTGGCAAGGACACCTTGAAACGGATTAAGAGCAATAATTATAACCTTATACTGCTGGACATGAAATTGCCCGAAATTAGCGGCAGCGAGTTGTATGAGCGTATTAAGGAGATAGAGCCATCCATGGCGAAACGGGTGGTGTTCATAACAGGTGACGTGATGGGGGTGGATACCGAAGCCATTCTTGCCAGGACAGGAGTCCCATGTATTACCAAGCCGTTTGATGTTAAGAAATTGGGTGCTGAGATAAATCGCCTGTTGACCAGGTCTCGACGGAAAGGCACCGCCAAATCCAAAATCCAAAATTCGAAATCCTAGAAATCTGTCGTTGCGAGTCCTTCGCCTTTGTCATTCTGAGCGAAGCGAAGAATCTCATAGGGCGGTCATGGAATTCAGTTTGGGTAAGATCCTTCAGTTGCTCTGCTCCTTCAGGATGACAAAGAAAATGTGAGGTTGTCACGTCGCCCTTCTGTGGTAGGGCTAATTGTGATGGAGCACCCGTTGTGGGTGTGTAACATGTAGCGGCGAGGCTTTGGTCTTGCCCTAGCGATCCTAAAGGGGCACGGTCAACGGCTAAATCTTCGCAGGGAAAAACCTAGACAAATTCCAAACCGAAATATTTGGAATTGGGTGTTTATGGTTTGGTGCTTTTTAAATAGGTATCTATTGAGGCGGCGGCGCGCTTGCCGGCGCCCATAGCGCTGATGACGGTGGCGGCGCCGGTGACTATATCACCACCCGCCCAGACTTTGTCCTTTACCGTCTTGCCGCTTTCTTCATCGGCTATCACAGTGCCGTTTTGCTTCGTTTCCAGCCCTTTTGTGGTTGATGAAATCAGTGGGTTGGGAGTAGTTCCCAGTGCCACGATGGCGACATCGACGTCGATGGTGAACTCGCTGCTCTCCTTGATTATGGGGCGGCGTCTGCCGCTGGCGTCCGGCTCGCCCAGTTCCATTTCATAGCATTCGACGGCGGTTATCCAGCCCTGGTCGTTGCCTATAAAGCGTTTAGGATTGGTAAGCAGCTTAAAGATAATTCCCTCTTCTTCGGCATTTTCCACTTCCTCATGTCGAGCCGGCATTTCAACTCGAGAGCGTCTGTATATGATATAAACTTCATCAGCGCCAAGTCTTAGAGCGCAGCGGGCTGCGTCCATAGCCACATTGCCCCCTCCGATGACGGCTACCTTTTTCCCGACCTTTATCGGGGTATCGTACTCGGGGAAGAGGTAAGCTTTCATCAGGTTCACCCGGGTAAGGAACTCGTTGGCTGAATAAACACCGTTCAGGTTCTCACCGGGTATGTTCATGAACATAGGTAACCCGGCACCGGTGCCCAGGAATACGGCATCGTATTTGCCCTCCAGCAGCTCATCCACAGTAGCCAGTTTGCCCATCACCGAGTCAAGCCTGATTTCTACCCCCAATGACCTGACATAATCCACCTCACCCTGGACAATGGCTTTAGGCATCCTGAACTCAGGTATGCCGTACATCAGTACTCCGCCGGCGGTATGCAGTGCCTCGAATATAGTCACTTTATGTCCGAATTTAGCCAGGTCAGCGGCGCAGGTCAATCCTGCAGGGCCTGAGCCGATTACTGCCACTTTCTTGCCTGTAGGTGGTTGTTGATTGGGAGATGGAGGCAGCTCTGTGCTATGTTCCCGTTCCCAGTCAGCCACATATCTTTCCAGTCTGCCGATTGCAATTGGCGCACTTTTCTTGGATAGTGTGCATACCTCCTCGCACTGTGTTTCCTGCGGGCAGACCCGTCCGCATATGCCTGGCAAAGCGTTTTTGCCTTTGAGTATACGCACTGCTTCAGGCATATCTTTGTCTCGCAATGCCTTTATGAATTCAGGGATGTCGACATTCACCGGGCAGCCGGCTACGCAGGGACGTTTGGGACACTGAATGCAGCGGTTAGCTTCCTGAAGTGCCATATCGCGAGTATAGCCCAGGGCTACCTCATTGAAGTTTTTCGCCCTGGCCTTCGGAGTCTGGCGGGGCATATCCAATCTATTTAAATCGAGCTTTGGCTTGGCTTTTTCTTCCACCGTTACTCTCAGATTCTAAGAATGCTGACACTTATGAGCTTTCCACCGTTCCAGCGATTGTTTTTCTTCATCGCAATAAATGCGCTGTCTGTTGAACACAAGGTCCCAATCGACCTGGTGCCCATCGAATTCCGGGCCGTCAACGCAGACGAACCTGGTTTTGTCGCCTACTGAAACGCGGCAGCAGCCGCACATGCCGGTGCCATCTACCATGATGGAATTCAGGCTGACGATGGTATGAACTCCAAAAGGCTTTGTGGTCGAGGAGCAGAATTTCATCATTATAGCCGGTCCGATGGCAATGACGCGGCCGATTTGCCTGTTTTTCTCGAGTGTTTCTTTCAATGGCTCTGTTACTACCCCCTTACGGGCGTATGAGCCATCATCGGTGGTAACTATCAATTCATCGCTGACGCTTTTCAGGTGGTCTTCCCAGAAGAGTAGGTCTTTGCTCCGGGCACCCATTATGGTGATGACCTTATTTCCGGCTTGCTTCAGCGCTCTGGCTACTGGATATATCGGGGCTACGCCAACGCCGCCGCCGACGCAAACCACGGTGCCGAAATTCTCTATTTCCGAAGGTAATCCCAGAGGGCCAATCAAGTCCAATACGTGGTCGCCGGTGTTAAGTGCGGCTAGCTTGTAGGTGGTGGTTCCTACCTGCATGGCTACGAGGGTGACAGTGCCTTCCCTGGCGTTCCAATCAGCTAATGTAAGAGGTATGCGTTCGCCGACTTCATCGACGCGGACAACTACAAACTGACCTGCTTTAGCCTTTTTGGCGACTTCCGGTGCCTCAATTATTATGAGGTCAACTACAGGGCAGAGCTTCTCTTTGGCCACAATCTTGTACATGACCTGTTCCAAGAGTTATGCTGATTTGTCTGTTATCTAGGTCCGCACAGGCGTTCTGGAGACTTTGCCTGTTGTGGCGGCTACAATGCGGGCTACGGCAAACCTCAAGTCGCAGCCCATGCATCTCTTTGCCTCTTCATTTCCCAGCTCATCGTTGAAACCAAGCTCAACTTGAGTGAAGTTGCCAATCTGTTTGGCTGGTTTTGTTACAGGCATCTCCTGCCGCTGTCTCTGGGCGAAATTCTCGATTCTGCCTACCCTGGGTACGCCCTCTATGACAGGTGCCAGGGCTTCGCTGATATCGCCGCTCCCGCCCAGGTATCGGTCAATGGAGCTGGCTGCTTTTCTGCCAGCAGCCACAGCTTCAATGAAGGAACGTTTTTTATCCACGGCATCGCCGCCGGCAAAGACGCCCTTTTTGTTGGTCATAAGGCTTTTAGCGTTAATCTGAATGGTATTTTCCTCGTTGATCTTAACGCCAAGCTGTTCGGGCATTTCTGCCGTGTATCCTATAGCCAGAAGCACGGCGTCGTAGCCTTCTTTGAGTAAAGTATCCACCGATTCTATCCTGGAGTTAGGTTTTATTTTAATCCCTAATTTGGTCAGGGATTCTATTTCGGCGTCCAGAATGCGGTGAGGCAAGATGTATTCAGGTATAACTGTTCGCATCATGCCGCCAGGCTGACCTGAACTCTCGAACACGGTCACAGCGTGGCCACAATTTTTGGCCAGGTAATAAGCTGCGGTAAGCCCTGTGAGGCCTGAGCCGACGATGGCTAATTTTTTGCCTGATGCTGCAGCTTTTGAGCCTTTCACAGGTTCAGCCTTGTTGGAGCGTTCGACAGCGAAGCGCTCCAAGGCTCTTATGGCAACGGGCTGGTCGAGATTGCCGCGGCGGCAGGCGCTTTCGCAGGGGTGCTCGCAAATAAGGCTGCAGATAGACGCAAAAGGAACTTTTTCACGGATAACGGCTACGGCTTCGTCATATTTTCCTTCTCGGATGAAGCGTATGAAGCGTGGCACGTCTACCATTGCGGGGCAGGTATATTTGCAGCGAATGGAAGCGGCTTCACGGTCAAGCCAGTGGCTCCACTCGTTTTCTCTGTCCATCAGCGCTCCTGTGGGGCAGACTTCCACGCATGAGCCACAGAAGGTGCATCCTGATTCGATAAGAGGTTTACCGAATGCGCCGCCGATATAGGTCTGAGCCCCGCGCAGGTTGAAGGCGATAGCTTCGAAGCCCAGTATCTCCTGGTCGACCCTGACGCAGCGACCGCAGAGAATACACAGGTTGTTGTTGCGGACAATGAATGGGTTTTCTTTTTCAACAGGCAGTCCTTTACTGGTGTAGGGGAAGGGCATTCCATCAAGGCCGATGAAATCTACTGCTTGCTGCAGCTCGCAACGTCCATTTTTAGGGCAGGTAACGCAACGCTCGGTTACCGCCACATTGCGCAAGCATATGTCGAATGGCTGGCAGCGTTCCCTTCGCCAACAGGTGAGGCAGTCATGTGGATGCCTGGCCAGCATTATTTCCAGAATTTTCCGGCGCAGACTGTTTACTTCAGGCGTGTTACTATGAATGACCATACCATCGGCTGCAGGTTCACTGCAGGCGGTGATAGTGCCTCGTCTGCCTTCTATTTGTACTTGGCACAGACGGCAGGCGCCGAAGGGCAGCTTGATATCCCGAATGGCGCACAAATTAGGTATGTAAATACCAGCATCCAGTGCTGCCTCCAGGATTCTCTTGCCCCTGGTGGTACTGACCTCGATCCCATCTATGGTTAAAGTGATAGCATCCATATTTTTTCGCTCTTTTTAAGCGGTAGTTATCGGTACCGGCTCTTTAGGCACGGCGATTTGCTCTCCTGTCGTCTTGATTATGGCGCTGAAGCGCTCGGGACATTTCTCCAGGCAAGTCCCGCATTTGATACATTTTTCCTGGTCGATGACGTGAACCATTCTCTTGCCGCCGCTGATTGCCTCCACAGGGCACGCCCGGAGGCATATTCCGCAACCGGAGCATTTATCAGGCAATATATAAAAGTTTATGAGAGCTTTGCACACCAGCGCCGGGCACTTTTTCTCGATAACATGAGCTTCCCATTCGTCCCGGAAATAACGGATGCTGGTTAGGACCGGGTTGGGAGATGATGTTCCCAGGCCGCACAGGGCGCCATTCTTAATCGTCTCGCCCAGATCAATCAACCGTTCTATGTCTTCAGCATTTCCGTTGCCTTCCGTTATCCTCTCGAGGATATCGCTCATGAGGGGCAGTCCTTCCCGGCAGGGTATACATTTGCCGCAGGACTCATCGCGGCAGAAGGCGATAAAATATCGAGCGACATCTACCATGCAGGTATCTTCGTCTACCACCACCATGCCACCGGAGCCCATAATAGAGCCAGCCTTGGCAAGTGTCTCGAAGTCTACGGGTGTATCCAGAAGGTTTTGTGGCAAACATCCTCCGGAAGGTCCTCCTGTCTGTACAGCTTTGAAAGGCTTGTTGCCGGGGATGCCACCGCCGATATCATAGATTATCTGACGCAGCGTTATTCCCATGGGTACTTCAATCAGCCCCGGTCGTTCTATTTTGCCTGTCAGGGCGAATGTTTTTGTCCCCTTGCTCGTCTCTGTGCCATAGCTGGCATACCATTTTCCCCCGCGGGAAATTATAGAAGGCACATTAGCAAAGGTCTCCACATTGTTCAAAGAAGTGGGTAAGCCCCATAATCCTGATGCTACTGAGCGTGGTGGTCTTACCCTGGGCATTCCACGTCTACCTTCTATGGAGTACATCAAGGCGCTACCTTCACCGCACACAAAAGCGCCAGCGCCCTGCATTATTTCGATATTGAAGCTGAATTCGCTGCCCAGAATGTTGTCGCCAAGCAAACCCAGCTTTTTTGCCTGGCTTATGGCGATATTGAGGCGACTCACCGCTAGAGGATATTCAGCGCGAACATACATGTAGCCATTTGGCGTACCAACAGCATAACCGGCAATAGCCATACCCTCAAGTACAGCGTGAGGGTCGCCTTCAAAGACAGACCGGTCCATAAAAGCACCGGGGTCTCCTTCATCGCCATTGCATACCACAAATTTGGGTGTAGCCTTGCTGTTGCGTGCCTCCTCCCATTTTCTAGCTGTGGGGAAGCCAGCGCCGCCACGTCCACGCAATCCAGATTCACTGACTTCTTTAGTCACTTCTTCAGGCTGCATTTTCAGCGCTTTATCCAGGCCGCTGTAGCCTCCTTGAGCTATGTAATGCATTATGTTCTCAGGATTGATATTCCCACAATTTCGGGTCGCTATCCTGACCTGTGGCTTTAGCATAGGAAGCTCATAAAATTTTGGTATGTCTGCTATGGTGCCATCGCCAATGGTGCCAAGTGCCATGTCAGGGCGAGGGTTATCATTGACGAGATAATCTTCGATGAGTTCCCCTACTTTTTGGGGTGTGACATGGGTGTAACAAATTCGAGGGTGTCCTGGTTTAACAATGTCGACTAAAGGTTCCAGGTAACAGAGCCCTATACAGCCCACGGGAATAATAGTAGCTTCTATATTTCGCTGGCTTAGCTCATTCTCGATAGCTTTCATTACTGCGTTAGCTCCTGCCGCCATGCCGCAGGTAGCCAATCCTACCAGTATTAGAGGCTTATCACCATGCCACAAAGCCTGCCATTCTGCATTTGCTTTATCGACGATTTTAGTGAAATCCATGTGAGTCCCTTTTGGTCAAGCTATTGGAATTTATCCAGTATTTCCCTGGTTTTTGCTGCTGTTACAGTGCCAAAAACTTCATCGTCGACTACCATAACAGGGGCAAGAGCACAGGCACCAAAACATCGGACCTCTTCCATGGTGAACTTGCCGTCAGAAGTAGTTTTTCCGGGCTCCATATCTGCCTCTCGTTTTAATGCATCAACTATGCCCATAGCACCACGTACGTGGCAGGCAGTTCCAAGGCAAACCTTAATCATATGCTCTCCGGGCTTGACGAAGCGGAACTGAGAATAGAAGCTGGCTACGCCGTAGACTGCGTTTGAGGACATACCGGCTACCTGCCCGATTTCTTCCATGGCATCTTCAGGCAAAAAGCCGAATTTGCCTTGTACAGCCTGTAGTGCTGGAATAAGAACACCCTGTCGACCTCGGAACGGAGCAAGGACTGTGCGGATTTGCTCTATCAGGTCTGTCGACGCTCTCGCTGTCTTAGCCAGTTTTGTTAACTTCCTTTCGGTCGATTGCGTATAGAGCTACGCTAAACTCCCATGTTAGAGGGCATAGTCAGTACAATTACAGGATGGTTTGCCGTGTTCTTCCTATCAGATAACTTGCTATTTAGAAATACCACTAACAAATCACGTAGTTTAGCATGAGATGTCTTAATGGTCAAGTAGCCCCCATTACCATGTTTGGACTTTTTAGCATACAAGCCGCATTTTTTCGGTTTTGCAATTCATTACCTGTCTGTGGTTTTAATGATTCCGGCTGCATTACTAAACCTTCTCAATTCGCACGGCACAAACTTTAAACTCTGGAATTTTGGCTACCGGGTCTAATGCTGGGTTGGTGAGTAGATTAGCTGCGCTCTCGGCGAAATGGAAGGTCATGAAAACAACGTTTTTTGGTGATTTTTCAGTCACTTTAGCCCTGGCTGTTACTTCACCACGGCGTGAAATCACCTTTACTGTATTACCATCCTTGATTTTCAGGGAAGAAGCATTCGACGGATTTATCTCTACTACCCCCTCCGGTTCAAGAACATTGAGTCCGCTGACCTTCCGTGTCATGGTGCCGGTATGAAAATGATACAGGCTACGCCCGGTGGTAAGTATAAGCGGGTATTCCTTGTCGGGCAGTTCAGCAGGTGGCTTATATTGCAGCGGTGTGAATTTTCCCAGCCCGCAGGCGAATCTGCCCACATGCAATATAGGTGTCCCTGGATGGTCTTTTGTTGGACATGGCCATTGCAGCCCGCATTCCTCTAGGCGTTCGTAGTTGACGCCTCCGTAGCTGGGGGTCAATCTGGCAATTTCACCCATAACGTCAGAGGGGTTCTCGAAATCGAAACTCTGTGCGCCCATTTTCCTGGCTAGCTGGCATATAATCCACCAGTCAGGCTTGGAGTTGCCTAAAGGTTCGATTGCCCTCCTTACTCGCTGTATTCGCCGTTCTGTGTTGGTAAATGTGCCGTCTCTTTCAGCAAAGCTCACTGCCGGCAGAACTACATCAGCCAGTTGTGCAGTCTCAGTAAGGAAGAAGTCCTGGACTACAAGGAACTCGAGATTTTTCAATGCCTTCTCGGTGTGGTTGGCATCGGCATCGCTCAGTATTGGATTTTCGCCCATTATGTACATTGCTTTAATTTTTCCATCGCAAGCGGCATCGAGCATCTCTGTCAAGGTTAATCCCGGAGCTGAAATCAGGTCGCCTCTCCAGGCGATTTCAAATTTCTTTTGAAGGTCGGGATTGTCAACCCTTTGATATCCAGTGTAAACGTTGGGCAAGGCACCCATATCGCAGGCACCTTGGACGTTGTTTTGCCCTCTCAGTGGATTTACACCGGTTGACGGTATCCCTGCATTACCGGTGAGCATAGCCAAGTTAGCGGTAGCCATTACGTTATCTGTGCCATGGCTGTGCTGGGTAATGCCCATGGCATAGAGGATGGTTGCAGGTTTACATGTGGCATATAATCGAGCTGCCTCGATTATGGTGTTACCGGGCACACCGGTAACCTTCTCTACGAAGTCGAGGTCAAAATTCTTCAAAGATTCCTTGAAGGCGTCGAAATTGTCGCAACATTCGCTTATAAAGCTTAGCTCAGCCAGTTCCTCGTCCACGATAACCTTCATCATGCCCATGAGCAAGGCAACGTCGCTGCCCGGAAGGTGTCTAAGCCATACATCAGCGTAGCGGGAAAGCTCAATCTCTCGAGGATTGGCAACTATGAGCCTGCCACCATTGCGCACTGCCTTCTTTATCTCTAAGGCAATAACCGGATGACCTGTGCTGGTGTTGCTGCCGATGACCAGGATACAGCCAGCGTCTTTGATCTCGTTGATAGAGTTAGTCATAGCACCGCTGCCGAAACTGGCGGCCAGACCGGCCACCGTGGGGGAATGTCAGAGACGGGCGCAGTGGTCAATATTATTGGTCTGCATCACAGCGCGTGTGAACTTCTGTGCCAGATAATTTTCTTCGTTGGTGCACTTGGCTGAGGCGATGAAGGCGAACTGGTTTCCTTTGTATCTGTCCAGCTTGCCAGCTATTAAGTTTAGTGCCTCGTCCCAGCTTGCCTCGACGAGTTCACCGCTCTTTCGTATCAGAGGTGTGGTCAGGCGTTCAGGATGATGTACAAACTCAGCAATGCCAAAACGGCCTTTGACGCAGGCCTGTCCCTGGTTTACTGAATTTTCCAGAACAGGTACTGTGCGGACGACTTTGCCCTTGATTACCTCGAGTCTTAGCTGGCAACCAACTCCACAGTAAGGGCAGGTTGTAATTACCGAGCGTTCAGGTACCCCCAACCACTTGCTGTGGCGATCCATTAGAGCGCCGGTAGGGCAGATGTCAACACAAGCCCCGCAGAATTGACATCCTGACTCTTCCAAAGTCTTGTCAAAAGCAGTGCCGACTAATGCCTGGCTGCCTCGATAGGTAAAGGCAATTGCTCCAACTCCTCTTACCTCCTGGCATACCCGAACGCATCTGCCGCAGAGTATACAAAGGTTGTAATCGCGGTCGAAAAAGGGACTGTCCTGGTAAATCGGTAGTTCTTTGTGTATAGGGGGGAGTGTAATCTCCTCCACCCCGATGCGGGAGGCAACTTCTTGCATCTCGCAGCGTAGATTTTTGGGGCAGGTGATGCATTGCCTGGAGTGTTCCGCCAGAATAAGTTCAAAGATATTTCGTCTCAGCTCCTGGATCTGTGGGGTATTGGTTCTTACCACCATGCTTTCAGTTACCGGTGTAGTACAGGCAGTGGGGAAGCCTCGTAATTTTTCAATTTCCACGATGCACAGTCGGCAGGCTCCGTATGGAGTCAGGCTGGGGTGATAACACAACGTTGGAATATAGATGCCTGCTTGTCGAGCCGCCTCAAGTACTGTAGTGCCTTCTTTTACTTCGACCTGTTGCCCGTCTATAGTCAGGTTCATTATTCTGGTTTCTTCGCTGATAACCATGTTAGCTCCTGTTAAGCTGATGCTTCAATAGGGACTGGTTGTTTTGGGACCTCGATTTGCTCACCCGACACCTTGGTTATGGCGGCAAAGCGTGGTGGGCAGACATCGGTGCATGTCCCGCATTTGATACATTTATCCTGATCGATAATGTGAATCATTCTTTTATCGCCAATGATTGCCTCCACAGGACAGGCTCTGAGGCAGATACCGCAGCCCTGGCATTTGTCCGGCAAAATATAGAACGAAATCAAATTCTTACATACCAGGGCAGGGCAGCGCTTTTCGTTGATATGTGTCTCGTATTCATCCCGGAAGTAGCGGATAGTGGTCAGTACCGGGTTGGGGGCGGTTTGTCCCAAGCCGCAGAGTGAGCCTTGCTTCACCGTGTTGGCTATTCTTTCAAGCTGCGCTATGTCTTCGGGTTTGCCTTCGCCTCGAGTAATGCGGTCCAGGATGCCCAGCATCTGGCGTGTACCAACCCGGCAGGGTGGACATTTGCCGCAGGATTCAGCCTGTGTGAAACCGAGAAAGTACTTTGTCAGGTCAACCATACAGGTGTTTTCGTCGGCGACAATCATACCGCCGGAGCCCATGATTGAGCCGGCAGCAGCAAGTGATTCATAGTCAACAGGTGAATCGAGCATTGAGGGTGGCAGGCAACCACCTGAAGGGCCACCGGTCTGCACGGCTTTAAATTCCTTGTCTTTGAGTATGCCGCCGCCAATCTCGTAGATTATCTGGCGCAAGGTAATGCCCAGGGGTACTTCGATAAGACCGGTGCGCTCTACCTTGCCTACAAGTGCAAAGGTCTTCGTTCCTTTGCTTTTTTCCGAGCCATACTGGGCATACCAGTCACTGCCTTTCTCTAATATGCGTGCCGCGTCTACCCATGTTTCTACATTATTGATATTTGTCGGCTTTCCCCATAATCCTGATATCGCTGGAAAAGGGGGACGTGACCGGGGCATTCCCCGCTTGCCTTCTATGGAGGCCATCAAAGCTGTTTCTTCACCGCAGACAAAAGCCCCAGCGCCCTCTTTAATTTTTATGTGGAGATCGAAGCCGGAGCCAAGTATGTTATCTCCGATAAAGCCGTATTCTTCCATCTGCTGCAGAGCCAGCCGTAGCCTTTCCAGAGCTAACGGGTATTCGGCACGGCAGTAAATATAGCCATGGCTGGCCCCTATAGTGTAAGCCCCGATAACCATTCCTTCAAGGACTGAATGGGGGTCGCCTTCTAATAACGAGCGGTTCATAAAGGCGCCGGGGTCACCTTCATCGGCATTGCAAATTATATATTTTTCATTCCCGGGTGCTTTTCGGCAGAAATCCCATTTTTGTCCTGTTGAGAAACCGGCGCCGCCTCTACCGCGCAAGCCTGATTTCTTAATCTCCTCAATTATTTCTTCAGGGGACATCTTTAATGCCTTGGCCAGCCCGCTGTAGCCACCGTTTGCGATGTAGTGATTTATGTTTTCGGGGTCAATGAAACCGCAGTTACGCAAGACTATGCGTACCTGTGGTTTGAGCACGGGCATCTCATATAAATTGGGAATGCCGTCAACCTTGCCATCACCAACGTATCCTAGAGCTAAGTCAGCCCTGGGGTTATCGGAAACCAGATAGTCATTGACAATCTGATTAGCAGTCTCAGGGGTTAAATTGCCGTAGATGATTTGCGGGCGTCCTGGCTTTATTATGCCAACCATAGGCTCAATAAAACATAGCCCCATGCAGCCTACCTGGATAACAATGGCCTCGATACTGTGTCGTGCCAGTTCCTCATTAATAGCCTTGAGAACATCAAGAGCTCCGGCGGCACTACCACAGGTGCCGGCACCCACTAAGAGCCGTGGTTTGTTGCTTGATTGTAGCGCTGCCCACTCAGAAGCAGCCCTTTTTTGAATTTTCTCGAAGGTCATGTCGCTAGGATTTCATCGGTATTTGTTTACAGTCTCTTTTGACTTAGCAACTGTCATCCGTCCATAAACATCTTTGTCTATGACCAGCACAGGAGCTAGAGCGCAGGAACCGAAACAGGCTACTCTCTCCAGGCTGAATTTGTAGTCTCCTGTAGTGCCTCCAGACTCGACACCCAACTCTCTTTTAATTTCGTCCAGAATTTTCTCGCCTCCACGCACATGACAGGCGGTGCCCAAGCAGACCTTAACGGAGTGCTGACCGCGTCGAGTGAAGTAAAATTGGGCATAAAAAGAAGCAACTCCGAAGACTTCGCTTTCCGACATTCGGGAGAATTTAGCTATCTCTGAAATTGCCTCTTCGGTGAGGTAACCGAGTTTTTCCTGAATCTTCTGTAGGATTGGAATTAATGCGCCCTTTTCTCCCTCATATTCAGCCATTATCTTAGCTAGTTTATCAGGCACGTGGTTCTCCGCGGATTTGAATAACCAAAACGATAGTTTAGCAAAAAAAGTATCGGTGGTCAATCGCCGTGGTCATGCTGAAAATCCCTCCTGTCATTCTGAGTGCAGCGAAGAATCTCATGTAGCTCAGGATAAACTCCGTGTGGCAATCTTGTGGGTTGCACCGAGTGAGGGTCAACCCTGGGCGGAGCATTTGGCAAAAGTGCTATACTACGCAGCTATAGTTCTGTGTGAAAGCGACTGCAAATGGCGGAACGAAAGCGCATCTTTGGTCTTAACCCCAATATTTTCTTCCTGGGGTTGGTGAGTTTTCTCACTGATGTCAGCAGTGAGATGATTTTTACCCTTCTTCCGCTTTTTCTGGCTAATATCCTGGGAGCGGCTGCAGTTCTCATCGGTTTCATTGAGGGGGTGGCTGAAAGCACAGCCTCCTTGCTCAAGATTTTCAGCGGCTGGCTCAGCGACAGACTGGGCAAACGTAAATATTTAGCTTTTATCGGCTATGGGTTATCTACCTTAGCCAAGCCTTTCATGTATATAGCTACAACCTGGGGGTTGGTGCTTGGGGTGAGATTCGCCGATAGGTTTGGCAAAGGCGTACGCACGGCACCACGGGATGCACTGGTAGCCGATTCTGTATCGGCTGAACAGCGGGGCAAAGCCTTTGGATTCCACCGGGCTATGGATACCTCTGGCGCTGCCCTGGGGCTTGTTCTTGCCGCTGCCGTTGTCTTTTTGCTCCAGAAGGGTGCTCTGGAGTTAATTCGAGACACCTACCAGTGGCTGGTGTTGATTGGAATTATCCCGGCGGTACTGGCGCTGTTTATGTTTTTCTTTATCCGCGAAGCGAAGAAAGGTTCAAGTCCGCAGAGCCAATCTGAGTGTTTGCCAAAAAGCTCTCAGGACACGAAATCTGGCTTTGACAATCGCTTCAAGCTTTTTCTGGGCATAATGTTTCTGTTCACTCTGGGTAATTCAAGCGATGCCTTCCTCATCCTGCGAGCGCAGAACCTGGGCAACTCCGTACTCTGTATACTCTTGATGCTCATCCTGTTCAATGTCGTCTATGCGGCTGTTTCAACCCCTGCAGGGATATTGTCAGATAAGCTGGGCAGGCGGCGAATCATAGTTCTGGGGTGGTTAGTTTATGCTGTTACTTATGTTGGCTTTGCCGTGGCATCCGCCCCGTGGCATATATGGCTGCTTTTTGCCCTCTACGGAGTCTACTATGGACTTGCTGAAGGTGTGGCTCGAGCTTTTGTGGCTGATTTAGTACCTGAAGGCAGGTGTGGCACAGCCTACGGTCTCTTTCACGGTGTAGTCGGCATTACTCTTTTGCCGGCGAGTATTATTGCTGGCTGGCTGTGGCAGTCAGTCAGTCCGGCGGCGCCCTTCTATTTCGGAGCTGGTCTGGCATTATTGGCGATGATTGGATTATTGGCTCTGGTTCGCGAGTGATTTTATTCCAGTAGCCTCAAGTGTATACAATATAGCCCAGTCTTTTCCATTCTGTTTGCCTGTCCAGGTAGGCATATAGGCCGTTCTCCTCAGTGTTAAAAGGGTTGGTGGTATAGCTTAATGTTGCAAGAGATTACTGGGACATACTACTTTGGAAATGACCAGAATATATACTCAGGCTTTGGGATTTGACGATGTTTTTAAAAGGCATGTTGTGGCTAGTCCGGTAGATGGGTTGGTGAAATAGGTTAGCAGGACAAGGGGCTAGGAGTGCAATAGTCTTCTATGTTTAATTTGCCATTTAGATTAAAGAACGAGGGACTGCAAAATTCTTGTTCAACTTGAGTCTGGACTGATTGTCTGCGCCCTAGAGAATTGTCCTACGTGCAAAATTGCCGCTAGAATGTTGTGCTATAATGAGTCACGTTGATAGCAAACGTGTGCCTACAATAGTGCATATAGTAAAGTTCTCGTAATCTGATTGGTGGCACTTGAATTTAAGCGATGTTTTCTATACTTATGCTAAATCTGTGATACCTATCGGTTGGGCATATCATGGCGACATAAATCAAATACCAATTCCCCGAAACATGTTGTTGGAAGCACGACATGAAGGCCGCCACATTAATATATTCCCTTGTGCTACAGTATTCTTACTTTCCATTGATTACGATAGAACAAGATTCGTTACTGCTAACCACGCATTCCCCGACTTGCAACGTGATAACGCAGAAGTGTGTGTTTTAGTACCCGACTTCACGAAATGTCCGTTTGAAGTATCTCAAGATGACCTTATGCCTTACCTGGGTGTCATTGATTTTATGCGCCTCGAAGATCAGGACATTTGCATTTTTGATGTTAATACACCTGAAACACTTTTCACTCAGCAGCCTACTCCACTTCCACTCAGCTGTGATAGGAGAGTTGGTGACGAAGTTTGTACAATTGGCTATCCATTCATAGGTTATGAGGGAAGGTTTACAGAAGGAAGACGAGATATACGTTTTGTTGAGAGACTAACTTATGCTCATTTGAGTTCTATTTGGCCTGATAGAGGCACACTCACATTGGAATTTGATAATTACGTTGGCCCCGGCAACTCTGGAGGACCATTAATAAATATTAGAACTGGTGCTGCTATTGGAGTTGTCACATGGAGTAGACTGGAAGAGCAACGTAATGTAACTACCTTCTCTCATGCTAGCTGTATATCGGAACTTGAACGGGCTAGAGTTAAGTTCCCTGACTTGCCAAAGATAAAGGGTTAAACTTGACCGGGATTATTCAAGCCTTCCGACTTCTCATCAGCCCGATACTAGCTCATTGTCTATGAGCCTCGTCTTGCCGAATCTAACTGCCAGAGAGGACAGTGCTGGTTTATCAATTTCAGTTAGTTCTTCCAGGGTTTCGGCATCAGCAATGCTGACGTACTCGATTTTGGCTAATGGCTCTTTGTTTATGAGGGCGGTCATCTTTTGACTTATGGTCTCAGCGTTAAGCTCTCCTTTTTCATACATGTTTCGAGCTAAGGTAAGAGCTTTAAACAAGACGGTAGCTGCCTGGCGTTCCTGAGGATTGAGATAAACGTTGCGGCTGCTCATAGCCAGTCCGTCGCCCTCCCGAACGGTAGGCGCAACTATAACTTCTAAATTCATATTGAGGTCAGCTACCATCTTCTTAATGACCAATGCCTGCTGGGCATCTTTCTGGCCGAAATAAGCTCGAGTGGGCTCGACGATATTAAATAGCTTGGCAACTACAGTGGTCACTCCCTTGAAATGCCCCGGACGGCAGCTACCTTCAAGTCGGTCGGTAATTTTTTCTACCTCTATCCAGCTATTGAAGCCTTCAGGGTACATGTCATCAGCCGATGGCATGAAGACAATGTCTGTCTTCTCTTTTCTCAGCATAGCCAAGTCGCGCTCTGTATCGCGGGGATAAGCTTTGAAGTCTTCAGTGGGACCAAACTGGGTGGGATTGACAAAGATGCTGGCTACAACTACCGAGTTCTCATCTCGGGCTTGCTTGACCAAAGCCAAATGCCCATCGTGAAGATAGCCCATGGTGGGGACGAAGCCTACGGAGCCGAGGCTTTTCATCCTGAGGGCTTTCATTTCAGCGATGGTTCGGGCTATTCGCATGGCTGTTCAGGCGCGGGCTAATTCTTCGAGTAAGCTCTCATCGATTTTGGAGCTATGTTCGGCGGTAGGGAATTTACCTGCTTTGACTTCGTTGACATAATCAGCCAGGGCAATCTTTATTTCGCCTGCCAGTTTGGCAAATTGCTTGGCATGTTTTGGCACAAAGTCGGAAAACAGTCCCAGCAGGTCACTGATTACCTGCACCTGGCCATCGCAGTCAGGACCGGCTCCGATACCGATGGTGGGAATGCCTATCTTCTGTGTAATTAGTTTGGATAGCGGTGCTGGCACAAGTTCGAGTACAACAGCAAAGGCGCCAGCTTGTTCTAGAGCTCGAGCGTCCTGCAATAATCGCTCGGCGGCTTCAGGGGTTTTACCCTGCACCCTGTGGCCACCCAGTTGATGTACGGATTGTGGGGTTAGCCCGATGTGTCCCATAACCGGTATGCCGCATTCGACAATCCGTCTTACCGTCTCGGCTACAGTCACGCCACCTTCAAGTTTAATCGCCTGCGCTCCTCCCTCCTGGATGAACCGCGCTGCATTACGCAGGGCATCGGCAGTATTTGTATGATAGGTCATAAATGGCATGTCGCCTATTACAAGGGCTTGCTTGGTGCCCCTGACCACGGCTTTGGTGTGATGTATCATCTCGTCCATAGTTACCGGAATGGTTGATTCGTAGCCCAGCATAACCATACCCAGGCTGTCACCAACTAAAATCAATGGTATGCCAGATTCATCTACCAGTTTGGCAGTGGAATAGTCATAGGCGGTGAGCATGACTATCTTTTCTTTCTTCGATTTCATTTCCTTTATTTCGTTAATGCTGACTCGCATTTCTCACTCCTCCGTACCATATGTAAATAGCCAATCTCTTTACAGTGTTGATAGCAAATCTTTTGTCCAGTCTCTTGCGCCTTTGATGTCAACGATTCGGTTTTCTGAATTCACATATACCAGCCTCGGAGTAGCTGTGGCAACTTCATTCTCACTGACTACATGATAAGACAGAATAATCACAATATCACCCTTAGCCACGAGCCTGGCGGCAGCACCGTTAAGGCAGATTTCTCCCGAGCCTCTCTCCCCTTCAATCACGTAGGTATGGAATCTGGCACTGTTGTTGATGTTCAACACATCAACTTTTTCGTAGGTGAGCATGTCGGCTGCCTCCATCAAATCCTTGTCGATGGTGATACTGCCCTCGTAGCCGACGTTGCATTGGGTAACCCGAGCCCGATGTATTTTGCTTTTGAGCATTGTTCTCATTCTCGTCTCCTCGTTTTGTTTATCTCATTAGAGCTTTTAGCTCTTCTGCTCTTTGCGAATCTATTTTTCCTTTAGCCAGTGCAATCGGTACTGTCTGCTGTCCCAGCTCCTTGTAGATTTTAAGCAGTGCAGGGGCCTGTTTTCCCAGCGATTCCAGATGTCTGCTTATGGTGCCCAGGTCGCCTCTGGCAATGGGTCCGGTCAGGCAGTTCGGTAAACCGACGTTTTCGATATTGCTAAGCGTGCCTCTTAGCAGGGGCATTAGATCTCTGGTTGCTTGTGCCGGTGGTACGTCAAAGGTCTGCCATAAGTCCGTGGCCAGCTTGACCAGTGTCACCAGGTAGTTGCAGGCGAAAACGGCTGCGGCATGATAGAGCACTTTATCGCCGGCTTTTAGTATTACCCATTCTCCCTCTAAAGCGGCAGCCATATCCTTGAGTGTGGACGATAACGGTTCTTCGGCTTCAATAGCGAAGGTGGAACCGGGTATATTGCCTATTGCCTGGTCAACGCTGGCGAAAGTTTGCAAAGGATGAAAACAGCCCGTGTTAGCTCCTGGCTGCTTTGCTGGTTCCAGAATGTCGATTGAATGGGCGCCACTGCAGTGGACCACGCTTTGTCCGTTACGCCACTGAACCTCAGCAGCTACCCTGGGAATGGCGTCGTCGGGCGTGGTAATGAAAACAAGCTGAGCGACATCGGCTACCTCCTGAGCTGTTTTGTAAGCCTGGCAGCCGTTTATCCTTGCAGCCAGCTTTTCTGCTGATGTCAGGCTCCGGCTGGATACAGCGATTACCCGATATCTCTGCTGCGCCAGCCTTACAGCCAGCGCCGTACCTGTCGTACCGGCACCTATAAAGCCTATAGTCGGAGTATCCTTTCCCTTCATCTTATGTCCTTTATCGCCGGTATACCGGCTAGCGTTTCCGCCTGTTTAACTGCCCTGACTATGGCTTCGGCTACCATCTCGGCGGCTGCCGTTCCCAGTGTAGTGAGGTCGCCTATCTTGTCACCCAAAGATAAGGCAAATATAGTATCGCCGTCATACATAGTATGGCTTGGGTTGATGGCTCTAGCCAAACCGTCCTGTGCCATTTGTGCCAGTTTATTTACCTGCTCTTTGTTCAGGCAAGCGTTGGTTGTCACCACGCCCAGGGTGGTGTTGGTGGGTAGCAGGTTTTTCACATCACTATTACTCCCCCTGGTTAGCAGTTCGATGGTGCTAAGGAAACCATTGTTCTTTTCATTCCGAGGACCAGCCAATATATTTCCCGTTTTGGGGTCAATCACGTCCCCGACTGCATTTACGGCGACAATTGCAGCAACGATGATATCGCCACCTATCTTGCAGCTAGCTGTGCCCAGTCCGCTCTTGGTGGCTCGTTCTATGCCTAGAAATTTTCCTATCGTAGCGCCAGTACCGGCACCAACGCAGCCTTCAGCCACCTCTTTGTCGGTGGCAGCCAGGCAAGCCTTGTAGCCTTCCTCAGAGCCGGGCCTGATTTTGCAGCTGCCTGTATCCAGGTCGAAAAGAACGGCTGCGGGAACGATGGGTACCCTGGCAACCATGGTTTCTTGACCCAGGCCTCGTTCTTCGAGATATCGCATTACTCCCCCGGCGGCGTCAAGCCCGAAAGCGCTGCCGCCACCCAGGAGAACGGCTTGGACTCTTTCCACCAGATTCATAGGTCGCAGCAGGTCTGTTTCTCTGGTTCCTGGAGCCGAGCCCCTGACATCAACACCGGCTACAGCACCGGTCTCACACAGAATTACGGTGCAGCCGGTAGCTGCATCCTTATCGGTATAGTGTCCCACTTTTATTCCCGGAACATCGGTTATAGCGTTGTACATCGTCATCAAAAAAAAGCCTTCTCAGCGTTGCCGAGAAGGCTCAGTTAGCATTGCCACTATATCCCGTCTCGGTCATCGCTGATCCAAGCGGTCCCTTTTTATTTACTTTCAATAAAGGCTCACTGCCTTATGGTCAATGGCGATTGTAATGATAGAGAATTCCGTCTGTTTTGTCAATGAGTAAAAGGTCATATTGCGCTATCAGACCGGTAGTTTGGAGATGGAGGTGGGATCTGGACTAGCGACAGTCTGCGTATCGCCTCTTTTTAAGAAAGGCGACCTTTGTTCAGCTAACCAGATTTTCCTTAAAGTATCGGGCAGATTGGTAGCTTGTAGTAAAAGTGCCGAGGCCCAGAATCGAACTGGGGACACGCGGATTTTCAGTCCGCTGCTCTACCATCTGAGCTACCTCGGCGCGGCGACATTGTAAATTTTTTCGTCTGTAGGTGTCAAGGGAAAAAGATGTGAGTTTATGTCTGTCCGCCAGGTCTGACCAGAGGTATGCCGGCGGCGCAGAGAGGGCATTTGTCAGGGGAGTAGACCACGGTGGCAGAGCGCAGGCAGCTAAAAAGAGGCACGCCGAAATCTTTCTTCTGCTCGGAACGGTCAACCAGCACGCCGATGCCAACGATGGCACCTTTTAGTTTTTTGACTGCCTCCATTACTTCCATAATAGAGCTGCCGGTAGTCAGGATATCGTCCACAATCAGGACGCGTTCACCGGGATGGATGGTGAAACCACGTCTAAAAACTCTTGTCTCTCCTTCTTTCTCGGCGAACATTCCCTTTACGCCCATCTGTCTGGCGACTTCGAAGGCAAGGATAATGCCGCCCGTGGTCGGACCGGCGACCACCTGGACATTGCCTTTCTTGAAGTGCTCGGCGATGAACTGACATAGCTTCTGGGTGTGGTGGGGGTGTTGTAGAACGCGGAACTTCTCCCAGTAAACAGGTGAATGTAACCCTGAGGTCAGCAGAAAATGCCCTTCCAGTATGGCTCCGGCATCTTTGAAGATTTGTATTATCTCATCGGACATAGTGTTTTGATTGCCAGGCTGAGTTCACTGACTTCGGCTGTTCGCGTGCCTATATTGGGCTTATAGTGTTCTATTGGCCCCCATCTATATGGTGGCCAGTAGGTTATCCATGCCTTGCCGACGATATTTTTTCGAGGTACCGTCCAACCCCTGTGTGAATCGGAGCTATTGTTGCGATTGTCACCTAGAACAAAATAGTGACCGGTGGGAATTTCCTCGGGCAGCATAAAGTAGTGGGGTGGCTCCAGAGTGTAAGGTTCAACTAAAGGGGTATCGTTTATAAATACTGTATCGTCCTTAATTTCGATGGTGTCGCCGGGCAGGGCAATAATTCGCTTGATAAGGTCTGAATCAGGGTTTTGTGGGGAACGAAGCACGATTATGTCGCCGCGTTGTGGCTCATGAAAGAAATAAGTAGCTTTGCTGACCATTATATAATCGCCTTCTTCTATGGTAGGCAACATGGACGAGCCGTATACTTTGAAGCTCCCAACCGTAACTTGAAAAAGGGCGAAAACAGCCAGTCCGAAAAGTACAGGTATGATGAAGTCGCGGAAAAATCTCATCGTTTTGTTACAATTAAGCTTGTGTTATTATAATCCATGCCAGCTTTTTGTGCCATCTTTAAACTAAACTCGGTGGTCTGGTTTACCGTTATATATGGTGGCAATCAGTACCTGCATGCTATTATAATGAAAGAGGCGATGTTGATAGTTTAATATGTCAGTAAAACCAGGCAATAAATTCGAGGAGGCTTAAAATGAAGAAATTTTGGTTAGTTCTATCCAGTGTGATTTTGGCTGTGATTTTGATTGGGGCTGGTGGTTGTGTGGTTGGTGAAAGTGCCCAAGTATCGCCTCCGGCTATTTCCGCCTATGTGGCAGCACCGGACCTGGGTGGCATATTTTATAGCCAGCAGCAGGTCGGCTTGTGGGTAACTGGTGAAGGCAAGGCAACGGTAACCCCCGATGTTGTTTTGCTCAGTCTGGGCATAGAAGCTGAGGCGAAGACTGTGGCGCAGGCGCAAGAGGATGCAGTTGAGGCTATGAATGGAGTCATGAAGGCACTTAAGGCTAACGGTGTGGCTGAAAAGGATATTCAGACGCAGAGCTTTAGCATATATCCGGTGCGCAGATGGATAGAGAAGGAAAACAGGGAAGAGATTACCGGCTACAGGGTGACAAATATAGTGGTTGCCAAAATAAGAGAAATAGATAAGGCTGGACCTGTTATTGATGCGGTGGCGCAAGCTGGTGGTAACTTGACCAGGATTGATAGCATAGGTTTTACTATTGATGACCCGACACCTTACTATAAAGAGGCACGGACTGAGGCAGTGGGAGATGCTGTAGATAAGGCTAAGCAGATGGCACAGGCGGCTGATATTAAGCTGGGCAAGCTGCTGTATATCTCTGAAAGCACTCCGTATGTGCCGCAGACAGTGGTTAGAGACCTTTTTTTGAAGGCTGAGAGTGCAGCTTCAGCACCGACTCCTATTAGCGCCGGCGAGATGGAGATTACAGTCACCGTCCAGATGGTTTATGATATTAAGTAGTGGTTTGCGGACTGCAGGGACTTGACACGGCAGTTGACGGGGCATATTATAGGCGATGAAAATGGGTTATAATAATGACGTGGAGGTTGTGATATGAAAGATGAGACGTGGTTACCCAGGCCTTACGCAAACGAAGAATTCCTCTCCTTTGACCGACTGAAGCGAGCAGTTACAAGCAGAGTGCTTGATAAAGCAGAGCGTGTTATGGGGGAAGAATTCCCATTGAGTCCAGACAGGATAGGCGAATTGACTACTGAGGAGTGGCAACGAGCTAAGGAGGCACTCCAGAATTCTCCGGGGGCTCGTGAGGCTTTCCGGAAGTATCTGGAGGGGACGGTTAGTGGCAAGGTGGACAACCTGATAAAAACTGATAAAGATTATCTGTCCGCTATGGGAGTAGCTGAAAAGAGTTTGTGAAAGGCATGACGGTAATTCGGGTTAATACTGAGGAGGGGGATTTCCAAATGCCTCTCCTCTTTTATTTTTATAGTGGAGGATAGGATGCCTGAAAAAGCTGAGAAGAGAAGCACGACTATGGATCTGGAGCACACAAAAAAACGCCTGGAGATGTTAGACAAGCGGCTGGATAACATGGACTCCGTGGTTACGGCTTTGGTGGAGCGGGTAATGAGGCAACCTGTCACCATTGAGGTTACCTGTCCCAAGTGCAATAGTGTTATTCAGATCATGCTGACAAGTAATATAAAGACCAGCGGCAAGAGTTAAGGAGTTCTCTGATTCAGGCTTGTCAGTGTGGACTGTGCTACCAGAGCATGTGAAGTTTTCGACAGGCGCCTCAAAGTAAAGTTTATTGTGTTGCCCTGATTTTCTCCTGAAGTTATCTACAGGATTGGCAGATAGTTCTTTAGTTCGTAATCAGTCACGTATGTCCGGTATCTATCCCACTCTACCTTCTTATTCTGGATAAAGCTATCTAAGGCATGGTCACCCAGAGCTTCTCTGACCAACTGACTCTTTTCGGTGAGCTGTATAGCTTCGTATAAGCTGCCGGGCAATGTTTTTATTTTCCTCTTTTCACGTTCTTCCGGGCTCATTTCAAAGACGTTCTCCTCTACAGGCGGTGGCAATTTGTATCCCTTTTCAATTCCTTCGAGTCCTGCGGCCAGCATGGCACTGAAGGCGAGATATGGATTGCATGCCGGGTCTGGTGACCTGAACTCTATCCTGGTAGCAGTTTCCTTTCCCGGTTTATATTGAGGAATCCTGATTAAGTCAGCCCTGTTTCTTTTAGCCCAGGTGATGTAACAGGGGGCTTCATAGCCGGGGACGATGCGCTTGTAGGAGTTTATCCACTGATTGCAGATTGAAGTGATTTCGGGGGCGTGTTTAAGCAATCCAGCGGCGAAACTTCTGCCTGTTTCTGACAGATTGTAGAGGGCATCTTTATCGAAGAAGGCATTCCTGCTGCCTTTGAACAGCGACATGTGAACATGCATGCCGCTACCGTTAACATTGAGTACTGGTTTGGGCATGAATGTGGCATAAACCCCTTGTTGTTGGGCTACCTGCTTTACCACTAAGCGATAGGTCATTACACTGTCTGCCATAGTCAAAGCATCGGTGTAACGGAGGTCTATTTCATGCTGACTGGGGGCGACTTCGTGGTGGCTGTACTCGACCTCGATGCCCATTTCTTCGAGGAAGATAATTGTTTCTCTTCTTATGTCTGTGGCGACCTCCGGTGGTGTCAGGTCAAAGTAGCCGCCCAGGTCTAGAAATTCTGTATTTTCGGAGTTCTTGAAGTAAAAATATTCCAACTCTGGACCAACGTAAAAGGTATAGCCCAGGTCAGCAGCACGCTTCAGGTTTTTCTTTAATATATACCGTGGGTCGCCTTCAAAAGGTTGCCCGCCGGGCCAGCATATATCGCAGAACATTCTAGCTACACCTTGCTCTTTGAGTCCCCAGGGTATCAATTGGTAAGTGTTGGGGTCAGGTAGGGCAATCATATCGCTTTCATCGATGCGGGCAAAGCCCTGTATGGAGGAACCATCGAAGCCCATGCCATCTTTTAGTGCCTCCTCGAGTTGTTCGGCAGTGATGGAAAAGCTTTTCAGAAAGCCTAAAATGTCGGTGAACCATAGCCGTATGAACTTAATATTTTGCTCTCTTGTCCTTTTAAGGACGTATTCCCTGGCATCGCCTTCCTTTTTACCCATTATATTTCCCTCCAGTAGCAAAAACTTTCAGATTATTATCCTTCTGTTTTGTGAAAGTATAGATGAGACCAGCGCTTTATTCAAGATGGGTGAGCTTGACTGCATATAGAAGCATTGATAAAATGCCAGATTAGTGGGCGGTTAGCTCAGTGGTTAGAGCGCTGCGTTGACATCGCAGAGGTCACCGGTTCAAGTCCAGTACCGCCCACCACTGTTTGCAAAAGTTTACAAATCGTAGCTAATTTTTGTACAAACTTTACCAGACCATGTTCTAAATCTCTCTCCCTCAGCACTAACACAGTCCTTGTATGTTCTACTTTTGGCGGGCCTTTACTATACCAAAGATGACTATGTGAGTAGTATAATATATAAAAAGCTTGTTGTGGAGAGACCATGGAAAATGTTCTTGAACCCAATGATATATACAGAATTGAAGTAATAAATGATAATCCTGAATTAACGTCGCTCATGAAAAATAATACTAAAGGCATCTTGTGTGTGCCTGAGAATGTTACTAGACAATCCCAACATAACGTGTTAATGCCTCAGACTTATGATTTCGCAAAATGGTTAAAAAAGAACAAGGGAGATATTACCATTGATGTAGCAGAGTCGGAAGGCATTAAAAGCTTGCACTCGCAGGATTTCTGGATTCCTATAGTTGTTCTAGCTAGTGATGTTTCTGTGCAAGTATTCCTTGGTTTGGTATCCAGCTACATCTACGATCGTATCAAAGGTGCGCTGAAACATGATAAGGCAAACATTCATGTTCAAGTTTATTATAGAGAGACTGCTGAGGAAATCATAAAGAAATTCTCGTATGAAGGTAGTGTTGAAGGTTTTGAAAAAGCTGCTAAGAAATTTAATATAAACACGTTCTTAGGCTAATTCGTGATGTTTGGCACAGATGTCTGTAGAGTGGTGGCTGAATCCGTATGGGTAAAGGTATCACATGCCCTACAATTAATTCAGAAACTTGATGTGAATGAAGCTAGCAAAGAATTAGAGCTTGTAACCGAAATAGTAGCAAAGAAAATAGATGAATTCCCTGATAATGACCCCGATGACGTATTCAATGATGGTTTCATACTCAAACAATTCGTAAACCTTTTCGAGGATTACGTGTCATATTGGAAATTATTGGTGTCTAACAAATTCTCTGAATCTTGGTCAGCTTTACAGGATGTTCAAGACCGATTACGCACAATTTACCGTTTTACAAATGAACCAAGACCCCCAATATTAAGTCATATTGAAAGACAATGTGGCGAGTTGGAGAAGCTTTATCCGTATCGGGTTTTCTTGAGCACCGGCATGGTTAAAGAGGAAGCAGAATGTAGTCTATGCGGAAAGTCAATTGATAGTTTTGAATGCGAACACATTGCAGGTGGACTCTATAGGGGACGCCAAGCTTATGGTATCGTAAAACGAATTAAACAACTTGAAGAAGTATCCTTTGTTCTGAATCCAGCAGACAAAAGATGCACAGTTCAAATTTCGGATACTTCTGAGCAATTCAATGGTGTTGCTTATTTGGCTCAAGGTATGAGAGATAAAGTTCTGGAGCCATTAAATTTCAATCATGTAGAATTTAAGAAAATTAGGAAACCCAATGATGAGATTCCTGCAGTTGATAGGAATGAGCCTTGTCCTTGTGGAAGTGGCAAAAAGTTTAAGAAATGCTGTATTGACAAGAGCTATATAGAGACAACCCATGTAGTAATTATTCCAGAGCGTATCAACCTAGCAAATCTGCTTCATCTATAAAACCAAGATTTTTCGGGTTAGGTTCCATGTACACATTTGTCCAGTTTATGTTAAATAGGTCTGTTTATTTACATGATCTGAACAAACTGGCCCTCTAGTATTTAAGTGATATGAAAGAACATGTAATGTTTTCGAGTATATGAGATAATGAGGCAATATGGATTTAGTGAAAATAACAGAAGTGATAAAGAATATCACAATGACTCTGGCTTACCTCCCCTCGGCTTTAGTGGTAATCTCTATCATGTTCTTCTTGGTCTGGAAATTGCTAAAGAGACTTCACAAAACAACAGTCAATTTCATAGCCAACCCGAAAGTAAGAAAAGGAATAATGCTATTTGCAAGCAGTATCGCGATCATAATATGGCTCATATTTATATCAGTGACATCTACTCAGAAGGAATGGGCTATATCTACGACAATACCCTTCGCTTCATTCATGACATCAACGATATTTCTTCTACTTACGATGTTGATTGACGTTTTTTGGCAGTCAAGTAGGCGAAGGAAATATATCGTAATGTATACACTGTTATCGCTTTCATTTGCTTTCATAATGGCATATGACGTGCTTGTGCAACGTACTCTTTGGGAAAAGATAGTGAATCCCATTATTTCAGCCGGAGTTGGTGCTCTCGTCTCTTGGATTTGGTTTAAGAAAAATATGAAGCGCCCACAGGTTCAACCATAGAGCCACACGAAAGCCTAGCCTGCAGGTTGGCATCTGAAGTTAAAAGATGGGCATATGAAATAACATAAGCTGTATTGGTTAGGGGGAAGCCTAAGCTGCTGGCAGAAAGACACAATCTAAGGCTAAAAATAGGGCTCTTCTGCCTTGCGCTTGACAGCCTTTGTTGCTACAATTTTGGCAAACAGTGGGCTATATTATGAGGCGGAAAGCCAGGGCAAAAGTTCTTCTTTCCGTCCAGTAAGCCCCACCAGTTAGGTAATATCATTACCTTACTTTAGCTTCAAATTCCTCAATTATTCGCCCTAACCTGCATTAATCCACGTTCAATTGCTGGTAATGATATTACCCTGGATATCACGTTCAAATCTTTAGGGCTAACCTTACAGAAACATGAACACATTTCTGACTTTTGTTCAACTGCCGCAATATTGGCCTTAAGTGGGGATAAGGTCGGAAATTCTAGCGGTAGCGACACCAATCATGGTATCGGCAGCACCATAGTAAACCAGTAGTTCATTTCCTGAATAGAATAGCTCTTCATTATCTTCCCGCGGCACTGCCCCACAGGTAAAAACCACGTTGGGCACCCAGTGCTTGTCCGTTCCGCCTATTTCAAACTCTTCCGTAGGCTCGAGTATGGGATTGGGTGAGCGATAAAGCAGGATTGTTGGGTCGGCTACATCAACCAGCATGGCTCCCAGCCGGTAGATATGAGCATGGTCAACACCGTGGGTGAGGAGCAACCAACCGTACTTAGTCTTTATGGGCTGGGCACCACCGCCGATTTTTGCCCCGTCCCAGGCCATTCCGGAACGCGCCCCGGTCAGTATCTGGTGTTCTCCCCTGGGCCAGGGGCAGCGCAAATGGCGGGAAAAGGTTATCCATATATTTGGGTCCACCCGGTGAAGCATGGCAAATTTCTCGTTAAAACATTCCGGAAATAGGGTGCCGTCTTTGTCAGTAAACCCGGGGAAGACCAGCCCGTGTCTTCGCCAGCCTCCCCAGCGATAATTCAAGAAATCACTGACGCTGATAGAAGCCATGGCAATTTGTGCCACCAGGCCATCATAGGCAGTATAAACCATGTAAATACGGTCGCCAATCAGGGTCAACCGGGGGTCTTCACACCCTTTCTCTTCGCTTTTGCCCTTTGGCTCAAATATCGGCTTGTCCAGCCTTTCGGTAAATTTAAACCCGTCGTCGCTTGCCGCCAGCCCAAAACGGGAGATACCATCATCTCCAAACGCCCGATAGATAAGATAAATCTTGTTCCTCAGGTTTATAGCACCCGGATTCAATACATATTTTGATTCCCAGGGGTGCTCCTTGATGGACTCAAGTACAGGATTACCGGCAAAACGGACTAAGGCTCCTGCTCGGGGGTATTCCGGGGCGATAATCTGTTCCGGCACTATCTCAACGGCTTCTTCCACTCCACCAAGCAGAATCTTAGCCAGGTCCTCCCATTCCCTGCCCTCCGCCATAAGCTCCACAATCTTTTCCTCTATTGCTTCCTCATTGCCTCCCACTGCTTTGAAATACTCGGTGAGAAATTCTCGTGAAACCCAATCCCGCTCCACATGCAGGGAAAGGGGAGTGGGTACTCCCGTGCCTCCATTAAAGCTGTAACTAGCCCAGGTCCAGGCAGAGCAGGGAATAAAAGTGCCGTCAGGAAGTGTCTGGGCAAGGTGGTAAGAATCAGCCATATCTTTAAGAGTCTCAGCGAGTCTTAAGCGGGAGGCATCTCCACCCGCCTCCTGGGTGATTCGTTGGGCCATCTCCCTCACTCTCTCAACCAATACCCGCTGATGCCCATTCTCGAAGATATTGTGGGCGGATAGAGGGTCCCTCCCCCAGTGGCCCCTTAGCGAATTTATCACCTTTTCCCCGAGGTCTTTCCTTTCCTCAGCAAACCGGTGCCACAGCTGGCCAAACCTCTCGAACTCGACAATGTTCTTGGCAACGGTGGTAAAGTAACGCAACTTGGGGAATTCTCCACCCATCCCCTTGTGCAGGTTGCTAATCACTATTTTCCCGGCAATTTTGCAGAGAGCACTGCTTTCTTTCATCTCCATCAGTGAGGGGAATTCTTCATTGCTCACCACTAACGGTTTAAAAGCAGAATATCTGAAGTGTTCAGGGCGGGCGCTCTTTTCCAGCAGCACCCATACCGATTCTACATAATCCTCTTCTTCAGACCAGGTGGCTAAGGCCAGGGCAGCGTTAGACTCATATTCAGTAAGCAGTGCCTCGACGTGGCTATAGCCTAGTTTGGTAAGCAGGTTGATAGGAGGCTGACGTCGTAAAAGCCACGCCGCCATCTCCGGGGTGAGGGCAAAGGTATCATTATGTGGGAAGTAACGGAAGATAGCCTCTACCATCTCCCGCATTCCTTCTACAGTGGAGCAGTCCCCGGGCAAAAGAATCTGGTTTAACTGCTCCTCCACCTGGTGCATAAAATTCCTTATTCGCTCTGCAATTTCCAAAGGGCTGGCATCCCGTGGGGCTTTCAGCTTTTCATAAACAAATTGCTCAAACTCCTCCTTGTGTCTGGAGAAGATGGAGTTATAAATGCCGTTGGCTGTAGCTAATATCTTCCCGTCCGGGGCAGTGAGCTCCAGGGGAACCACCAGCGATACGCCAGGAATGAACTCGCGGTAGGTCACCTTAGGCACCGGTGGTTTGATGGCTTCCTCTCTCATTTCCCAGGCTGCCAGAAAATCTGGCTTCTGGCGGAGGAACTCATCCACCATTTCCTCAATCTCTCGCTCGGCGGCTAATGACAGCAAACTTTCTGCTTCCCCGGCGGGAAGAGGTGCCAGCTTAGATTTCACGGCTTGCATCTTCAGGGCAAAACTGGTGACGCAACCCTGATAAAGATGAATAAGTGAATTAAGCAGGTCACCCCTGGCGAATCCTTTACCAAAAGCAAAGGCTAGTAAAAAACGATAGACAATATGTCCCCACAACCGGGCAGGAAAATCAAAAGCTGTAGCCTCAGTCAGGGACAGTTTGTCCAGTTGTCGGTAGGCTTCTTGAGAGAGAACATTCTCATAAAGTGAATGGAATGTATTAAAACCATGTTTATATCTGGATACCGACATCTGGGGGGTTATATGCACTTCTCCTGGGCGGTGCGTCTTTTTTATACCGAAAGTAGCTAACGGTTCTATTAATGGCGGTTCACCAATGGCATCCGTTTCTTTCCACCACTCTCTATCAGATACAATTTGGTCGAATAGCACTTCGGCCAGACTCCGCAGCACCAGCTCCGCTTTTCCTGGCGTTGAGACGTGAATTTTTACACCCAGGTTAGCCTCACAAATCCTGGCCTCGTGGGTGATAGCGGTGGTGACCAACCAGCTATCTACACCATAGCCACTGGTATCGGTCCGCCACAGTTTGTGAGTATCCTTTAAATAGGTTCGTATCAGGCGGTGTGAAATGCCCCACTGTCCGCCTACCATATCGTTAATACGACGCTTGTAGATAGCGGTAAGAATCGGGTAAAAAAAGTGACTGGAAACAGGGGACTCAAAGTAATGGCGATTAAATCGAGAGATAACCATGTCCATCTTCTGCCGCTTAATGGGTTCAAGGAGCAGTCGGACCCAGTCCGGGGCTAATCCCTCAATCTCTCCGTTTATATTCCGGCTTCTCAGGTCCGCTTCCAGGATAGCCAGATTAGCACCAAGGCTACGAGCGATTTCGGCAATGGCTCGCAGGCTCCAACCCTTCCCGTTGATCCTTTCATCATTCAGTAAGAAAGCTATCCGGTTGATACCGTCGACATGAGGTAAGTTATTTACTACCTCGAGAGCTGCACCACCGGCTGGAGAGCCGGCTGCCACGATGACGCACTTTTCGTCAGGGTAAAATTCCTTCAGCCCTTTGGTCGCTATCTTTAATACTGAGCCGATAGTGTCCGCTTCATTATAGAAGGGGATACCGACCACAATGTCAGCCTCTGCTATTTCTTCCGCTCGGCTTAGCGGTTCTCGCAGAGCCTCTCTGAAAAGCTCCTCACCCTCCTTAATGGATAACATTTCCGAAGCGTCTCTACCTGCGTTGTTCTTTAGTCCGGAATTATCTTCTTTAAAACGATTGGCAACGTTATCCTCAGGGTAATCCGTCATTGCCTACCTCCCGCAAACAAGCGGTTAAAATCGGCTGATGCTCCAATGAAGCCGAATATACCATCAAAAGTTGAGCCTCGCCAGCAGATATGAAACTGTCGACTCCGCTCCCTGGTTCAAATTGATATACTGCCTGCCGACGCCATCATAGCAGCCACCTGTGGTCCGGTCATACATGATGGCCTCTATACTATTGCCACCCAGAAACCAGTTAAAGGCCCGGTACAACAGCCTTCCGTAATGCTCATCCTTGGTGATTGAATAGCAGACCTTAAGTGCGTACACCATGGTCATCACCTCCTCCGGCTGTTGGTCAAAACGATTATGTTTCCCATCCCTGTAATACCAGCCATCCTGCCCTATCGGCACGAATATCCCTTCATGGAAAGTCTTTTCTATCAAGAAATCAAGTGTGGTTTTCCCAACATCAAGGTATCTGCCTTTTCCTGTGACCCGATAAGCCTGGAGCAAAGCCTCCGACAAAACCGCATTGGAGTAGGTAAAATAGCTCTCAAACCATGGCCATTCGGGAGAGCTGGCACTCTCATACAATGACAGGAGCTTATCACAATGCTCCCCTAATGCCCCTGTCAAATCGATTCCCTGAATCTCGATATTCTTCTCTAACAAAACGCATAGAGCTTTTATATACCAGGAGATTGCCCTGGGCGATTGAAACGGGGTGTTCCTCTTAACCTTTTCTTGCAAGATAGTGAGCGCCTTCTCCCTGATCTTTCTCGATATCGAACCGATTGCCGAAGTCAAAGCCAGGGCATAGAGCGCTCGACTAGTCGCCTCTTCGAGGTTAACCTGACTGTTGAATTTGTCATCCGGAGTCCTATCAAGATTGAAATAGTTATTGAAGTATCCATCGGCCCTTGAGGCAAGCGAAATAAAGTCAAGGTAGATATTTGTCAGCCTCAGTAATTTCTCCCTGTTGGCGATAGACTGGCTGAGCAGCCCGTGCCGAAGTCTGTCGTAGCAAAGAGTCACTACCATCAGTGCCCGGGCGTTATCGTCCACGGTATATCCTGATGTTGGCTCAGGCTTTGAAAGGTCAGCAAATTGAACAATACCAAATCTGTCAGTAAGGCGTACCAGGTGGCTAAGTTTGACCCGTGGAAAACTCTTGCGCTCTACTACCTCGACAAGGTCCGGAGCACATTCAGAGAAGTACTTCGCATACTTGATAGCCACATTCGGCCACGTCCAGCCGCGGGTCTTGAAATAAGCATTCTTGCCGAGGTCAATCTGCCTGTTTTTATCCCCCATAAAACTGATGATGGCATCGGTAAAGGCCTGTGGATTCCGGAAATCAACCAGAATGCCAACATCAGAGGTCACATCTTCCTTGGCCTGGGCAAAGGCAGTCGATATGACAGGCCTCCCTATGCCGAGCGCGTATGAGAGGGTTCCAGAGACTGCCTGGTTCGGGTCGAGCGAGGTAGATATATATATATCCGTTGCCTTTAACATCTGCAATAGCTTCGGCAACGGGAAGTAGTAGTTATACATCTTTACGTGGTCGGCAAGGCCTAGACTGTAGATTTTCTCAATGAGGGAATTACGGTAGGTCTCACCCTCTGTTTTGAGTATATTCGGGTGTGTGGCTCCAAAGATGATGTAGACGAGGTCTTTATATCTTTCGACCACCGCTGGTAGCGCCTCGATGACATATTCCAGCCCTTTACCACGGTTCAACATCCCGAATGTTGAGAGAACGGTCTTATCCGGAAAGCCCAGGACAGCCTTGGCTCGCTGGCTGGAAGTATAAGCGCCGTCATGGATTCCGTGGGGAATGACCCGAATGCTCTGTTCAGGTATTCCGTAATCCTCAATCAGGATACGTCTGGAACGATGTGTCATCGCGGTGATACCATTAACATTGTCCGCCAATAAACGTACCGCATGGCGCAGGTCCTGGGAAGGCTGAGGAATAACAGTGTGAAAGGTAATCACCTTGCACTTCTTCAGCGTACTCAGAAAATGAATGATGTTTAGGCCCCAGTCGCCGCCAAAGATACCGAACTCGTGCTGGATATTCACCAGCTTAACGGCATCATTCTGGTTCAGTGCCTCGGCAACCCTAATATATTCATCGGGGTTATTCTGGTCTATCTGAAAGATAACCTCCCGACTATAGATATCAGTAACGATCTTTTCGACATTCATGGCCACGACCATCGACTTTACCCTCGTTCCAAGCAGACCATCCATTCCCCGGGTGAGGTCCTGAGTAAAGGTGGCAATCCCACACTTTCTGGGTGGGAAGGTACCAATGTAGACTATCCGGCAATCGTCCGGATTCCCCTTATCTAACCGACGCATGTTTTTCTTATCATTACCGCCCATCGGCGGGCCCCCTCTCGCCAATTTATTAGAGAATCTTATTTAAATAGCATTTTACCATAAGTTAGCCAATATCCACCGCCAGAGCTACTGAAAGAATACGGGATTATATACTTGATACAATTTGATTATCACCTCACTGTAGAGTAGGCTTAGTCATCCCTGTAGTTACGCCTGCGCTGTATCAAATATTCTCTTCCACGCCTTACTTAAAGATACAATAACTTCGTACTCATATTGGTTAATAAAACTAGATAGACGATTTTTCATATTGCAAACACAGCCTTATTCTTTCAATTCTCTTGGTGCTACTACAGGTTGTGGTAGTTGCGGTATTGATAAATGATAGTTTGGGTCATATAATTGCTTTAAATGGAATTCTTTATACCAACTGCAAAAACATCTGATATTGCCGAAAGGATAAACAATGCAACTAAATCCTTGGCTAGAGACAATGTCCTTACCGGATACCAATAGCCAAGTTGGTAGCGGCGCAGACTGCCATCCAAGCGAGGTTAGGCAGCTCTCATGCTGAAACTAGTGGTGCCGAAACCAGCTAAGTACGCGCTGACCGCAAAATACACCGCTGATTTTTCATGTCTGAGCCTAAAGAAAGGGGGTGGCTATAAATGAAGAAAAGCAGAATAGGCATTCTCACCGGTGGCGGAGACTGCGCTGGTATTAATCCGGCGATAAAATGGGCAGTGAAAACGGCCCTGGATGAGCGGGCGCAGCGGGACACGGGAATCCAATATGAGGTATTGGGAATCAAGGATGGCTGGAAGGGGCTGATGCAAGCTGAGCCCAGGGAGACTGAGCAGTACGTCACGCCCCTGGATCAGGAAACCGTAAGGACCTGGGACAGGTACGGGGGCACTATGCTTGGCACCTCACGAACCAATCCCTATGATCCTAAGAATGTCCAATCGAAATTGGTATTAACCAATATAGAAACGCTTGGCTTGGACGCGCTGCTAGTCATCGGAGGGGATGACACCTTGGCCGTGGCTCATAAGCTGGCGCGTGAAGGTGTGAATGTGGTTAGCATTCCTAAGACGATTGACAAGGATCTGCGTGAGACTGATTATACTCTGGGATTTGAGACAGCTTTGGACGTTATCACTCAGGAGGTTGACCGGCTGAGGACAACCGCCGGTTCACACAAGAGAATATTTGTTGTGGAGACAATGGGAAGGGAAACTGGCTGGCTCGCTTTTGAAGGAGGAGAATCAAGTGGCGCCTACATTATCCTGATCCCGGAGCATGGTTTTTCAATTGAGAAGGTGAATGAGTTGGTTCTCGAAGGCAGGAGAGCCGGGACAAGGTACGATATTATCATCGTAGCGGAAGGAGCCAAGCCGGCAGGATACGGCCAATTTACAATGGAGGAACGTGTCGACAGCTTTGGGCATAAGACTCTAGGTGGAATTGGCAAGTTTTTGGCTGAGGAGATTCAGAAGGGTACCGAACTAGAAACACGATGGGTTGTCCTAAGCCATCTGCAGCGGGGGGGGGCGCCATGTGCCTACGACCGAAGAATGGGGCGGTACTTTGGCATCGCCGCCATGGACATGGTTAAAATGAGGGACTTTGGGAAGATGGTGTGCTATAAGAATGGTAGTATCACGGCATGCCCGCTGGAAAAGGTCATCGGCAAGCTGAAGTACGTCGACGTCAAGACTATGTATGATGTCGAGAGATACAACGGACGCCGGACTATTCTGGGGAGGGAAGAACAAGATGTACCGAGACCATGGCCGAACAAAAGATGAAATGACTTCTGTGGAACAGTCAGGAAATACCAGACTGAGAAAAGGCGTGTTTGTGCCCCCGCGCGAGGTTGATACCCTAGTGGAAGACGCCGTCTTTGGTGCTGATGAGGTACGGGAACATAGCCGGGAGAAAATCCGGCAATTCGCTTCGGCACAGGGTGTAGTTTTGGCAAGCGTTGACGGCCTGTATCGAGCTGCTGGCAAGGGGCTGTACACTGATATCACTGTTCCAGCAATAAACATCCGCGGCATCACTTATCAAGTGGCTAGGGCGGTATTTAGAGCCGCCCTGAAGGACAGGGTTGGTGCTTTTATTTTAGAAATTGCTCGTTCTGAGATAGGCTATACCGCGCAAATGCCGGGTGAGTACGCCGCCTGCGTACTTGCGGCGGCAGTCGTGGAGGGGTTCAGAGGTCCCGTTTTTCTCCAGGGAGACCACTTCCAGGTTAACCGAGCCAAATACAATTCAGAACCAGAACGGGAATTGAACAGCATCAGGGAGTTGGTACGTGAGGCGGTAAGCGCTGGCTTTCTGAACATTGATATTGACGCCTCCACTATTGTTGACTTGGAAAAGTCAAGCTTTGCGGAACAGCAGAAAGAGAATTGCCAAGTCACTGCGGATATGGCCAAGTTTATCCGCGAGATTGAGCCCGAGGGGATAACAATCTCGGTTGGTGGTGAAATCGGCGAAGTAGGCGGACGCAATAGCACGGTGGCAGACCTCCGGGCCTTTATGATAGGATATCTCAGGCTGCTAGGGCCAGATGTCAGGGGCCTCTCCAAAATCAGCGTTCAAACCGGGACGACTCACGGCGGAGTAGTTTTGCCTGATGGGTCAACGGCGAACGTTGACATTGATTTCAAAGCTCTGAAGGAATTGTCTCTAGCAGCACGGAGAGAATACGGTATGGGTGGCGCAGTGCAGCATGGAGCATCCACTCTACCCGATGAAGCTTTTGATCTCTTCCCACAGGCGGACACACTGGAAGTGCATCTGGCTACCGGATTTCAAAACATTATCTTTGACAGTCCCTATTTCCCCAAGGAGTTGCTGGACAGAATTTACCAGTATCTTCGGGATAAATACGCAAGTGAAATGAAGCAGGGGGATACATCACAACAATTCCTCTACAAGACCCGCAAAAGAGCATTTGGTGATTTCAAGAAGGAACTGTGGAACCTGTCTGGAGAAAATCTGAGGGGAATTGGAAACACACTCGAAGAACGCTTTTCCCTGCTATTCCGTAAGTTGAAAGTGGCAGGCACGGTGGACCTAGTGAGCCGATTCGTAGATTATTAGTGGTGATATGAATAGTTGGACCGGCTCTATGAACCACCCTCAGGTAACCAAGTTGTTGTGCAATGCTCTTGCTAAGAACTAATGAGCTTTTTTCTATTGCCGTTGGCAAATTTGATATAACTTAAATATAGAGTTGCTCAGTTACAGACGGCCTGATGAGCACTCGGGGGTGGTAGTGGACAGGGGCAAACTAGGTTTCTGGGAGTCCCTTGGATATCATAATTATGGTGACCTTTGGAAAGAATAGTGGTACAGATAGTTCCCATCTCTTGAGCCAGTTATGGGACGCAGTCTTAGCTGATTTATTTTTGACGTTGTCGCATGTTTGAATTAACATAGCAGTACAACTAATTAGTCGTTATTGTTTTCATTTTACTTGAGCGTGGACAACTGAGTATGAAAATAGCGCATTCTCACCAGCCTATTGAACGCAATATTGCGATGGAATTAGTGCGGGTCACCGAAGCGGCGGCCATGGCTGCCGCTCGTTATTTGGGTAGGGGCGATAAGACACTGGTAGACAAGGCTGCGGTAGCTGCCATGCGTTATACACTGGGCTATATCCAGATGGACGGAATCGTAGTCATTGGGGAAGGAGAAAAGGACCATGCTCCCATGTTATATATAGGAGAGCGCATTGGTGATGGATCAGATTTAAAGGTTGACATTGCTGTTGATCCTATTGACGGGACTACCCTTGTCGCCAGAGGTCTTCCCGGAGCTATCTCTGTAGTAGCGCTTGCGGCCAAGGGGACGATGCACTGCCCCATGCAATTCGTATATATGAATAAAATTGTTACCGGAGCGGAAGCAAAAGGCTGCATAGATATCAACGCACCGGTGGCAGAAAACTTGAAGAACATAGCCAAAGCTAAGCAGAGGAAGATATCGGAACTTACAGTGGTGGTTTTGGACAGGCCGCGGCACGAACAGTTGTTATCGGATATTAGAAGTGCTGGCGCCAGGGTCAAATTGATTGCTGATGGTGATGTTTCCGCGAGCATAGAGGCAGCTCTGCCTGAAAGAGAGGTTGATGTGCTTATGGGCATCGGGGGCACGCCAGAGGGGGTCCTCTCCGCTGCGGCGATACACTGCATTGGGGGCGGCATTCAATGTAAGGCCTGGCCCCGCGATGACAGCGAGAGAAAGGCCGCTATAGTCTCGGGCGTTGATGTTGATAAGGTCTATAAGACACAGGACCTAATAGATAGTGACGATGTGTTTTTTGCTGCCACCGGGGTCAGTAGCGGCGAATTACTGAAGGGTGTACGTTATTTTAGTGGCGGGGTACAGACTCAGTCCATAGCGATGCGCTGTCGCTCCGGTACCGTCCGCTGGATAGACTCTTGGCACAACTTTGACCGCCTTGACAAACTCAGTTTATTTGAACTCCATTGAGTGAGTTCAAATCCTTTCTTCTATTATCGTAACGAATCATATTTTTGGATAACGGGGATTTGTAGAGGTCAAGTAATAATTCGAAGGGCTGCATCAAGTGATCTGTAAATCGTCAGGGTAAATGGGACACAATAGGGCGGTTTGTGCAATGTATCGGTTCACGTATGTTTGACAAAATCCAGACCAGAGGGTAGACTGAAGTAGAAGCACAAAGCATAAAACAACACCTGAAATAACGTTAGCTTTTCGGAGGTAGTGTAGGGGCGAAAAATAGGCACGGCAATCGCTAGATAGTGTAGTGATCGCCAGTGCCTTTTTAATTAAGAAAGGGGGTGAGAGGGACAGAAACTGACGTTGAGATATATGCTTTATCGGTCAATTATCGGGGTCGAGGAGATGTTGCTGTGGGAGAATCAGCGAAAAGCCATTACGAGAGCTTATACGAGGAAGCAAAAATAAAAGAGGAGGTAATTAATTCATGCGCAAAGCTTGGGGATTGGTCAGTTTCATATTATTCTGTATCGGTCTGGTGCTTGTTATCATAGGGGGTATAGTAGCGCCCTCGAATGTCGCCATTACAGTGGTGCTAGCAGTATTCGGTCTTATCATCGGGATTATCTATGTCGTCTTTGCTAAGGGCAATGGAGGCTTACATACCTTGCTTCTGTCTGTTATAGCCTTGTTGGCAATGACAGCTGCCCTCGTTCCTATCACAAATTTATGGTCAGGCGCGATGGTTAGTGGCATAATCGTTAACTTTGCTGCCTTGATGTCTCCAGTAGCACTCATAGCCGCGATAAGAGCTCTATTAACAATAGGGCTAGAACCGGAAGTCAAAATTTAGAGTTTTGATTTATCAATAGCTATCAAATTCTTGTAAGCACAAATAAGCTAATATAAGTGTCATACGGGGCAGACAATATGTTGCTGGCGAATAACCAGTAAACAGTCTGTCCCGTATGCATTTTTGTGCCCTGACCCTCCCACCAAAAGAGAAATTTAGTCTTGTTGACCTGCCCCTTCAAAACTAGTCCTACAACAACCTATCCACCGGACTGACCACCACCTTTGCCATTCCCTTTCATATGAAGGTATAAGACAGCTAACGAATAGCTAACGGGCGGGATTAGCGGCCCTTAGGCTCGCAACCCGAAGGTCGTTGGTTCAAATCCAACCCCCGCTACCAAGATAATACTTAGAGGCAGGCTTATTTGTGGCCTGCTTCTTTCTTTTTCCGACCAAGAGGTTATCCCTCCCATCCTCCAGATCTAATGCCTGTCATCTGAATTGAACAAAACTGACATTAGTTCAATTCCATCAAATTGAATAAAAAGCCAGACTCGATGGATAGATTGAGGTACTGCTTGCTTGAATGGTTTATGCTGTGATAAGCTAAAAACATGTCAGTAGACAGTTTGTCCGTGCTATGCGGGAAATGTAAATCGCCTTTACAAGAAGATGTTCACTGTCAGCCTGATCAACGTATTCCTTGCCCGTATTGTGGATCAACTGCTAGACTCTTTGAGGTCGTCATCAGGGATAGCTTAGTTTTTAAATCTAAGTTAGGTCTGAAAGGCAAGCATAGCGGTGTTTCAAAGCCGTTTATTGAAGAAATCACTGGTGATGACCTTCACAGAAAAACCAACAAATGGATGAACCTTGTTAGAGTATTTGACCGGGAAAATGACCTTTATAAAGAGATAATTACTGATCCTATTACGGGAGAAGTTATACATCAGTGCATTGAACCTCTGTCACAGCACACCGGTCATGGTAGCGATAAATATAAGAATAAACCAAACAAGACATAGTCCTCTCCCGAATTAGCTTCAGCGTTATCAACGGCAGTTTATGACAAGATAGGCCTCCAAACTTTATCTTTAGCGGATAGTTTGGTGCATATATATAATCAGCTGAACAATTACTCATAATGTTTAGCCATTAAAATTACCGGTGAAATTTCTGCGATACCTGCGGGCAATTTTCTTGAATTGTCCCCAAATTCCACATATCCTATACATGGAGTGGATAGGATAGCTGTTGGAATTGATGCTTTTGCTCGGTATGCTGAGGTACTGGTGAACAGCCCGGGCCACACGCTATCACGCCTCGTAACGCGCGCCGTCCGCCGCTACCTTGTGGGCCCCGATCAGCGATGGGTCTTCGAACCGCCCCCACAGGACTGGACGCCGCCACGCGTCGAGCGCACCTCACTGTATCTGCACGTGCCGTTCTGTCGTAATTTCTGTCCGTATTGCCCCTACACTAAAGTACCGTATGATGAGACGCTCGTGGAACCCTACACACGGGCCGCGCTCGCCGAGGTCGACTGGTGGGCCGACAAGATCGGGCCTGCCGAGGTGACGAGCGTCTACATCGGTGGCGGCACGCCGACGCTTGCGCTGGGTGGCGTCGCCACTGTGCTTGCGCGCGTGCGCGAGCGCTTCCGCCTTACGGGTGACATCTGCATCGAGACAAACCCCAATGACGTGGACGATGTGACCGTACACCAATTGCACGATGTGGGCGTTGCGCTCGTTTCGCTTGGCGTGCAATCATTTCACCCAAAGAACTTAGCGGTGATAGGACGACGCTACAGCCCGTCTGTCGCAGAGCACGCGCTGGCACTGCTCGCAGAAGGTGGCTTTGCCTCGGTCAACACGGATATCATGTTCGCGCTGCCTGGCCAGACAGCCAGCGACGTGGTTGCGGATTTGGCCCGCGCTGCACAACTCGGCGCGAACCAACTCACGACCTACCCGCTCTTCACGTTCCCATATACCTCGGTCGGTGAGTTCCTGCGCCTGACTGCACTGCGCATGCCAACTCTGCGAGTGCGCCGGACGCACTATCGGGCCATCAGCGAGTGGTGCGCGGAACATGGATTCGAACGAGTGTCGGTATGGAGCTTCAAGCGAGGTGGCGTCCCGCTCTATTCGTCAGTCACTCGGGATGGTTACATAGGGGTTGGCCCAGGTGCTGGATCTCACCTGCCTGACGGGTTTGTGCTCAACACGTTCGACCTCAACAACTGGATACAGGCAGCGTGCACGGGACGCACGGCGATTGCCCTGCGCATGCCGTTCGCCGGTGAGATGCCTGGCTGGTGGTGGCTATATTGGCGCTTCTATGACACGCGCATCCCTCTGGATGACCTCGAGGCGGTTCTCGGTAACGACGCGCCTAAGGCTCGCTGGTGGCTGAGAGCCATGGAACAGGTTGGGCTGGCGGTTCGCAGTGAAGAGTACCTCAAACTCACCGAGCCGGGTGCGTTCTGGCTTCATCTCGCACAGAACCACTTCGCGCTAACTTACGTGAACACGCTGTGGACCAGGGCACGCCGCGAGCCTTGGCCACAGGCAGTGGCTATCTGAGCACTTGGTGCCTTACACCGGGTTGCAGAGACACTTTGGGGCAGCTAGATCGTGGTCATTGTGGGTCTCAGGAATGATTGGCCATATTTATATACAAGCGTGAAACGATAAACATGCCGATGTTTGTGCAGTGGCAACAAAATAGCGACTTGTGCAATTCAACGCATCTGTCATATTAGAGAAATTCTAAATCACCGGATGTCTTCGATATCTGTGGAGATAACATTATAATTTGACCTGAAGAGAATTTACAGGTAAGGTGTTAGCAAGTAAGACCTAAAAAGGAATTGAATAAGGAGGTTTAGACGTGGGTAGTAAGGGAAGAAAAAATGTAAAAAAACCTAAGGAGCAAAAAACAGAGAGGAAAGCACAGAAGACAGAACAAAAGAAGAAATAAAGAGCCAACCAATGCAGCTTGAACAGCGCTAGTTCTCATTCAGGGCAATTGCCTATTGTTCAGCATATTACATTTGTCCATTTTGTTAATTAGTGCACCTTTCGGCGTTTTAATAAGGATTTCACCCGGCAGTAGTCTTCATTGTCTCTTATTCAAACATATGATTTGTTGACATGTCTTTGTCCATTCGCTAGAGTAGATTCGAAATTTTTACATTTCGCGCTATCGCAAGGAGGTAAGTGGAATGCGGAGGTATATAATGGATAATCGCAATATGTTACGTAACGAAGCTAATAAATTACTCGACCAAAATTTAGGAGCCGGCGAACTTGTTCAAGTAATTATTTTAGGTTTATGGGATTCAGCAATAATAGGGACTAAAAACCGTGCATTCATCTTCAAGAAGGGAATGATGGGTGGCGTAATGTTTGGTTCTAAGCTAACTTCTTGGGACTATCGGAATCTTACCGGTGTTCAACTCGAGACCGGACCAATGAGCGGATTTGTTTCGCTTCAAGGCCCTGGAATTTCATCGCAGGATTTAAGTTACTGGGACACTGGTAAAAATAGGCCGGACATCTGCTGAGCGTAGCTTAGCGGAGCTAATTAGATAAAACGCAATACTAAAGACTACAAGCGGGTATGAACAAACTAAAGGATGCCTTGACCAGCTTCATGAAGGCTGATGATGCTGCCCAAATAGCTCAGGTCATGGGGCTGGTAGTCAAAAACGGGAAGGCTTCATACGAAGAAATAAAGACAATGAGCGGAGATAATGTCGAAGATGTTTTGATATTGGGTTATGGATGGAGATTGCTGCTCCCAGTGAGAGCTAGCAAGGCTGGTGATTGGGAAGACAGGACCCTTGTAGCTCGTCCTGGGGAGATATATCACACTACAAACGTGGTCAAACATCTTGTGAGGAATGCGAGCGAAACTGGTCGCTGGGACCCGGAAACTGCTGTTACGGAAGCATTTAAAGATATAGGCGAGCCAGAAATTGACAAGATACGAACCCTAGTAGCAAGAATCGGCTCTGAAGCTAAAGGCCGTCGAGTCAGCGGCATCCAAATAAAGAGATTGTGTATCGAACTCGGCTTGGGGGACAGAGTAGACCCTCTCCTATCCGAACTTAAAGCCTGTAGTATTATAAGTCCTAAACTCAGCTCGCTTACCGACCCAAGCAGGGTCGGCACTCCCATCTACGAACTCAATCCATCTCTGTTTGTCGGCGACAAATAGACAACTAACTGAAGTAAGACAGCTGTCCGACCACACAAAACACCACCCACTACTAAGGCAAAACCATCCGTCGCTGATTTTAAGCTACTCCATGCTTCTTGACAAGGATGGCCCGAATGATGTAAAGTGGTAGATAATGAGACTCATTCGCAACCAAGATGAGCTGCTTAAAGGGCATGTACTCACAAACCAACGAAGGCTGCTCTTGAAGCTGGTTCAAGAGGCTGAAGGACATATAAATGCCAAGGAGCTGTATCGGCGCGCAAGCGCCAGGGACCAGTCCATCAGCCCGGCCACCGTATACCGGAGCCTCAACCTTTTCAAGCAATTAGGGTTGATTGACGAGAGAAGACTGGGTAAGGTTAGCTGCTACTACGAGATAAAGCATTCGCCAGAACACCAACACCTGGTATGCCAGGGATGCGGAAAGGTAATCGAGTTTGAAAGTCCCCTCGTTCAGGCATTGATGGATACAATACAAGAAAAATATGGCTTCAAAGCAACGAAGGCTGAGTTATATCTTGAAGGTTGCTGCCAGGAATGCGAGGACAAACAGGAAAGGAGGTCACCCTGATGATTGATGAGGGGAAAGGCTATGACAAGTGGTCAGGTTGATCGGCTGTGTTGGGATTGGCTACATGATAATTATGGCGAGGAACTCGCTTCGGAATATACACCATATTCGCTGTTGATCCCTGCCTTTAATTCTACTGACCTCAATAGCGTGTTGGAGGAATTGAGGCAGATCTTGTATCTCAATTTTGGTCCTGAGCAGTCGTTTGGAAACACAGATTATTATGAGGCAAGGGAGAGGTTGGGATTGCCCGATGACTGGACTCCTGTACCTGATGTTTTCGTCAGGGCTTTTGTAGGAAATTGAAACGAGGCCGGAATACTTGTAGCAATGATAATCGGGCGTTTGGTATTGGTCGGTATACACAGTGAAGAAGAACGATAACTAAATGGGCAGTGCCGTGAAAGAGACTACAGACCAGGACTTTGAGAAGGAAGTGCTGAAGTGCAAATTCCCTGTGTTCACCTGCTTCACTGCGGAGTGGTGCCGCTCTTGTTACCCCACATGTCTTTTGGCTAATGAGCTAGCCGAGAGATGTGGTGACAGGGTGAAGTTCGTCAGAGTGGATATAGAAAAAAGCCCTGAAATATCTGCTAAGTATCGTGTCATCGTCCTGCCCACTATACTCATCTTTCGTCATTCTCAGCCGGTGAAGAAGCTTGTTGGTTTTCAGGACCGGAAGTCGTTGAAACGCTTGTTGGACAGTGTGATTTCAGAAGAGGAACCGCCGAGAAACGGAGAGTTATCTCAAACTGGGCAAACATCATAGAGCTGATATGAGGTATGCGCGATGACCACGAAGCACCTAGACCGGGAAAACCTTGTTCGCCAAAGAATGGCCGAAGAGGAGGAAGTCCGACGGAGGGTGGACAAAGAGGGCAACAGATGGATAAAAGTCTACTTTGGCAGTGGGGCGCATTTTAGAAACTGGTTGGGCCAGGCTATTGGACTGAAAGGAAAACAACATGTAATGGTAGGGAAGGCTGATTCAAGAGGGTTCCAGTGCTACGAGGAGAGCGGTGAAAAAATGTACCGAATTTGGTTAAAGGAAAATGACGAACATGAAGGGAAGCAATAGATATGGTGATAGAAATTACGGATGAGAACTTTGAAGACGAGGTACTGAAGTCCAAGGTGCCTGTAGTGGTGGACTTCTGGGCACCGTGGTGTGGCCCCTGCATGATGATTGCCCCAATAACCGAAAAGCTATCAAAGGAGTATAAGGACAAGGTCAAGTTCTGCAAGCTGAACGTGGATGAAAATCCACAGGCAGCTAGGGAATATCAGGTTATGAGTATACCACTTTTGTTATTCTTCAATAAAGGTCAGGTGGTAGATGAGAGCCTTGGTGCTGTCCCCGACAACATGATTCGAGCAAAGATCGAGGGACTACTGTAGCTATATTCACTGGAGCAATAACATGGTTGATGTGCAAGGCGATGGATAAGGAGGCACTAAACATGTCTAGCTTCGAGGGGATAGACAAAGCGAGGAGGTTATTCGGTTTGCAAGAATTTGCCAGCCTTGAGGAAATAAAACAGGCTTACAGGAAGAAGGCTTTTCTGTACCATCCAGATAAGAGCGGCAGTAAAAATGATCAAAGTGAAGAAGTGATGAAGAGCCTGAACCAGTCCTATGAGCTGCTACTAGAGTATTGTTCCCGGTATAAATACTCGTTCAAGGAGGAAGACATAGGTAGAGCTTACCCCGATGATGCCTATCTGAGAAGATATGTGTATGGCTGGTTTGAAGGCATATGAGAACAAGGTAGCGCGATGCCAAATGCTATAGCTATGATTGATTACCAAAAGTGCAACCCTCAGATATGTGATGGTGGGGTATGTGCTGCTATGCTTGAGTGTCCGAACAAGGTGCTGACACAAGAAGTTCCCTACGAATTTCCTTTTTCGCGCCCATCGCGCTTCTGCCAAGGTTGTGCCAAATGTGTTCAAGCATGCACGCTTGAGGCGATCCGCATAGTATGAGCCAGAATTATCGAGGCCAAAGGATAGCAATTTGAAAGGGAAGTACGAGTATAGAGAAATATGACGGGGGCAACAGGATGCTTGATTATGAGTACCGATGCATGAGATGCCGGGAGAAATTCCGGGTTTGTCAAGCCTACGGCGAGGCTGGCTCATGAGAGCTATCTCAATAGTGGCCTGGCATTGATTGATAAGAGGGCTAGAAGCTCATAGTCGAATAGCGTTGATTGAAGCGAAAGGAGGATGGCATGGCAGAGATAGAGGTCACTTGTCAGATATCATGCCAGAAATGTGGCTGGGACGTCGGGGCAACAATCCTTACCAATAAAGCAAACGTGTTGGATGGAGTTCTCGAGTTTATCAAAGGATGCTGGACCCATCATTCGAATGCCGGGCTTGCTGGCGAACTGCTGGTTATCTGGGAACCATTGAAATCGGAGGGTCGCTAAAAGAGAGGTCGTGCCAATTGGTACGGCTGGGAAAAGCGTCATTGTGGAAAGGATAGTAGATTAGATATGGAAGAAAGAGACGTAATTATAATTGGAGCGGGGCCTGCCGGCTTGTCGGCGGCGCTCTTCACCCAGATCGATGGCTGGAGCACACTGGTGTTAGAGGGTAACTGGACAGGCGGCCAAGGTGCTATTGCCTACACCGTAAGCAACTACCCTGGTTTTCCACCTGGGGACGGGGCCTTATTGATGGAAAACATGGAGAAGCAGGTCACTTCGGCACCTCCGTCAGGAGTGGGTGCAGAGCTGCGGTACGAAAGAGCTGTCAGCCTTAAGGCCGACAGCAAGGTTGTAGTTACGGAGAAGAACGAATACAGGGCGCAGGCTATCATCCTTGCCACCGGTAGCATTATGCAAAAGCTCGGGGTGCCGGGCGAGGAGAGATTTGGCGGTAAAGGTGTCTCCTATTATGCCAGGCGGGATGTGGGCCAGTTCACTGGGAAACGGGTACTGGTTGTCGGTGGCGGAAATACAACAGCTAAAAGTGCCCTGCTAGCTAAAACTGTGGCAAGTGAGGTCACGCTGATACACCGAAGGGAGTCGCTTCGCGCATATCCCGCTATGACCAGAAGACTGCAAAAAGAAGGAGTACAGGTCTGGTACAACACGGAACTGATGGAAATAAGGGGTGGCGACCAGGTAGAGATTGCGGTAGTGGTAAACAATAAGACCGGTGAGCAAAGGGAAATAAGAGTCGACTGGATAGTTATCTGTGTGGGTACGGAGCCGGATGCCAGACTAGCACAAGAGGTAGGGCTGGAAATGGGAGGCACCTTCGTAAAAATAGATGGGAAGATGATGACCAGCAGGGCGGGTATATTTGCCTGTGGAGAGATCACCGGTAGTGAGCGCCACCTTATTACGGCAGCCAGCGAAGGAGCTTCTGCCGGCATGGCTGCCAGCGAGCACCTGGCGTTGGAGAAGGTTAAGAGAGGAGAGATATTCGAAGGAGCCAAGAATGGTAAGTATGCTGACGAGTATATAGCCCTGCTTCGCTAGCCGCCGAATCTGAAACAGCAGGGTATTGGCATTAGATTGAGGCAAACCGGTGGTTCATATTGTCAGATTAGGCTTCAAAGCGGTTGGGGACTGAGCCTACACTGAAGTGACAAAGGGACGGCAATAGGTGAACCGGCGCTACGATCACCAAGGGGCCTCCTCTATTTGACCACGGAACATGAAGGTGATATGCTTTAGCTAGTGAGCTGGAAAATTGTTTAGAATGTTAGCGAACCGCTCACGGTTCAATTTACATTAAGTAGTGGTAAGGAAAAGTGGGTTTTCTGAATAAGATGTTTTCTCGCCCTCCTCAACATGCTCTCCATCTCGGCCGCAATGAGCACTGCTGGTGTGGCAGCGGGAAAAAGTATAAGCACTGCCATTATGAATCTGACCGGAGGTACTTCGCTCAAGTCCGTAGCTCCACTTGCAAGCAACCCACCTGAAGCAGGTAGGTGAAGGTGGGTTCACCTCCTTAATCAACTCCTCTCAAAGGGAAATAGAATGGTTTTACATCAGTATCTAAGCCGGCCTTAATTCGTCGCTGTGCTTGGAAGTCAGTAACAATGGTCCAGAATGTAATCCGTAAAAGAAAACCTGAAGTATATGATTGGGGACTAAACCTTACAGGTCTATCAGAATGAACGATAATGAGCTGGATCCCCCATGAAAAAGGACTTTTATATATTTCCCCCAATATTAGTTGGCATCAATTTCGCTGTCTTGCTGCCTTTAGGAATTATTCTTATGAGGGCTGAAGTCGAGCTCTGGGATTATATCGCCATAGCAACGGGGGGTATCTTGACCACAATATTTGCGGTATCTCTTATTTCAATTCATAAATTTGACCAATCTCACATGAAGCCCGCTGAAGTTGATAAACTTATAACAAATGGGCCTTATTCTATAGTAAGACATCCCGGCTACTCCGGCATCATACTTATGAACATTGCTTATTTGCTTTTCTTTCGAACGCTGTGGCTTGTTCCTCTAATCTGTGTCTTCTTAGCACTCTGGTATCTCGAAGCAAAATATGAAGAAAAGGCGTTGATAGCGACATTTGGAGAGTCGTACAAAGACTACATTAAGGCCACAGGCATGTTTTTCCCGAAGCTATATAGGCCAAAAGCATAAGTTCCATCCTCAATCTGTTATACAAATGACGTCTAGTTTGCTAGTTGAACATAAGTCCCATATCAACACAAGGTCACAAAAGCCTGTAAAGTGTGATTCTGCCGGTTATTTGGGAAGGGTGAAGGCTAGACTAAAAGTTCTGTCTGTTGTACACTTAAGCCCACCACCTGCTTGCAAAGGTTACAAAAGGTAGCTTATCCTTTGCACCTACCCACAACTTAAATTGCCTGCATTGCCAGCTGTGCTCAACAATAATGACTAATGTGCAATCTATCTATCTAACAGGAATTCATAAGGTGCAATCTGTCAGGTCTTGACAAGTAATGTATAATCTTTACAAAGACTGATAAGTCTATATAGATTGTAAGGCTAGTGGGGGCAGGGAAGCAGCGTCCGTAAAGAGGCCACTTGGATGCTGTGGAGCCAATAGTGAAACCGACCACCTGAGTGGTCGGTTTTTGTTTCTGAACGACAACACAAGGAGTGCGGTAGATGCGAAAGGAGCGAGGAAATGGTTACAGCATTCTCTATAGCATCCTGGAATGTCGAGCATTTTAAACAGGACCCAGAGCGAATCAAACGCATCATTGATTTCATGAATTGCCAAGCGCCTGACGTGTTTGCCCTCTACGAAGTGCAGGGCTCCGAAGTCTTTCAGTCCCTGGTTAGCCAGATGCATGACTACACTTTTCATACCACCGAAGGACCGCAAGTGCAGGAGATCTTACTTGGTGTGCGTCACGGATTAACAGCATTTTTTACGCAAAAGCTGGAGTTTAAGTCAGGTGTCACTACTTTTCGACCCGGCGCACTTTTAACTGTAACAATAAGCAATGTACATTATCCGCTGTTGTTCCTTCACACGGCGAGCGGTAACGATCCTCGAGGACTTGGTCTTCGTGATGATATGCTTATACGCGCATGTAAATTCCGTAAGGTTCTGGACAAAGCTGGAGGCAGGGGTCGTGCTAATTATATCTTCCTCGGTGACCTTAACACGATGGGTATGGTCTATCATTATGTAAAGGGTAGAAATATCAGTCCAGACGACGAGCTTAAAAAACTTGCCAGTCAAGCTAAACGATATGATATGCGATTTTTGAAAAAGGATGTTCCGGCAACATGGTCAAATGGCAGCACATCATCAATACCCCCGTCAAATCTCGACCATGTTATAGCAGCTAACCATTTGAGGTTTACACCCTTCGGTGACGCTGAGGTTTCCGCACGAGGATGGCCTAAAGAACCAACTCCAGCAGAACAAGACCAATGGATTCATGAATACTCGGACCATGCTCTACTTTATTTTGAAGTTCAAAGGGTATCTTAATCTGGCAAACCAGGTAAACGCTTTATAATTACCTAGTTTAGATTCAAGGCAGGCAGGAACAGTTTAGGAGTTGAACAATTGTCCATTTTGTTAATTAGTGCACCTTTCGGCGTTTTAATAAGGATTTCACCCGGCAGTAGTCTTCATTGTCTCTTATTCAAACATATGATTTGTTGACATGTCTTTGTCCATTCGCTAGAGTAGATTCGAAATTTTTACATTTCGCGCTATCGCAAGGAGGTAAGTGGAATGCGGAGGTATATAATGGATAATCGCAATATGTTACGTAACGAAGCTAATAAATTACTCGACCAAAATTTAGGAGCCGGCGAACTTGTTCAAGTAATTATTTTAGGTTTATGGGATTCAGCAATAATAGGGACTAAAAACCGTGCATTCATCTTCAAGAAGGGAATGATGGGTGGCGTAATGTTTGGTTCTAAGCTAACTTCTTGGGACTATCGGAATCTTACCGGTGTTCAACTCGAGACCGGACCAATGAGCGGATTTGTTTCGCTTCAAGGCCCTGGAATTTCATCGCAGGATTTAAGTTACTGGGACACTGGTAAAAATAGTCCGGCCATGAGCCCACACGCTATCTCTCTAAATCGTGAGCTGTTCCCTCAGGCCCGTGAAGGAGTAGCTTGTTTGCGAGAACTAATCATGGAAGCGCAACGCTCTCGCGACGGGGAAACTAATGTTCCTGATATACCTGGACAAATTCGCGGTCTTGCCACTCTGCATGACCAAGGTATTATCACACAGGAGGAATTCGAATCGAAGAAAAAAGATTTGCTAAAAAGGATGTAGTTGCACTATCAATCTATACTGACAAATTGGACTTAACATAAGCCTGAAAAGTGTGATGTTGCCGGTTATTTGGGAAGGGTGAAGGCTAGACTAAAAATCCTGTCTGTTGTACACTTAAACTTACCTGGTGTTGGTTTTATTGCGTCTGATCTTATATGTATTCCTTTGATTAATCTGTGTTTTTAACCACATCAAAGGCTGAATCAAGAGACAGTAGAAAGGTCTGGAAAGGAGCAAAAAATGGCGTATGAGAATCTGATATATGAGAAGAAGGATGGCGTGGCCAGGATAACCATCAACCGTCCCGCGGTGATGAACGCTATAACGCCGACACTGTTAGCTGAGATGAAGGCAGTGGTTTTGGAGGCAGGCAAGGACGATGAAGTGAAGGTGATAGTGCTCACCGGGGCAGGCCGCGCCTTTTCCGCGGGGGTGGACTTAATAGCTTTAGGAGACCGCAAACTTGATAGGGGGAAGGTGGGACCCATACTGGATGACCCTGCCAGGGAGCTTATAGAGACCATACAGGGTGTGCCAAAGGTGGTCATCGCCATGGTCAATGGATTTTGCATAACCGGCGCCATGGAAATCGTGCTGGGCTGCGACCTTATAGTAGCCGCGGAAGAGGCGAAGTTCGGGGATACTCATGCTCGCTGGGGGCTGAGACCTACCTGGGGTATGAGCCAGCGCTTGCCCCGCGCCGTGGGAATGTTAAAGGCTAAAGAATTGTCATTCACCGCTGATTTGATTACAGGGAAGGAAGCGCAGCAATTAGGCCTGGTAAATATGGCAGTCCCGGCGGATAAATTGGAAGAGACTGTGCAAGAGCTGGCAAAGAAGTTGATGGCGAATAGCATGGCATCCCTGGCGGCTTACAAGTATCTTTACAATGAGGGCATGAAAGATACACTGAAAAAAGGCTTGGAACTTGAAGCCAAGAGCGAGTTTGATATCCAGGATACAGAAGAGAGGCTGGCAAAGTTCAGGAAGAAAGACTAGGCGAGAGTGCCGGCCTCGAGATGTGCAGATTGGAGATAGATAGCTGAGGGTTACCCTTTGCGATATTGTATGCCGCACCTGTAAAGGTTAAACAGGGCTTTGATTGTGTCTCTAAGCGTGGGAAATACGGGAAAGCGCTCATCCTCGAAAGCCTTTTTTACCATCAGGTGATACCTTCTATCCTCTTCGTCTTTCGAATAGGCATCCATCGAAATGCATATCATCACGGGTTTGCCGATTTCATCGCGGGCGTATTTGCAGCCGTCAATCAACAGCCCAACAAGCTCATTGAGGTGCCCTTCAAAAGAGCTGCCTAACACAAGTCTCAAATAATTAATCTCATCGAAGTGCAGCACAATTGAGTGAATATTACTATCCCGAGCCAGCACTTTGAGGACGTCGGCAAGATTACCGTATGTGCCTGACAAATTGTAGAATATAGGCCAGGCGTCTAAAGGATTACCAATGCTGGTTCCGGCTACCGGCACCATTTTCCTAAGTACAGATGTCGTTTCTTTATTGAATTGAGGGACTTCCAACCCGGCTTTTACCGATGTATCGGTTTCGAGCACGCTGAAGCCACCGGAGTTGGTGATGATGGTGGTGCCTTTTCCTGCAGGAAATGGTGAGTACGTAAGTGCCAGGGAAGCGTTTAGCAATTCGTCGAAGTCCTCTACCTGAATTACGCCGGTCTGCTTGAAAATGGAACTCCAGATTGCCGGAGAACCGGCAAGCGAACCGGTATGAGAAGATGCCGCCCGGCTGCCATGTTCTGTTACGCCACCTTTTAGGGCTAAAACGGGCTTTTTGCTCGCAGCTTCGGCAAGTGCCGATTTGAGTCGGTTGCCGTTTCTTGTCCCCTCCATGTATAGAGCTATGATTTTAGTGTCGGGGTCGTCGGCAAGATATTCCAGGAAATCGGGGCAGTCAATGTCTATGGCATTACCGTAGCTGATTACCTTGCTAAATTTCAGGTCTCTGATTTTTCCGATATTCAGGAACTCCACGCCAAAGGTGCCGCTTTGTGAAACGACACCGACCGGGCCTTCTTCAAAGGAGGCATCGAAAGTAAAACTTAGTCCAGATTTAGAACAGTAGATTCCCATGCAGTTGGGGCCGATTAGTCTAATTCTGCCTTTGGCAATGGCTTTTATTTCGTCCTCTAGTTTTTTTCTTTCCACCAGGCCGGTCTCGCTGAAGCCCGCGGTGAAAATATGCGCTGTCTTGACACCTTTTTCTATACATTCGGCCAATACTTTAGGTACCTGTGGGGCTGGTGCTGCGATTATGACGTAGTCAATAGTCTCTTTGATGTCCAGTATACTGGCGTAGCATTTTTTACCGGCAAGCTCAGTGTATTTCGGGTTTACCAGATACAGCTTGTCCTTGATCTTCGGGTCCTTTAAGGAATGTAAAAAGCCATTATCGGTAGATGCGCCTATTAAGGCAACCGCTCGAGGATTGAAGATATATTCAAATTCGATGGCGTCTTGTTTTTTCATCAGTGCCTCCGATCTGCTGGTATTATAAATTCAAAAATCAACTGGACTGTAGAAGTACAGCCAGATAAAAAGCGACATACTATTATAGACCTGTTTTTGAATTCATTCAATTTAAACCGAGGTTAAACTGAGGTATTCGGCTTGACTCTACGTAGCAGCATTGATAAAATGCGATAGTTAAAGCTGACTAGATTAGTGAGCGGAAACTGTTTGGATATCATCCTGTCGGTGCCAGTTGGCTACTGAGCAAGTTTAACCCATGGTTAACCTCTCGCTCGCGGTGGCGCGAGTTTTTTGTTTGGCTTGAGGTATATATTGGAGATGGCTACGGAAGAAAAAGAGGCGAGATTGGAAAAGATGCGGCATTCGGCTGCCCATGTGATGGCCGAGGCAGTCCAGTCACTTTTTCCAGGGGCTAAATTTGGCATTGGCCCATCTGTTGAGGATGGTTTTTACTATGATTTTGAACTTCCCCGGGCTCTTGTTCCGGAGGACCTGGCGGCAATCGAAGCTAAAATGAGGGAAGTTATTGCTGCCAATCTTCCTTTCGTTAAAGAGGATGTTAGCAAGACGAAGGCACGGAAGTTGTTTTCCGAACAGCCTTATAAGTTGGAATTAATTGATGACCTTCCTGACAAGACGGTGTCGGTTTATCGCCAGGGCTCTTTTGTAGATTTGTGCCGTGGTCCTCATGTGGATTCCACAGGCGAGATTAAGGCTTTTAAGCTTACCAGTATCGCCGGGGCATATTGGCGAGGTGACGAAAAGCGTCCCATGTTGCAGAGGATTTACGGGGTTGCTTTTGATACCGAGATTGAGCTCGAAGGTTATTTGACTCGATTAGCTGAGGCTGCCAAGCGAGACCACAGGAAGTTGGGCAAGGAGCTCGACCTGTTTAGCCTTCATGAAGAAGCTGGCGCAGGGCTGGTTCACTGGCATCCTAAGGGTGGCTTAGTACGCCAGATTATCGAGGACTTCTGGAGGCAAGAACATAGAAAACGTGGCTATGATATTGTGTTCACACCGCACATCTCAAAAGTAGTCCTCTGGGAGACCAGCGGGCACTGGGACTTCTATCGGGATAGCATGTACTCGCCCATGGATATCGATGAGGTGCAGTATGTCATTAAACCGATGAATTGTATCGGGCACATACTGATGTACAAGACGCAATTACGCAGCTACAGGCAGCTACCGCTTCGTTATGCTGAGTTGGGTACCGTGTATCGCTATGAGCGGTCTGGGGTATTGCACGGCTTGGCACGGGTGCGTGGCTTTACCCAGGATGATGCCCATATTTTTTGTCGTCCTGGCCAGCTTGAGGCTGAAGTAACAGAGGTGGTGCAACTGGCTCGCTTTATGATGAGTACCTTTGGATTTAGTGAGTATGAACTTCTTCTGTCTACACGGCCTGAGAAATACGCTGGTACTCTACAGGTATGGGAAGATGCTACGGAAGCATTGCGAAAGGTTCTGGAAAATCTTGAGTTGAAGTACGCGATAGACCCGGGCGAGGGCGTTTTTTATGGGCCCAAGATTGATGTCAAACTTAAAGATGCTTTGGGACGGTTATGGCAGGGGCCGACTATTCAGGTTGATTTTAATCTGCCGCAGCGTTTCGATGTTAACTATATTGGTGAGGATGGCATGGAGCATCAAGTGGTGATGGTACATCGAACCGTTTTGGGTAGCATGGAGCGCTTTATGGCCTGTCTTATTGAGCATTATGCCGGTGCATTTCCGATGTGGCTGTCTCCGGTTCAGGTAGTTATAATTCCTATAGCTGACCGTCATCTTGGCTACGCAAATGAAGTAGCGGATGAACTCAGAGCTTGTGACATCCGTGTTCAGGTTGATGACCGCTCGGAGAGAATGAACTTGAAGATAAGAGAGGCGCAACTGGAGAAGGTTCCTTATATGTTTATTGTCGGCGATAAGGAGATGGATGCCTCTCAAGTTTCTCTGCGCCTGAGAAATGGAGAAGACCTGGGCTTGCTGTCGGTTTCTCAGTTTATGGATAGGGTAAAACCCATTATTGCGACTAAAGCCCCGGATAAACTTTGATTTCCTCTTGCGAATATGATATATTTCTGCCCGATGGTTTACCTCGTGTAAGGAGGTGAGGAAAGACATAGTCAAGGAACTACGCGTTAATCGACAGATTAGAGCTAGGGAGGTTCGGCTTATAGGGGAGGCAGGAGCACAGCTTGGGGTATTCCCCATTGAGAAGGCGTTGCAGGTCGCTAGTGAGCGGAGTCTAGACCTCGTTGAGGTGGCGTCAAATTCAGTTCCTCCTGTATGTCGGATTCTTGACTATGGCAGGTTTAGATATGAGCAGACCAAAAAGGAGCGTAAAGCACGAAAGAGTCAGAGAGGCATCGTGCTCAAAGAAATCAGAATCAGACCCAGGATGAAGGAGCATGACCTCGATACCAAGGTTAAGATAGCGAGGAAATTGTTGGAGGATGGTGACAAGGTAAAGTTATTTGTGGTTTTTCGAGGGCGCGAGATTACACATCCGGAACTAGGTTTGAAGCTATTAAGAAAAGCGGCGGATGATTTGAAAGACATAGCGGTATTTGATGGTGCACCATCTTCGGCGGAGCGTTTTATGAGCCTGGTGCTCACGCCGATTTCGACCAAACAGATTAAGAAACCAGCCGTAGAGGAGAAGGTATAAATGCCGAAACTTAAGACCCATAAAGGAGCTAAGAGCCGCCTACACATAACTGGCAGCGGCAAGATTATGCGCGTTAAAGTTGGCAAGAGCCATCTAAGGCGTAAGAAGCCGACCAGGGCCAAGCGACTTTATGATGAGATGATTCCGGTTCAACCCGCTGATAAGGCCAGGCTAAAGAGATTACTGCCCTACGGCTTGAAATAGATTAGGAGGAAGTGATTGCCACGAGTTAAAGGCGGAATAGTCACTCATCGAAGACATAAAAAGGTACTGAAGTTAACAAAAGGGCATAAGGCTACTAGGCATTCTCTGTTTCGGCGTGCCCATGAGTCTATGCTTCATGCTCTATCTTATGCCTATCGGCATCGCCGTGAGCGTAAGGGTGATATGAGGCGGTTGTGGATTGTCAGGATAAATGCTGCTGCCCGTGCCGGGGGGCTTTCTTATAGTCAATTTATGGATGGGTTAGGAAAAGCCGATGTGGAGATAAACCGCAAGGCATTGGCAGAAATGGCAGTGAACGATCCATCCAGCTTCTCTAAGTTACTGGCGCTAGCTTCAGGCAAACTTAAGAGCTAAAGTTCCCCTCATATAGTGCGAATGATGCTAAATCAGGTTGAAGAGCTTGCCTCTAAGGCTTCTGATGAGCTAGGTAAAATCACTGATGTCAACGATCTTGAAGCGTGGCGGATTCGCTATTTAGGCAGGAAAGGTAGCTTAATTCAGATTCTGCGCTCGCTGGCAGCTTTGCCGTTGGAAGAGCGGCGCGCAATCGGGGCTCGAGCCAATGAGCTTAAGAATATTCTCGAAGCTGCTTTTACTGATAAGAAAGGCGATTTAGAACAGAGTCAGGCTCTTTCTCAGCCACGTGAAACCTTAGATATAACTTTGCCCGGTCAACAGGTTCCCCTCGGTCGCCTTCATCCAACAACTCAAATGCTTGAAGAGATTTGTGGTATTTTTGGCAGTATGGGTTTTCAAGTCGTGGAGGGACCGGAGGTAGAGTGGGATTATTATAATTTCGAGGCTCTCAACATGCCAGCAGACCACCCAGCGCGGGACATGTTTGCTACATTGTGGGTGGACTTTGAGACTGAAACCGGTGGTAGACCTATGCTTTTGAGAACTCACACCTCTCCAGTGCAGATAAGAGTCATGGAGAAATCACGCCCACCGATAAGAATAATAGCGCCGGGGCGAGTCTACAGATATGAAGCCACAGATGCCACACATGAATGGATGTTTTATCAAGTCGAGGGACTGGCGGTTGATAAGAACATAACTCTGGCTGACTTAAAGGGTACTCTTTTTGAATTTGCTCGCCGACTTTTTGGCGAGGATAGGAAATGTCGTTTTCGTTGTGACTACTTCCCGTTTGTAGAGCCTGGCGTTGAGGTGGCTATCGATTGTATGGCGTGCCGTGGTGCCGGATGCCGGCTGTGTGGAAATAGCGGCTGGATTGAGGTTTTAGGTGCGGGCATGGTGCATCCTGAAGTTCTCCGCCGTGTTGACATTGACCCTGAAGTTTATTCAGGTTTCGCCTTTGGTATGGGAGTAGAGCGTATTCCGATACTTCGGTATGGTATAGATGATATTCGTCTCTTTTATGGTAATGACCTCAGGTTTCTGAGACAATTCTGAACCTGTTGTTTCAAATCCCGGAGCTTATTTAATAATGAAAGTCTCAGTTTGCTGGCTAAAAGAATATGTCGACTTATCTGTGTCGATTGAAGAACTGTGCGAACGGTTGACTATGGCTGGGCTGGAGGTTGGTGGAGTGGAGGTCATCGGCGAAGGCTGGAATGATATATGGGTTGGCAAAATAGTTGAGGTTAATGCTCATCCAAATGCCGACCGTTTGAGGTTAGTGACCGTTGATATAGGGAAGCAACGTCCCACCGTGGTATGCGGCGCACCGAATGTCAAAGTGAGTGATAAGGTGGCTTTTGCATGTGTGGGAGCTCATCTCATAGATGGTCACAGCGGTGAAAAGGTGCAATTGAAACCGGCCAAGATTCGCGGCGTTGTTTCTGAGGGGATGGTTTGCGCTGAAAAGGAATTGGGAATTTCTGATAGCCACGAAGGTATCATGGTTCTATCTCCGGAGGCTACGATTGGCACTCCGCTGTCGGAGTATCTTGGTGATACGATTCTTGACCTGGACATAACACCAAACCGACCTGACTGTTTATCGATAATTGGCGTTGCCAGGGAGATAGCGGCTCTTACCGGGAGTAAAATGCATATACCTGAGATTAGTTACGAAGAGTCGGAAAAACCGATAGATTCCTATGCTGCTGTGGAGATTGTAGAGCCGGACCTGTGTCCGAGATACTGTGCCAGTCTTCTGACCGGGATTAAAATCGGCGCATCGCCTGAGTGGTTACAACGGCGCCTGTCGGCTTGCGGCATGCGGCCTATTAATAATATCGTTGACGTTACAAATTATGTGATGCTGGAATATGGGCAGCCACTTCATGCCTTTGACTACAATGAGATACGCGGGAAACAGGTTATTGTACGTAGGGCAGGGAGTGGTGAGATTATAACTACTCTGGATGGAGTGGAACGTAAACTCAACCCGGATGTACTCGTTATTGCCGACAAAGAGCGTGCCATTGCTATTGCCGGTATTATGGGAGGAGGGGATGCGGAAGTTACGAATAGTACTACCAATGTTCTGATAGAATCGGCAAATTTCAATCAGGCGGTTATTCATCGAGGGGGCCTTGGTCTTCGTTTAGGCAGTGAAGCTTCGCTACGATTTGAGAAGGGGCTTAGCCGAGACTTACCACTGGTAGCCTTAGAGCGAGCCACTCAATTAATGGCGGAACTGGCTGGGGGCAAGGTGACAAAGGGAATTATTGATGTTTATCCCGGCAAACAGCAGAGGGAGCCTGTAATTTTGCCTGTTGCTGACACTAAACGGTTTCTTGGTGTGGAAATGGAAGCTGGTGAAATATCCAGGAATCTGGAGCTATTAGGGTTTGATTGTCGACAAACCAAATCAAGTTCAAAAATTCAGGTGGATATCCCCTGGTGGCGCACAGATATTAGTTGTGCTGCCGATATAGTTGAAGAGGTGGCTCGTATTATCGGCTATGATAAGATTCCTACCACCATGCTGAGTTCACAATTGCCGAAACATGAGCCAACGCCGATGTTGTCGCTCAGGCAGCAGGTGCGTAGTATCCTTATAAGCTGTGGTTTCCATGAGGTGCTTACTTATTCCTTGACCAGTATGGAGATGCTAATCAGGCTTTCACCACATCTTCAACTGACAGGTCAGACTCCGATGAAAGTGGCTAATCCAATGTCCAGAGAGCAGGAATATCTCCGCACCAGTCTGCGGGCTGGCGTCCTATCAGTTCTGGCTCGAAATATCAGGCATCAAGAAGGCGCCATAAGGCTTTTTGAGATGGGGAAGGTTTTCTTACCCCGGGAGAGGGATTTGCCTCAGGAGAAGGAGATGCTTTGTGCTGTACTCAGTGGTTCGAAGAATGGTTTGTTCTGGGGGGGCAGGGAGGAGTCAATCGATTTTTTTGTTGCCAAGGGTGTAGTGGAGTCTATTCTGTCTCGATTGGGAGTTGTTGCGAGGTTTGAGCAGAATGAAGACGAAAGCATGTGCCCGGGGAGAAGCGCCAGTGTCGTTATTGGTGATGACATGTTAGGTGTGGTCGGAGAACTGCATCCTAAGGTGTTAGAAGCTTTTGAACTTTCTGAGACTGCCTATTTTATTGAAATCGACCTGGATGGATTGGCATCTTTTGCAACTGCTCTAAAAAAGTATCAACCGATACCCCGATATCCAAGCACGAGCAGGGATATTGCGCTTTTGGTTGACGAGAAGTTAACCTATCAGCAGATTTGCAATATAATTCAGGACTTTCCTCTTGTGGATTCAGTGTCTCTTTTTGATCTTTATGGGGGCGAACAGGTTCCGGCTGGCAAGAAATCTCTTGCCTTCAGAATTGTCTATCAATCATCTACGCACACATTGACCGATAACGAGGTCGACAATGTCCAGCAGCAAATTCTTGATAAATTGCAGCGCGATTTGAGAGCTACGCTGAGGGACTGACTTGTCCGGGCAGAATTGTTCAAAAATTTCTCTGAAAAGCGAAATTTTTGCTTGAGTTTGCGCTATAATAAGGTGTGAATATTTGAAGGAAGGGGGGAGAATAAGCGTGAAAATTAAAGTTTCTGCTCTGGCTCTATGTCTGACCCTGCTCCTGGTCCTCTGTTTTGTGCCGCCTGTCCGGGCTGCCGGGATGAGTACATCGGCGGGTGTCGTTGGGACTACGGTCACTATATCTGCACTGGATAGCGGGTCATATTCCATCAGGTGGGATGGAGTTGAGATTAAGCAAGGCACCCTGCCTGGAGGGGGTAGTGTTACCTTTAATGTGCCTGATACTCCCGGTGGGGACCATACCGTTGCGATAGAAAATCCGATTGGCACCCAGGTCTTGTCCGCCCAATTCTCTGTTCTGCCTTCGATAAGTGTTGAGCCTAACTCGGGGGTTGTCGGCGATTCCGTCACTGTTTCAGGCAAGGGTTTCGCTGCCAGCGAAAGCAGCATTAAGGTCACCTATGATGGCACAGATATGAAGACAGGAATTACTGCCAGTGATAAAGGTTCGTGGAGTGCCACCTTTTCCTTGCCCAACTCTGTTGAAGGTAGTCATACAATCGATGCATCGGGAAGCACTACTCAAGCGGGCGATGTTCCCGATGTAACATTAACAGTCAGTCCTAAAATCACTATCAGCCCAGTGTCTGGCGGAGTTGGTACTTCTGTTGCTGTTACCGGTAATGGCTTTGGCAAGGACGAAGGTGGTATTCGGGTTATCTATGATGGGAAGGATGCAAAGACTGGAATCACTGCTGACAGCAAAGGTTCATGGAACACTACCCTTGCTATTCCCAGCTCTGTTAAGGGTACTCACACAATAGATGCTTCGGGTGCTTCTACCGAGGCCGGTGATGTTCCCGATTTAACCTTTTTTGTCGCCTCTGCTATGAAAATTAAGCCAGAATCGGGGTATGTAGGTGATAGTGTTACTATAGAGGGCTGTGGTTTTGGCAGCAGTGAAAGCGGTATAACGGTTACGATTGATGGTAGTGTTGCCAAGAGTGATATAACAGCTAATAGTGAAGGTTGCTGGACCACTTCTTTGGTTATACCTGCAAGTGCTGGAGGCAGCCGTTTTGTAGATGCTTATAGTGGTTCGACTACTGCCACTGATGTTACTGATGCTAAGCTGAATATTTTATCTAAGATGGTCATGGAGCCTACTGAGGGCTACGTAGGTTGTGATATTACTGTCAACGGGACTGGTTTTGGTGCAGACAAGGAACTGACTATTAAATATGATAATGTCGCTGTGGCTGCCAACGTGGTCTCTGATGCTAAAGGAAACTTTCAGGCGAGTTTTGAAGCTCCTAAAAGTCCAGGTGGTAAGCATAATATAGTCGCTACTGATGCCGGTGGTGCATCAGCCTCTGGTGTTTTCACTATGGAAACAACTGCACCGTCATTGCCGCAGATTATAACGCCAAAGGATGGAAGTAGAGTGGGCTTTTTTGATAGTGCTGCTCCTACCTTTAAATGGGCCGATGCTTCTGACCCCAGCGGTGTTTACTATAGTCTGCAGGTATCTGATGAATCGGAATTTGCAACTACGGTGTTGAGTAAAGAAGACCTGGTTGAGGCTAAGTATGCCGTGACTGAAGATGAAGCTTTGGCGCGGGGAAAATACTACTGGCGGATTAAAGCCGTAGATGGCGCCGGTAATGATAGCGGTTGGACTACGCCGACACTGGTTAAAATTGGAATTATGCCGCTATGGGCGTTCATAATTATCGCAGTCGTTGTCATTGCTTTTGGCACTCGATTGTATTTCTTTATGAAGAATGCCAAAAGAGGGCACTAGAGAGCTTCACCGGGCAAGGTTATATTTATCCTTGAAGTTGGTGAAATTTGGCAGCAAAGAATAGGTCGATTCTTTATCTATATCTGGCTCTAGTCTGCTTCGCCGGGATTTTGGCTATATTTGTAGTGGATGGGTATCTGGGCGTTTATGACACGATATATATCACCACTCAGGAGCATCAACAAGTAATAGGACCTGATTATTGGCAGCAGCGCTGGGTGAAGGATAGCTATGAGGGTTATAGCTTGGGGGCAAGGTGGGGGGAGCCAATCCCTTTCCGGTATGAGATTGACAACAGAAATTTTTCAGCCTATTCGGCTAATGTAGATGTTTCAGTTTGGAGGGGTGGCCAGCAAGTTATTGTGCTGCTGGATAAAACAGAAATCTCAGCGGCGCCCTTCAAGAAGGCAGTAATTGATTGGACATTGCGAGCTGAAGATTTTGGAGAGTCAAGTCCTGTGGTTGGAGAATACAGAGAATACACCGTGCGAATCAGGCTTGGGGAAATGGAACGCAAGATAATCTTGAACTATTATCCGGAGGCGGCTGTGTATCCTGAAAAGGTACCACCTCTTTCTGTGCCTGTACCTGAGCCAGCTAGATAGTTTGGTTTTAAAATTATGAGAATCTACATTCTGTATGGTTTTGGAATTCTACTTTGTGTTTCAGGAGTTGGCTATCTGGCGGCGGAGTATATTAAATATCTCTCTGAGCCAGGAAAGCTAGCTTGCTTAGCTCTGACAACGGCTATGTTCGCTCTATTCGGAAAATATTTTGATGAGAGGGGTTGGTGAGCATGGGGGCTGTAGCTGTTATTGGGTCTTTAGCTTTTATCGGCTGGTTGATTTGGCGAGCGGCCACAAGAAAACCTGTGAAAGCTCATCTAGTGAGTTATATACTTGCTTGTATCGCAGGAGTTTTTACCTTTACCTTCTTCCTGACTATGGACATACCAGAGGTGGTAAAGATTTTAGCCTCTATTATCATGGGTGGTGTCTTGATATTCATCGCTGCCTGGTTTCAGCGGCGTATTAAGCCAGAAGAGTCTTAGTTCTCCTCTATGTACTCCGGTGAAGTCGCTCTTTTAGTACAGAATCGATAGAGATCTGTTCACTGGGTTCCCTTTCGGTAATCTGTAGGCCGTTTTTCTTAGCTGGCTTGGTTGTTCTGTCTTGAAAGCCGTCGAATAACGAGTATAAGCAAGCTAATATCTAGTATCATGCCAATAGCGATTATGAACCATATCCAGACACTAGCTGTTCGTTGTGCTTGTGGTATTGGTGGTGTTGCGGCTATGGTCTGGAAGCAAAAGGTAGCGCTCCATTCGCTGGGTACCGGTTCAACTGCCATAATTCGCCAGAAATAGGTGGTGTCGTCGTCTAGTGTACCCGCGTAGCCATAGCTGGTGGTGGACGACTCTGTCTCGACTACGATATCCGTCATCGCCGCATTCTTTGCTAGAACGAATTTGTACTTTTGTGTTCCTTGGAATGGCGACCAAGAGAATGATGTCGAATCGGTTGGGCAGCCAAGGCAACCATTAGCTGGTGACAGCAACTGCGGACCGTAGTAAGGGGTGGTTACTGGTAGGCCCGTCTCAACGGTGAAGATTTCTCGCCATGACCAGGGGCTTTGGATAGAGTCGCCTGTAGCTACATCTCTGACGATGACTCTCCAATAATAGGAGTGATTAGCTTCGAGAGGGGGCACTGCCCATGTATTTCCATTAACGTCAGTTATTGTGCCCCCACCAGGTGGTATAATCAAGGCTGGAGCATCCAAATCAGGTGGGGTGTAAAAGGGGCCAAGCCAGCCTTCACCAATGTTGGCTACCTCTAAAGTAAAGTCTTCGTCCTTGGCTATCTGGATTTGATAACCTCTTGACAATGATGCTGATTGCCATGTGAGATTTATCTCACCAGCTCTGCCACTCACAGGGTCATACGGCACTGTGGCATCGCTTATTGGTGAGGTGGGAATGGGGCCATTCCAGGCTAGAGTGTCCACATAGCGCCAGGCACCTCCTTGCGGGGGATTATAGGGGTGTTGGTCGATAAGCCAGACTGTTATCGGGTCACCAGTTATCAAGCCACCGCAAATTCTAAGTCTTGTAGTGGGATTTGTACCGAAGCTAACAGTGGGGTCAAGACCTGCACCAGCCCATGCCCACCTTACATATGCGCCCCAGGCATCAGAGAGGTAGAAGCTGCCGTTTCTCGATATGGTTAGTCCGGTGACTGGGGTTGGCCAGGTTGGTCCTCCCCACTGTGTTGACCACCTGCCTATTTCGGGAAGAGGCCAGGACCAGGTAGCTCCACCATAGTAGATTGACCATTCATACATCCCCCCCGAGTTGATTGCGAAGACCTCGCCGTTGCTTTTATAGCCAGAATGAGCGACTACCATAGTGTTGTCACGGGTGGGTAGCTGTGTGGTGATAGGTGTGAAGGTAGTGCCACCATCTGTTGAGTAAGCTACATCATACAGACCGGTTCCTGTACCACCAACAATGATATACCCCTTATCATTGTCTGGTGTCAATCCGGTATAGGCGGTAGCGATGCTGTACCCCGAAACGAGTCCGGTTGAAGTGATAGCTTGACATACCCAACCTGCTCCACTAGAGGTAAACTTTTGCACATGGTCATCGCTGCTGAGAATATATAGTGTTTCACTGTCTTCGGCAGCCATATCTTGAGATGTAAGACCTGGATTTATGTCAGCCCAGTAATCGCCGAAATCTGGTGACCACATTACCTTTCGTGTCCCTACAACTGCCCAGAAAACAACTTGCCCATCAGCGCTATCGCCTGCCAGTCTGAGAATAGCAATGTCTGTTTGACCTGTAGCACAATCTTGGTCGGTGGTAGTCTGACATAGGACCCGTTCCCAGTTCGAGCCGATGGGTGAACTCTGGCTGCGCCAGACACTGTCGAATCCAGAACAGCTGATATTGTCGGAGACCGAAGCTAGGTAGACAGTTGTACAATCTGGGGCTGGAGCGATGTCGATAAACTGGCTGATTCTCGTGTCAATCAAGGCAAGCTGGTTCCAAGTCTCACCGTTGTTGCGACTTAGCGAGAACGCAGATTCGTCAAGGTCTTCGCCGCTTAGATAAGGGATTGGCCAATTGACGCCTGCTACCAAGTCTGTACTGCTAGCTGTGCCAACATAGGCAGTCGAACCATCGGGCGACCAGGCAACTTGAGCGTTACCGTATCCTGAGCCGGCGCAATTATCAATGCCGGCGGCTCCGGTTGGTAGCTTCATGGCTGGATACCAACAGGGGATGGGGCAGGTGGTGGGTGAATCGGTGAACCAGGTCATCACTGTAGCTGAGCATGGGTTGCCGAGAACCTCACCAGCTAGCAATTTGCCTGAGGTATAGGTACCGTGGTATGCAATGCTTGAAATTCTCCTGGTTGCCGTTGTCGGCATTAGCCAGTAGCTGACGGTATTATCGAAACGATAGATGCCTGAGGTGGGTGTTGGGGCGTCGATGCTGATGTAGCAGCGGCGTAATACCGGGGCTTGACCTAAAAAATCACTGGTTAACTCTAGATCAGCGGTTATAATCTGATTCGCTCTGGGTGAAGTGCCAGCATTTCCAGTAGTAACTTCAGGTGGAGAGCCACCGTAGATCGTAGTCCAATCAGTGGTGTTGTTAGCCAGGTCGTGAATGCCGTAGTTGAGGTAACTTCCAGAAGCATCAGAGTAGACGACAGCTATAGTGGGATCACTTTTGTAATTGGGTGAGAATTCCAGCGCCATAATGTCTCCGACAAAGCCTTGAGGTAACCAGTTGTTGCCAGGGCCAGCTGATTTTAATATCCAGATGTTGCCACCACCGCCACCGGTTCTGGTACCGACAGCAATATCACGGCTATCATAATTCATAGAGACGCCGATTGTGCTGATATTGTCAGATGCAGGGCAATTAGTGTTTTGCCAGTTGGAGCCACCATCATTCGACAGCCAGACATTTCGTGGCAGGTTACTGGTGCTACCATTTGTGACTACCGCCACGAAATTAGCATCGTCTGTGGCTATAGCCACAGACCATACACGGAAGTTAACTCGCTCGGCTGGTGTCATTGCCTGGTAGAGATATTGGCTGAACCTGTCGCTCCATGATATACCGCTGTCAGTTGACTTATATAGAGCCTTGCTGCCTGTAATGTTGTTCGCATGGGGAATATCCACTGCGTAGAAGGTCTTGCCATCTGGACCGAGGGCAATCTGGTTGACCTCGCAAGGGGTAACTATGTCATTTATATCGGGTACTGCGCCTGGCGTATATATCTGTGCCCACTTCAAGGCATTTGATTCTGCCGAGGCTCCAGCCGGATTGGTGGAAAATGCCATGCTTGTTACAATTGTGGACGTAAGCAAAAGACGAATGACGAAGCCTCGTTTTATTTTCATGTTGCCTCCTGGTTTTAAATCCCTATTTATTAACCAATGTATAGTTTCATCTAGATGTGCCGAATATTTCAGGGTGAATCAGTTTTGCCACCTCCTCAAGGCCGTCTACTATTCTCGGTCCAGGGCGCTCAATGATATTGGCATCGCTTATTTTGTAGACATGGTTGTTCATTACTGCGTCGACGCTCTGGAGTCTCTGCTCTCTTGTTATGGAGTTGTATATGAGGTCACCGGTGGTACCCATGCCGCTGACAATGATTACTTGTGGGTTCTTAGCAATCACTGCCTCCAGGGAGACAACTCGTGATTTCTCGAAGTCATCAGCGAAGATGTTGATGCCTCCGGCTTTCCAGATGAGGTCATTGGTGAATGTTTTGCCTCCCATTGTCCAGATTGGATCATGCCACACGACATGCAGGGCTCTAACCCGTTGCTCTGTGGTTAGACCTGCTGTTTTTGAGGTCACTGATTCTATTCTTCGGGTTAAATTAGCAACCAAATTAGCTGCTGCCCTGCTCTTGCCGTTAATTTGTCCTATAAGAGTGATGTCATACAGCACAGTGTCTATCGATGTTGCTGATGTAACTATTACAGTAAGCCCCAGTTTTTCCAGGGCAGGAAGCACCGTTTTCTCATGGATTGCTTCGGCGATAATGAGGTCTGGCTGGACCGAAACCACCTTTTCCAGGTTGGGCGCAGTGTATCCGGATATCCGTGGCTTGGATTTGGCTGCCTCGGGGTAGTCACAATAGTCGGTAGTGCCTACAATTTTATCTTCAAGTCCCAAGGCGTAAATTATCTCAGTATTGCTTGGAGCAAGCGAGACGATTCGCTGCGGTAGCTTATCGATTTTTACTTTTCTTCCCAGGTCGTCTGTAACGGTTAACGGGAAGTCTGGTATTTCTTCTGCCTCTGGTTTAGCCTCTTCCGGAGGTTCTGTCTCGGTTGGTGTGGGGGGAGGCAAACTTTCTGTGGGTGGTGGTGGACAAGCACAAGAAAATAAGAAAACTAATCCGACCAAAGCTAAAAAACATACGATGTAACTTTTCATTCCTACCTCCTTTTGGCTAATAAAAAACCCCTTGCTTGCGTGGGCAAGGGGGATTCTTTATCGAATAAAAAATAAACCCCGCTCCCTTACTCCGCGGAAGCAGATTAGGCTAGAAGGTCGGCGTTCTGACTTTTACAGTAGGCGGGACTGTGCCGGGATTACACCGGCTTGCACTCCAATTAAGCCCCCGGTCACCCGAGGGCACCTTAGCTATCCTATTCAGTTTGATGATATGCTATCAAATAATCAGAGAGAATGTCAACGGCTCTGCGTGGCTTCTTGAACTAATATTTTTATCTCGTTGGTTATTCCTTTGAGGGGTAACAGCTGGGTTTGCTTTTCCTGGCGCCATTTCACCTCTATGCTCTGGCTTTCCAGTGTGCGAGGGCTTATGGTTAAGCGGAGGGGTATACCTAGAAGGTCAGCATCATTAAATTTAACCCCCGGGGAATCATTCCGGTCATCGAAGAGTACTTCTACTTTTTCACTGGTTAAATCTTGATAGAGTTTCTCGGCGGTTTCAGCAATGTCAGGATTTTCTAAACGAAGCGGACAGAGGTAGACATGGTAAGGAGCAATTGCTGCCGGCCAGATGATGCCTTTATCGTCGTGATTTTGCTCCACTGCCGCTGCCAGCAGTCTGCCTAACCCGATGCCGTAGGTGCCCATAATGATTGGGTGTGATACGCCGTTCTGGTCAAGGAAAGAGGCTCCCATCTTCTCGCTGTAGAAAATACCCAGTTTGAAGACGTGGCCCACCTCGATTCCATGGCTGGACTGGAGTTTGCCGTTGCATTGCGGGCAACCATCTCCGGGGTGAGCTATGGCGATATCAGCTATGAGGTCAATTTTGAAATCACGAGGGTAGTTCACGTTTTTAAGGTGGGTGTCTGGCTTATTGGCTCCAGCAACGAAATTTGCCCCTGAGTTTATTGAGTCATCGGCTACGATTTTAATTCCTTTTATGCCGATTGGCGAAGCTGAGCCGGCTACTAATCCGGCTGCCTTAGTTTCAGCTTCCGTAGCCAGGTGCAGCTCTGAGCATTTCAGTAAATTCTTGAGTTTTGTCTCGTTGACGTCGATGTCCCCTCTAATAACTACAAAGACGATATCGTCATCGGCTGAATAAAAGACAGCTTTTAGAGTTTGGCTTGCTGTCACGCCAACGAAATTAGCTACCTCCTCGATAGTTTTTATATTTGGTGTTGATATTTCCTCAACTGGCAAGGGGGTTTTCGTCTCCGGTTGTGGTTTGACGCTACGAGCCTTTTCTATATTTGCAGCATAGCCGCAGTTTGAGCAGTAGATGATTTCATCCTCACCGGTCTCAGTGACGAGCATGAACTCGTGGGACTCTTTGCCACCTATGGCGCCGCTGTCAGCCTCTACAATCACTGATGGTAAGCCGCAACGGGAGTAAACATTCTTGTAGGCTTGTATCATTACCTGATAGCAGCGGTCCAAGTCTGCCTCGTCGGTATGAAAGCTGTAGAGGTCTTTCATTATGAACTCACGGACACGTAGTAAACCGCCCCGAGGTCTAGGCTCATCGCGGAATTTATTCTGGATTTGGTAGAGTAGAAGGGGCATGTCGCGGTAGCTTTGCACATAGCGTCGAACAAGGTCGGTTATAATCTCTTCGTGAGTAGGGCCTAAGACCAACGTGTGCTCCCGTCGGTCAGTAACGGTGAACAGTGTTTTGCCGAAAGAGGGATATCTTCCTGTTTCCTGCCATAGCTCGAAGGGTTGAAGTGTAGGCAACATCAATTCCTGCCCGCCGGCTCTGTCCATTTCCTCTCTGATTATTTGCTCGATTTTCCTGAGCACACGCCAGCCGAGTGGTAGATAAGAATAGACACCGGCAGCTAGCTGCTGAATCATCCCGGTTCTAATCAACAGCTGATGGCTTAAAGTATCAGCTTCTGATGGTATTTCTTTCAGTGTCTTGCCGAAAAGCCTGGAGAATCGCATGTTTTCATCCTTTAAACCCGTTTTTTATCAGGGGGGTTAATATTGCTGTTTATTCTATACTAAAGGGTGGGTATTTGTCAGTCAGGAGCATATAATAGCCGCTTACTCTAGTGTACCAGCGAACATAGCCAGCGATGAAGTCAAAAGCCCATTCAGGATATCTGCTGGTGAATAGAATGGCCCACCAAGCGATAAAAATGACAACGCTGGCAGCTATGCCAAGAGCCCAGAGAGCAATAAAATGAGGTATAACCATAAAGGTTCGGAAGAAAGTAGTCAGCCGGGAAAGTTTCTCTTGATGGCTTACAGCGACAGTTATGGGATATTCCACTTGATTCTCCTTATGGGTTTTCTTTGTGTTTCTATCATGGTCTTAGACTGTATGCCATTCAGGTCAGGTTAAAAGATTTTTTACCTCTGTCATCAGTGCGTCCAAGAAGTCTTTTTCAGCCACGGTTCTCACCACTTTGCCTTTTTTGAAGATGGCACCTTTGCCTTTGCCGCAAGCGATACCAACGTCAGCGTCTTTTGCTTCACCTGGACCATTGACAATACAGCCCATGACGGCAACCTTGATGGGTTTGCTTATCTCTTTGAGGTTTTTATCTACCGATTCGGCAAGGCTGATGATATCGACTTCAGCTCGACCGCAAGAAGGGCAGCTTATCAAAATGGGACCATGCTGGCGCAGGTCAAGGCTTTTCAGAATTTCGTAAGCGGTGGTCACCTCCTCGCAGGGATGGGCACTAAGGGATACACGAATGGTGTCACCTATACCTTCATAAAGGAGTATACCGATGCCCACAGCGCTGCGGACAGCACCTGCTCTGAAAAGTCCTGCCTCGGTTATGCCTAAATGCAATGGGTACGATGTTTTTGAGGCTATCATTCTGTAGGCTTCTATGGTTGTGGGTACGTCGAAGGCTTTAAGCGAGACTTTAATCAAATCGAAGTCTAAACTTTCCAGCAATTCAATTTGCTCTAACGCCGCATTAACCATATGCTCGGATATAGATGTGCATGGTTTCGAAGATGGCGGCAAGCTTCCGGCATTGATGCCGATGCGGATTGGCGTCTGTCTTTCTCTGGCTGCCAGAACTACTCTGGCAACTTGCTCAGGGTCACGGATATTACCCGGGTTCAGGCGCAGGCCGTCGGCGCCGGATTTCAAAGCCTCAAGGGCAAGTCGATAGTCGAAATGAATGTCGGCGATGATGGGAATGGAGATGTTCTCTTTGATAGTTGTAATGGCTCGTGCAGCTTCGGAGTCGGGGACAGCAACTCGGACTATCTCACAACCATAATCGGTTATTTCCTTAATTTGATTTATGGTAGCTCGTATGTCTCTGGTATCGGTTTTGGTCATGGACTGAACTACAATAGGCGCATCGCCGCCTATGGTTGCTGTTCCAACTTTTATGGATTTGGAGCGTCTTCGGATTATCAAGGGAACACGTTTTCTCCATGAATAATGTTTGCGATGTCATAGTAACTTATTACCATAATTAAAAGTATCAGCACTATAAAACCGATCAGGTGGACAAGCCCCTCCTTTTTTGGTGAAATCCTTTTTCCTCTCCTGACCCATTCTAAAGCTACAAAGATGAGTCTGCCCCCATCGAGACCAGGGAAGGGGAGCAGGTTAATTATGGCTAAGTTTATGCTGATTAGAGCGGCAAATTCGAGAAGGGGACTCAGGCCAGCTTTAGCCATCTCGCCGGTCAGTGTAGCAATACCTATTGGGCCGGTTAGTTGAGGCGCTGCTCCTCTGATGAACCAGCCTACTACTTCATTTTTGAATAAGACAAGGATTTCCCAGCAGTGAGTTACGCTCGAAGGCACTGCTTTCCAGATGGGATAGGATTCACGGATTATGGTGCTGTCTACTCCGACGATGGAGATACCGGTGGCTCCCTGCCCTTCTGGCGGATTCCACCTTGGCTTTAGAGTTACTTCCTGTTGACCGAGTTCGCCTCTATCAAGCAAGAAATGTACCTCTGAGCCGAGATTGAGCTGGATTATATAGCCAACGTCTCCACGGTTATTAATCGTGCGGTCGTTTATTGCCAGGATTGTATCTCCCGGCTCAATACCAGCAATCTGAGCTGGAGAGCCTGAGGCCACTTCTTCCACCTGTACCTTTTCTGAGAGCATGTCATGGGGAATCATAAAACTGATTGAAAACAGCAATATGGGGAGCAGAATATTCATCAAAGAGCCAGCGCTAAGAACGAGGACTCGTATGGGGATGCTCTTGCTGGCCAGGCTACCGGGCAGCGTTGGGTCTTCTTCCCCCAGCATTTTGGTAAAGCCACCGAGGGGTATGGCGTTTAGCGAATACGTTGTCTCGCCTCGCTTGAAACTGACAATCCTGGGTGGGAAACCGATGCCAAATTCCTCCACCTTTACTCGGGAGAGTTTAGCTGTGATAAAATGGCCAAACTCGTGGGCGAAGACAAGTAATATTAATATGCCTATAAAACTGACAATTGTAAGGGCTATTGTTTCAAACATAGCTTTGCCTTTCTGGTGAATTTGAGTGCGGTATCTCTTGCCCAGTCATCAGCAGCTAGAATTTCATCCAGAGTGGGGTTGGTTATGCCCTGGTGTAAGCTGATAGTCTCGGCTATTATTTCGGCTATTCCAGTAAAACTAATATGTCCTTCGAGGAAGAGTTCGACAGCTATCTCATCGGCGGCACAAAGCACAGCAGGGTAAGTTCCACCCCTTCTACCAGCGTCCAGTGCCAGCTGTAAGCACGGGAACATAGAGTAGTCTATCGTTTCAAAGGTCAGCGCATTCAGTCGGCCCATGTTGATACGAGGTAGATCGGGATTAGCCAATCGCCCGGGATAAGATAAAGCGTATTGGATAGGAAAGCGCATGTCGGGGATGCTCAATTGTGCCTTTAGCGAGCCGTCGGTAAATTCTACCAGGGAATGAATGATGCTCTGAGGGTGGATTACGATTTCTATTTTGTCAAAGGGCATGGAGAAAAGCCAGTGAGCTTCGATTACCTCCAGTCCCTTGTTGAGTAGAGTCGCCGAGTCGATGGTCACTTTCCTCCCCATTTTCCATGTGGGATGTTGCAGAGCTTCCTCAACAGTGACACTAGCTAACTGTTTGGGTGAACGATGGTAGAAAGGTCCCCCGGAAGCTGTCAGGATAATTCGGGCTATCTCAGTTTTCTCTCCATTCAGGCATTGCCATATAGCGCTGTGTTCGCTGTCAACAGGCATAATTTGTGATTGGTGGCGTTTGGCTTCTGCCATAATAATTTCACCTGCCATGACTAATACCTCTTTGTTGGCCAGAGCTATTTTTTTTCCAGATTTTATAGCTGCTAGTGTTGGAGCCAGACCAGTTTTGCCTGAAGTGGCTACGATAACGATGTCGACATCAGGATGAGTAGCCATCTCTTCCATCGACGAAAATCTTGTTTTATCAGGCAGGTTGAACTTAAGCGGCGAATATGCGAGTTCGGGTTGAAATTGGCTGATTTGCCTGGCAAGTAAGCTCGTGTTTTTACCGCCGGCTAATCCTACTATCCTGAATTTGTCAGGGAAGTCCTTTATTATGTCCAGAGTTTGCTGACCTATTGAGCCTGTTGAGCCCAGGACAGCCAGTTTTTTAATAGTTTTGCTCATAGTGTAGCCAATACCACACAATAGTATACTACAACTCCAGTAAATATGAGACTGTCAAGTCGGTCCAGGATACCGCCATGTCCCGGCATAAGCTTGCCCGCATCCTTGACACCGGTGTTGCGCTTAATCAGCGATTCGACCAAGTCTCCAAACTGAGCGAACAGGCTGATAGCGCAGCCTAATAGGGCAACCTGCCAGTAGTTGAAGGGTAGTGGAAAGATTAGACTGATAATGAGGGAAGCTGCAACACTGGCAACCAGTCCGCCTATAGCTCCCTCCCAGGTTTTACCTGCGCTTATGGATGGGGCCAGGGCGTGTCTGCCCCAGGCTCTGCCCACAAGAAAAGCGCCGGTATCGTTGGCAAATGTGGTGAACATAGCCCAAAAGACCAGTGCTTTGCCGGACTCAAGATTTCTGAGTTCAACCCAGTAGCTGAGCATCCAGCCGATATAAAGGATACCAGCCATTGTCCATGCCCAGTTAGTAAAAGCCTGCTCTCTGGGAGAACGAAATAAGAGCCATATTAGTGAGATAACTATTGCTGAAGTGATGAGAAAGGGTGTGGTGAGGGGGTATGGGCAATGAGGACTGATGACTAAAAGTAGTACCCAAGCTATCCCGAAATAAATGATCGGCTGTATCTTTGAATGTCTGGCCATCCGGTATAGCTCCCAGCTACCGAGCGCAGCCATAACAGCTATCAAAATGGTAAACCAGGGTTCACCGAACCATATTATGGCGGTCAGGAGTGGTAAGCCAACAACAGCAGTGAGAATTCTATGACTGAGCATGTTTATTCCTGGACACTGTGTGTCTTAGGTAATGCGGGCTGTAATGAGAGGTATTGGATGTTGGCAGGACTTTTCGGCACTGGCATGATGTTCTTTGCGTGGATTACCCCGACGGCAAACGGGGGCTACAGGTTTCGGAGCTCTTAGACCTCCATTATCTCTGTTTCCTTGGCTTGCCCTGTATCATTGGCTTTATCTATAAAGCTATCGGTGAGTTTTTGTATTTGCTCAGAGGCGCGTGTGTATTGGTCCTGGGATATTTCCTTATTTTTTTCTGATTGTCTCAGCCGTTCGATGCCATCTCGTCTCAGGTTACGAAGGGCAATCCTGGCTTCCTCTAATCTTTTGTGAACTGATCTGGTTAACTCCTTACGTCGTTCTTCGGTTAGTGGTGGAATAGGTATGCGTATGACGTTATTAGCACTTGTTGGATTTAGTCCAAGGTCGGATGTAAGAATAGCTTTCTCTATACTGCGGATTGAACTACTGTCCCATGGTTGGATAAGTATCATTTTGGCTTCAGGGACTGAGATAGAAGCCATCTGGTTGATTGGGGTGAGGGTGCCGTGATAATCAGCTTTGATATGCTCGACCAGGGCTGGTGATGCACGTCCTGTTCTGATACCTGCCAGGTCTCGTTTAAGGGCATCAGTAGCCTTTTGCATTTTACTATTGACTTCAGCGAGTATTTGTTCAATCATTATTTCTCCTTGGCGGTGACAAATGTGCCGACGTGTTTCCCGGAGATGGCACGTTCTATGCTTTGTTCCCCCTGGAGGTCGAAAATTATTATTGGGAGTTTGTTATCCTGACATAGAGAGAAGGCGGTGCTGTCCATTACATTGAGGTGTAAGTTTAGAGCGTCTTTGTGGGTTAAATGGTCAAATTTCTTAGCCTGTGGATTTTTAAGGGGGTCGGAATCATAAACACCATCGACTCTATTCTTGGCTACGAGGAGGACGTCGGCTCCGATTTCAATTGCTCGCAGTGCCGCGGCGGTATCGGTAGTCATGTAGGGGTTTCCCGTGCCCCCGGCAAAGATGACCGCTCTTTTTTTCTCCAGATGTCGGATAGCTCGGCGACGTATATACGGCTCGGCTATAGCTTGCATGGTAATTGCCGATTGAGTCCTGGTTATGACTCCTTCATTCTCCAGTGAATCCTGAAGGGCTAAGGCATTGATTACTGTGGCTAACATTCCTGCGTAGTCAGCTGTAGCCCGGTCCATTCCTTTAGCCTCGCCACCTGTGCCTCGCCAAAAATTGCCCCCTCCGACGACTATAGCCACCTCAACTCCCTGTTCGACTACCTGTTTTATTTGTCGAGCTACACGTGTCAGCACTGAACGGTCAATGCCAAAGCTTTTCTTGCCCATGAGTGCCTCGCCACTCAGCTTAAGCAGAACTCGCTTGTATTTGGGCTTCTTCGTTGCCACTTCTTAATAACCTATCTCGAATCTGGTGAATCTGCGTACTTTTATATTCTCGCCGACCTTGGCTATCGTCTCAGTGATCAGGTCCTGGATTGTCTTGTCAGGGTCTTTGATAGATGACTGGAGCAAAAGGCAAGCTGTTTGAGCATCTGCGTCTGTCTCTTGTGGCATATCTTCGGGTGAAATGAATTGAGGGGACATGGCTGCTATTTGTAGTGCCAGGTTATGAGCCAGGTCTTTGAATTCGTCGGTACGGGCGACAAAATCGGTCTCGCAGTTCACTTCAACTAATGCCGCAATCCTTCCTCCCTGGTGGACATAAGCTTCGATTACCCCGTTGGTTGCTTCACGGTCAGCCTTTTTGCGAGCCAGAGCCAGTCCGCGCTGGTTAATAATCTCGATTGCCTTTTCAAAGCTTCCTTCTGCTTCAAGGAGAGCCTTCTTGCAATCTATAACACCGGCACCGGTTTTTTCTCGAAGCTCCTTTATCTCTGTAGTCGAAACCTGCAATTTTTCCTCCTTATTGTGCGGGCTGAGACATCACTCTCTGGCTACTAATTCTCATCTTCATCGGGAGTAAAGATATGTGACTCTGGCGGTTCGGTTGCTTCTGTCCCCTCTGGGGTTATTTGGTCAGTTATTATTTCGCCCGTCTCTTTAATCATCTTGCCTTGTAGGACTGCGTCAGCAACTTTGCTGCATATGAGTTTGATAGCCTTTATAGCGTCATCGTTAGCTGGAATCAGGTAGTCGATACCTGTGGGGTCGCAGTTAGTGTCTACAATAGCTACTATTGGTAGTCCAACCTTTTTGGCTTCAGCTAGGGCTATCTTCTCTTTAGTCGGGTCAATAATAAATATGGCCCCGGGAATGGTAGTCATTTCCTTAAAGCCACCAAGAAGCCTGTTAAGTCGTGCTATTTCCTTTTCGACCTTCAATTTTTCCTTTTTAGATAAGTAATCTAGCTCGCCTTTATCCTTTCTGTCTTCGAGGCGGACCAGATAATCTATCCTGGCCTGGATGGTGGCGAAATTAGTTAGCATCCCGCCCAGCCATCTTTGGCTGACATAATACATGCCGCACCTTTTAGCTTCCTCTTCTACTATCTCCTGAGCCTGTTTTTTGGTACCGACTAAGAGGATATTTTGTCCATTACTGACCAGGTCTCTAATGTAAATGCAGGCTCTATCCAGCATGCCTACAGTTTGCTCTAAGTCGATGATGTGGATGCCGTTGCGCTGTGTAAAAATATAGCTTTTCATGCGCGGGTGCCAGTGACCGGTTAGATGCCCGAAATGAGCTCCGGCTTCTAGCAGCTGTTTAACTGAAATAGACTCCGTCAAATTGTGACCTCCTAGTTATATTGAACCCTTGAAAAATAAATTTCCACTGGTTGCTGGTAGCATTCCTTAATCAAAATCGCACATCAGTATAACATAAGGTGATTGTTGAGGCAATTGAGCAAGGTATAAAAATCGCTAATCACAATCGGTTTAAAGAAAGCTTAGCCCCTCCTGGTGGGGGAGGGGCTAAGTGAAGTGTTCTTTGCGGCTAGATGCGTTTACTTCAGTCCGATTTGCTGGGCTACAAGCTCCCTGTGAAAATCGGTGCCGCCGAAAGTCGTGTCTGAAGACTTTGACCTGCGGTAGTAAAGCGGTATATCGTGGTCATAGCTAGTGCCAATGCCGCCGTGCAATCTTATTGCCCACTGTCCTACATCTTTGTAAACTTCATTGATATATGCCTTTGTCATAGAGGCTTCTTTAGCGCAGGGCATTCCTTCTGATTCCATCCAGGCTGCCTCATAGACCAAATAACGGCCGGTTTCCATCGATGTCCACATGTTAGCCATTATGTGCTGAAGTGCCTGGAAGGCTCCGATGGGTCTCTCATACTGAACTCTTTCTTTGGAATAAGCAACAGTCATTTCGACGCAGGTTTGTATACCGCCGATGGACTCTGCGCACTTGGCGATAGCCCCTTTGCGCGTCATCATTTCCACGAGCGGCCATCCTGCATCTAACTTGCCCAGCATGTTTTTCTTGGGCACAGCGACGTTATCGAAGCGCACCTCGCACAGCTTATCCGCAGCTATGGTAGGTATTACCTCACATTTTATTCCGGGGGTCTTGGCGTCAACTATGAAGAGGGTAATTCCTTTATCAGTTGAACCTTCTTTTGTCCTGGTAACGCAGATAATGTAGTCGGCAACATGCGCCATTTCAACAAAGAGCTTTGTGCCATTTATGATGAAGTCATCGCCTTTAGGTGTTGCCTTGGTGGCAATTCCAGAATCATCGAATGTGCCTTCAGCTTCGAGCTGCGCCGTGGTAATAATCAGTTCCCCTCGAGCTATTTTGGGCAAGAATTCTTTCTTTTGTTCCTCAGTTCCGGCCTCAATGATGGGGAAGGTGCTTATTACTGTAGGAATTAGCGGTCCGGGAAGTATGTTTCTACCTGCTTCTTCTAAGAGTATTGTAAGGTCCTGGAAGGTGTAACCCATACCCTCGTATTCTTCGGGGATAACCAGCCCCATCCATCCCAGCTCGGCCATCTTCTTCCAGAGTTCAGGGGAATATCCCTTCTCGCTCTTCTCGATCTCTCTTACCATAGTTTTGGGGCATTCCGTGGCCAGGAAGTCCCGAACCATTTTTCTCAATATTTCTTGTGCTTCAGTAAATCTAAGATCCATGATTCCTCCTATCTAAACTCGTTTATTTCATTCTGGGCAAGCCCAGGCCATACCAGGAGATGATGTTCCTTTGTATTTCATTTGTACCCATGGAGATGATAGTCACGAAACACTCCTGGAATTTTTTCTCCAGAGCTCCTTGCATAGGAGCCCATCTGGATTGTTTGACCTGGCCAAATGGACCGGCTATGTCAGTGGCAACGAAAGCAAAACGTTTTCCTAGCTCACTGTAGAATATCTTGGCTGCTGATGCATCCATCAGCGCCATCTCGTCCCTGTTCTGAAGGTCAGCTATTCTGTAGGCTATGGCTTTGGCTGCTTCCAGTTCACAAGCTAGCTCTGCCACCCGGTTGCGTACTAACGGGTCCTTCGATAAAGGTTTTCCATTCCGCTTGGTCTCATTGCAAAATTCCACCAGCTCCTCCAGTTCGCGGAGCGTGGCCATGATTTCGGTCATTCCCGACCTCTCAAAACCGGCGAGCAGATTGACTACTGACCAGCCTTCGTTTTCCTGGCCGACGATATTTTTGGCCGGAACATGGACATCGTCGAAATAGACCTCATCAAAAGGTGCCTCGCCATCGATGTATGGAATCGGTCTTACCGTTACCCCGGGTGTTTTCATATCGAGCAAGATGAAGGTCATGTTGTGGTGTTTTCTCCCGGCCGGGTCGGTTTTGAATACTCCAAAGCCCCAATCGCCGCGGTGGGCACCTGTATTCCAGGTTTTCTGGCCGTTTATGATGTATTCATCACCCTTTTTTATTGCTGTGGTGGACAGAGTGGCCAGGTCTGAGCCTGCATTAGGCTCGCTCCATAGCTCGCACCACATAACCTCTCCTCGGGCAATCGGCGGTAGAAATTCCTGCTTTATCTCCTCGCTTGCCGCCTGTAGAGCGGTAGGTGCGAGCATTTGCACTCCGAAGATGTCGACCCCGGGGATTCCATGATACCCTCTCGCCTCGGCGAAGAGGACTTTGTCCATCATGGTTCCACTGCCGCCATATTGAGGAGGCCAGGCTAAAGCAAGCCATCCTCTTTTACCGAATTCCCTGGCGCAGTCAAGATGGAATTGCCAGCATTCATCGACCTCGAAGATAGCCTCTATGCCTACGAAGCTTGGCGGTCTTTTTTTCTCGAGCTCCTTACAAACGTCGAAGAACTCTTTTCTGTGTGCCTTTTCTTCCTCTGATAGTTCAAAATCCATCTGTTCCTCCTGTAAGTTTTTGAATTCCTATGATAGCGCCGCTGACAAGGGCGGATGCGAGGTCATCAGCACCGGTCAAACGCCAGCTTAGGTTGCTACTTAATTATGCTTTGTTACCACCTCTCGAGTTACCGTATATTCCTGGCAGTTTCCACGTGCATAGATTACCAGTTTTTTTCGTGAAAAACATCGTACGGAAGGTCGTATCTTTAGACCAATTCATTATAATACAGAATTCCCAGTTTGAGAAGTGTCTAATTAGTTGGTTAGCCATAGTTTAGCGATGCTTGATATCTTCAATCCGGTAATGCATTATGCCAGCCGGTGCCTTGACCTCAATATTTTGTCCTTGCGTTTGTCCTAACAGTGCCTGCCCCATAGGTGAGGCAACAGAGATCTTGCCTTTTATGGCGTTAGCTTCGCTGGCGTCGACCAATGTGTAGCTTACCTGTTCGCCTGAAGCCAGGTCCCGGAGCACCACTTTGTCACCAAAACTTATTTCTCTGCCACCAGCTTGTTGCTCGTCCACTAAATCCGCCATTTTTAAAGTGGATTCCAGCTCTTTAATGCGCCCTTCCACCTGGCCCATGTGTTCTCTGGCTGCCTCGAGGGGAGCATTTTCGCGGAAATCCTTGTCAGACGCTGCTTTCTGAATCTCTTCAGTTATGCGAGGCCGCTTGTTTTTGAGGGTGGTAAGCTCGGCTTGTAAATCCGCGTAGCCTTTGCTGGTCAGCAATACTTTCCTGTGGGAACGACGCTTTGAAGGTGCAGCCGATTTCAGTGAACTCTTCTTGCCCTTGAGATGGACAGCCAGGTTTGTCCTGGTCAGTCCCTGCTTGTGTGCATAAGCCAGGAATGTTTTGGTTATCCCCAGTTTTTCGACTACTTCTGTGGTTGACGAAGTAATCTGCTCGGTATAATTGGCGACTTCCGGGATAGTGAGCCCGCTCAGGGGGCGTTTTTCCCCATACCAGCGTACGAATTTGTATATTTCTTGTTGGGCTCTTAGCCTTTCTCCTGAAGACAACGATAGGAGAAACTGAGTTGCAGCCTCTCCTAAACTATAATTAGATGGAGCCGAATCAGGCTTGTTTTTTGAGGCCATCCCTTTGCTCTAAGTCGGGTTAATAATAGAACAGAAGGATGGACGATGTCAAATAGAGGGGCTTATACCTTTTACTCAATTTGTCTTAATACAGACCTATGGCATCACTTTGACAAAGGTTGTATCCGAAGTTAAAATGGGCATTAATCCGGGCGGGAGTAACTCAGTGGTAGAGTTCCTGCCTTCCAAGCAGGCT
>CAYNVO010000007.1:0-135763 GCA_964400675.1 uncultured Dehalococcoidales bacterium | reverse complement strand
GTTTAAGCTGGTGTTATGTTAGCAGGCCATATACGGGGCCATACACACAAAGCCAAAAGGTTAAATAGTAGATTCTTACAATTAGGGACATCAATTATATAGTGATAAAATGATAGTGGGATTGAAGTTCCTGCTATATATCCCAGCACCTCGTAGTGCACAGGAGTGGCGTGCACTTGCCTCGGCTGCTCGAAACTAAACATTACGCTAAAAGGTGTAGCAGGTAACAAGGTAAAATTTGTACAAAAACTAGCTACGATTTGCAAACTTTTGCAAGCAACTGGTAGCCCAAGTTGCTCAATAGCTAGAACTTTTAGGGCAACCTTTGCCTTTACCTGATTTGGTTCGCCCCTCCCTAAAGTGAACCGTTGTGGGCAATCCCCGAACTTTTGTTTGAGAAAAAAACAGCGTATTCCTGCTATTTTGTGATGTAGACTTCTCGGAAAAGCAACATTTCGCCGGGAATCTCAGCATCCATGGCGGTGGTTTTGAGCCCCTTGACTGTCGGTTTCACCAGAAACAGCCGCTCCTCATAGAACATAGGCACGATCGGCACATCTGCCATTACCATCTTATGGGCTTCGTCCCATAACTGGAGACGCTGGGTGTTGTCTAATTCGGACTTGGCCTGCTTGATTAGAGCATCGAATTCGGGATTGCTATAGCCGGTGTTGTTCTGGCTGGCGTCGGTGCCGAACAGTTCTGGTAGCCAATCGTCTGGGTCAGGATAATCGGCGAACCACCATCCCAGGTACCATGTATGTTTCCGTTGCTCGACAAGCTGGGTGAAAGATTTGGGTTCCATAGGTTCGAGAGTCAAGTTAATGCCGAGGTTATCCTTCATTTGAGCCTGCAGGAACTCTGCGATCAGGCTGTTGCCGGCGGTATCGGGATATTGGAAGGTGAGCACTGGAAAGTTGCCTATGTCAGCATAGCCTGCAGCAGCCAGAAGTTCCTTGGCTCTGGTTGTGTTGAACTCGTATTCTTTTCCCAAGCTTGGATCATAGCCTGGAATCTCCGGAGGGATCCAACTTAGTGCAGGCTTACCTATACCACCTCTGACTTTATCAACTAAAGAAACGCGATCGATGGCGCTGGCCAAGGCCTGGCGGACCTTGACATTGTCGAAGGGAGGCTTTTTGGTATTGAACTCGAGCGCACAAGTGGCCAACTGCGGATAGCACAAGATCTCCTTGCTCAGCACGGGGTCGGCCATGACCGCTTTCTCCATCCCCAGGGGCACCCGACTAATCTCAAGTTTGTTGTTCTCGTAGGCTTCAAGTTCGGTATTAATATCAGTGATCATTGTCATATAGATTTCGGTGAGCTTTGGCTTGGTTCCCCAGTAATTGGGGTTAGGCTTAAACGTCATATGGTCATCGTGTACCCACTCGGTGAGAGTATATGGGCCGTTGCCAATATAATGTGGCGGCTCGGTCCATTTGTTACCGTACTGGCTTATAATATCCTCCCGCACTGGATAGGTCGGCCACAGGGACATGAGCTGCAGGAAGGTGGGACGAGGCTGGTTCAAGGTTATCTGGAGAGTGAGATCGTCCAGGGCTTTTATGCCTACCGCATTCTTGAGCTGAGTTTTAGTGGCGTCATCTTCATTAGCTGCGCCGTTATAGGCCTCTGCTCCCACGATGTCAAAGTAGAAGGAGGCATAGGCTGAAGCTATGTCAGGGCTCAGCATACGCTTGATGCTATATTCAAAGTCTTGGGCTTTGAGTTTCCTGCCGTCGCTCCAAGTTACGTCGGGCCGAAGTTTGAACGTGTATGTCATGAGGTCGGTAGAGATGCCACCATTTGCTAATGAAGGGATGTCCTTGGCTACCAGTGCCTTTAAAGATAAGTCATGGTCAAAACACAGCAGGCCCTCGAAGACCTGCACAGCCGCGGTGTGCTCCCGAGACCAAGAGACACGGTTAGGGTCGATGGTAGCAGGTTCTCCCGCAAGGTTGATACGAAGCACTTGGGAGGTAGCGGGTGGGGTTAGCTCCTTTCCGCAGGCAGATGTCAAGGCTAAAATCGAGCCAATCAAGATAATGAAGAGCACAAAGATAACAGATTTGGCGTTCATAGTCTACCCCCTCAATTTTATTAGCTTATTTGACGTTGCATATTAGAAATCAACAACAGCAGGGTAGGTGTTTATTTTACCTATATCCCACTGCTAGTCAGATATGGGTTTTCACTAAATACAAGCTCTCTTTTTGCCCAATTGGATCCTCAAAATTCAAAACTTATTTGCAGTGTGCCTGAGTTCTGCTTGTACCATAGCATAGTCGGTATGTTGTTTTCAAGTCGAGGACCTGGCTGCTTGAACTTACAATAATCTGCAATGGCGGCCAGAGGTTACAGCTTCGGCCCCAATAGAACTTTTAGAGCAACTTTCACCTTTGCCTACTGATGCTACTATAGCTGAAGATCGACTTGGGAATGCGTGCTATTGACGCGCCAATTTCACGGCGATATAATCATGCTCAGGAGAATACCTGATGTTCTTCCCGGCTTTCCGAATATTAGTCCAAAAAGCAAATTCAGTTAGGCTTAACCATACATGAAGGAGGCAAAAGATGAAAGTAATAGCGTTTGTTGCAATGGCAGTCTGTATCATCTTTCTAGGAGCCTGCAACGCATCGGTCACCGAACCAGAGGTAGTCTCCACGCCAGAGACAGGCTTCGAACCAGAGGTAGTTCCTGCCAATCCCAAGCTCGTCGAACTCTCCAAAGATTTTGAGCAGAATATTTGTGAGGTGACAGATGGGGTTTATGTCGCTGTAGGCTACGCTCGAGCCAATCCGGTCTTGATAGAGGGAACCGACGGGCTGATCGTTATTGACCCCGCGGAGAGTGAAACGGCTGCAAAAATAGTAAAAGCAGCGTATAACGAGCAGCTGGATAATATCTTCTCCAAAAAGCCGGTGAAGGCGATTATCTATACGCACTATCATGACTGTCATATCCACGGAGCTGCGGTCTTCGCCGGCAATGACTCGCCGGAGATTATCGCTCATGAGAATCTTGATAAGAACCTCTTCAGCCCACCGGGTGCCGTATACAGTTTGATCTTCCCCATTAAGGCTTATCGAGCAATTAAATACATGGGTTTAAAGTTCCAGCAGGACCCTGGCTACTTTGTCAATGGCGGTATTTTCCCTTTCTCGATTCCAGGCCCCTCGGGTTACCTGCCGCCAACCAGAACTGTCCAGGATAAACTGGAGACAAATATTGCCGGGGTAGATCTCGTTCTACTACACGTACCTGGTGAGACCTCTGACATAATCTGCGTGTGGCTGCCAGAGAAGAAGGTCTTGGTGCAAATAGGTGACTTCTATAAGTCTTTTCCTGCAATCACAACAATGCGTGGCGCTTCGTTCCGGAACCCGCTGGATTACATAAAGAGCATAGATAGGATGAGGAGTCTGAATGCTGAATATATGGTATTAATCCATGGCGGCAAGCCACTGGTCGGTGCGGAGAATATTAGCCGCACACTCACCAACTATCGTGACGGGCTCCAGTTTGTTCATGACCAGACGGTACAAAACATGAACAAGGGGTTGACTCCCAAGGAAATCATTGAAGTCGTCAAGCTGCCGCCTCACCTTGCCAATGAGCCTTATTTGCAGGAATATTTTGGTCAAATGGATCGAGATATTTTCCAGATTTTCCTGCAATACCTGGGCTGGTATACGGGCAAATCCAGAGATCTGTTCCCCATATCCTTGAATGAAGAGGCACAGGAAATGGCCGAGCTGGCTGGTGGGGTAGAGCAACTTGCAGCCAAAGCCCAGAAAGCCCTGGATGAAGGTAAACTGGAATGGGCGCTGATACTCGCTGATGATGTACTCGTGCTCAATCCGGACCATACTGGAGCACGCGCGGTGAAGAACTCGGCAATGATTTCGCTGGCTGAAGAAACGTACAACGCCCAAACGCGCAACTACATCTTGTCCGAGTACCTTGACGAGACGGGACAGGTAAGCATTCCGATCCCCGCCTTCAGTGATATCGACGATGCCCTTGTTGCCCCCATGCCCATGGATACTCTATTCGGAATTATGGCCGTTGGTCTAAACGCTTCTAAATCCCTGGACGAGAGTATCATTGTCGGCCTCCATTTGACTGACCTGACTAACACCACGGAGCCTGCTGACTATACCATGCACCTTCGCCGAGGTATCCTAGAGGTTCAGCCACAGATCCCGGATAATCCAGAATTCATCCTCACCGCTGAATCCCTGGTGTGGAAGAACGTGGTACTAGGAAAGCTCGACCCTCTAGAGGCGGTCTCCAATGGAGATATCATGGTACAGGGTGCCGATCCAGAAGAGCTATACAGTTTCCTTGAATTTTTCAACTGACTGTGGGAAATAACCGGTTCCAATAAAACGAGAATCCTGCAACAATTGCGAATAAAGCTCGCCTGAACAATAGTCAGTATCGCTGAGCAGAACTGAAAGCGTAGCCGCTTCGAGTTGTGATTAGCTGAAAACGATTAGCTGGTTTTTGTAAACTTTTGCAAACAGTTGGTAGCCCAAGTTGTTCAATATATAGAACTTTTAGAGCAAAGTTTGTGTTTGTCTAGCCCGAGTCCTGTGAGTTAAGCCTCGTTGTATATAAGGTAGCCTCTTTAGTATCAGCTGCGGGTTCATCTTCAGATGGCGCTAAAAGCTTCGAGCCCGGCAATCATTTATAGTCGTGAATCTCATTAGGACATATTATACCGTTGTTGACTATGTCCAGTACTAATTTAGCATACCATACAGTTCCCAGATTGAAACTATATTTACGTGTAATTGTAATATCGTCAAGTTCAACGGGTTCTTCTTGAAGATAAGGTTCGCCTGAATAAATGCCTAAGAAAGCAAAATGCCCTTCTTTAGAACCAGCGATTGGTCCGCTAGTTACGATTGAAGTGATAGGCTTCGAGAGTACAACGCTACCGGATGAACCAGGAAAAAGCTTAGCGTCGATTAGGAATACGGGTTTATTCTTAAAATGCATACCCCATCGAGACGCAACGATCCCTGATTTTACGATGGGGAAAAGGTTATGTGTATCATAAAAACCTCCTGGATAACCAATGATAATAACGTCATCAGCTACTTGCACAAGAACACCACAATTCTGAGGCAGATCCTCTGCACTAACGGCTGACCAATTCATATAATTGCTATCAGCCTGGATTCGTTTCTTAATTTGATCGCCTATACGTAGAATTGCTACGTCTACAGTTGAATCACTATGTAATTTTAACCGCTCTTTAACGTCATCGCGATTCAATGTGATAAGATCCCACTGTAGAGCTTTTCCAATCACCTTCCTCAAGTAGAATGTAACTGAATTGGGAATGTACTCCTTTTCCTCTATTCTCGGAAGCAATACGTGACGATTACTGACTATCCACGTCTCTTTTACTTCTCTCCAGTAGTGCCCTTGTTTATTTGGATCTGCAGCTTCTAGTTCCTGGTAAAAGAATCCAGTAGCCTTTAGTGATCCATCTTTTACATTAATCTGCAAAGGTGTTGATATGCCATGTAGTGTGTCGTCTATGTTCATGTGATTTCACCATGTAAATATTAGTCAATGGGCATATTGTACTGCAAATCAAACTTCCTAAAAAGTTAAGAAAAGCACCCCGGCTCTGAAACCGTGGGCTCAATTGGTAGCTGGGTCGGATTTGAAGAGGGTGTAAGTGAGTCCCACGAACGCCTTAACGAGCTTCTGGAAAAGATGAAGGCATAGAAAGACGCGTAAAACCAACAATAGACCGCTGAGCCATTCAGAGATAATCGTATCAAGGCAGAAACAATGAAAGCAGGCTAGGCAAAACGTTCTTGATAATCTATGAATCGTGTATAATAATGATGATGTTCCTGTATTTTAGGGAGGTTTTCAATGTCAGAAGAAAAAACAGAAGAAATCCCCAAGAAGTATGACTCTGGCTGGCTCATAACGCAATATAACCAAGCCGCTGAAGAATACAGGCACGAAGATACCCTGGGTTTTCAAGTATTTTTTGCCGCAATAACTGCAAACGGCGTTATTGCTACATTGCTGGCTGGATCTTTCGGAAAGTCGGAAGCTTTGCCTATCTTTATATTAGTTTGTTTTTTGGGTATCACCCTGTCAATCGGCTCCTGTTTGATAATCCTGAGGGGCAGAATCTATCAAGACCATAGAGGTGCCATCTTGTCGGAGATAGAGGACTTAATAAAAAAAGAAGAGATCTCGATTTTTAATTTATATATGTTCAGTGCTAACAATCCTACATCGTTTTCCAAGAGATCCAAATACTACAGTCGGGACGGACGGAAAACCTTCGCCATGAAGCTCACAGCACTGGGAGGTGCTAGAACATCGGTAATTTTTCTCTTCGGGGCTGCTATTGCATGGGTCGTAATCCTTATCCTAGCGTTGCTGTGAAACTGCCATGAGCTAATTGATTGTATTTTGGAGTATCTAAAAGTGGATAATTCACTATTTGCTGATTGGAAAACACTGACTAATTATGACAGAATAAAGCAAATTCTCAGAGGGGAGATGCCAACCCCGAGAATTGTTGAGATCCTCCCCAGTTCCGACTGCCCTCATGAGTGCCCTGGATGTAGTGCCCAGCACTTAAAGGAAACCCAATCTAAGTTTATGGATTTTGATAGGCTTTCTACGCTAATAGAAGAGATCCAACGATTTGGTTTTCCAGCTTCTCCAGTGAGTTATGTTCTGTTTTCCGGTGGGGAACCTACTATGCACCCCAGAATAACAGATTTAATTAAATTGGTAAGAAAACTAGGGATTGAGGTTGGTCTTTATACAAACGGTCACTATTTCTCAAATAGTGAATTGGCAAGAATAGCAACGGAGAATTGTAGCTTTATTCGGATCGCAATGGATGCTGCCACTTCAGAAACATACGCCAAAACCCATAGAAGTCCGCAGTCGTTTGATGCTCTTTGCAGAAACGTAGCTAACTTGGCAACATATCGAGCGCATGCAGAGTCAGCTGGTTCAGCTAAAGGAACTATCGGGCTCAAATTTCTTATATCAACGCTAAACTATGGTGAAGTCCACCTAGCTGCAAAAATCGCTAGTAAGCTTGGCGTAGACTATATTCGATTTAAGACCCATAGAAATTCTAAATATGAGCCATCCTCTAAACAAATGAACATGGCGCGAACTCAAATACTTCGGGCAACCGAAATGCTTGGTAATAACAGATTTGCAGTAATAGATCTCACTTCTAAATTCAAGGTTAAAAGGAAATGCTTTCTAACCCCCCTTCATCCTGTCATCAGTACTAACGGGGATGTTTACATATGCCCCAATCTCCATCCTTATTCAAACAGCCACCGCATTGGAAACGTCATGTCCATGCCCTTTGAACAGATATGGGGTAGCAAAATACATTTCCAAGCTATTGCCAATATCTCACAGGAACAATGTCAGTTATACGATTGCCCAATAGGGCAAACACAAGAATTTGTGATAAATTATGTATTGAACCCCAAAACTAATTGTGGAGCAGCTCCGTGACACAGATAATCCCTTCACTAAGTATGAATATGGGGCAATACTCTATTAAAACTCTCTTTTTGAGATAGAAAAAAGGCACAGAATATAATTCCATACCTTAAAAATTCTGGTAGCCCATGCTGGATTTGAACCACTACTTCACACGCGTAGATGCAGAAACCACCTCCACCCCTGCTAGGACTGAACATCTTTGGCAACTTTTTGAAGCACTTCCTTGAGCACTTCCTGCCAATCATTTCCCAGTAGCTTTATGTCAAGTTTTATGTGCTGGCTGCCTGCTTTGATTCCGGACTTAAAATCCTGTGTTTTAGACAGCTTTTTTATCTCCCTGGAACTATTGAAATTCAAAACTATTTGTCTATCCTCTGTAGAAACAGACTCCACCATCGCCGCAGCAGCAAGCTGTTTAACTTCCACTATATAGAGCAGATTCCTGACCGGCTGCGGAATCGGTCCGAACCTGTCGTCCATCTCCGTCTCCACATCCTTTATTTCCTGAGTTCGTTTCGCAGCAGCCAACCGCTGATAAAAACTCAGCCTCGTGTTCAAATCAGGTATATATTCTTCTGGAATATAGGCGGCTAAAGGCAGAGCTATAGTTGGAGTCGATGGTTGCCGCGTTCTTAACTCCTCCCCTGTTTCTCGCTCCTGCCTTAAATCCTCCACTGACTCAGCCAATAGCCGACAATAAAGGTCAAAACCTACAGCAGCTATATAACCGCTTTGCTCCACCCCCAGCAGGTTACCGGCTCCGCGAATCTCCAGGTCCTTCATAGCAATGGCAAATCCGGCGCCTAACTCTGCAGCCTCAGATATAGTTCTGAGACGCTTCCGAGCCTCAGGGGTCAACTGCTTGCCCTTTTCAAAAAAGAAATAAGCATAGGCATTGTTGCTGCCGCGCCCAATACGACCACGAAGCTGATAAAGCTGCGTCAATCCTAACCTGTCCGCATGGTCGATAATCAGGGTATTGACATTAGGTATATCCAGGCCGGACTCGATAATGGTGGTAGTAACCAGAATATCGCTCTTGTGATTAACAAAATCCGTCATCACCTTTTCCAGCTCCTCTTCGGGCATCCTGCCATGGGCGACAGATATTCTGCCCTCGGGGACCAGTCTACCTAATCTGTCAGCAACCATAGCAATGCTGTGAACCCGGTTATGAACGAAGAACACCTGACCATTCCGCTCCAGTTCACGCAGTATTGCCTCACGCACTATCCTCTCATCGTAAACACCGACATAAGTCTTGATTGGCAGACGCTCCTCCGGCGGGGTTTCAATTGTGCTCATGTCCCTGATTCCAGCCAGCGACATATGAAGAGTACGAGGAATAGGCGTGGCACTTAAGGTGAGAACATCTATCTCCCTTCTAAGCTTCTTGAAGTGCTCCTTGTGTACAACCCCAAAGCGCTGTTCCTCATCTATGATTATGAGCCCTAAGTCCTTAAACACGACGTCCTTTTGCAATAAGCGGTGAGTGCCGATGCAGATATCCACTGTGCCTGCTGTCAGACCTTCGGTTATGTCAGACTGCTCTCTTTCGGTGCAGAAACGGCTCAACATCTCTACCCTTACAGGAAAAGCCTGCAGCCTGTCACGAAAAGTGGCAAAGTGCTGCTGCGCCAGAACCGTTGTCGGAACCAGCAAGGCTACCTGCTTGCCATCCATAACCGACTTAAACGCAGCCCGAAGCGCAACTTCAGTCTTACCATAACCTACATCTCCGCAAACCAGACGGTCCATCGGCTTCGGCTTCTCCATATCGCCCTTGACAGCCAGAACAGCTTCCAGCTGGTCAAGTGTTTCCATGTAAGGGAAAGATGACTCCAGCTCCTGCTGCCACAGGTTGTCCGGGGAGAAAGCGAATCCGGTAATTACCTCCCTTGTAGAATACAGCCCCAGAAGCTCACGAGCAACGTTAGCCACTGATTCCTTGATTCTCTGCTTTGTACGCGCCCATTCTTGAGTTCCCAGCCGGCTTAAGGTCGGCGGTTGGTCACTGGCACCAACATAGCGGCTGACACGGTCGACCTGGTCAACAGGCACATAAAGCCTATCACTGGCAGCATATTTCAGGACAAGATACTCTCGCTCAATACCATCAGCGAGCATCTTAGTCAGCCCGGAAAACCTGGCAATGCCATGTTCGATGTGGACTACATAATCGCCCGGCGTCAATTCAGAAATAAACCAGTGATAGCGTACTGGTTTTTTCCGGGATGAGCGTCGCTGCTTGACGAAACCGAAAATTTCATTGTCGGTAAACAGAGTCAGGACATCTCTAATCGTCCAGCCTTCAGCTAGTGACCCCTGAACTAGAGTTACTGATTTCAGAGACGGCACCTGCTCTATCTGTGAAACCAGACTGACCAGAACATCCTTTTCCTGTAACAGTTCAGCGATACGATTTGCCTGCTGGCTGACTACGACGATGCGCCGTCCTTCCTGCAGCATCTCCTTAAGCCCCTTGGAGAAAACCTCCAGTCTGCCTCCATAGCTTGGAACCGGAGCTAAAGGCAAGGACAGAAGACGGGCATTGCGAGACTCATCAACACTCCATGAACAAAACGTTAGACGCTGTTTAACTTTATTCATCTTCTTTTCAAATTCCGACCAGGATACAATGGGCAAATCCGTCGCCGGCTCGCCCCGCTCCAACTCAACATGGCTAAGCTCCTTGGCTTCATCGCTTAGCTTGTCTATAACAATTTTTAGCTCATAAAGGTCATCTGTAATCAACAGCGCCTTCTCAGACAGATAATCCAGAATAGTATCCCTGTTAAGCCGATGCCGGCTTTCTCTAGCCGGAGCTATAGTCACTGAGTTTACCGTCTTCGATGAACGCTGTGTCTTAGAGTCAAAAAGCCTGATGCTTTCAACCTGGTTGCCAACAAACTCTATTCTGGCTGGGAACTCGCTATCCGGAGAAAAAACATCGACAATGCCTCCTCGGCGACTGATTGTTCCCGGCACCTCAACAATATTCTCCAGTTCGTACCCCATCGCCTGCCATCTTGCTACGAGCTGGAACGGGTCTATATCCATACCGACCCTTAAGTCATGGCAAGACACAATAAACTCATCTCGAGGTACGGTTCTACTAACTGCGGCCAAAGCGGAACTTACAATTAAGGGACTCCGCCCATCTGCCGATAAGTCACGGCAAGAAGTCAGAGCCGAAAGAGTTCGCAATCTTTCAGCGCTCACAAAAATATCAGACTCCGAGTATTCACCAGCCATAATGTCAACCTCGGGGAAAAATTGAAGCATGGTTGAGGTTGGACACCAGGCCTGGAGCTCATCGTAGAGTCGCCTGGCACTTTCAGGTTGAGCCACTACCACTAAAATGGGCAAGTTCATCTCTTGATGGAGCGCAGCTATGACAAAGGGTTTTACAGCATCAGACACAATGAGCTTAACCCCGTCCCCTCGTGGCTCAATAAGCTCACTTCTCAGCCGCTGATAGCCGGTAACCTGTTCCACTAAAGAAAGCAGACCAGACAAGTCCATTTATAAATACCTAATCCCACCTGTCATCCTGAACTCCCACCTCTGTCATTCTGAGCTCCCACCTGTCATTCTGAGCTCCCAGCTGTCATTCTGAGCTCCCAGCTGTCATTCTGAGCGGAGCGAAGAATCTCCACTCAGGATAAGCTCCGATAAGAATCCAGAGGCCCTTCGCTGCCTGTCAGAGTACAGAAAATTAAACACCTATAGGGCTAGCCGCTACCTCAATGGTAGTCAGAACTAGCCCTGACTGAATTTTATCACACGCTTACTAAACCGAACAAAAACTGTTGCCAGAGCTACCTCTATAAGGCTATAATGCACAATACGTATCAGGTTAAGGAGGCATAATGGCATACCGAAGAGTGCTCGTCCCTTTAGACGGCTCTGATATGGCAGAGCGAGCTATCCCATATGCTAAGACCATCGCTAAAAGCAAAGGCAGCGAGATAATACTGTTTACAGTTAGCATCGCTTCTGTGGAGCAGTTGGACCGCCCCATGAAAGCTTATCTGGAGCTCAACGCCAAGGAACTGCAATCACAGGGCATTAAAGCATCTACAGCTATTGCCTATGGCAACGTGGCAGATGAAATCGTCGGCTTTGCCGATAAGAACAAAATCGACCTTATAATAATCTCCACCCATGGATACTCCGGAATTAAGCGCTGGGTGCTGGGCAGTGTAGCACGTAATGTACTCTACGGCACTGGCGTTCAAGTTCTATTGATAAAGTCAAAGGCACCGAAAGTCTCCCATGTAGAATTGAAAAAGCTATTACTTCCCCTGGATGGCTCACCTTTCGCCGAAGCTCCCTTTCCTTTCATTGAGGAACTGACAAAGGGAACTAAGACAGAGATTGTTCTAACTACAGTAAGTGAGCCTCCGCTGGTGCCTTCTTATGGAGACCATCCCATCAACCCAACGTGGAAAAAGCACCGGGATGCGCTGTGGGCAGAGACACAACAGCAGGCTTCAGAATACTTGGAAAAGTTAAAAGCCAGGCTTGAAAAACAGGGAATGAAGATAAAGTCACAAGTCATACCCGGCGACCTCGGTAGAGTAGCAGAAAGCATCATGCAAACAGCCCAAAGGGAGAAAGTCGATTTGATAGTCATGGCCCCTCATGGACGCAGCGGAGTCAGCCGCTGGGTCTACGGCGGCGTAGCCAATAGAATTGTGGAACAATCGGCACAACCTGTTCTCCTTATTCGCCCATCCAGACCGGAGGAATCTTAAATCTAAGTCAACAAGGAGGAAAAATGGCATATCAGAAAGTGCTCGTACCTCTGGATGGCTCTGAACTGGCGGAAAGAGCTATCCCATACGCCAAAGCCATTGCCAAGAGTGAAGGCAGCGAAATAATACTTTTTACAGTCAGCACCAATTCCGAACGGCTCGACCGCCCAATGAAAGCATACCTAGATGCCAAGACAAAGGAGTTGGAATCACAGAGGATAAAGGTCCCTGCAGTCACTGCCTATGGCAATGTGGCAGAAGAGGTCATCAAATTTGCCGAAAAGCACAAAGTTGACCTCATAATCATTTCCACCCATGGACACTCCGGAATTAAGCGCTGGATGCTGGGAAGCGTAGCTGAAAAAATACTGTACGGCACCTCCACCCCTGTGCTCCTGATAAAATCAAAGTCGCCAAAAACCTCTAAAGTAGAATTTAAAAAGGTCTTGACTACCCTTGACGGCTCAGCTTTCGCCGAGACGTCCATGCCTTATGTCAAGGAGCTAACAAAAGGAACCGGAGGCGAAGTTATACTCCTCCGAATATGTGAGCCACCAACACTGTCAGCAGACCGGTCTCCAGCCATTAAGCCAAGCTGGGAAGAATACCAGGATACGCTAATGACAGAGATAAAACAGCAAGCGCTGGAATATCTTGAAAAGGTGAAGGCTAACTTTAAAATAACACCGGTAAAGGGACAGGTTGTAATGGGGCAAGCTGCAGACGGCATCTTAGAGGTAGCTCAAAAAGAAAAGGTTGACCTGATAGCCATGACCACCCACGGACGCACCGGAGTCAGCCGATGGGTCTATGGCAGCGTAGCCACCAGAATAGTTGGGGAATCGCTACAACCCATCTTGCTCATCCGCCCGTCAGTACCTAAAGAGCCGAAAACCTAGGGTGCAAGTCTCCGGATATAATTTGCGCTGCTTCCCGAATAAGTTGAAGAGGAAATCATAGCCTGGCACCACGTGCCTTGGTTTTTACTTCTGTTGATAATCAAGATTGCCGGCGGCCATCTTCCACGCTCAGAAGAGCTACCGTTTCATGCATCACTATCGTTTAAAGCTATTTCAGTCTTCTTGCGCCGGGCTAGCTTGGATAACAGAATACCGAACTCGAACAGCAAAATAACAGGTACAGCTACCAGGGTCTGATTAAGAGGGTCGAATGTCGGGGTGATAATTGCCCCTAACACAAAAGCCAGAATATAGGCAAGGCGACGATATTTTGACAGCCACTCCGGCTTAAGTACACCGATCTTGGTTAGAAAAAACATGACCAGCGGTATCTCAAAACACATGCCAATCCAGAAGATTAGCTTGGTTAATACTGATACATAGTTTTCTACCCTTATCATCGGCGTCGCAATATCGCTTCCGAATGTGAGCAGGAATTTCAGCGCCGGCGGAAGTAGAACAAAATAGGCGAAAACTGCACCGACCGTAAAGAGCAGAAACACTGATGGCAACATTGTATACAGATAACTCTTTTCCTTTCTCGTTAGGGCTGGACGAACAAACATCACTGCCTGATAAACGATAAACGGTAAAGTAAGAACTAATGCTGAATAAAGAGACACTTTTATATAAGTGCCCAGCATCTCAGTTACTTCAGTATAGACAAGCTCCAGCCCGGGAACTGGCTGCATCAAAATATTAAGGACCTTATCAGCTAAAAAAAACGATATGGGTAAGGCGATAAGAATAGCAATTACTGACCTGAGCAGACAGGAGCGGAGCTCCCTTAAATGGCCCATAAAGGTATATTTTGCTTCACTGCTCATGCGCTTCTTTTTTGGAGCCCGAGCTTGGTCGAGATTTTTCCGTATTTTCTGCCTTGGCTTCAGGTGCTATATCTTGGGTAAGTGTATCCTTGATATCCTTGGTTGGCAGTTCTTCGGTAATCGACTTAGTCAAGTCAAAGGTGGCTTTTTTAAAACTGCTAAATAACTGCCCGGCTTTGGCTGCCATCTCCGGCAACTTATCCGGACCGATAAATATCACGCCTAAGATAAGGATAAGCAGTAGCTCAGGAAAACCTATACCCATGAAGTTCACTGATTGCCTCTTAATTCCAAATCGCGGAAAAGTATATCTGGAAAAGACTCAAATTATCAGCGGGGAATTGACGCCGCTAGCGACGAGATAACAGTCGCCCAAAGGGTTAAGCTCTCGGTAATTAAGCCTTCTTTTCGGGTTTTTCTTCGGTCGATTTAGCCACATCCTTATCTTTGTCTTTGCTCTCTTCATCTTCCCCAGAGCGTGCCTTACGAAACTCCCTCATGCTCTTGCCGATAGCATTACCGATCTGGGGTAACTTGCCGACACCAAAGACGATAAGGATGATAACCAGAATAAGCCCAATTTCCAACGGACCCAAACGGAATGGCATTACCTTCCTCCTCTGCTAGGAATCTAGCTTGCTTCAATTATAGCACAGATTAAATTACCATCAAAAAATATGAGTTCCATTGTTGCAGTACTGCTACTCGCCCAAACTTAGTAAAGTTCATGTTTAATCCGTAGCTTTGTACTTTAGCTCATAGGCTTGCCTGTCCATATCCAGAGTAAGGACGCGCTCCAGTGGCAAAAGTATTTCAGCTTCTGTTTTCCTCAAATCAACGGCTTTGATATAGCGCCTGCATTTCTCACAGACATGTAGACGGTAAAGTCCTTTATCATCACTAAAATATGCCAGTGTGCGCTGGTCCTGATTGCCACAGTGGGGACAGACGAGACGGTAGAAAAGCCACTTCGCGTCACAGCGAGAGCAGATAAGCCAGCGTGCCCCCTCTCCCTTTTCCAGGAAAGCGAAATCAGAACCGCCTCCACATACAGGACAATATCTTTTATGCCATACTTCCTGACTTACCAGTGGCAGCAGCCCATCAGCATAAACAGTCAGCCACGGATGCAAAGAAGCCTGAAGCACGCTGCCTGTAATAGATTTCATATCCTTATTCTTCACCATGCTTTTACGTGATACTGTGCTAGCTGCAAACCAAGTCTTAGCCGCTTCTTTTAATACTGCCGGGTCTGAACCAATCCTTTTTAGTTCCTCAATTTCCTCAGGCGCTGGAGATATATACTCATTTGACAGCTTTGCTATTTCTTGAAACAGCTTCTGAACCTCAGCCCAATCAACCGAAACCTCCCGAAATGTGAGCATCGGCTTGCCCTGAGCCAGCCGTTGAGGAGCCTTCTCTTTTAGCGCGGTTAGAGTTCGAAATAAGTCAGGTTTTTTAATCTTTTTTTGGGCGGTCAGAATCTGCCCGTAGAATTCTAAAGAACATGGCAGAGGCTTTTCAGCCTCTGCCAGCCTGCTAAGAATCTTATCTATAACCTGTGCGTCCGTAATAGACCGTGGTGAACTACCGGTCACTTCTTGGCGACCTTCTGGTACCACTTGCCATGATGAGATTTGGCATAGTCTGCCGTCACCGTACCATCGACCATGGAGCTGAAAGAGCCTCCATGTTTGCGCATAAGAGGATGAATTACGCCTAGGTAGATATGCACCAGGAACATGGCAAGAATCACGATGAAAGCTACGTCATGGACAAATACGCTCCACTGGAACACAGCCGAAGGCAGGCTATATTTAAAGAACCACATCAATATACCGGTCATGACAAAGATGGGGCTGAATATCAGCAAGAGGAAAAACCATAATTTCTGGCCAGTATTCATTTCGTCCTGTGGTGGCATGCTGGACTCATCGCAAAAAAAGTAATACCGTGGCATAGCCTTTGCCCATTCCAAATCATCCGCACCCCAAGTGAAAACGCTTTTTATCGTTTCCCAGGATGTCTTTCTGTTAGCAAAGATCTCAATTAACGGTGCTAATACGAAAATCACTGCTGCCACACGGTGTATGACTCTGCTCCATGAGTCTACTGCCAGAAAGCCGAGCGCCGGAATAAACAGGAAAAGGCCTGTGATAACCAGCAGCAGAAAGGCACCGCTGTGTACCCAGTGGAAGATTCGAGCCGGCTTTGCATATTTCTGAACCCGTTCCATAGCTAGTCCTCCATTTTCTTTAATCTTATTTCTGGGCTTTTACCTTGGCCTTAGATTCAGCCTCTTTATTAGCATTTGCTCTGGCCACCAGATAGTTAAGCCCCAATCCGGCAACAACTAGTCCAATAGCACCATATCCAAGAGGTTGGATAACATCTTGCCATGCTGTCGCAGTTGCCAGAACCTGCGGGTCAACAGGAAGGCCGTGCACCTCAGGAGGCTGAGTCAGCACATACATTACGTGCAACCCACCCAGTTCCTTCTCACCATAAAGATAAGCATCAGGGTAGGTTGTTTTCAACTCCTGGACTCGTTGCTTACCGATAGCTACTAATTCATCGCGGTCACCAAAAATTAGCGCATCGGTGGGACAGGTCTTCACACAGGATGGCTCCAGATCATTTGTAATTCTGTCAATACATAAACGGCACTTGTCGATTTTGCGTATGCCTGTAATATCATTGCCTTTAGCACGAGGCACATCAAAGGGACAAAACTCCACGCAGTAGCCACAGCCGCTGCACAGGTCTTTGTCATAAGCTACAAAGCCCAGCGGATGATGGTAAAGCGCTTTAGTAGGGCACACCCTAACACATGCAGCATCCGTGCAGTGCATACAACTCTGGCGGGTAAAAATCCAGTCGACCCCCCCGTTGCCGTTGTTTATCTCGTTGAACCTGATTTTAACCCAGGTATCGGCAGATAGGTCACGTGGATTCTCATAAGTCCCCCAGAACTCCGTCTTGTCGGCCTCAAGACCCCACCACTGTTTGCAGGCTACCTGGCAACCACGACAGGCGGTGCATTTGCTAGAATCATATAATATCGCTTTATCAGCCATTGTTTATCTCCTTTATGCTTTCCTCAAATTGACCAGAAAGGCTTTGTATTCCGGAATCATGGTATTGGCATCGCCCACGTGCGGCGTGAGCACATTAGCGCTGTCGCCCTTGGCAATGCCTGCGTAGCCCCAGTGCCAGGGCATACCGATCTCGTGGATGACACTGCCGTTGACATGGAGTGGTTTGAACCGTTTGGTGACAAGGGCTTTGGCCTCGATACTGCCTCTAGCCGATTCCACTATAACCTTATCGACGTTCTTAATCCCCAACTCATCTGCCAGCTCTTCGCTCATTTCAACGAACATCTCCGGCATTAATTCAACCAGCCACGGCAAATTTCTGGTCATGGGACCTGTCTGCCAGTGCTCAACCAAGCGATAGGTTGTTGCTATAATCGGATATTTCTCCGATGTGCCCCTCTGGCTATCGGCAGAAGCACCTTTGAGGAACACCGGGCTGATGTCAGTACCTGACATCTGGTTCTTCACCGGGCTCTCCCAGGGCTCGTAGTGCTCAGGGAAAGGTCCATCGGTGAGTCCCATTCCAAATAGCCGGGCAAATCCCTCATCTTTCATTATGAAAGGCCATTTGGTGGCAGCGGGGTCGACTGCCATCGGCGGCCAGCCACCATCTGGCACATCTCCAACCCACTTGCCATCCTGCCACCAGATTACCGGCTTCTCTTTATCCCAGGGCACGCCATTTAAATCAACCGAAGCCCTGTTGTAGATAATACGACGGTTTACCGGCCAGCACCATGCCCAATTAGGATACAATCCTACGTTGAAGGGGTCAGGAGTAAGATCGCGGCGCTTGAGCTTATTGCCGTCCGCTTCAGTGTACTGGTTGCAGTAAAGCCAGTTTCCTGAGGAAGTTGTACCGTCATCTTTGAGGGCAGAAAAACTTGCCATGAGTTTGCCTGTAGTCAGATCGTAACCATTTACTTCCTTCGCTACCTTATCTGAGCTGGCAGGGTGTCCATTGTCCCAGGCCAGCTTGGTAATAGCTTCAGCGTGTTTGCCACCGGCCTCGTAGAGCTCCTTCAATTTGAGCCCAAGCTCGTTCACAATGTCAAGGTCGGGAAGTGCATCGCCTGGTGCGTCGGCACCTTTGTAGCGCCACTGTGCCCAGCGTCCACTGTTGCTCACACTGCCTTCCTTCTCATAGTGACAGCAGGCGGGAAGCAAGAAAACCTCTGTCGTATTGTCAGCCGGATTGACTCCCGGTCTCTTCCAGAACACAGAGGTATCCGTTTCCCAAAGGTCGACACATACCAACCATTCGAGCCTATCTAAAGCTTCTCGCTCGAAGTTGGAATTTGGTCCGCCAACCGCTGGATTCTGTCCCCAGCAAATCAATCCCTTAATTATGCCTTCGTGCATCGCTTCGAACAGGTTGATGTGATAGTAATTTGAATTGCCGCTGGACTTTGGCAGATAACCGAAGCCAAAATCGTTATCCTTGGTTGCAGCATCGCCATACCAGGCTTTCAGCAGGCTTACGATGTATTTGGGGTAGTTCTGCCACCAGTTTGCGCTATTGGGATCCTTGCTCTTCGGGGTAGCTCTATCGAGATAGTCCTGTAATGTCTTGTCCTTATTCTGGGGCATGCTCAGGTATCCAGGCAGTATGTGTGCCAGGAGGCACATGTCAGTGGAGCCCTGCACATTGTGCTCGCCACGAAGTGCATTGATACCTCCACCGGTAACGCCGATGTTTCCCAGCAGGAGTTGGAGCATGGCATAAGAGCGAATGTTCTGTGAACCATAGGTATGCTGAGTCGTACCCATTGCATACATGATTGTGCCCGATTTACCTGTTTTCCCAGTAGCACAATAGGTCTGGCAAATCTCGAGGTAGACATCCTTCGGCGTGCCTGTGATAGCACAAGCCTTGTCCACATCATAGCGAGCAAAATGCTTTTTCAGCAGTTGGAATACACAATTGGGATCCTTGAGCGTCTTGTCCCGTTTTGGAATACCGTTCTCATCCACCTGGTATTGCCAGGTAGATTTGTTATAGCTTCTTTTGGCTTCATCCAGCCCCGAGAAAACCCCGTCCAGCTCTGCTGGTCCCTTAAAATCTGGATTCATCAGATGAGTGGCGTTGGTGTATTCTGTGACATAGACCATGTTGTAGTTATCGGGATTCTTCTCCATGTCATCCAGCACATACTTGATCATGCCGCCAATAAAGGCAATATCGGTTCCAGAACGTATTGGGGCGTAGATGTCCGCTCTTGCCGATGTGCGGGTAAAGCGAGGATCGACGCTGATAAGCTTGGCCCCATGCTCTTTGGCTTTCATAATATGCCCGAATGCGGCTGGGTGGTTCTCGGCACAGTTGCTGCCGATAGCCAGTATGCAGTCGCTGTTTGCGATATCATTCCAGTGATTGGTCATTGCGCCTCGTCCGAACGACTCTGCCAGAGCCGCTACAGTCGAGGAATGTCATATACGTGCCTGGTGTTCTAAGTACACCAGGCCAAGTGAACGCATTAACTTCGAAATCAGATAGCACTCTTCGTTGTCCAACGAAGCACCACCCAGACTGGCTATGCCCTCCGTGCGGTTAACAACATAGCCATCCTTATCTTTTTCTACCCAGGTTGAATCTCGCGTGTTCTTTATCCTTTTGGCAATCTCCGCGAATGCCCAGTCGTAGGATTTCTCTTCCCACTCTGTAGAGCCTGGAGCGCGATATCTTACCTTTCCCAGGCGCAGGGGGTTGTGAGCCGACAATTGATATTGGGCTCCGCCTTTAGCACAGGCTCCTCCCTGATTGATTGGGTGTTCGGGATCACCTTCCAGGTTGACCAGTACTCCATTCTCTGAGGCGACCAGAAACCCGCAGCCAACCCCACAATAGGGACAGATGGTGGTTGTCTCCCCGATTTTCTTGTGCAGTGGTATTTCTTGTGGAAGTCCCCCAGCCCCGGCAAGCTCTGGATTTATTAATCCAAAAACTGCCAGTCCACCGGCACCAGCCCCAGATAGCTTCAGAAATTCTCGCCGACTTAGTTCCATACAAAGCCTCCTTGCTTATTTGAAAATAGCCCAACGCACTAGGTAGTTTTACCTGAATAAACCAAGTAATTTTACCTAATAAAGTAGTCCACGTCAATCACCTCTGGGCTCTATTCTGAAAATTATTGAAAATCAATAATATGGGAACAATCAAGCCGAAAAGAGACAGTTTTGCACCGAAAAAAGTGGAGCCATTTTCCATCACCTCAATCCGCTCTATCTATCTTCACCGAAGAAAATCTGAGGATGACACAGCAGATATATTAAAGACCCGATTATCAAAAAAAATATAATCAGAACAGCCCATACGGCCTTTTTACCACCGAGCACACGATTTCTGTATGCCAGATCTTGAAGCATCATAAATGCCAGTACCCAGTGCGATATGCCAAGGATGACGATTTTGAGCAGGAATTGCCATTCCATTCACTTTATTCCCAGAAGGCTGCTGATATCGGAGAGACGACAATATTTAGTACGATCCATTCAAATAGCTAAAGTTGCCAAGTAATCAAAGTCAGTACGTTGATTAACAAAAGCAATCCTATACGACCGTTTATAAATTCACTTGTCTGCGACATTTTTTATTACAGATAATTGACAGACGGCACCATCCGTGTCGATATAAGGCAAAACAACCACTTGATATTTACCGCCATCGGTAAGCTCATATTCCATTTCTATAGCGGCGCCATCCCGCATATAGCTTAGTCTGCATATCTGCTGGCAAGGAGTACTCTTCTTATGTAAATAGCTATAACAATATAACCCCATCCCATCCCCGAACCTCTGCTTCATCCTGTCGTTCAGAAATCTGATTCTATAATCTGGACCTATAAGCAAAACACCGTCTCTTACTTCATCCAATGCTTTCAAATATTGTTCTCTTGCCTTTTCCATATATCTTCCAATTTTAATACGAGATTCTGACTCTCTTGCTATGAACAGACCTACCAAAGCTGCAATTACAGTGAATAGAGTTGCCCGGAGTAAGGGGTCCGGATAAGGCGATATGAATAAGGCGCGTGGCATGAATGCACTAATCATCAAGATAATCATGATAATCGTCGCCTTCATGCCAAAATAGTAGGCGGCGTACATTATGGGAAACAGGAAAATAAGCCTGTGTACATCGTGCACACCATAGAAGAAATTAAGTCTTAAAAATTCCCATCCGAAGAAGTCGGCTATCTCACCAAAATAATAGAATATGACAGATAGGGCAAAAATGAGAAATAGAAAATAGAACCTGCGGATATTAACTCTTCTCAACTTCTCTGGGCTGTATTTGTCTTCCATAGCATCCCTCTTCGCATGGGCTATACTGGTGCCTCGATAATCACTGTGGTGCCCCTGCCGGATTTAGACTCTATTTTAAAGCTGCCGCCTATTAACTGAATTCTCTCCTGCATCCCTGCCAGACCTAGCTTGCCATGTTTAACCAGGTCACCAGTCATTTCTGGAAATTCAAATCCTCTACCATTATCCTCAACGGTTATTGCAATCTTTTTTGTATTAAACTCTACCGTGACAACAGCATCAGTAGCTTGAGAATGTTTCCATACATTTCTCAGGGCTTCCTGGACTATACGAAAAAGCACAAGCTCCACCTCATCAGGTAAACGTTGACTGCCACCGCATATTTTGACCTTTACATTTATTCCTGCACTTTGCTCAATGTCGGATGCCAGCCACTCCAGTGCCGGCACGAGTCCCAGGCGATCAAGAGCAGGCGGACGCAGGTCCCTGCTCAAACGCCGCACGTTCTTCATTATATCATTTGTCCGTTGTCTCAGGTTTTCCAGGCTATATCTGGCGTCTTCAGATAAACCTCTCTCGTTAGAGGACACCTCGTCCAACTGGCGGGCGAGCACAACCAGTTCCTGAATAGTCTCATCATGAAGCTCTCGAGCAATACGACTTCTTTCTTCTTCCTGAGCTCTGGTTATCTGGCTCAGATAGAAGCGCAGGTTCTCTTGCATACGCTTTTCCTGAGTAACATCCCTGCCGATATGCTGAAAGCCACTGGGCTTGCCATCAGCCCTAATTACATTAGTAGTCAGCTTCAATATAGCCTCAGTCCTTTGTTTTGTGATTAACTTCTGCTCATAAGGTTGTGCTATGGCATCTCCGTTCAGCAGCCTGGCTCGCACGTCTCTTGCCAGACACAGGCTGTCCTCGTCCAGAAAAACTCTCACATTCATCCCCTCCAGCTCCTCTTCATCGTATCCGGTGAGCTTAGCTACTGCCCTGTTGGCTGAGATGATATTCCCATCCATATCGTGGACCCATATAGCGTCGTTGGCACTTTCGAATAGCTCTCGATATTTACGCTCAGAAGTACGTAGCTGCTCGGCAGACTCACGTGCTCTTTCATATAAGCGTGCATTCTCCACGGCAACACCAATCTGATTGCCGACAGCAATAAGCAATTCCACTTCGTCACGACGAAACTGACGGTGACTGCGCATGGCTGCGCAAATGGTCCCCATTACCCCCCTTGTGGACTTCAGTGGCACAATAAGCAATGATTTTAGATTTTCCTCACGCACCGCCATTTTGGTCACTCTGTGGTCAACAGAGGCATCCTCCACAAATGCCGGCACCCCCGTTTGTGCAACAGCTCCATTCAAACCTTCTCCTACTTTGAACCTCCCGATATTATCAATAAATGTTCGTGATAGCCCTTGATTAGCAGCCAGAAAAAGCTCGCTCCTCTCTTCATCTAAAAGAAAAATCAAGACAGCATCAGCATTCATAACATCCATTATATTTTCGGTGCTGCTTTTTAATATTTGGCTCAACTCAAGCGTCTCTGAGACCACGCCGGAAATCCGATTAAGCACACTGAGATGCATACGGTGTTCACGTTCCTTACGTAATGAACCAAAGGAAAGGGCTATCAGGCTGCCCACAACGAATACAGCGACTGTCTCAAAGATGGCATCGCTGGGATACAGCGAGATAGCAATAGCTCGAGGTAGCATGCAGGCTAGCGCCACAATCGAAGTGACCACAGCCCCAATCCACCCAAATAAAAAACCAGCCCAGATGATAGGTGCCAGATACAGGATTCGCTCAAAGGCGTGTCGCTCCAGGCCGAGATTAGTCATTAAATCTCTGAGGAAAGTCGGGTGACTCACGTTCTCCTGGTAATATGGAATTGTTATTAGCACCAGCACTACCACAAGAAGCCAAAAACCGGGATTAAGAATAACCTTCTTCAATCCACCTACCCATAGGTGCTTTATCTTTAGCATCGCTATTTCCCAAATATTCGAAGTTTACGACTCTCAGGCTCCGCCATCTAAAGTTACCCAACCTTGTTTCAGGGCATGCACCACAGCCTCGGTCCGTGAGCTAACCTGCAACTTATTGAATATGTTTGCCAGATGCCCTTGAACCGTGCGCACGCTCAAGCAAAGCTCATCAGCGATATCTTTGTTGCTCAAGCCTTTCGTCACCAGTTTAAGGACCTCCGTCTCCCGGTCGCTCAGCAATTCCGAGGACTTTTTAGTATCGACCTCGGCTGAAGGACGCGCAAAACGGTTCAAAACCTTCCGAGCAACTGCGGGGTGAAGGACAGATTCACCCGAGTACACTGCACGAACAGCATCAACTATCTCCTGTCCACGAACACTCTTTAACAGGTAGCCAGCAGCCCCTGCTTCAAGCAAGCTGAAAACAAATTGGTCATCATCATAAGCGCTCAAAATCAGCACAGTTATAGCAGGACAAAGAGTCTTTATTTGCCTGGTAGCCTCAATGCCATCTAATTTGGGCATGGCAACATCGATTATGGCGACATCCGGCTTGAAGCTAGTGGCAAGCCTTATTGCCTCTTCACCATCGCCAGCTTCGCCAATTACTTCCAGGTCCGATTCCTGCTCCAGAATACGGCGAGTGCTCTCTCGAACAAATGCATGGTCATCCGCAATCAGAATCTTGATCTTTTTCAACTTATACCTTCACCTCCTGCCTGCGTACATTATAGCAGACTCGCATTTATGAGCATAAGCATATTTGCCTATGCGCCGACCATCCCGACTAAGCCTAAATGCTTCTCACTGCCTTATTTTTATCGGGTGTTTCCAACAAATGAAACTGGGTATTCCAGCGGAAGTCAGTCTAATAATATATATGATAACCTTATATCGGGAACAAAAGAAAGGAGGTACATACCATGCAGTGGGAATTTATAGTAGCCTTAATAATAGCAATACCTGTGATCCTGTTCCCGGTAGCATTTATCTGGTATCTCAACATCGGTGGCATTTACCATGCCATTCAAGAAGCACGGAAACGCCGAGTTGCACATGAAGAGAAGGACAGGATAACGGCCGCAGCTAAATAATATGCGGCTGTCTAGGCAAAATAGCGAAAATTATACGCTAAACGCAAATGAAAGGAGGGCATAAACATGGAATGGCAGATTATACTGGCGATAGTGTTAGCAATACCCTTAATCGTCTTGCCGGCAGCGTTTATCTGGTACATGAACGTTAGTGGTCTATATCAGGTAATGCGAGATGCGCGCGAACGGCAGAAGAAGAGAGTTCGAGCATTGAAAGCCGCCGGAGAGCCCGTCCGAAGATAATGAAATTACCGCCATTTGTTAGGGAGAAAAAGCCGGCGTGGGACTGCTAGAAGCAAGAATTATAATGCAGTGGTAGGCAAAGAGAGGGTTTTAGCCCCCTCTTTGCCTTGCTCATATAAGAAAATAGCAATATAATGTATCTGGCTATCCGTACCATAACAACAATCAGCAAAACGATTAACGCGAAGGTTGGTGCACAATGGAGACAAAAATACCAGGCGGCAATACTCTAGTACGAGAAATCTCGGCTCTGCCAGGTGGCGAAGGAATCAACCTGTGCATTCAATGCGGTACCTGTTCTGCATCTTGTCCCAATGCCAGCAGAATGGAATATGCACCCCGAGAGCTTATCGCTCTAGCTCGGGCTGGTATGCATGACGAAATTCTCTCCAGCAACTCTATGTGGTTCTGTCTATCTTGTTATCTTTGTACCGCGCGCTGCCCCAGAGGAATCAAAATAACCGACATGATGCACGCCTTAGAGTGCATAGCTGTCCGCCATCAATTGAGCAATGCCCGCACACGAACTCCCGCAATGTACAGAAGCTTCAGCGACTTCGTGTATAGCATCGGAAGCGTCCCTGAGGTGGGATTCATGACCCGGTTCTATCTCCTGAGCAATCCATTGCGTGCCCTTAAGTTGATACCCGTAGCACTCAGCCTGCTCAAACATGGGCGTCTGTCTGTAAAAGCCAGGAGATTGAAACCGGAGGCAGAGCGCCAGCGTAGGGCAATTCTAGACAAGGCTGAAGAATTGGAAGGAACGCTATGAAATATTATACCTATTTCCCTGGCTGCTCGGCATCGCACGGCGGAGCCAAAGCCTATGACCAGTCTGCTCGGGCGGTAGCCAAGGCTCTTGATATAGAGCTCATTGAATTGGACGATTGGAACTGCTGTGGGTCTACACCTTACACTTCTGTTGACGAGCTGGCTTCATTGTGTTGCTCAGCTCGCAATTTAGCTCTGGCTGAGAAAAGAGGCTTTGATATGGTAACACCATGCAGTGCCTGCTATGTTATCCTGAATAGAACCAACTTATCCCTAAAAGAATACCCCGAACTGAAAGCTAAAGTGGACGAGGCTCTGGCGGCTGGAGGCCTGGAATATCGTGGAACTGTTAAGGCGCGTCACCTCCTTGATGTCTTCGTGAACGATGTGGGCTATGATGAAATCGCATCCAAAGTCGCAAGTAGCCTCGCCGGGCTAAAAGTAGCCCCTTACTATGGCTGCCAGATAGTACGACCTGGACCAGGCTTTGACCACCCAGAATACCCCCAATCACTGGACCGTCTGGTGGAGAGCCTGGGTGCTGAAGCTGTGCCATTCCCTCTCAAGGCTCGCTGCTGCGGCGGCTCTCTAATAATATCTGAAGAAGACCTTGCCCTGGAATTGATTCATAAACTCCTTGAAAACGCCTCCAGCAATGGCGCCCAGTGCATTGTCACAGTCTGTCCGCTTTGCCAAACTAATTTGGATGCCTACCAGAACCGGGTCAACAAGAAGTTTAAAACCAGGTTCAACATCCCTATCTTATTCTTCACCCAGCTTATGGGTCTTGCCTTCGGAATTGATGGCAAAACCTTAGGTCTCGAAAAGTGCATAATCCCAGCTGAAAAAGTTCTGGCTAGCCATCTTAGAAAATAACAAGGAGGGCCGAATGGAACCAAAAATAGGCGTTTATGTGTGCCACTGTGGAACCAATATAGCTGGTACGGTAGATGTAGAAAAGGTAACTGAGTTTGCCAAAGGTCTACCATCAGTCGTTGTAGCGCGTAACTATAAATTTGTGTGCTCAGACCCGGGTCAGGAGTTAATAAAGAGCGACATCAAGGAACTGGGTGTCAACCGTGTTGTCGTAGCGTCATGCTCACCACGACTGCATGAAACAACCTTCAGGCGCGCTATCGCCAGCGCCGGCCTGAACCCCTACTTCTTTGAGATGGCAAACATACGCGAGCAATGCTCCTGGGTTATAGAAGACAAGGAGGCAGCAACAGAAAAAGCTAAAGCGATGGTGAGTGCCGCCGTCAGACGTGTCTTCTACCATCAACCACTGGAAACCAGGGAGGTTCCGGTCAACCCTAACACTCTGGTTGTTGGTGCCGGCATTGCGGGAATACAAGCAGCGTTGGAGATCGCTGATGCTGGTCACAAGGTTTACCTGTTGGACCGAGAGCCCTCTATCGGTGGTCACATGGCGCAGCTTGACAAGACCTTTCCCACCTTAGACTGTTCTGCCTGAATACTCACACCGAAGATGGCCTCGGCGAGGTCACACGAAAACATCGAGCTGATGACTTATAGCGAAGTCATGGAAGTATCAGGTTATGTGGGTAATTTCAAGGTCAAAATAAGAAAGAAGCCACGCTATGTGGACGCAAGCAAATGCACCGGCTGTGGCACCTGTCAGGATAAATGTCCTGTCAAAGTGGATAACGAATTCGATGTTGGTATTGGCAAAAGGAAAGCAATCTATACACCATTTCCACAAGCAGTGCCGAATGTGCCGGTCATTGACCGCGAGCAGTGCACCTACTTTATCAAGGGCAAATGTCGCGCCTGTGAAAAGTTCTGCGAGCCCAAGGCAATTGACTTTGAGCAAACAGAGAAGATAGTTGAGCTGGATATTGGCTGCATCATAGTTACCACTGGCTTCGATAACATGGAGCCTTCCGCAATGCTGCAATTTGGTTATGGAAAATATGATAACGTAATCACTGGTCTCCAATTTGAGAGGATGAGCAATGCTTCAGGTCCAACCGGAGGCAAGATAGTGCTAAAAGATGGCTCAGAGCCAACAAGTATAGCCATCCTGCACTGTATTGGCAGTCGCGATATAAACTACCACGAGTACTGCTCCCGGGTATGCTGCATGTACTCGCTCAAGTTCTCTCACCTCCTGAGGGAAAAAATTCCTGATTCAGAAATCTACCAGCTTTATATCGACCTGCGTTGCTTTGGTAAAGGATACGAGGAATTCTATAACCGCATTCAGAAAGAGGGAGTTAACTTCATACGAGGACGGGCTGCCGAGATTACTGATATTACCGAGACACCTGAAGAAAAAGGGAAACTGGTAGTACTCTGTGAGGACACTTTAATCAGTCGCCAGAGACGCATCCCTGTTGATATGGTGGTTTTAAGCACCGCCCTAGAGCCGAGAGCTGATGCCGGCGAAGTAGCCAGGCAATTCTCCATCAGTAGAAGCAAAGATGGGTTCTTCATGGAAAAGCATCCCAAGCTTGACCCAATAGCTACGACAACAGATGGCGTTTATATTGCTGGCTGTTGCCAGGGACCAAAAGATATTCCTGACACAGTGGCGCAGGCATCAGCAGCCGCAGCTCGAGCCCTCGCCATAATAAGCAAAGGCAAGGTTGAGATAGAAGCAGCTACAGCATTTGTTCAAGAGCAACTTTGCTCTGGATGTAAAACTTGCATCTCACTCTGCCCCTACAACGCGATCTCCTTTGATGACGAGAAAAAAGTCTCTATCATAAACGAAGCCCTGTGCAAGGGATGTGGTACCTGTGCTGCAGCTTGTCCCAGCGGCGCTATCACCAGCAGACATTTCACCACCGAACAGATTATGGCACAGCTAGAAGGAGTGTTGATATGAGTTTCGAACCTAAAATACTAGCCTTCCTATGCAACTGGTGCTGCTACGCCGGAGCTGACCTGGCAGGTACGACTCGGATAAAGTACGCACCTAACGTGCGCGCGATTCGCGTCATGTGCAGCGGGCGCGTGGAGCCCACCTTTATCCTCAAAGCCTTTAATCTTGGGGCAGACGGGGTTTTGGTAGGTGGCTGACACCCCGGTGAATGCCATTACCTGGAAGGTAATATAAAAGCAGCCCGGAGGATGTCTCTACTCAAAAAAATGATGTCTCAGCTTGGCATCGAGGACGAACGCCTGAGGCTGGACTGGGTCTCGGCATCAGAAGCCGAACGCTTTGCCCAGATTGTCAATGAAATGACAGAACAACTCAGAAAATTGGGGCCATTTTCGCCAGGGAATGGAGGGGGCAATGTCTAAGCTAAAATTAGCGCTTTACTGGGCAGCAAGTTGCGGTGGCTGTGAAATCGCCCAGCTATTAATTGGCGACAAAATCCTCAAACTGGCTGAAGCGGCTGACATAGTATTCTGGCCGGTAGCCATAGATGCCAAGTACAAAGACGTTGAAGCCATGCCTGATAAAAGCATAGATGTCTGTTTATTCAACGGAGCCATCAGAACTTCAGAGCAGGAACATCTGGCAAAAATGCTACGTGAAAAGTCAAGGGTGATGATTGCCTATGGTGCCTGCGCCTCTGAAGGTGGTATCCCCGGCTTGGCTAACCTGTTTAACCGGCAGACGATTTTCGACCGGGTTTACTTAGAAACTCAGTCGACAGATAACAAGGAGAAAGTTGTACCCCAGACAAAATACAAGGTTCCAGAAGGTGAGCTCACAATTCCTGAGTTCTACGATACTGTCAGGACTCTCGCCCAGACGGTGGATGTTGACTATACCATACCCGGTTGTCCCCCGGAAGCCAAAACGACCTGGCTGGCATTAGAAGCCCTCATCGAAGGCAAGTTACCACCCAGGGGTACCGTTATCACCCACAACGCCAAAGCGGTATGCGATGATTGCCCTCGGAAGAGAGATGTTAAGAAGATAAAGAAATTCTACAGAACATTTGAGATTATTCCTGACCCTGAAATATGCCTGCTGGAGCAGGGCCTTCTTTGTGCCGGCATCGCCACCAGAGGCGGTTGTGGAGCTCCCTGCCCACAGGCTAATATGCCCTGCACCGGCTGCTACGGCCCGGTAGATGGAGTAGTCGACCAGGGAGCACATTTCTTGAGTGGTGTGGCTTCGGTCATTGACTCCAATGACCCATCTGAAATCGACAAAATCATTGCTGATATCCACGACCCGGTGGGCACCTTCTATCGCTACAGCTTGCCTGATTCGCTACTGAGGAGGGCTAGAACAAAATGAAAAAGATAACCATAGACCCTATCACCAGGCTTGAAGGCCATGGCAAAATAGAGATATTCCTCAATGATGCTGGCGAGGTGGAAAATTCTTACTTCCAGGTCCCGGAACTCAGAGGCTTCGAGAAATTCTCCGAAGGGCGGCTGGCTGAGGATATGCCTCAAATCACCCAGAGAATATGCGGCGTCTGTCCCGAAGCCCACCACATGGCGGCAGCCAAAACTCTGGACGACCTGTTCCACGTTGACCCACCAGGCCCAGCCAAAAAACTGCGCGAACTACTTTATAGCGCCTTCTATGTTACTGACCACACCACCCATTTCTACATTCTGGCTGGTCCCGACTTCATCATGGGCCCGGAAGCCCCCGTAGCAGAACGCAACATACTGGGAGTCATCGCCAAGGTCGGACTTGAGCTGGGCGGAGCCGTTATTAAGACCCGTATGCAAAATCACCACATCATCCACATGCTTGGCGGCAGAGCTGTTCATCCTGTCTTCGGCTTGCCCGGCGGCGTCAGCAAGGGTCTCAATGAAGATGAAAGGAAAGAGGTCGAGCAAATAGCCAGGGACTCCGTGGAATTTGCCATGCTATCTCTAAAGGTCTTCGATGACATCGTCCTCAAGAACAAAGAGTACCTTGATATGGTTCTCAGTGACGCCTATACTCACCGCACCTATTACATGGGCATGGTTGACGAAAAGAACAGAGTCAACTTCTACGATGGCAAAGTCCGAGTTGTTGACCCTGACGGCAAGGAGTTTATTAAATATGCGCCCCGGGAATACCTTGAGCATGTCGCCGAACGCGTAGAGCCCTGGACTTATGTCAAGATACCCTACCTCAAGAAGGTCGGCTGGAAAGGCTTTGTCGACGGCAAGGATAGCGGTGTTTTCCGGTCAACTCCTCTCTCCCGGCTTAATGCCGCTGATGGTATGACAACACCACTAGCCCAGGAAGCCTACGAGCAATTTTTCTCGACTTTGGGCGGTAAGCCCGTACACCAGACTTTGGCGACTCACTGGGCTCGGCTCGTTGAGCTTCTCTACGCTGCCGAAAGACTGCTGGAACTGAGCAAAGACCCTGAGATTACCAGTACTAATATCCGTACCATCCCCACAGCTACTCCGGACGAAGGCATTGGCATTGTCGAAGCTCCCAGAGGTAACCTGATACATCATTATATTACCGATGAGAAAGGAGTAATCAAGAAAGCCAATTTAATCGTTGCTACGGTCAATAACATTGCTGCCATCAACATGTCCATCAAAAAAGCAGCCCAGTCCCTCATAAAACCTGGCAAAAAGATAACTGAAGGGCTGCTTAACCGCATCGAGATGGCCTGGCGTCCTTATGACCCATGCCTTGGTTGTGCTACCCATACTCTACCGGGACAGGCGCCAATGGAGGTCGTTATATATAACAGCAAGGGAGAGGTAATAGAAAGTTTAAGCCGTTAACCTCTACCCATAGCCAGTTAGGGAATAATTTAAGTTCCACAAGTGGGCAGAAAAACGAAGACACTGATATTGGGAATGGGTAATTCACTCCTCAGCGATGATGGAGTAGGTCTGTGTGTTGTAGCCGAACTGAAAAACAGGCTTGACCAAGCAGAGATAACCATCTTGGAGACCGGCGTCGCCGGTCTCAGCCTTTTGGACCTGCTGGTTGGCTACGACAGAGCCATCATCATTGATGCCATTCAGACAATAGATGGAAAGACGGGGCAAATTTACCGGCTCGGTCCAGAAGCCTTTGATACTACGCGCCGAACAGCCACGTCTCACGATGTTGACCTCACCACCGCTCTGGAGTTCGGCAAAAAAGCAGGCCTTGCCATACCTCAGGAAATAGTTATCTTCGCCATAGAGGCTTCAGATGTAAGCACCTTCAGCGAAGAATGTACGCCAGAGGTTAGAAAGGCAATCCCCACCTGCATCGAAATGGTCCTCCAGGAACTAAAAAGGGGGTGACCGCTTCTCAGCCATCACCCCCTTGAAACTTGAAAAAGGAGGGGAAATTATCACCATTTTTCCTGGGATAACCTGGAAGTAAGCCAGGTACGCAATGGTTCATCTAGCGTACCAACCCTGGATTCCAACCAGCGGACGTCTCCACTCTCCAGCGCAGCTTTTGCTTCTGGCGTTAGATTATAAGCCCGGAGAGCTTGATTGGGATTATCCGCCAGTTTAGCCAGGAACTTATTGTCATCTCTAGCTTTAGCTAACACCGATATGAGTGCCCTGGTTTCTTCATCCAGATGGGTCGCCTGTTGAGGTTGCATATATGGTCTGGAGAATATACCTGTAAGCCAGGATCTGGCAGCAACTGCTTCAACAGCACGTTCCTTGCGAAGGTACGCGAGCCAATATATACTGCCTACAAATGTGCCGCCGACGATATTGCCCAGAGTAACCGGAACCAGATTCCCGACAAAGCCGGCGACATTGAGATTGGCCACCTGGCTGGCAGTTACACCGGCAACCTCAAGAACTTTGGCCTGCCCTGCCATAGCTATTCCCATTGGAATGAAATACATATTTGCTATGCTGTGCTCAAAACCGCAAGCCACGAAAGCTGTTATCGGAAATAATATGGCAAATACCTTATCAACAGTGGAACGAGCGCCAAAACAGAGCCAGACAGCTAGACAGACAAGTATATTGCACAGTATTCCACGCGCAAAAGCTGGCCAGAACATCAGATTGACTTTAGCATTGGCGATTGACAGGGCGTTCACACCCACTTTATAGCCATCCAGCACCCAGAACTGGCTGTAAAAGACCACAACTACTAAGAGCAATGAACCAATGAGATTGGTGAAATAAACGATGCCCCAATTTTGAAACATCTGAGATAGCCTTATTTTGCCACTGGCTCGGCTGGCCACCATAAGAGCATTGCCGGTAAACAGCTCGGCTCCAGCCAACACCACAAGAATAAGTCCTAGACAGAACACAACTCCGCCAAGTAGCTTGGTCAGACCAAAACCAATCTGTATATCGGTGGTAACCAGAGTGCAGAACATGGCTCCCAAACCGATGAAAAACCCGGCTAATATTCCCAGAAATGAAATAGTCCAGATGTTGCCGTTTCCCTTGGTTACACCCACAGACTCCATCTTCACCGCCATCTCTGCAGGTGGTCTGCAGTCAGTAGTGGCACAGACTTTCAGCTCTTCCAGGGCAGTCTGCAAGCGAGATGCCTCGAGTACTGGGGATTTCTCAGTATCCAACTTTTGCATTTCCTTGCCCGATGACTTCAAGGCTGACATAATTCCATTCTCTCTTTACCACTTCTCCTGAGACATTCGATGCCACAGCCAGGTTGACAGGCGCTTGTCCAGTTTGCCTACCCAGCCCTCAATCTTCTGGATATCGCCGCTAGCCAATGCCGCTTTCTCTTCCTGTGTCAGCGTATAATATTCCTTGAGAGCTCCATGAGGGTCCTCCGACAAACGGGCCATGAACCCGGGCTCATCGGCTGCTCTTGCCAGCACCGACAATACCGCCCATCTCCCAGCCAAACCCTCTTTCGGTACAACTGTAGGCGCATTGATCAGTCTTTCAAGTACTTCGTGAGTAGTTTCCTCGGTCTTGTTACGGATCTCCCTATCCATTTTGACACCTCCTTCTATATTTTGTTTTCCACCCTAAATATAGCAACCATGAAGGTATTTCTCATCGTTCTTCAGATCTAATTACTATTGGGCTTTAGGTATGTACAAAAGTATCACGCTAGCCAAACAAGCGATACTACCATGGGGAACCCGGTGAAAGCTAAAACCGATAGTGTTTTGGCCATTGGTACTAGTTCTTTTGGACCCCAAAATTTGACAACGATTTAACACTATTTTAGAATGCGAAAAGAAAAAGGGAGTGGGCAGTGACAAATATGGCGTGTTCGGCTATTACGTCAAGGGGGCAAGGCAGAGGCTCGGGGTCAACTGCTTACAAGATTGTTTGTCACCGCCCACTCGGTACCCTCCTCTATTAAGGCATCACACCTGCGAGTTAGTTAAGTCAATGCCACCGAGTTTAACAGTTAATTCCAGATTACCTTGCTCGTATTTATTTGTTAATTCAACTCCTGGCTCTCCAGGATATTTAAAGCAGCCAAACAGCTAAACTATACTTTTAACCTTCTACTTGGAAATCAAGCCGATAGGGAACACCCACCTTCCGAACTTGTCGCACAATACCACAGCTGCTGAGCCATAGACTGCTGCAGCGCCACAGAAAAGTCCTTCTACTCCTGCTACCACTGCTGGCAGCGCACCAAAAAATACGGCTGCAAGCAAAAAAAACAGTATCGTCAAAGTTGCGAACACGAATATATGCATAACGGACATCTTAAAGGTGCCTATAGTCATATAGCCTGTAAATATACCCCAGCATATGAACAGCCACGCCAGTCCAGAGTTATCCAACTCTACCACGCCAGTCCACTGGAGTAAAAAGTAAAAGCTCAACCCTAGCCAGAACAAGCCATATGAAGTGAACGCAGTCAGACCGAAAGTGTCACCGCGGCGAGCGTCTATTATGCCGGCAATAACCTGAGCCACACCACCCCAGAAAAAGCCGTATACCAGCGGCAGTGTGCCCTGAATCAAACCGAGATTGTGTATCTGTAGCAAAATAGTATTCAGTCCGAACCCGGCTAATCCCAAAGCTCCTGGATTAGCCCACTGAACATCATTTTGAACCATCACCTTTGCCATATAGAATTGCCCCCTTCTTTATATTTTGTAACTTGCTTTTGCTGGTCTCGACCAAAGGCAAGCCGGACCGGCAATAAAAATTTTAAATCCTCTCCTCCACCAGCACGTCGACCACCGAGGGCTCAGCCAGAGTACTGGTATCACCCAGCTGTTCCACATCACCAGCAGCAATCTTGGTCAATATCCTCCTCATAATCTTGCCGCTTCTGGTCTTGGGCAACGCATCAGCAAACTGAATCTTGTCCGGTGTTGCTATAGGGCCAATCTCTTTGCGAACATGAGTTACCAGTGCTTTTTTGAGCTCCTCAGACTTTTCTACACCAGTCTTGAGAGTAACATAAGCGTAAATACCCTGCCCTTTTATCTCATGGGGCATACCTACAACCGCGGCTTCTGCCACCTTCTCGTGAGATACCAGAGCACTTTCGACCTCTGCTGTGCCTATGCGGTGACCTGACACATTGATAACGTCATCTATACGGCCCATTAGCCAGTAGAACCCATCCTCATCTACCCTGGCTCCGTCTCCTGTTGTATACACGCCAGGAAACCGAACAAAGTAAGTCTTCTTGAATCTCTCCGGGTCACCGTAGACCCGCCGCATCAGCCCCGGCCAAGGTTTTTTAATCACCAGGTAACCACCTTCATTCACATCAGCAACAGAACCATCTTCTCTTAGTATTGCTGGTTCGATTCCCGGAAATGGCAATGTGGCTGAACCTGGTTTAAGCGGAGTAGCACCAGGTAAAGGAGTGATTAATACTCCGCCCGTTTCGGTTTGCCACCAGGTATCTACAATCGGACGTTTACCTTTACCTATTACATTGTAATACCAGATCCAGGCTTCAGGATTTATGGGCTCCCCTACCGTGCCCAGAATGCGCAAGGAGCTCAAATCATGCTTATTAGGCCAATCATCTCCCTCTCTCATTATCGCCCGAAGAGCAGTTGGGGCAGTGTAGAAAATGCTGACCTGGTACTTTTCGACAATATCCCAGAACCTATCCGGATGGGGATAATTTGGCACCCCCTCAAACATAAGAACCGTTGCTCCATAAGATAAGGGGCCATAAACGATGTATGAGTGCCCGGTCACCCAGCCAATGTCCGCTGTGCACCAGAAAGTGTCTTCTTCTTTCATGTCAAAAATCCACTTAAAGGTTTGGTAGCAGTACAGGAGATAACCTGCTTGAGTGTGGAGAACTCCCTTTGGCTTCCCTGTGCTCCCGCTGGTATACAGTATAAATAGAGGATCCTCAGCATCCATGACCTCAGGCTCACAATGCGCTTTAACGCCATCTGCAGCCATCTCATCATCCCAAGAATAGTCTCGACCCTCTTTCATGGCTACTTCAATATTAGCTCTCTTGACCACTATCACATCTTTTACTGCAGGACAGGCTGCAAGGGCTTCATCTGCGTTGTCCTTACTCCGGATAATCTTCCCTCCACGATAGTAACCATCTACACAAATAAGCGCCGTCGACTCGCAGTCCAGCATCCTATCTCTCAAGGCATCAGCGCTAAAACCTCCGAAAACAACACTGTGAATAGCGCCTATCCTGGCACAGGCCAGCATTGCAATCGGAAGCTCCACAATCATGGGCAAATAGATGGATACTCTATCTCCTTTTTTAACACCATGCCTCTTCAGCACATTAGCAAATTTGTTGACCTCCCTGTAAAGCTGTTGATAGGTCAGTATCTTGGTATCACCGATATCACCCTCCCAGATCAACGCCGCTTTATTTCTTCTCCATGTCATGACGTGTCTATCCAAACAATTGTGACAAACATTTAGTTTACCCCCCACAAACCACTCATGCTTTCCCTCCTTGAAATCCTCAACAAGCACCTTGTCCCATTTTTTGTACCAGTCTAGCTGCTCCGCCATCTCACCCCAGAATCCCTCAGGGTCGCTAATAGACCACTGATATACTGCCTTATACTCAACCAGATTCCTGACATACGCACCGTCACTAAGTTCCTCTGGAGGATTGAAAACTCTTTTCTCACCCATCATCGAGGTGATTGTTTTAACATCTGCCATCACTCAAACTCCTTTCTAAGCTTGGGTATTTCCAACTACCTGATTTACACCTGGGAAGTAACACCCAGTAACTGGGCATATGCCTGGCGCAGTCTGGTCGCTACCACACGCGCTATTCCCCTGGATATTCTGCAGCCTATCTCAGGCTTGGTAGTGCACAAAGAGGATAATTCTTTCCCGTCAAACGCCAGCACCTTTGTCTTCTCTAGAGCTTTCACTGTAGCCGTGCAAACATATGGATCAAGCATAGATGACCAACCGAATGCCTCAAAGTCGGCCACGGCTTGAACCTGGCGTTGGGCAAGCGGCCCGACTTCCAGAATAATCCCCACCGTGCCATTCTCAATCACGTATAGTTTTTCCTCCTTGCGGCTCTGCTTACAGATAATCACTCCCGCCTCAAACTCTGTAGACTCGCACATTTTCTCTACTTCACGAAGCTGCTTGTCATCCAGAGCCCTGAACACTTCGCATTTCCTCAACACATCGAATTTCTTCATTTTTTCTGACCTCCTTTATTTTTCGCCTCTGACGTAATAACCAATCTATACTCAGCTGCTACGCAGCTGCATTACATTACCCTCAGCCACAACAGCCAGTCCCATCCATAGACCTATCTTCCCTGTGGCTGGACCGCAGCCTTAATACCCTTTGAGCAGCAGTATAAAGGCCACGCAAACTCAAAAACAGGAAAAATGCTGCGATACATAGGACAATAGAAACCACGAAACCTGCGACTGGAATAAACTGCAAACTCACTGTTTCCATTTCCTACCATTTCTCCTGTGACAGTCTGTACAACAGCCAGGTTGACAAACGCTTGTCTAGCTTGCCCACCCAACTCTCAATCTTCTGTATATCGCCGCTGGCTAGAACCGCCTTCTCTTCACTGGTCAATGTGTAGTATTCCTTAAGCGCTACATGAGGGTCATCAGCTAGGCGGGACATGAACCCAGGTTCATCAGCTGCCCTGGCCAGCACAGATAATATCGTCCACCTGCCAACTAACCCGTCATTGGGAACAACAGTAGGCGCCTTTATCAGCTCTTCTATCGCTTCGGCAGTTCCTTCCGCGTTTTCACGAACACGCTTGTCCATTACAGCGCCCCCCCCCCTTTGGATTTTGACTCAATCTTCAGGTCTAATCTATCAATTACTGGATGGGCTCTCATCGGTCTTTAGCTCTAATTTCAATAGTACTTTGGACTATATCTCAATAAACGGCGCTCGGAAGGGCTTGACCATATGATTATTGAGGGCATAGCCGACCATGACACCAGGCATGAAACAGTCAACCATAGTGCAGATGAATGGGTTAGAGGTGATGTTCACACTAACTATATCGAGAACATTTGGAGCTTGCTTAAACGCTCTCTTGTCGGTTCGTATCATAAGGTCTCTAAAAAGCATCTCGAAGCCTACCTTGACGAACTAGAATGGCGATTTAACAATCGTGATAATCCATATCTGTTCAGGGATACATTGTTGAAGCTAATCAAGTCTGATAACCTCGAATATAAAGAGTTGATTACTTCGGCTTAACCCAAGTAAGGTCATCTGCTTTTGAGCCAACCTTAAATTGCCTAGTGATAATTCTAGGTTCTCCATCTACAATAAAGTTAATAACGGCCTGATAATACCCTGGGCTAATATCTATCATTGCCCGAAGTCTGTCAGGAGGTACAACTGCTTTTCTATCCTTGGTATCCCATAAAATTAACATGAAACTAGCAGCAACGCTAAATGTAGGCGGTAGCGCTACTCTGTAATTTCCTAAATCAGTTGGGTCATCACTAGAATATATTCTAGCGTCACGAATAGCATCTATTATTTTGCCACTCCCAAATTCTCGAATCCTAAATTGTATTTCCAGACTTTGAATACCGCCTCTTCGAATCCCAAGTTTTTTTAATAACCGATTTTTAATTGGTGGATTACTTAAAAAGATTACTAAAGACCTCTTATCTTCTTCCACATTTCTTTCAAATTCTACTTTTAGAAGAGGTTTACCCCAAAACATTTGAAAGATACTAGGAGTGGCCATTGCTATACCAACCCCCGCCATAACAATCCCAACCCATTCCCAATTATCGGGAAATATCCCGAAGAAACCCCTAAGTGCAAGAAATATAAGGCCCAAAACAATGAGAACAATAGCGAAAAGTAATACCATACCCCTATTCTACCACAAAGGTATTGACAATTCGTTCGTGCAGTAGCATCATACGTGATGGTGACACGGCGACTAGCCTCATAGGTCGCCACAAACGCCGACTTAAGGGCTTTCAGCTTTCTTGGAACTTGGGCTGATGCCCAAGAAAGGAGGCGTGAATGGCCAAAACCGAGAAGGGCAAAAAGATTGTCCCAGTCAAGCCATATAAACGAAAAGTTAATGGCAAGGTTAAAGTGAAGGGACATAGGCGCTCCACCCCTAACTAGACAAGGCAACCCAGTCGCCGTGCCACCCGAAGAATTTGTATCTACACTTGCATCAAGTATATAAGCCCGGATTATTGTTTCTTTCAGGTAATATACCTTATAATTGGTATTAAAGTGGCTGGGGGTTGTACATAATGAAGACGAAGATCAGAATTTTAATTGCCGATGACCATCCGCTGTTGCGCGAAGCGCTATGCCAGGTATTTTCCAATCAAAAAGACATGGAGGTAGTTGGCCAGGCAAACAACGGCGAAGAAGCTATCAACCTGACTTCCCAACTGAAACCAGATATTCTAGTCATGGATATTATGATGCCGAAGCTTGATGGGCTTGAGGCTAGTCGACAGATTAAGAAAATTGCTCCCAACACAGCTATATTGATTCTCACTGCCTATGATGACGATAATTATGTCCTTGGATTACTGGAAGCTGGAGCAACTGGTTACTTGCTAAAGAGCGCTCGAGGACAGGACCTGGTGGAAGCCGTGAGAGCTATAAGAGCCGGCGAATCAGTACTCCATCCTAAAATCATTGAGAGGCTGCTTAAACAAGCCATGGCTAAACCGGCAGAAGGCGTAGACCGCAAGATAAAGGATATTCTCAGCGACCGGGAGACGGAAATGATGAAGCTGCTGGCTACCGGAATGAGCAACAAAGAAATAGCCGAAAAACTATGTCTCAGCCTGCGCACTGTCAAGGCTCACATGTCAAATATTTTCACCAAGATGAATGTCGCTTCGCGAAGCGAAGCCCTGGTCGAAGCCCTTAGAACGGGGCTGCTTACATTACAAGACATCAAGCAAGAGGATTCTTCAGAAGAGTAGAATCTACCTATAATTTAACAAATATGTCTGACAAATAAATAGACCGGGAGGAACTTTCGCAGCAATGTCAAAAAGATGGCGTATATTCCACATATGTCTTCTAACTTTGCTCCTCTCGGTTCTGACTATATCCCACTACCACGAGCTTCTGGCTGGGATACCTGTAATAGGCAATATATCTATTAGTTCGTTGCTTGGTTTATCAAGGCTTACCTTCGAGCGATTCATCTACATCTTTCTGGTAATCTATGCTGGCTGGTCACTGGGAATAAAGGCCGGCATTGCTGCATGGCTGGTATCTGCCCTAACTATGCTGCCTCGTGCACTGTTTATATCTACCTGCCCCATGGATGCCCTGACCGAGAGTATCTCTGCGCTTACTATCAGCGGCTTAAGCCTTGCGCTAATTCAAATGCGTCGGGGATGGCGTAGACAACAGAAAAAGCTGCGTGGAATTAAAGTAGCCCTGAAAACATCCCAGGAAAACTACGAGGAGCTTTTTACTAATGCCAGCGACGCCATCTGGGTTCATGACCTCAACGGAAATATAATAATAGCCAACAAGGCTTGCGAGAAGCTAAGCGGCTACCCAATAGACGAAGGAGTAGGTAAAAGCGTCTCCGAATTTATGTCCCCCGACGCGCTGAGTATAGCAGGAGAAATCAAAAACAGGTTTATGAAAGGACAGGCCATAGACCAGCGCTACGACCAGAAATTGATTAAAAAAGATGGCTCCGAAGCCATGCTGGAATTGTTTACCCGCCTGATCAGAGATGATGACGGCAAGCCCATCGCCTTTCAGAATATCGCTCGTGATGTGACTGAGGAAAGAAGGCTGCGGGACAATCTCCGATTTCAAATTCATAAAACTCTCATGGCACAGGAAGAAGAGCGAAAACGCATTGCCCGGGAACTCCATGATGATGTTGCCCAGTCTATATTGTTATTGTCACGTAAAGTTGACGTCATTTTATCCGAAGACGCTTGCAATATGCCAAAAACCGCCATAAACGAATTAGAACATATACAGAAAATAGCCAACGAGACCTACAAAAGTCTGCAGCGCTACGCACGCGACCTGAGGCCAAGCATTTTAGACCAGATGGGACTGGTAGCAGCGCTGAACTGGCTGACTGAGGAACTTAGCAAAGAACTGGAGATCAAAACTAGAGTAAAAGCTGATAAATTACCCCCACTCCCCCCAGAAACAGAGCTAGCCATGTTCCGCATTGCACAGGAGACATTGAACAATGTCCGGAAGCATGCCCAAGCTTCCGAGGTCAAAATTACAGTGAAACGCGACTCGCATAACGTAAACATGACAATCAAAGACAACGGCAAGGGGTTCTTGACATCCAGATTGACCGGGGACCTGGCAAGAGAAGGAAAGCTCGGCGTTTTGGGAATGGAAGAACGGGCGCGTCTTATCGGAGGTGACTTAAAGATAAAATCAGAGCCCGGTAAAGGAACAACCGTGCTGGCCAGCGCACCCATCTAATTTGGCACAGAGACTCATCCCGTTGCATTCCGAAAGCTAAGCTTAAATTATCATAAAATCGGTATTACGAAAATGGGGTTACCTGAAACTCATCAAATCCAGCAACTCATAGACCGGTCTCTAGCCGAAGACCTCGGCTGGGGAGATGTGACTACGGAGGCATTGGTGCCCGAGATGCAGCAGGGCAAGGCATTGATAATAGCTAAAGCAAGAGGCATCATAGCTGGAGTAGAGGTAGCCAAACAGGTTTTTCTTAAAGTCGACCCTGAATTAAAGATGGATATTCTTATAAAGGACGGCGCCGAAGTTAAGCCTGGAGATGTGATATCCAGAATAGAAGGCAAGACCTCGAGCATATTGAAAGCCGAGCGGGTAGCCTTAAATTTCCTGCAACGTCTCAGCGGCATCGCTTCCGAGACATCTCGTTACGTCCGGGCTGTCAAAGGCTTGCATGTACAAATAACCGATACCAGAAAGACTACACCGGGATTAAGAACATTAGAAAAGTACGCTGTGCAAATTGGTGGTGGCAAAAACCACCGCCTGCACTTAGGAGACGGTATCCTGATTAAGGACAACCACCTGGCAGCACTCAGTAACCAGGGGATTAGCATAAAAGAAGTCTTAGCCGGAGCCCGCCACAAGGCTACTCCAGAGATGAAAATAGAGATTGAAGTTAAGACCACAAAGGAAGCTATCGAAGCTGCTGAAGCCGGAGCCGATGTTATAATGCTTGATAATATGAACCTTAAAGATATGCGTCAGGCCGTCCAGCTAATTAAAGGCCGTGCCCTAATCGAAGCCTCCGGAGGCATTAATCTGAAAAAAGTTAGAGCCGTCGCTGAAACCGGAGTTGACCTTATATCGATAGGAGCCCTCACCCACTCTCCCAAAGCCCTGGATATCAGCCTGGAATTAGATTAAAGATTAGCCGGTGCCAGACCATGGCACTTAAGCAAAGGAATATCACCCAAAATCACTTCGGTGTCACCATCGGCAACTACCTTTCCTTCGTCCATCACTACAGTCCGCTGACACAGCGCTCTTACCAGTTCCAGGTCATGAGTGGCAATGATTTTGGTCATCGGAAACTGTTTCAGTAGATCAACTAAAGACCACTTGCTTCTAGGGTCGAGATTGCTGGTAGGTTCATCTATAACCAGAATCTCCGGGTCCAAAGACAGAACGGTGGCAATAGCAATACGTTTTTTCTCACCAAAGCTAAGATGATGCGGTGAACGCTGCTCATAGCCACCCATCCCAACCCACTCCAGAGCTCGAATTACGCGCTGTCTCACTTCAGACTCTGGGTATCCCATACTTACAGGGCCAAAAGCGACATCATCAAAGACACTCAATGAGAAAAGCTGGTCTTCAGGGTCCTGAAATACCAACCCAACCCTTTTCCGTATCTCCTTCAGATTATTCTCCTCCATCGCTAAGCCGCAAATCTTCACAGTGCTATTGCCACGGAGTATACCATTGAGATGAAGCAAAAGCGTTGACTTTCCAGCACCATTGGGACCAATCACCGCCACATTCTCACCGGGATGGATAATCAAGTCAACGTTTTTCAGCCCCTGATGTCCGTCAGGATAATTAAAGGAGAGGTTTTTGATTTCTATAACTTTATCCATAGCCTGCTGACTCTACCACCAGACAACACATGGAAAAATGAGCATAACACAAAAGACGACGCCGAAGTAAGCGTCAGCCGGTCTGAAACTTAAATCTTTCAGCGTTCGAATCTGACCATCAAAACCTCTGGCTAACATAGCGGCGTAAATTCTTTCACCTCGCTCATAGCTCCTGATAAACAAGGTGCCAACCATGTTGCCAATGGTCTTAAGTTGATGCAGCCGCTTGCCGCCGAAGTTTCTGCTATCGCGTGCCTGCTGCATACGCATCACCTCATCCGCCAGAACAAAAATGTAACGATACATAAAGGAAAGTATTAATATCATCACCCGGGGTATGCCTAATTGCCTCAAGCCTTTTAGTAATTCGGCAAGCTTGGTTGTCGATGACAGCAAAATCAGAGCTAAAATGCAGAGCCAGGCTTTTACCATCACATTCGCCAGAATAAACAGACCACTGTAAGTTACCGATACTTGCCACAACCAGATATTGTAGCTGCCGGCTATCTCCCCTTCTTTGAAAAAGGGGATAAAGATAGCGACCAGAAAAACAAATGGAAAAATGACCAGAGCCCTCTTTAGAACATAAAGCGGCGGTAACTTGGAAAGGATTAGCAGGAAAGAAATTATGCCGAAATAAAAGACGAAAACCCGCCAATTGCTGGCCGGCGTCAATACCACCGCTACGATAAAAGCCATGCTCGCAACCAGCTTGGTCCTCGGGTCAAGCCTGTGGATAAAGCTGTCTAGGCCACTATATTCGTCAATAAAGCTATGCTTCACCTTTTGCTCTCAATAACTTGGCTAGTCCGTAGCCTATGCCGAAAAGAACCAGAGTCCCCACTATTCCGGCTATAATTGTAGCCATAGCTTCATTCGTCACGCCTGGTACCACATAGTCAGGCACAACTTCAAAGAAAGGCTCGAGAGCTGCACCAATAAAACCTTTGTCCTCAGCCACCCTTTCTAAACCGTCCGGCGACAAAGAAGCCAGTGGAGACAATATCGCCAGTATCAAAGCCAAAATCAGAGCTCCGTGCCACCATTTGAATTTCATTTTTTATTTTACCTCCGTCAAGCCTTCTGTAGTTCCAACAGGTCAGCCCTGGTAGCTAACACGAGGGCGAGCACCGCTGCAGTTATCAAGCCCTCACCGATACCGATGATGGCATGAACGCCTGCCATCGCCGGCAGGGCTACTCCCAGGGGCACGGTACCCGATATCGCCAGCTCAACTGCGCAGGCAACCGACGCTATGACTACTGTAAACCAGGCAGCCACACCACTGCCGACCATTATTCCTAACTTGCGCTTACGGAAAAGCGGCGCAATGCCTCTATAGAGATAATACCCTATAAAGCAAGGAATAACACCCATATTGAAAATATTAACCCCCAGGGCAAGGAGCCCCCCGTCCTGGAAAATCAAGCTTTGCACAATGAGCACACAGGTCATTATAAGCACCCCCGCCCAGGGACCCAAGAGGATAGCAGCTAAAGCAGCCCCTATAAGATGTCCTGAAGTACCCCCGGCTATGGGAAAATTCAACATTTGAGCGGCAAAAATAAAAGCCGCCAGCACCCCCATCAATGGTACCTGTTTCTCCCCCATCTTCTTGTTCGTCGCCTTTACCGCATAGGCTACACTGCCAGCAGCCACCACAATTCCAACTGCCGCTACCGGCGCACTGATAAAGCCATCTGGAATATGCATCGAAATACCTCCTCAACAAAACAAATCAATTAAAAGCAACTGCGACTAATTGCATTAAGCCTCAAAATAAAAACTGCTAATCATCCTGACATTGAGAACAAAGACCGAAAACAGCCATATGCTTCAAATCAGCCTTAAACTGATACATATCATATAAAGCTGCTTCCAACTGAGCCAGTGCCGACTCAGGCAAATCAATCATTTTACCGCACTTCTGGCACACAAGATGATGATGATGTCCCTTCTCCGCAGGATGAAAACGGACACACCCGTCTCCCAGCGCTATCTCTGTAACCAGACCAAGCTCCTTCAACAAATCCAGTGTCCGGTAAACCGTAGAAATATTGGCATAAGGATACTTGGCTTTGACCTGGGCATAAATCTCCTCAGCGCTAACATGCTTATCAGCACCATGCAGCGCCTCGACTACCATCATTCGCTGCGGCGTCAACCGGTAGCCCCTCCCCCTGAGTACTTGACCACAACTCATATCAAGAATTTAGCATAAACTGGAGAAACTTGCAAACGATTGCATCAGCAACTAATTGAACCTCAAAGAAATTTTTCCTTACTATCCAACGCTATAGTAACCGGACCGTCGTTATGTATTTCCACCAACATGTGTTGCTGAAACTGCCCCGTCTCCACCTTCAAACCAGTAGCACACACCCGGCCAATAAAAAAGTCAACCAAGGCCTCAGCTTGCTCCAGCGGTGCTGCCTCCTCAAAACTGGGCCTCCTCCCTTTCCGTGTATCAGCCAAAAGAGTAAACTGACTTATGATCAAAATCTCACCCCCAGTCTCCAGCACCGAAAGATTGAACTTACCATCTTCATCAGCAAAGATACGGAGATTGACTATCTTATCGGCCAGATAGATAGCATCTCTCTCCGTATCACCCCGAGCTACACCAACGAGGATAACTAAACCCAAACCTATCTCTCCCCCCACCTTGTTATTCACACTAACCGATGCTTTAGCAACCCGCTGTACTAATGCCTTCAAAACACCTCCAATACATTAATCTAACCGCTACAAACCCCCTTTAATATTTTATGAAAGCACTCTACCTAATACAAATTGACAGCTAAAATTTGATAGAGTACAATGGTTTTTGCGTAGTATACGGAGGACCACTCATGATCGAGATGACGATTGACAGCATTCGGGTAAGCATGATGAATTATCAGCACGTGGTAATCCTGAGAGAGAAAGCATCAGACCGCTACCTGCCCATCTGGATCGGTCCAGCAGAAGCAGACGCTATATCGATAAAATTGCAAAACGTTGACTTAGCACGACCGATGACCCACGACCTGCTGAAAAGTGCAATTTTCGCACTAGAATCCACATCAGGAACCGTGATAAGCAAAATTGTTGTAAGTGATCTCCGCTCGGACACATTCTATGCCCAAATTATTCTCGAATCCACTGATGGACCGAAACAGGTAAGCATAAAGTTCCCGCCTGATAGTAGTAAGCGCCGAGGATATGACAACGGTTCTTGGATATCTCTCACCTGGCAGGGAAAAGAACACAAACTTAAAATAGCAAATGAATGGCAAGACACAGATGGCAGATTCATCGAGGCAACGAATGATGATGGGCTGATGTTTGTACTCCGCTTTGACAAGGACCACGAACAGTGGCTACTAACCAATATAAAGCTTGATTCACGTCCCAGCGACGCAATCGCTTTGGCAGTAAGGGCAACGGTACCTATATATGTTGAGGAAGCAGTTCTGGACAAAGCCGGCATCATACTTGACAGAGAAACAGGCAAGCCCATCCCCACAGATAAAGGTACAGATAAGCCAGGCGGTAAAGGTAAACCTGATGATCAGGAACTAAAGAAACTGTCAGCTTTTTTACCTTTCATAAATACGCTCGACCTAGATGACATAGGGAAGCATAAATCATAAACAGACTCATAGACGCGCTACATTTAAAAAGCCTGTTTAATAACTAGATTGGGATTTATCAGTGCTTCTCACGGTAGCATAGCTTTGTATCTAACAAACACTGTGGCGCATATAAGAGTTGCGAGGGGTAAATACCTAACAGATAAAGCCAAACTAAAGTAGCCCATCGACAATTTATGGCATCGTCTTTTAGTACATATGAAAACTAGTCCTAAGGTCGATGACAACTATTTCTCAATCTGCTAGAGTAAGTGCATGGACAAAATGTGCCCAAGCAAGAAGAGGTTTCACGTGTTTTCTGAAGCATAGTAATTGTAACTAGAAAGCAGATTGCAGAAGTAGCAACATGACTTCAGTACAAGAGAACGTCTACTATATGAAAGAGCAGCCTAAATCTGACAAACCGACATCTAGGGAATGGGCTAAGCCTCTTTGGCTTATTTTTAACGTGGGTTGGTATGTAGCTTTGAGCCTAGTTATAACAACCGGCATTGGTTATTGGCTTGACCGCCCAGAGAGACTTGACACACATCCTCTATATACTCTCATTGGATTTGGCATAGGTACATTGATTGCTTTCTACGGTCTTTACCGCATACTTCGCCGTTTTTACATAGAACAAAAGGGGCAAGAAAAAGGCGGGGGATAAAAAAGCGCGATGAATATGGGATGTGGCTGCTCAACTAAGATATTGGCCGGGGTAATTATTATCCTCTTGGCACTACTTCTAACTGGTCTGATTGTCGGCCCACTGGGATCCAGCCTACTGGGTATCAACGCACCTAGTTTCTTAGATAACTCCAAACCCCATGTCGAACTCCCATCAGAAGGGATATTCCATACTCCTATGTTAACTATTACGAATACTCTCATTGCCTCTTGGCTTACTATAATCGTTTTAATAGGCTTCGTTTATGCCTGCACTCGCAAGATGAAACTAATACCTGGAAGGCTTCAAAGTCTAGCCGAGGTGATTGTAGAAACGCTATTGAACTTCGTTAAGAGCGTAGCCGGGGAAAAGAATGCGAGCATTCTTTTCCCCGTGGTAGCCACTATCTTTCTTTACGTTTTGACCAATGCCTATCTAGCTCTTCTACCATTCTTTGGAACCATAGGTATCACAGAGCACGATGGCACATTTATACCTTTGTTCCGAGCGGCAAATACTGATATTAACCTCCCCCTTTCCATTGCCATAGTTTCATTTACCTGTGTTGAATTCTGGGGGCTGCGGTCACTCGGTTTCTTCCGTTATCTCAACACTTTCTTCAATTTCGGCCAATTACGGGACGGTTTCATAAGCTTGTTTAAGGGAAAGATCCGACCCGCTATCAGCGGCATTATGTTCGGTTTTATCAACCTATTCATAGGCATGTTAGAAATTCTCAGCCATTTCATTCGGATAATCAGCTTCACTTTCCGTCTATTTGGCAACATGACAGCCGGTGAGATATTGCTATTGGTCGTCACGTTTCTAGTACCATTAGTGGCATCTATCCCCTTCTATGGATTAGAATTACTCGTTGGCGTTCTTCAGGCATTGATCTTCGCTGGGCTGACACTAGTATTTGGTGTTATTGCCATGGCTCCCCATACTGAGGAGCCAGAGCATGCAAATTAAAAGGAGGACACAGATGGACGCAGAAACTATGAAAATGTTAGCTGCAGGGTTAGCCGGTGGACTAGGCATGATAGGCCCTGGCATAGGACTGGGGCTTATTGGCTTTGGTGCCATGCAGGCAATTGGGCGCAACCCTGAAGCCAGAGGGCCAATCTTGACCAACATGATTCTGATTGGTGCCTTAGCTGAAGCAATCGGAATCTACGCCCTAATAGTGGCTATTCTACTAGCTTTAGTAGTATAAAAAGGAGAGGCAGAAATGGAAGAAGGCGGTTTGCCAGGTTTCATAGGTGGTCTTATAGGCGCAGCTATAACAATCGGGATTGTAGTGGCTTTCAGTATGATAATCATCGTCTTTATGTTTGCCCAAGCCTGAGTCTGCTTAAATCCCGACTCCAATTTAAGAGCTTATGCATGACCACTCTCTATGGATAATGAATAAACTAACAAGTTAGGTGATGACATGGAAGGTATTGGAATTAACCTACCGCTTTTGGTGGCATTTCTCGTAAACTTCATTATTTTGTTTACATTACTCGGTGTATTCCTATACAAGCCGGTGCTCAAGGTGCTCGATGAGAGGCAGACTAAAATAAAAGAGAGCATGGAGCAAGCTGAAAAAATCAGGCAGGAAACAGCACATAGCGAAGAGGAGATCAAAGCTCATCTAGAAAAGGCCCGCAAAGAAGGGCAGGCTGTAATAGCCCAGGCGACACAGATAGGAGAAAGGATAAAGGAAGAGGCCAAAGACGGTGCCCGCCAAGAGGCTGAGTCCTTGATTGCAAAGGCACGCACTGAAATACAACTAGAGAGAGACAAAACCGTTGAGGAGTTACGCGCCGAATTCGCCGATATTGCCATCTTGGCTGCAGAAAAGATGATCAAAGAAACAGTAGACAAAAAGAAGCACCGCAAGCTTATTGATGAAGTGCTCAAGGAGAGCGCAACTTTTAAACAAACATAGAAAGCCAGAAATCAAATGCCGATAACAACTTCTGTCAAGCGCTATGCTCAAGCAGTCTTTGAGATTGCTCTGGAAAGCAATAAGCTAAAAGAGTGGCAGTCTGACTTGGGGAAAATTGCTCAATTGATGCAAGATCCTGAATTTACATCATTGATAGAAAACCCGAAATTACCGTTTGAACTGAAGGCAAAGGTAGCACGTGAAATATTGGGGGAAATGAATCCTATGGCCATGAATCTAGTCTACCTTCTCATTGCTAAAGGCCAGCTCAAAAACGTCGGGCAACTTGCAGACGAATATGAACGCCTGTTAAATGACCATCATGGGATAAAAACTGCCGAGGTTACCACTGCCATCGCACTTGATAATACAGAAAGAGAAAAACTTAGCCACCACCTTGAAGCAATTATCGGCGAGAAAGTCAGCATTAACATCCAGGTCAACCCGGATATTCTAGGTGGCTTTATCGCCAGAATAGATGATAGTCTTATTGACGCTAGCATACGTAACAAATTAGAGATGCTAAAGAAAAGTCTGGCCTTAAAAAGTAGAAACTACCCATAAGGGGGAGAATAAGATGACAACAGAAGGACGAGACATAGTCTCAGTAATTAAAGAGAACATCAGGCAATTCGGCTCCACTGTGACCATGGTAGATGTGGGTACAGTGATCAGCGTCGGTGACGGCGTTGCTCGAATTCATGGACTTCGTGGTGCTAAATATAACGAACTTCTGGAATTCCCTAACAATATTATGGGGTTAGCACTCAATTTGGAGGAGGATAATGTCGCTGCTGTTATTCTTGGCGACTTCAGCCATATTAAAGAAGGTGACGAAGTCCGCTCCACCGGAAGAGTAGTCGAGGTGCCTGTGGGTGACGAGCTTATCGGCCGAGTGGTTGACCCACTAGGCAACCCTTTAGACGAGCTTGGGCCGATTAAATCGACCAAGACTCGGCCAGTAGAAAGAGTTGCACCTAACGTTGTAATGAGGCAGCGAGTGAACACACCGGTATATACAGGTATAAAGGCAATAGATGCCTTGATTCCGATTGGGCGAGGTCAACGCGAGTTAATTATAGGTGACCGGTCCATAGGCAAATCAGCCATCGCTATCGATGCCATTATCAGACAGAAAGGCGGAGACCTTATCTGCATTTACGTAGCTATCGGACAAAAAACATCCAAGGTGGCACAAGTAGTAGGAACATTCCAGAAATATGGAGTCATGGAGCATACTATAGTGGTCGCAGCTAACGCTTCTGACCCAGCGCCTTTGCAATATTTAGCCCCTTACTCTGGATGTGCCATCGGCGAAGAATTCATGGAGCAGGGAAGGGATGCGCTGGTTATCTATGACGATCTAACAAAGCACGCCTGGGCTTACCGACAGATATCACTTATACTCAGGCGTCCGCCTGGCCGTGAGGCCTACCCCGGTGATGTCTTCTACCTTCACAGCCGACTTCTCGAACGAGCTGCTAAGTTAGATGAAGAACATGGCGGCGGCTCACTCACCGCCCTCCCTATCATAGAAATCCAGGCTGGTGATTTAGCTGCTTATATTCCAACCAATGTTATCTCTATTACCGACGGGCAGATTTATCTTGAAACAGATATGTTTAATAGCGGTATCCGTCCGGCATTAAACATTGGCTTATCGGTATCAAGGGTAGGTGGCAATGCCCAGACCAGAGCCATGAGACAGGTAGCTGGTAGACTGAGGATAGATATGGCTCAATATCGCGAGCTGGCCGCCTTCGCCCAATTCGGTACCGCTGATTTAGATAAAGCTACCCGGTCCCAGCTAGAGCGCGGGCAACGAATCACCGAAGTACTGAAACAGCCCCAATACGCTCCGATGTCCTTAGACAAAGAGGTAGCCATTCTGTACGCTGTCACGAATGGCTATCTGGATGATGTGCCAGTGGAAAAAATTTCCGCTTTTGAACAGGGCTTCCATCGGTTTATGGAAACGAATCACCCTAAAATAACTCAGCGTATCTTGACCGATAAGGAAATCAAACCGGAAACTGAAGAGATGTTAAAATCGGCAATATCAGAATTCAAGAAAAGTGTGGCTTACTAAAGGAAAACAATGATTAGTCCACGGCTTCTTCGTAGACGTATTCGCAGTGTCCAGAGCACAGCTAAAATCACCAGGGCAATGGAAATGATTGCCACTGCCAAGATGAAGCGCGCTCAAGAACAAGCTTTGGCTGGACGGCCATACAGCGACAAGATCGGCCAGATAATCGCTGACCTCGCCGTTGAGTCTGCAAAGAGTGGGGCCCTGCATCCCCTGTTAGCAAAAAGGGACATAAAGAAAATAGCCGTAGTGCATATTACTACAGACAGAGGCCTATGCGGTGGACTCAACGCTAATCTGAATCGCTTAACAGCTAATTTCATTCTGGGACAGAGTGTGCCGGTTACGCTTGTCACTATCGGTCGCAAAGGGCGAGACTTCATGATACGTTATAAACGCGATGTCCGTGCCGAGTTTACGAAGATTAGTGACCGTCCTACATTGCTTGAAACACTACCTATTTCCCACATTATTATCGATGACTACACTAACGGTTCCATCGACATGGTCTATCTAGCCTACACTCAATTCATAAGTACTATGACCCAGAAGCCAATATTAGAGCCGCTGCTTCCTGTAGAACCGGCGACAATACCTAAGACGGAAACTACAGAATATATTTACGAACCAGACCCCAAGTTTGTTCTGGGTGAGCTTCTGCCACGCTTCGTGGAAATGAAGGTTTATCATGCCATTCGCGAGGCCATTGCCAGCGAGCAATCGGCTCGAATGGTCGCCATGCGAAACGCCACCGATAATGCCAACGAAGTTATCTCTGATCTTACTCTGACTTTAAATAAAGCCCGTCAGGAAATGATTACCACAGAACTCCTTGATATTACAGGAGGCGTCGAAGTCCTACACTAGAGGAGGTGAAATTTTGGCAAAAGGCAAAGTAGTCCAAGTAATCGGAACAGTAGTTGATGTAGAGTTTCCTCAGGAAGCGTTACCAGCAATCTATAACGCCATCGAGATTAATCAAAATGGCGATAAGATTATTCTTGAAGTTCAGCAACATACAGGCAATAATTGGGTGCGCTGTCTAGCTCTATGCCCTACCGACGGGCTAGAAAGAGGTATCGAGGCGATTGACACCGGAGCACCAGTATCTGTTCCTGTAGGTAAAGCTACTCTAGGGAGGTTGTTTAATGTCTTCGGAGAACCACTAGATAACCTTGGTCCCGTAGAAACCAAGGAGAGACTCCCAATTCATCGCCCCCCACCTCCGCTAGAAGAGCAGGAAACAACAAGTCAAATGCTGGAAACAGGTCTAAAAGTAATAGACTTGATTACTCCTTTTACCAGAGGAGGTAAGGTAGGCGCTTACGGCGGAGCTGGAGTAGGCAAGACTGTTATCATAATGGAGCTGATTCATAATATTGCCACCGAGCACGGTGGTTTCTCCGTATTCGCCGGTGTGGGTGAGAGGTCAAGAGAAGGCAACGACCTTTGGCGAGAGATGAAGGAATCTGGCGTTATAGAAAAGACCATTATGGCATTTGGCCAAATGAACGAACCCCCCGGAGTCCGAGCACGAATTGGCTTGACTGGCGTAACCATGGCAGAATATTTCCGCGAAACGGAGGGCCAAGATGTACTTCTGTTCATCGATAACATTTACCGTCATATCCTTGCCAACATGGAGGTGTCAGCACTTCTGGGCCGCATGCCCTCTGCAGTTGGCTACCAACCCACACTAGGTACTGATGTCGGTGAACTGGAAGAAAGAATTACCTCGACAAAGAGAGGTTCCATCACTTCATTTCAAGCCATATACGTGCCCGCTGATGACTACACAGACCCCGGAATCGTAACTACGTTCGGTCATCTCGACGGAGTAATTTCGTTGGAACGCTCTATAGCAGAGCTTGGTATCTATCCTGCGGTCGACCCGTTAACTTCAACTTCTCGCATTCTCGACCCTCAAGTTGTCGGCGAAGAGCATTATCAGGTTGCTCGCGGTGTACAACGAGTTTTACAACGCTACAAAGACCTCCAAGACGTAATCTCCATATTAGGTATGGAGGAGCTGAGCGACGAGGACAAACTCACCGTAGCCAGAGCCCGCCGTATTCAAAGGTTCCTCTCTCAGCCTATGTTCGTTGCTGAGGCTTTCACTGGCACCGAAGGCAAATACGTTCCCATAAAAGAAACAGTCCGCGGTTTCAAAGAAATCTTGGGCGGCAAGTATGACCAGCTTCCTGAATCTGCTTTTTTCATGGTCGGAACAATTGAGGAAGCAATAGCAAAAGCCAAGACACTTGAGGGAGAATAATGGCAACCCTGAGGCTTGAAATTATAACTGCTGAGCGTCAAGTTCTCGCTGATGACGTCAACGTGGTAGTCGCCCCGGGCGTCGAAGGAGAGCTAGGCATCCTACCCCATCACGCTCCATTGATAACCATGCTCAACCCTGGAGAGCTACTCATTAGAAAAGATGGCGAGGAAACGTATATGTCTGTTTCCGGCGGTTTTCTCGAAATACGCCCCGATAAAATCATAATACTGGCTGATGCTTGCGAACGTGCCGAAGAAATCGACATTCAACGCGCTGAAGAGGCTAAACGTCAGGCTGAAGAACGGCTCAAGACCCATACACCAGAACTAGATATGGCCCAAGCACAAGCTGCTCTCCTTCGTTCTATTATACGCCTTAAGGTAGCTGAAAGAAGACGTCGAAAGCCGGCACCAAGGCGATAGTTATCCTTCAGTAAATAAGCAGGAGATTATCTCTCAGAATTGCGGGGCTTACAATGACCAGGCCACTGACCTACAGTGTACCTGGCAGGTCAGCTATATTATCTCAAGCCTGACACGAATACCTTCTTTAGTCGCCACCACACGAAGCAGGGTTCGCATCGCCTCAGCAACACGGCCCTGCCTACCAATAACTCTCCCTTTATCGTCTGGAGCAACTTCCAACTTCACCACCACCATACCCTTGTCATCAGTTTCCTCAGTAACCCTTACATCATCAGGTGCGTTGACAATTGACTTAGCGATGTACTCTATTATCTCCTTCATTATGATGACTCCTCAGTAGTCGATTTGGTTTTGGCTGTGGCCTTTATCTTTCTCGGTTTTGTTGCTCTCGCCTTTTTTGCATCAGTTGGCTTAAACTTATCCATTACCCCCACCTTAGACAGCAACCTCAATACAGTATCCGTTGGCTTGGCACCATACTTAAGCCACTTCAGCGCTTTTTCTTCATCAACAACAAATGTCTCTGGCTCGGTCAACGGATTATAATGTCCGATGATCTCAATAAAAGCGCCATCTCGCGGTGACCTGTGATCAGTCACTACCACTCGGTACATAGGTTTATTCCTAGCGCCAACCCGCCGTAATCTTATCTTTACCATTAGCTACCTGTTTAGGTTAAGCCTCCTTAAAAATTCTGTAGATTATTATGCAACAAGTTACTTCAACTGTCAATATGTCATCACTTCCGATGTTGCCACCAGCGAACCCAGCCATTATAATCAAGGATGTGAAAATACAGCAGCTGCACGGTTGGCAAATAAGTATCGCCCAGGCTAAACAGATACAAATAGACATGGCTAGTCGAGTATCACGAAAAAGCGAGGAAATTAAACCTCGCTTTATCGCTGGTGTCGATATATCGGCCCCAGATTCAAGAGGGATTGCCCGAGCCGCTGCGGTCATCCTCAACTACCCCGAACTTAAGGTGACTGAGGTCGAAACCGCCGAGGATAAAATCCATTTTCCTTATATACCTGGCCTTTTATCTTTCAGAGAGGCCCCTTTGGTATTGACTGTTTGTCAAAAACTATCAACAGAACCCGACCTTATTCTGGCAGATGGCCAAGGAATTGCTCATCCCAGGCGCTTCGGAATCGCTTCACATATAGGTCTATTTCTTAACATACCTACTATAGGTTGTGCCAAATCACGCCTGTGTGGCACTCATGCACCGGTAACCGCTGAAGCCGGTGCTTACGCCGAGCTTACTGAAAACGGTGAGGTTATCGGAGTTGCTCTACGAACTAAAGCTAATGTGAGTCCAATTTACATCTCCATCGGTCACAAGATTGACCTGCCAACAGCCATCCTTTGGGTAATGGAGTGTTGCCGCAAACATCGGCTCCCTGAGCCCTCTCGGTTAGCTCACCTTGCTGCCAGCGGCAAGTCCATAACCACCACTTACAGTCATCAACAGGCAAATTGCCATAGCCCTTTTAGTTAATCAATCTACAGCAGAATAGGAGTTGTGAGTAATGCAAGAAGAGAAGGATAAACTGGAAGCTCTAAACCACCGAATCTCAGATATAATGGTGCGCCTTTGACATTCCAAAGAAGGAAAAGGAAATCGCCAAGCTAGAGGCTAAAACCGCTCAGCCAGACTTCTGGCTGGACCCGACCAAAGCGCAATCCACCATGCGCCAATTGGGAGCGGCTAAAAATTTAGTCCATACCTGGCGACAACTAGAGAAGAGAGCTACTGAACTCCTTGACATGACAACACTGGCCATAGAAGAAAATGACCAGTCTCTTCAGGAAGAAATCCGGCGGGATATAGAGGAAATAACCTCTCAACTCGACGATTTGGAAACTCAATTGATTTTGAGCGACGAATATGACAACAGGAATGCCATATTGACTATACATGCTGGTGCCGGCGGCACTGAGTCCCAGGACTGGGCAGAAATGCTGTTGAGGATGTACCTGCGCTGGGCAGAAAGGCGCAAATACAAAGCCGAAATACTAGATACCTCCGTTGGTGACGAAGCCGGTATAAAGAATGCTACTGTGGAAATTAGAGGAGATTATGCTTATGGCTATTTAAAATCAGAGCACGGCGTCCACCGTTTAGTTCGCCTGTCCCCATTCGACGCCGACCACGCCCGTCATACTTCGTTCGTCCTGGTCGAAGTCCTTCCTGAAGCTGAAGAGGAGATAGATATCAAAGTAAATCCTGAGGATTTGAAAATAGATACTTTCAAGTCAAGCGGACCCGGCGGACAACACATGCAAAAAACAAGCAGTGCTGTTAGAATAACTCATCTTCCCACAGGTCTAATAGTGAGTTGTCAAAGCCAACGTTCCCAGCGCCAGAACAAAGAGAGCGCCCTCAAGGTGCTTTACGCTCGCCTTCTTGAACTTAATCGTGCCGAAAAGGAAAGAGAGAAAGCCAAACTTAAAGGTGAACGAATCGAAGCTGGTTGGGGTAACCAGATTCGAAGCTATGTTCTTCATCCCTACAGAATGGTCAAAGATCACCGAACTGATTATGAAACCAGTAATGCAAACGCTGTCCTGGATGGAGATATAGATGATTTTATCAACATCTATCTCCGTCATAAACTGGGAGTGGGCAAATGAATAAATGGCTCATCCCGATAATCCTGGTTACTCTCCTGTTCGTTCTACCATCTATTATTCACGCACAGGAGGGAATATCCCTGGTAGACAGCACTGCTGAGGTATATTTCCCCTCCGCCTTGGTCTTCAAGATAAAAGCCGCAAGCCAGAGCGATATCACTAAATTACGTCTCCATTATCAAGTTGAGAGAATGAACTACGCCCAGGTCACCAGTGAAGCCTGGCCTGACTTCACCCCATCGCCAAAAGTGGAAACAGAATGGCTATGGGATATGAGAAAAGCCACTCTGCCAGCCGGAACCACAGTCAAATACTGGTGGACAATCGAGGACGCAAAAGGGAATAAGCTGATAACTTCCCCTGAATTAATTCGCTTTGAAGACCTGCGCTACTCCTGGCAAAAGTTAACCATGGGACAAATTGACCTCTTCTGGTACAAAGGCAGTCAGTCCTTCGCTGAAGAGCTGATGGCTGCGTGTCAACAGGCACTGGAAAGGCTGGCCGAAGATACTGGTGTTTATCTTGAGAAGCCCATAAGCTTATACATTTATGCCAGTGCCAAAGACCTCCAAGGTGCCATGATTTTCCCGCAAGAATGGACAGGTGGTGTTGCTTTTACTGAATACGGTCTTATCGCCATTGGTGTCCCCGTAAATGAACTGAGTTGGGGAAAGAGGGCGGTAGCTCATGAGTTGGGTCACATGGTAATTCATCAGATGACCTTCAGTCCCTACGGAGCTATTGTCCTACCCACTTGGCTGGATGAAGGCCTAGCAATGCATGCCGAAGGCAAACCAGACCCTTATCTCGAGTCATGGCTCAAAAAGGCGATATCTGAACATAAACTCATCTCGGTACGCAGCCTATCCAGCCCGTTTTCAGCCAAACCCGAAGATGCCTACATCTCATATGCACAGAGCCAAAGCCTGGTCGAGTTCCTCATCCAGAACTACGGCAAAGATAAAATGCTTAATCTGCTAAGCTTATTAAAAGAAGGCAATTCTTGCAATGACGCCATGAATGAAGTTTACGGTTTCGACCAGGATGGACTTGATATATTATGGCGAAAGCATATAACTAGCCAAACGCAATCTCAGCCCAGATCCCAGCACGTCTCCATGCAGGAGACTAGTCAAGAAAAGCTACTTCGGGAAGAGGTGCTGAACAGGCAAGTAGCGGCAACTATATTATTAGGAGTGCCCTGATTGAACAACTCTTTTACCGTTCACGACCTACCTCTTTCCGAACGACCTCGGGAGAGACTTTCAAAATTGGGCAGCGAAGCTCTATCCAGCCAGGAAATTCTAGCCTTGATTCTCGGACGAGGCATCAAAGGAGAATCGGTAATTATCACCGCGCAGAAATTGCTGAGCAAATTTGGCAACCTTAAGAATCTCGCCTCTGCTTCTGTGGAAGAGCTGACCCAGATAAAAGGTATCGGTCCGGCCAAAGCTGCTCAGATAAAAGCCGCATTTGAGTTGAGCAAACGGCTGGAAGACCCCTCCACCGAAGGTCCGAAAATCACGGTTAAATCTCCAGAAGATGCCATAAAAGCAACCAGAAGCCAGCTAAAGGGCAAGAGAAAAGAGCACTTCCTGGTACTCTGCCTGGACACCAGAAATCATCTGATAAACACCCATAAAATTTCTATCGGCAGCCTTGACTGCAGTCTGGCACATCCACGTGAGGTATTCAAAGAAGCCATCTCTTCGTGTGCTGCGTCTGTCATCTTCATGCACAATCACCCTTCCGGCGACCCTACACCCTCGGAAGATGACATCAAGCTAACCAAGCGACTGGTAGAAGCCGGTGAAATAATAGGCATAGAAGTCCTCGACCATATAATTATCTGCGACAGAGATCATCTGAGCATGAAAGCGAAAAATTTATTTTGAGGCCTATAAACAAATGAAAAAAGCCTGGCAATTCACATTACTGGGTGCTCTTCTTTGTGCTCTAATTGCCTTGCCTTTCGTCATCAACTGTCCACCAAAGGAAACACCCGCCCGAGAAAAGGGGGTTATCAACCTGTGGGACTCTGGACCCATAACCCTTGACCCGGCAATTTCGAGTGAGATAAATTCACACACCTACGTCCTGCAAATATTCAGCGGCCTGGTCCGTCTTGGTGATGATGCAAAGCCAATGCCTGACATAGCCGAAAGCTGGCAAAAGAGCAGTGATGGCAAGACTTACACTTTCCAATTGCGCAAAGGGGTGAAATTTCACGATGGCAAAGAGGTTACCGCCCAGGACTTCAAATACTCATGGGAAAGAGCCTGCCATCCTGTGACTGGCTCACAGGCAGCAGCCACTTATCTAGGCGATATCGTTGGTGTGAAAGATGTACTGGAAGGCAAAGCCACAAAAATCAGCGGTGTCGAGGTCATTGACGATTACACTCTAAAGGTGACTATCGACGCTCCTAAGGCTTATTTTCTGGCAAAGATGACTTATCCTACTGCCTTCGCTGTGGATAAAGCCAATGTAGAATCCGGTAAAAATTGGTGGCTAAAGCCAAACGGGACAGGCCCCTTCAAGCTTAAGGAATGGGAAAAAGATGAGATATTAATACTGGAGCCAAATGAGCTTTATTACGGTCGGCTCCCAACTATCAAAGGAGTAGCCTATCATCTTCTGGCCGGTTTGCCTATGGCGATGTATGAATTGGGCGAAATCGATGTGGCAGAGGTCAATCAATATTACATAGATAGAGCGGCAGATGAACATAGCCCCTTCTCTAATGAACTGCATGTGTTTCCCGAATTGAGCCTTTTCTACATAGGCTTCAATACCCAGAAGCCACCATTTGATGATGCCAACATTCGCCAGGCTTTTTGCCACGCAGTAAACAAAGAGAAGATTATAAGACTGACCTTCAAAGGAATGGCGACCAAAGCCGATGGCATTCTGCCGCTGGACATGCCAGGCTATAACGAAAATCTGAATGGGCTAAACTATGATGTAGCTAAGGCAAAAAGCCTCATCGCCAGCTCAAAATATGGCAGCGCTTCCAACCTACCACCCATTACGCTTACCACCTCCGGCTGGGGAGGCAATATACCGGAATATTTGGGAGCCATAATCCAAGACTGGCGAGAAAACCTTGGCGTGGAAGTAAGCGTAAGACAGCTTGAGCCAGAGACATTCTCATACTTCTTAAAAGAGGAGGCTGATGAGATGTTTGCCAGCGGCTGGATTGCTGACTATCCAGACCCCCAGAACTTCCTTGATATACTGTTCCACACCGGCGCCGAATACAACACCGGCAACTACAGCAACCCAGAGGTAGATGCCCTGCTCGACCAGGCAGGCGTGGAACCTGATGAAACCACAAGATTTACCCTGTATCAGCGAGCCGAACAAATACTGATAGATGAAGCAGCTTGCCTGCCCCTTTGGTTCGATAAGACCTACCTTCTAATCAAACCTTATGTCAAGAACTATAAACTAGACGCTCAGGGTATCCCCACCTTAAGCGAAGTCTACATAGAAGAATAGACAGACTAAGAGGTCCACAGATCCTCTATGTCTTTTTCCGTCTTCTTTTTCAGTTCGGCAGCTTCAAGAAAACCAAGCTCCTTATAAGACTCAGCCGTACCGTATTCTCGAGTCTTAATCACTACCGGCATAGGCACAGCGTGACCAAAGATAAGCGCCTGCTGCTTCGTCTCAAGCTTGGATAACACCGACTTCAGGTCACTTTTGCCCGCTGTACCTGTAAGCACGCTATCGATATCCCTCTCATCATCCAGTAGACAGGTTATCTTCGTCCCCAATTGCGACATGACCTCGCCGTCTATACCACTGGGACGCTGGTCAATAACCAGCAAAGTAACGTTATATTTCCTCATTTCTCGAGCTATTCTGCCGAAGATGGTTCGAGCTGAAACCTCAGGATTAAGAAAACGATGTGCTTCTTCGATAGTGATAACCAGCTGATGAGCCGGCGATACCTCACCACCCATCTCCCGCTCTGCGTTCTCTCGATATTTAGCGTAAATTCGCCGACTCAGCAAATTAGCCACCAAAATATAGGCGGTAAAGTCATCAAACCTACCGAACTCAAGTATTACATTTATCCCGCGGTCCAGGTATTCTAAGATGCGCCGAACCGAATTGTCAGGTGCACGAGATACTAAGAAAGAAAAACGTTTTAAGTTCTCCAGCCCACGCCGCAAATTACGATATGTACTATCATGAATATTAAGCCTGGAAATTAATTGCTTGCTATCATCATCATTCAGATTCAGTACAGTCTCCAGCCACTTCCTATCACCAAACTCGCGCGCCAGTTGATACACCGCTTGAATAGAAGCTTCGGTGAGATTCAACGTCTGCCGGAGTAACTCAATGTCTTCGGGCTCAATCTCATCATAGCCTATCTTAACCACAACATCGGTGCTCACCTTTCTCCGTCGAGAACTCTCCTCATCTAATGTAAAAATTGCCACTTTAGATGGAAAGAGCTGCTTCAATCCCTTCACTTTGTAACCTTTCTCGGTCTTTCCCTCCCAACCGTATTCACTGTGCATATCAAAGACCAGACTGGCCGCCACCCCTTTCTGCAACATGCCGACAAGCAGCAAACGGGTAAGAAAGGTTTTACCTGTACCACTCTTGCCAAAAACTCCATTGGAACGCTTAACAAATTCGGATACATTTAGGCAGACTTTGGTTTCCATATCCAACGGTGTGCCGACATAAAACCGCCTTTCATCCTCAGCACCAAAAACCATCTCAACATCGCGCTGAGAAGCTAGCTTTACGCCAGAGAAATGCACCGGCACCGTCTTCGCCGGTTGGGGTCCCTCAAGTATGCTAGCAGCATCACCACCGATTGTCAGCATTGGCAAAACCCGAAGTTTTCCATAAGTAGTGGTGCCGGTAATTACTTGCGCAATAAAAGGGTCAGAGATATCAGGCGGCGTTATCATTGCCCTGGGGTCAACAGTCTCCAGACTGACATCGGTAATCATGCCAAAGAAACGGTGCTTTTCCCCTTCAATAGCCACGTAACGACCCACCACCATGTCCTCCACAGAAACTGAAACATCAAGCTTCACCTCCACGCCCCGCGTTAGAGAACCGGAAATCACAATGCCTAAACTATTCCGCTCCTCAGAATCTTGGCCTTTCATCACTTAAGCCTCTTTAGCAATGAGTTCAATCTTCTAGTATCGCTGCTTAGCAAAAAGGCTAGCTCTTTGCCTGCTTTGACCAGAAAAGCCTGAGAGTCAGAATGAGCCTGGCTGGCATAGCGTATGCAGGCAGCAGTAACCTCGTCTACCGGTATAGGTAACCTGACATCTACAAGCAAGCTGAGAAAATCCAATGACCGAGTAAATGTCCTGACCTCCTCGAGCGAGCAGGTATAGACAAAGCTATGAATCGACACCGGTTTTGGTGGCAGATAATGGTATAAGCTCTTGCCCTGGACATGCCCGACTACCATGACCTTGAAATCCGTGCTTAAAAGCCTTGCCAGATGAGGATTAGCCCTGAAGATATCCTCCTCTGACTCCAAGTTTTCACCCCGCGCTATTACACGCCGCCCTGGGTCAAGACTATGAGTCTCAGCATTATAGATAACACCATAGATTTCACCAAGACTATCCTGCGTTTTTACCAGACTGCCTAAAGGCGGTGATTGGTCGAGCTTATAACACTGGGCGGTGAACTCAGCACTGCTCGCCTCAATAACCTCGGCTACCTTATTTCCCGTATCCATTTTTAATTTTTTTTCTTTAATTTCTTACTTCCTCTAAATCCATCTCGCTCTCTTACTCTGACGCTTAGCTGAACTTTCCAAAATCATTCTATCATCTGCCAGAACCTGCTCCACCAACCCCCAGAACTGCTCTCGGTCAGCACCGGTCACCACTGCCTGCTCATGAGCTTCGCTTAAGGCAACCGGATAACCTAACCCCAGCCGGCACTGGTCTGAGATCGTAGTATGAACCAACTCCACTAACTTCTCGTCTTCCGCCACCCAGAGAGGAATTTCCACACGTGCTACCTCCCCATCGAGCCTGATATAGAAAAAGTCGACCTCCTGCGCCCCATAATACTTCATCACAACGGAAGACCTGCTACTAAATATGGCTGAACGCTCTCCCGGAGCCAGCAGCCGGGCAAAAAGGTCACGGTCAAGCAAGCCTCCAACAACATCACACTCCCTCCCCTCAAATTTACCGCGGCAATTACGGTCGCAATCCACCGTCTCATAAGGACAAACAGCCAGCCTGAGCACATTGACCACATCCGTGCTCTGGGGAAAGCTAATATAGCTTGCCACCGCCAACTGCCTGTCCAGGCTAAGCTCCTTCATCGTATTAAGATGTTTCAAAAAGCCCTCCACCAGAAGCTCACGGATGACAAATTCATCATAGGTCTGTCCAATTAAACCCCAAAAGATAAGGGAGCCATCGAGCAACGCCACAAGAGGCAAATCTGCCTTCAGTTCAATCGCTCGCTCCGCAAGTATGCGGCATTCCTCAACACTGCGCTTCACCCCAAGAAGCTGCTCTTTTATCGGAATCCGTTGACCATCATCAGGAGAAACAATAACCACCTCATCATCTTTGAAATAAAGGGTGGGGAAGCTTAAAAGCCGGGCATCGGGATTTCGACCATACTGAAGCTGAGCCACACCAATATTAATCAAAAAGCAACGAGCTGACTGATGGCGGTCAACATCTATATGAGAGCCATCACTGGCCAGAATGATGAAATCATCAGGGCATGATGGTGCTGCCTGCCGCAGGTCCATCTTTTCCTTAAGTCCAGCCACCAGCCAGGTAGTCTTGCTGGCATCAACTTTATGCCTTAGTCTATCAAAAGCGGCAGATGAAGATTTGAGGATGTTTAGAGCAAAATCAAGCCTAACTGCTCTCTCCCTCTCCCGTGTTTTCAAACTAGCTGCCAAATCTACAATCTGGCCGACTAAACTAGCCAGGTCCAGCGACATTTCTCTCCTTGATTGCCCAAGTATATCACGAGCCCCCACCCCAAACAACGACTCAAGCCCCATTGTATCAACACCTATTACTTTCTTACTATATGTAAAGTTACCTTTGGGCTATTTACAATAGTCCTATGCGGTAGTATATTAGACCTACCTGAGTTCGATGGTAAATTATCCAACAGACGTGGGATTAAACTAACCTGATTTGAAAGGCGGATAAAACAAACCAAAATGGATGACTCGGCAGAAGAGGCCAAAATTTCAATACATTGCGGCGGAACAGATATCTACATAGTTCCGAATGGAAAATCCAAACGCACCAAATCGCCACCCCCTGAGCTAGAAAGCCAGACGGAATGGGAATTGCCGAATACGTACTCTCCCGACCTTGTACATGTCGAGAGTAAAGAGTCAATAGAGAAGAGCGCAACAGGAAATGGGGGGTGCCGCCCAGTACCCTCTGCAAACAGCCCTATAGACATAAAAACGAACGGCAAGAAAAACGGCAAGGTCATTTGGGGTTCGGAAAATGCTACCTCAATTGAATTAAGAGGCAATCAAGCTGCTACAGGAAACCCCGTTGATATCATAGAACGCGAGCGGCTGGAAGAAACCATAATAGAATCACAGCAGAGATGCCATACTATCCTTAAGGAAATACAGGATGCTTATTTCGAGGTAGACATATACGGCAATTTCACTGTAGTTAATGATGCGCTCTGCATGGTCTTAGGATATTCCGCAGAAGAGCTGCTGGGAATTAATTTTCGATACCGTGTCACCGAAAAAGACGCTGAAGCCGTGTTCAGGGCTTTTAATGAGGTCTTTCGCACAGGAAGGACGATTAAAAAACTTAATTATGAGGTAGTCCACAAGGATGGCACCACTTTGATTGCCGAGACCTCGGCTTCTCCGCTGAGAAATGCACGAGGACAGATTATCGGGTTCCGCGGTATTGGCCACAATATTACTGAGCGCAGGCGGACTGAGCAAACCATAAAATGGGCTGAAGAGAGATACCGAACTCTGCTGGATGAGATAGAAGAAGGCTACTATGAGGTAGACCTGGCTGGTAATTTTACCTTCGCCAATAGCTCAATTTGTCGCCAATTCGGATACGCTAAAGAAGAGCTAATCGGAATGAATTTCCGCTCATACGTACCAGAAGAGAATGTAGACGACATATATAAGACCTGGAATAAAGTCTACCGGACAGGCGAGCCACTTAAGTCATATCATTTTGCCAGCATCAAACACGGCAAAGAGCAAATATTTTTAGAAAACTCGGTTTCCCTGTTGCGAGACAACGAGGGAAAGACAATCGGATTCCGGTCAATCTGCCATGATGTTACCGAGCTCAAGCAGTTCGTACAGAAATTTGCTGAGTTGACATGGCCACCAATGACTCGCTGATTGTACTACCCCAACAGGTCATACCCACAAATTACGTAGCATAACTATCACTTTGCACTGTAAATTTGCTACTCCTCCATGACAGTTATTGATAGAACATTGGGCCCTGTATGCGTGCCGATAACCGGACTGACATTCGATAGATAGATTGGTACTTTTGGAAATACAGAGGAGATACGCTCGGCTAACGCCTTAGCTTCCGCAATATTGGTGCCATACTCCACAGCTAATGCCTTTACTTTTTCAAACTTTGATGCGAAATCACAGAGCCAATCCGTAGCCTTAGCCCTTGAGCGCACCCGGGCAAAAGGGGAAGCCACACCGTCTTTTATACCAAGTATAGGGTTCATCCTGAGCATCGACCCCATTAAAGCCTGTACCTTGCCGATGCGCCCACCCCTGGCCAGATACTCCAGAGTATCAAGCGTAATTCTGCTATGTACGCGGGGGATGTTTTTTGACACCATGTCGACTAGTTCACTAAGGTTGGCTCCAGACAGAGCCTTCTTGGCTGCTTCCATAACCAACAGCCCCTGCCCCATTATAGCCAATGTGGAATCGACAATTTCCACCTGGCACTTTCTCTTCATTAGCTTTATGCCCTGTACCGCTGAATCATAAGTGGCACTCAACTTACGGGACAAAAATACACCCATAATTTGGTTACATTTAGTAGCCAGACCGTCAAAGACTTCAGCAAAAAGACCAGGACCAGGGGCAGAGGTAGAGGGGAAAACAGAACTATGCTCCAGTTTCTGGTAAAAGTCATCAGAACCTAAGTCAACCCTGTCTCTATATGTCTCCTGTCCGAAGTGAACATGCAAAGGGATTACGGTGATTTCCAGCTCTTTAACCACCTCGGGTGGCAGGTCAGCCACGCTATCAGTAACAAGTTTAACCACAGCTTCCTCCTTTACTTCAGTCCGTTTCCTGCTTCAGGCCTTTGCCAGATGCCTAGTAGTACTAGGTATTATATTCTATTTCTGCTACTGAATACAAGAGGTTTGGCATGAGTACAAAAAAATTCAAAAAATCTAAGCTTAACAACCGTGAGAGCCTTCTACTTGGTCTGGCAGGCAGAGGAATTTATAGGGCATTGCTTACATTTGCCGTCACAGGGCTCAACATGAATTGTAACACTGGTTCGGGGCAATCTTGCCTGGATATGATGCTCTAACAAATCGCATACCCGATGCGCCTGCTCCAGACTGATGTCCTTAGCCATTACCAGATGGAGATCTACATATCGCTGGTTCCCAGAACGGCGAGTGCGCAATTGATGGAAACCAACTATCTGACTGCCTTGCTCATCGATGCAAGCTTCTATCACCGCTTGTTCAGAACGCGGAATGCTGGCATCCACCAATCCAAGAAGCGGTTTACCTAATGTATCATAGGCTATTTTTGCAATATAAATTGCCATACCAATAGCCATTATCGGGTCAAGAATACTGAGTCCTGTAAGACGCGCCACAAGCAGTCCAATAAGCACCGCTGCGGTCGAGTAGATATCACCAGTTATATTGCGAGCATTCGCCTCCAGTACCACCGAGTCGGTAGCTCGGGATACTTTTAACAAGTGCCGCGAAAGCAAAATGCTGGCTACCATGGAGACCGCCATGGCCACAATTCCTGCCTCAGCCATCTCTATGGTAGTCCTATGTATTATACGTCCGACTGATGAGTAGATTATCACTCCAGCGGCAATAAAAATAAGCACACCCTGAACCACACCGGCCATATCTTCCACCTTGCCATGTCCAAATGGATGTTCCTCATCAGCCGGCTTGGTGGCAATACGAACGGCAAAAAAGGTGACCAGCCCAGCAAAAAGGTCAAGGAAGCTATCCGCCACCTGGGCAAACACGCTGATGCTGCCGCTAATCCAGCCAGCAATCACCTTAAGCAGCATGAGGCCGACAACGACCCCGATTAAAAGGTTGGCAGCTCCTCTTTCAGTTGAAAACATAAGTTGCTTTCCCTTGCCGTGATTACTTTTTCGAGCTTCGAGTTTACCACCTGCACCCTGGCAAAACAAGTCTATCGTACAAATGGTATATGAGTCATCAAATATATATTGCTCACCAGACCCGGCTTTGATATCATAGGGACACCGTTTTTCATAAGATTGCCCTGACCAACTTTCAAGGTAAAAAGCCAAAATGAGCGTAGCATTGATTTATGACCCGGTATATCTGGAACACGATACCGGTACGCATGTCGAGAATGCCCAGAGACTGATAGCCATCATGTCACATCTCGAGGAGAACAATCTGAAGGACAAACTCGTCTTACTATCACCCCGAGCCGCAACAATTGATGAATTGGCTGCAGTGCACGCCCCCGAATACATCTCCAGAATCCAGAAACAATCGGAGAGAGGCGGCGGCTGGCTTGACCCGGACACTGTGACGTCACCCGGTTCATACAATGCGGCTATCTATGCTGCCGGCGGTGTTCTGACAGCGGTTGACACAGTGATGAGCAGGCAGGTCAATAGCGCTTTTGCACTGGTAAGACCACCGGGGCACCATGCCACGTGCTGGCAAGCTATGGGCTTCTGCCTGTTCAACAACATAGCCATAGCTGCCAAATACGCCATGTCTAACTTCGAAACCCAGAGAATACTTATCATAGATTTCGATGTTCACCACGGTAACGGCACACAGGACACTTTCTATGCCGACCCGCACGTCCTCTATTTCTCCACCCACCAATACCCGTTTTATCCGGGAACCGGCAGCATAGATGAGACCGGAGCCAGAGACGGCGAAGGCTTTACCGTTAACGTCCCCCTTCTGGCAGGCTGGGGAGATGACGAATATCAGGCAGTGTTCGAAGATATACTGGCACCGATAGCCAAGCGCTTTGAGCCCCAACTAATTCTTGTCTCCGCTGGCTATGATGCTCACTGGGCTGACAACCTGGCTCTGATGCAGGTAAGTGTCTCAGGTTTCGCCCGCCTGGTAGAAATCACAAAGACTCTGGCTGATATGTTATGTCAAGGACGTATGGTGTTCACCCTTGAAGGCGGGTATCATCTTGAGGCTCTGGCTCTATCCGTAGGTGCCACGCTTGATATTCTACAAGGAAACCGCCAAATCTCCGACCCTCTGGGCAAACAAGAGGGAAAAACAAAGCCAGTAAACTTCGATAACTTCATCAGAATGTTAAAGGACATGCACGACTTGTAAGCTCAGTCGGTAGTCCAAGTAAAATCTAACCTATCTCAAAGGTTTGCCGCTAAGTCAGGCAGAAGTCTCGACTTGCTTGCGCGGTGAAGATAGTCTACCCCATGTACCCTTATCCCAGACCACTAAAAGCTGTCCGGCGATGCACAGCGAAGAATAGATTCCGGTAGCTATACCGATGAGAAGCGCCAGTACCAGATTATGGGTGGTTGTCCCACCAAGCAGATAAAGCGCTACTATGACGAAGAGAGTAGCCAGACCCGTATTTAGAGAGCGCCCCATGGACTCGACAATACCATAATTTGCTATCACCTCGAAGTCACGGCTCACCCCCCGCTTCAAATTCTCCCTAATGCGGTCGAAGACAACCACAATGTTATTAACACTGACGCCGACGACCGCTAACACGCCGGTAACAAACAAGGCATCTATTTCCACACCAGCCACCCAGCCTAAAATGGAGAAGACAGCGATGACCACCACCAAATCATGCGCCAGGGCAATAACGGCGCAGGTTCCCCAGCGGAACGGCTTGGGCATCTTGCGGAATGCCCAGGAAATATAAAGTAAGATGCCGATAGAAGCTACCACAACAGCTATAATAGTATTTCGCACCGTCCCTTCAGCTACGGTCGGTGAAACGCTGTAAAGGCTGCTAACTGTAAGTTCGGTATCTAATCCCGCCCCTAAACCTTCCTTTAGCTTGGTGGTCTCCTCAGGAGATATTTCAGGTAGACGAACAAAGAAATCTCCTCCGCCGGCAGGCTGAACAACAGCCATATCATAACCCAGGTCGGCCAATTCCTGCCGTAACTGGATTAGCTCTACTTCCCTATCAAAACTCAGAGTCATAGCGGTGCCGCTGCTGAAGTCCACCCCCGGCTTGAGCCCGAAAACAGCCAGTGAGATTATGCCTGGAATTACTATTATTGCCGATATAAGGAAAAACCAGAGCCTTTTACCAACTAAGTCAATCATTGTTTCAATACTCCGTAAGCGCCCGGACTTTTCGTCACGCCAAGCCCTACAAATGTGCGCATAAAAGTCCTGGTAACAGTAACCTGTGTAAACATGCTCAAAAGCGTGCCGATGAACAGAGTGGTGGCAAAACCGATGACCAGGAAATTGCCGAAGGTATTTCCCAGCCAGTAAAGGACTATACAGGCGATAAAGACGGTTATATTGGCATCAAAAATAGCCGACCAGGACTGGCGGAAGCCCTCCTCCACCGCCGCACCCAGAGTACGCCCGCGTCTCAGTTCCTCTTTCAAACGCTCCGCAACAAGAACGTTACCATCTACTCCCATACCTATGGACACAACAAAGCCGGCGATGCCCGGGAGCGTCAAAACGATAGGCAACAGCTTAAAAACAGCCAGGTTCAATGCTACGAAGACCAGCAGCGCCAGGCAAGCCACGAAACCGGAGAAACGATAGTAGGCAATCATAAAGATAATTACCATGGCTGCCCCGATAATTCCCGCCATCAGGCTTTTACTCAGAGAATCCTCACCCAGGGTAGCCCCGATATCCCTGCGCTCAACTACAGTCAGGGGCACATCCAGAGAGCCTGAGTTAAGTTGTATAGCCAGTGTCCTGGCTTCATCCAGATTCACTCCGGTAATAACCCCTTTCTCCTTAATTACGGCTTGCACCGTCGGTGCCGAAACGAGCTTATCATCTAAGAATATACCCAGAGGCTTCTGTAAGTTTCGCTGGGTAATCTGCTCAAAAAGAATGGCGCCTTCTGTATTCCACTCGAAAGCCACCTCAGGCTCATTGGTCTGTGGCGTTAAAGTCACCTGGGCATTCGGCTTTAGATACTTGCCGCTAAGTTCTCTTTCCTGACCATCGCTACCTTTAGCCTTGGCAACAACCCATTGCTCTTTGCCCTCCTCATCAAGTACCGGCTTGCCGTCGGCATCCAGCACGATTTCCCTGAAATCAAGCTCTGCCGTCTGACCGATAAGCTTAATCGCCTCATCGATATCCTTGACTCCGGGGAGCTGGACGAGAACAAAGCTGCCTCGCTCGTTCCGAATTGTCTGTACTATAGGCTCGGTCACGCCGTAGGCATTAACGCGCCGCTCGATTTTCAGTTTCACGCTCTCGATAACATCGGCATCAGTCTGCGCCGGGTCCTTCTTGGTCAAATCAATACTGTAAACCAGATGGCTGCCTCCCTTGAGGTCAAGCCCCAGCTTAAACTCGTCTCTGCCAAATATACCGTTACCCGGCAATATAACCCATACACAAAAGGCGAAAATAACCAGTATGAAAATTAGCAGCGGGGTGTTTCCTCTTTTCAATTCAGTACCTTCTCCTCAAAAATCCCTACAGCGCGATATTCTAGCCCAAGCCAGCAATTTTAGCAAGCCATGCCGCACTGCCGTTTCTCCAGATCTTTACGCACCAGCTCTATTGCTTCCTCCCTGGTGCTAAGCTCTCCAGCTACCTGGGCTTCACGCACTCCGGTCAAAAGCTCACCGACCAGACGTCCCGGACTCAAGCCGAAAACGTCCATCAAATCATGGCCATCGACCAGCTTGACCGGTAAAATTTCAGACTCCTGTTTCACATGCTCGGTCAATATATAGTTAATCAAAAGGTTATGCTGCTTCCATTCCTCAATGTCAAGCTCAGGCCCATGCGTTGCCAGATAATCAGCCAGAGCTAGAAACAGAATATCTATACCAGCACCCTCGGCATCACGAAAATACCGATAAATAGCCCGGCTGGTAGGTAAGCCTTCGTTAGCCATCTGGGCGGGGCGGAGGTGGTGATAAACCAGATTCTCCACCAGTCTTATCTCCCGACCGCTGAACCGAAGCCGCTCCAAAACCTCAGCCGCCATGGCTGCTCCCTGCTTGGTATGCCCCAGAAAACGTGTCCTCCCCGTTTCATCAACTGTCTTGGTCGCCGGTTTGGCGATATCATGCAGCAGTGCCCCCAGCTTAATCAGCAGCCTTCGATTGCTGCCGCCGGACACTTCCTCATCAAAATGCCGACTTATCTCCTCAGACCACGGGGTTACTGCCAGCAGGTTCCTTTTACCATACTTCCAGCGACTCTGCCGGAGCACAAATTCGGCGGCAGCCATCGCCTCCACTGAATGGTCGAACACATTCCAATGGTGCTCCTTCGGCTGCTCCACGCCCTTCATCTCTTCCAATTCAGGAATCATCTCGGTGAGCAAGCCTAACTTATCCAGCCAGCGCACTATCTCACTGGAGCCGGGCAGAGCCAGCATCCTCACCAGTTCTTCGCGCAGCCTTTCTCCTGCAACCAGCTTAACCAATCGGCGGTCTTTCCTGATTAGACTTTCGGTCCCGGGTTCAATCTTAAAGCCAAGCTCAGCAGCCAGCCTGACACCCCGAAGCAGCCTTGCCACATCTTCCTCAAAAATCTGCTGGCCCACTGCCCGCAGCAGTTTCTTCTTCAAATCGCTTTTTCCGGAGAATGGGTCGATAAGCTGAGGCGAACCGGAAACCAGACCTTCAAGCTCCACTGCCATGGCGTCGATGGTGAAATCACGCCGTGCCAGGTCATTATGTATACCGCTTGAGAAAGAAGAGAAATCCAGATGCCAAACCTGCTCATCAGCAACAATCACCCTGGCTATCTCGTTGGCTTCATCCAGTAACACGTACCTGCCATCAATAGCCTGCGCTACCTTCCGGGCTATATCCAGAGCGTCGCCAGCCACGGCGATATCGATATCGGCTGTCTCCCTGCCCAGCAGCCAGTCACGGACAAAGCCGCCGACCACATAAGCTGGGCAGTTATGCTGAGTCAGAATCGAGGATACCCTGGACAGGAGACCAAGCAGGTCTGGATTGATGTCAGGCATAGCCCCAGATTATACCCCGGGGCAGTGAAATTGTAAAGACTAGAAGATAGACTCCAGGGGATAGGATTCCAGTCGGGGACATGAGGCTAAAGCATCGCGGCTACATCTGTGATTTATTTAACTTGGCTAAATTCTCACAAGCAAGACACTAAAGGGTCATAGCTACACCAAACAGGTGAATAGTCATGATTTTCTTCGGGGAGTAACGCCAGCGACGAAGCAATCTCTCCGGGTGGTAGGCATAATCGAGATTGCTTCGCACTGACTATTTGGAGGTTAATGCTCTATTTACCGCATTAAAAGCGTTAATGCGCCATTTAACCGGGCTGATGTCAAGCTCATCACAGCCACTCTCAATAGTCGCTCGGACCTCGTCATTGACAAAGCCATTGTTATTCGTATCGCCCCCCAGCGCAAATAGCAGTCCGGCCAACCCGGATACGTAAGCTGCCGCCATCGAAGTACCGCTCTTGCTGTCATATCTGCCACCGGGCGACGTTGAATATATGTGCACACCCGGAGCGGCTACATCTACCCAACCGCCCTGACTGGACCACGAAGCTACGCAGTCGTTAGTATCTGTAGCTGCCACAGCGATACAGTCGGAGTAATAAGCCGGATACGCCACCTTTGTGCCTATTAAGTTGCCCGCCGCAGCTATCACAACAGCTCCTTTGCTCCAGGCATAGTCAATTGCTCTCTCTAATTCAAAAGACGGCTCAGTGCTGACCAGGCTCATATTAACGACACTGGCGCCATGGTCCACTGCCCAGATAACGCCCTTAGCCGCTGCGGAGCTATCAAATACACCATGGTCGTCAGCCACCTTGACATTCATCAAGCGACAATCAGGCGCCAGTCCGGCAACGCCCACGCTGTTATGCGCCGCGGCGGCAATTATGCCGGCGATATGCGTACCGTGACCATATATGTCATTAGTGGTCGGGCTATCGGTAAAATTAACTTCAGCTATCACCTTGCCCGCCAGGTCCTCATGCCCCTTATCGATTCCCGTGTCCAGGACAGCAATAATAATGCCAGCCTCCCCTGATGTAATTTCCCACGCCTGAGGCGCCATAATCTTTGGAATAGCCCACTGCCTGCCGGAGTAGTCACTCCCCGAAGCTATCGACGCTGATTCATAGCCGGCAGGCTCAGGTTGGTAATCAATCACAGCCACAGTGCCCAGGGCAGCCCTGGAACCGCCCGGTAAAGCCTGAAAGGGGAGAAAACTTGCCGCCAGGCAGAGGAGAAGCAAAGCTGATAGCCATACAAACGTTACTCTTGTCATTACAACGTTAGTTTATATGGTGTAGCTCGTTTACGAATCACCTGTAGGTCACGTTTTGATGCGGTAGTTTGGTCATACTGCAAACTAGGACTAATTCCTAAGCAGCCTTCAAGTAAGACGTACAAGTTAAAGGCGACACGTCTTTGTTGACATGTCGCCTTTGACGAGAAGAAGGAAAATGGTATGGTACGGACTTATCTTCTGCTGTATTCAGAGACGTTTCTATTCGGCCTCTTAGTTAGATATAGGCTTTCGGTAAGTAATATCGATAAAATAACGTCCGCTCAAGCAAGTCAATCGCCTCAGTTGGACAAAACCAGCCCGGCTGCCTGGATGGACTCGGTGTCTCCGTCAAGAAACACCTCGATATCATCCTTGTTGAATCTGCGGTCGCCCCTGGGACCGATGCGGTACGCCTTCAATATCCCCCGGTCATTCCACCGCCGTACCGTATTAACATGCACATTCAGAAGCCGAGCTACCTGTCTGGCTGTCAGCAGACCATTTGAACCATTACGCCGTGTCATGTTAATAACCTCCATAAAGCTGTCTCAAGTAATCCTATATTAACTCTAACTCATTGCACCCCCTCAGACAATCCCGCAAAGGTACCGAATGCACTGGCACAATAGTACTGTAGACAATTAAATAAGCACTAAATTCCAATAACCAAAACACATCAACCTGTATGTCATTCTGAGCGCAGCGAAGAATCTGAACCCTTCATTTCGCTCATTCCGAGCCTGTCGAAGAGTGTACGCTCAAGGTAAACTCCGGGTGGTAATCCCATTTTACTTCCTGTCATTCTGAGCACAGCGAAAAATCCATGCCTAGCTTGGGAGATTCGACAGTCGCCGAGCTTACCATGATTCAGATTCTTCGGTCGCTCCGCTTCCTCAGAATGACAGGGGGCAAATGTCTCAGGACGACAGTAGAAAGCGAATTCGATAATTGGAATTTTGATATTGTTTAGGATTCAGAAATTCGGATTCAGGATATCAGGTTTCACCCTCACCCTCACCCTGACCCTCTCCCATCAAGAGAGAGGGAATGCAATACCAGCTAGCTCTTCTCACCTTGCAATCACCCAAAGGTACCAGAGTCTATAGGAAAAAAGTACTGCCCTGGTGAAGTCCTGATAGGATAATGCACTTGACAGTAAACAGGTGTATATGCGATTATTTAGCTACCGAATACAATGCAATGTGAAAGAAAACCGTGGTAACTCACAACATAACTGGAGCCTCAAATGGGAAGGCAATGGTACACCGGCTGCAATTTTGGTTACCTGGCTGGTGCTGAACCAGTAGTGAAGCCGACCCATGGAGGTCGATTTTTGCTTAATCGGGAGTGCAGGGGACGATGGCTTTCATGGTCGCTATGAACAATAAGGAACAGGCTAATGAAGCTGAGTAGCGTCTTTCGCGGCTTGCTGGCTCTGGTGCTGATGATGTCTTTCCTGGCGTTGCCGGCTCCGGTGGCAGCAGACACCACAACTTTGTATCCCAATGCGGCTGGGACATATCAGGCATGGAGCATCTTCGGTGGTTCGCCAACTCGTTGGCAGGCAACCTCTGACCTGAGTGACTCCACAGGAGTGCAAATTACCGGAGATACTACTTCAAGAGAAACAGAAAATTTACAGGACACAAGCCAAACCGGAACAATAAATAGTGTCACCGCCTACATGAGAGCCAGAGCCACAAGCCAGCCTAGTCAAGTAACCTATGTCGCTGCTGGTACAGCATCAGGCACGACAGGGAATCCCACTCCAGCCTATCCCTCAGGCTTACAGGCAAACGACTTGATTCTGCTACAGGTTACTGTGCGAGATACTACAACCACTCCAACAATCCCCACAGGATTCTCTTCATTATACGGTCCCGACTCAACTGGAACGGGACGACAATGGATTTACTACAGGTTCAGCAACGGTGGAGAATCAGGCACCATTCCGGTAACCATCGGGGGAGGCGCTTGTAAAATTGCTCGCATGTACTCTTTTCGTAACGTGGCGCTCTCAAGCTTCACTGAAGGAGGTGGCTTTGGTTCTGGCACAGATCGATGGATTTATGCTCAACCCGTAGCTACAACAGACGCCGGACGGTTGGCAGTGTCTTTTGTTTTTGTTAATGACGACAACTCTGTTGGCAGCTTCACCGGTGAATCAGGTGGAGATTGGGTTGAAGCAGCAGAATACAATTCAAGTGCAGGGTCCGATGGTGCCGTCCAACTTCAAACCGCAACCATGGCTGGTGGTGGGACCATTTCAGGTGGGTCTTACAGAATGGGCGGACGGGACCCCTGGGGAGTAAGGGCTTTTGCACTAATACCTGTTACCGACCCGGCAGCAGAGCAAGCCGTTATTATTTGGAGAACCTACAATACAAACTATGAAAGCTCAGCTCAGACAATTAGTCGAGCCGCTTTTACAAATTATTCTCAAACCAGAGCCACCAATCCCAACACGGGTTCTGCCTGGACCTGGGCTGAAGTCAATGCTTTACAAGTAGGTTCCAGAGCCTCGACCCTGGGAGCCGGCGAAATAATCCAGTGCTCGGAGTACTGGATAGTGGTAGATTACACCCCACCTGTCCCCCTGCCTGACGCTAACTTCACCGCCAGCCCGACTTCAGGCTGCACCACGCTAGACGTCACCTTCACTGATGCCTCTACCGGCAATCCCACCACCTGGAGCTGGAGCTTCCCCGGAGGCAATCCCTCAACCGCCAGCGGACAGGGACCGCACTCCATAATCTACGACAGCGCCGGCAGCTACAACGTCTCCTTAACCGTCACCAACGCCTACGGCCCAGACACCGAGACAAAAACCGGCTATATCACCATAAACCAGACTCCTACTGTCACCATCAGCGGCAACCCCAACATCTGCGGCACCGGCAATAGCACCATCTTAACCGCCAACGCTACCGGCGGTACCCAACCTTATACCTACGACTGGAGCCCCAGCACCGCCGCAGGTACAGCTAGCAACAACACCTTCACCGCCACCGGCGCCGGCACTGTAGCCGTAGCCGTCACCGACGGCAATGGTTGCACGGGCAAGGCTAAAACCATTGTTGCCGTCACATCACCTCCCGCTGTCAATCTCAGCGGCAACCTCACCTTCTGCGAAGGCAGCGATACCACCATCACCGCCAACGTTACCGGCGGTACCCAACCTTATACCTACGACTGGAGCGACAGCACCGCCGCGGGCTCATATGTCGACAATACCTATACCGCCACCGACTCGGGCACCGTGGCTGTCACCGTCACCGATAGCGCTACCTGCCGGGGCGTGGTAATCAGCGACCGGAATACACTGGTCACACAAGGCAATGTTCCCGGCGCCTCACATCCGTATAACGCCGTACTAGCCTGGGTGCACGGAAGCTGGTGGGGAGGCTTACTAGACTACACTTTCGACTACTCCCCCACCCACACCAATACCGCCGCCCAGTGGATATGGGAAACTTATCACCCCGTACATCCCGTAGATGGTGACATAGTCTATTTCGAGCGCAGCTTCGACATCCCCGGCACACCCACCGGCGCCAACATTTACATGACCTGCGACAACGGCTACGAGGTGTACATAAACGGCAACTACCTGGGTCGAGCCCAGCTAGAAGGCGACTGGGAACACAGCGACCTCCGTGAGCCTTACGTCGATGGTGATCACTGGCAGTCCGTCGAGACCTGGCCCGTGGCAGCCGGCTTGCTTAACAGCGGCACAAACGTCCTCCTGGTAAAAGCTGCCAACGAACAACTGGATAGTGGCACCTCGGAGGGCAATCCCGGCGGCTTACTCTACGAGGTGGTCTACGAATACACCTATGACTGCGGCTGCACCGACACAGATTCAGTCGAGGTCACCGCCAATCCAGCGCCTGAGGCTACCGCATCAAGTAACTCGCCTGTCGCCGAAGGTGCCACCATCAAACTTTACGGTGGACCCAACGGCATGAGTTCGTATAGCTGGTCAGGACCTGACGGCTTCTCCAGCCCCAACCAAAACCCGACCATTATCAACGCTACCACCGCCATGTCAGGAAATTATACCTTAACCGTAACCGACGGTAACGGCTGCCATGGCGAAGCCAGCACATATGTGGAAGTAACCGCGGTACCGACTATTGATATAGAAATCTATGCCACCCAGGACTGCTCCGGACTTCCCGTTACTTCAATGGGCCCGCAAACCGTTTACTACGCCAGGGCATCGGTTACTCTATCGAATAACCTGTCAAACCTTCAAACAGTCAGGGTAACCCTTTTCTATGACGGCGCCGGCACCGACCCACTCCTCACCGAGCCGGTAACCGGCGATACCCAGACCTGCGCCATACTCACCTGCACCGTGGGCACACCACCAACCTGGAGCATTGAACCCAACAACAATTTTCCTAATCCACTTACCACCTGGGCGATAGTGTCCGATGAGTGCCTACAGCCAAGCCTGAATGCTACCAGCGGCGACTGGATATTCGCCTTCATGCCAGGAAAGGTGGCTACCGAGACGCCTTCAGCGAGCTATCCGAACGCGGATTGGGACGTTCAGGGTTTGGCAACCAATAACAGCAACCAATCGGGTGAAATATATGTCCGCGATAAAGCCATGAACTGGTACGGTGAAATCACTGTGCCGGCTTCAGTTGACTGGGGCGAAGTGCCTCTGGGCTTGACCTTCGAGGATATTACGTATAATCCCGAGACCGTAAGCATTAAATACATCGCCAACGGCAACTACTATGAAGATATTAGCACCACAGAATACTGGACCGGCGATGGTGAGACCGTAACGCTCGATGCCAGCGGCGGTAATCCACCCACCGACCCCGACGGCAGGTTTGCCCTCAAGGCAGATAACATCGATGTCCTGACAATAGAGGCACAAGTTGTCACCACGGAATATAAACATATAAACGCTAGCGGAAGCCTCACCGGCGAAGACGGCGTTACCGTTGGCACCAACAGCTTATGGCTATCGCTCAGCGAGACGGATGTGGCACCGGTAGTGTATAGCGGCAGTATCTATTTCCAGATTGCCGAACGCTAGGCTACACCATATCACCTAAAGGTACCAGAGATTATAGGAAAAAAGTACTGCCCTGGTGAAGTCCTGATAGGATAAGTTACTTGACAAGCACAGCACTATATGAGACTATATTAATAACTGAATACGATAGAAGCTAGAATTTCAGATTGGGAGGCGATGAAGCACCGGTCGCAATTTGGTCACTTGACCTGTGCCGAGCCAGTAGTGAAACCGACCCGTTTTTTAGGTCGGTTTCTATGTTCCGGACAAATCAGGAGGTGATGTTGCAAAGTCAAGATAATATTTATTAACCTGTCACTCTGAGCAAAGCGAAGAGTCTCCAGGTTCTTCAGTCGCTTCTCTCCTTCAGAATGACAATGATGAAGATACCTCGGAATGACAGAGGGCAAAGAGTTCAGAATAACAAAAAGCGCTATTAAGCGACCTGCAATAAAATACCAAATAAACATAAATAAAAGGAGGTTAAAAAAGGAAAAATGTTAAAAACGAAGTTATTTACCGCAATAGCACTGGTGGCAGCTTTGCTGCTGCTGGCGCCAGCAGCTTACGCTGATGACGCAACAACCACCGGCAGCTTCGGCGCAAAAAGTATACCCCCGGATGTGGAGAGCATAGAAATATACACCACACTTGACACAGTTGCCGATCCCATGACCCCACAAGTCACCTACTACGCCTTGCTAAATGTTACTTGCCTCAACAAGCTGAAGAACCTTAAAACGGTTCAGGCAACTATCTACTATGATGAGGACGGTGGTGACCTGCCACCGGTGGGAGGAGGCGATACCCAGAAACTCGCCATACTCACCTGGACCGCCACCGGAGACACTTTCAGCATTGAGTCCGGCGGTGGTTCCACCAGCTGGTCGCTAGAGGCAGGGTCTTCCCACCCAGCAGATCTGAACCTTAAAAACGGCGATTGGAAATTTTACTTCAAACCAGGCAAGGTAGCTACCGAGGCGCCTTCAGCTGCCCACGTGAATGCTGAATGGGATGCTGAGGGTAAGGCAATCGATAAACACGACGATTCGGGTACATTGGCATATCTCGCCGCTGACAAGGGCATGACCTGGTTTGGCGAAATTGAGATTGTGTCTCCTGTGCCCCCAGCAGGCATAGACTGGGGCGCGGTAGACCTGGGCTTGACCTTCGAGGATGCCGATAACCCAGAGACCGACATAGGAGTGAAATACATCGCCAACGGCGACTACTATGAAGATATCGCCTCAGAAGACTGGGATGATGGCGCTCTTCCTCCTGAGGTCGTGGACCTCGTTGAGTTAGACGCAGACGATGCGCCACCTGCCGGCGATGGTCAGTTTGCCCTCAAGGCTTATTGGGACAACGTCCTGGGCAGTGCAGAGAAGGTCCCGGCGGACTTCTCCTACGCTCATATAAAGAGTGACCAAGGCATCACCAGCGAAGTTGGCAATACTGAGAACAAAAATACCTTGTGGCTATCGCTCAGCGCCGCAGGCATCTACCCCGGAACTTACAGCGGCACTATCTGGTACCAGATCGCCGAACGTTAAACTAAGAGCAATTAAAGGCTGCGAGGCTAAAAAGCCTCGCAGCCTTAACCTACCAAGGAACAAAGTACAGTTAACATCTGGTGGTCCAGGCTACAGACGATGACAAGCTAGATGTAGCCAGCCAGCTTTATTCCCCCCATGACGTTGACCTGTTGACTCTTTATCACTATAATGTGCCCAGAGGCTTTAGCCTCTGGAGCTCGGCTCTGAAAAATCGAGGCTACATTATATATATGTGGAGCACCGGTAAGTGCGCCCGGAGGAGAAGATAATATGGTTCCAATAAAGCGGCAGGTAATATGGTGGCTTGCTCCCCTGAGTCTCCTGTTAATGACAAGTTAATGACAAGCCTGCTACTGGCGCCACCGGCTTTCGCCGGCGGGCTGGCAATATCAGGCAACTTCTCCCGCCAGGACTTCGAAATACCACAGGGGACAAGCCTGAATACGCCTGACGTCTATGTGGTTGTCTTCAACAACGGCAACGACGACATCAACGTCAGGATAACCACCCAGACCCCAGCCGGCGTGGAGTTGTTGCTCTCGGAAGAAGATTTCCCGCTCAAGGCAGGTGAGCAGAAAAAGGTGACCATAGGCGTTAATGTCACCGAGGCAGCAGTCCCCGGCAAGTACACGCTCAAGCTCAATGTCGAAGCCTACAAGGAGGGCGCCGGCATTAAGCTTATGGGGTCTGCCGGGCAAACCGCCAGTTTAACCGTCACCGGTGAAGCCGCCTCAGTCGAGGTAACCGCTGTCACCCCCGACGGCGCGCCCATTTCGGCTCTGGTCAAGTTGTACAAGCAAACCGGCAAGCAAAACCTTAATGTCGGCTATTCGGAGATGGGAAGCCTCAAGATGAAGGTGGCACCGGGTAACTATATGGCTGAAGCCTATGTCTCCGGCAAAAAGCTGGCGGATGAAACCTTCAGCATCGCCGCCAACGAGACCAAGAAAATCACCCTGGAGATAAGGACGGTTTACTTCGAAGGTTTCGGCATCGTCCCCAATTACAATACCGAGACCGATGAGCTGGCTTTCGCCGAGGTAGTCTACACTGTAAACAACCTGTTCGAGGCATTCCCCGAAGCCGCGGTAATACTGAAAGTAACCAAGGACAGCGCTCCTTTAGATGAAACCACGCTAGCCACGTTAACCCCGCTGGAAATAGGCAGGGTCGGCTTGAGCTACAATTACATCCCCGGCGGCGGCTGGCACAAGGCGAGTTACGGTTTCAAGCTGGAGCTTCATATCAATGACAAACCATATATAACCAGCAAGGAAGAAAAACTGGAGCTGGGTGGTGGAACCAAAGCTACTGGTAACATCAACTGGCTGCTCATCGGCGGCATAGCCGGCGGCGTGGTGATACTGGCACTGATCATCATCATATTCATGATGCGGAGAAGAAGATACTAATAATCACATACTACCAACATGAGAATAAGAATAAATGAACAAATCCAGGCTGAAATATGGTCTCTTGCTGCTGAGCCTACTGCTATGCTTTTTGCCGGCAGGAGCTTATGCCGGTAACCCCATAAGCGGCAGCTTCACCGTACCCGATAACCCGATTATCAACCTGGCGGTGGGCAACCCGACCTATACCAGCCTGACCTTAACCTGGACTTCCCCGAAGAGCACCACTAACTGGGGACCGGCGACTAAATACGATATACGCTTCTCTTTGTCCCCCATCACTACTGAGGCTGAGTGGCAGGCAGCCACCCAGCTATCGAATCCACCAATCCCGGCACCACCCGGCTCTCCGGAGACGCTCCTCGTCATCGGGTTAAACCCGTGCACCACATATTACTTTGCCATCAAGGCGGCTGACGGCAGCGGGACCTGGACGCCGCTATCCAACAGCCCCAACGGAACAACATTATGCTACTCAGGTGGTGGTGGCGGTGGTGGAGGTGTTGACGTATCAGCAGCATCCGCAGCCTGCCCATTAACACTGGCGGCAAACGTGCAGGGCAACATAACTATAGCCAACATGACTAAGGACGGCGTGCTCTGTGAAGCCTGCATGGCAAGGGATACCGCAAACAAATATACACTCGAAATCGACAAGGACGCCAAGGTAATGCTCGCCGACAAAACAGTGCCACTGCTGCTGACATTCAGCAGGTCACCAATCACACCACCAGCAACCGAAAACACTGCCATCGTCGGACCGGTCTACCAGTTCAACGCCTATCCTACCTCATACGAGACAACGCCATCACCTATCACCATCTCACCACCAGCCAGATTCATCTTAACTTACGACCCCGATGAGCTACCTCCGAACACAACCGAGGTCTTCATCGCCAACTACGATACCGAACAGGGCTGGCTGGCGCTGCCACCGGTGCCGGGTGCCGTCGCCGAAATCGGCAAAGCCCATGGCTTGCTGAGCCATTTCTCCATTTTCGCTGTGCTGGCTAAGCTGCAAGAGCCACCACCGGCTAATTTCGAGGTCAGCAATTTGACCATCAGCCCATCCCAGATTCAGCTCAATCAGGAAGTTACCATCAGCCTCAACCTGGCTAACACCGGCGGCAGAAGCGGAGACTACAACCTGGAGCTGAAAGTAGATGGCAATGTTAAGTCAACCACACAGGTAACCATAGCTGCCGGGGCAAGCCAGACAGTGAATTTCACCTTAACCGGCGACACCGCCGGCAAACACCAGGTAGAGATAGCCGGACTGGTCGGCGAGTTTGAAGTGATTAAGGCAGCCACGCCATCAATAATCAACTGGTGGCTCATAGGCGGCGTTACTCTACTGGTGCTGGCTATATGGGCAATACTGGGCTGGAGATGGCTTAAAGACCGCAAAAAAGTAGCGCCTGCAGCGGCTAAATCATCCGATACACCTGCTGATAAATCCACTGAATAGACACAGAAACAAACACTAAATTCCAAAGGAAAACAGCCCCGTTACTTGTTGACCATCCTTCGCCACGCTATAATTAGACACAATGCGTTATCGGCGTTTGATAGCTAAGTTCGGCACTAACCTGCTCACAGGAGGTGCTGACCACCTTGATTCTAATATTATGTCAAGTCTCGTCGAGCAGGTGGCTCAGCTTCACCAGCAAGGGCACGAGATAATCATCGTATCTTCGGGCGCAGTTGCTGCCGGCAGGCAGAAACTCGGTCTAACCAGGGAACGTAAAGACGTCCCCTTCAAACAAGTTCTCGCCTCGGTAGGACAAAGCCAGCTTATGAATGTTTATGAGCAACTCTTCAGCCGGCACAACATAATCGTAGCCCAGGCGCTACTGACCAGGTCCGACCTGATTGACCGCGCCGGCTACTTGAACGCTCGTAACACGCTGCTGGCATTGATTGAATTGAGAGTGATTTGCATCGTGAACGAGAACGATGTCGTCGCCACTGATGAACTCGGTGAGCTCACTTTCGGAGATAATGATAATCTTTCAGCCATGGTAGCCAACCTGGTCGATGCCGACCTCCTGGCGCTGCTTACCGATATTGATGGACTTTATACTGCCGACCCGCAATGTAACCCCGAAGCTAAACTCATTCCCAAGGTCGAAAAGATAGATGCCGAAATCGAACGAGTGGCTGGTGATACTGCCAGCTCCTGCGGCGTCGGCGGCATGATAACTAAACTTGAAGCCGCCAGGCTGGCGACCACGTCAGGAGTAACCGTGGTTATCGCCAACGGACGTAAGCCCGACGTGCTGAAGCAAATCGCGATTGAAAAGAACATCGGCACCATACTTCCCACCCGAACCAGTAAACTGGAGAGCAAAAAGCGCTGGATGCTGAGCGGGCTCGCCTGCAAGGGCAAACTGATAATCGATGACGGGGCAGTACTGGCTCTCAAGAAACAAAACCGCAGTCTCCTTCCCGCCGGCATTGTTGATGTCGAAGGAGAATTCCATCGCGGGGATGTAGTGGATATCTTCGATTCGAAAGGCAGCCAGGTCGGCTGCGGCATACCCAATTACAGCTCGCAGGACATCGCCAGAATCAAAGGTGCAAAGTCCGGGACAATATCTAACCTTCTCGGCTACGAATACGGCACCGAGGTAATCCACCGCAATAACATGGTTTTGATATAAGGGGTGAAACATGAAATCAGCAGCAACCGAAGTTGAAGGAAAGGGGAAGGCAGCCAAGGCAGCTTCCAGAAAGTTAGCCTCCCTGCCCGCAGAGGTCAAGAACAAAGCCCTGCTTGGCATCGCCGATGCACTTATTACCAAACAGGGCGAAATACTGGCAGCCAATAAGCTCGACTACAAGGAATCTGAAGCCTCGGGCATGGGCGCAGCTATGCTCGACCGGCTGATGCTGAATCCAAGCCGGCTTGAAGGTATAGCCAATGATGTAAAAACCGTAGCTGCCCTGCCCGACCCGGTAGGCGAAATAATAGAAGAGCGCACGCTGCCCAACGGCTTACATCTGAGCAAGAAGCGCGTGCCGCTCGGGGTTATCGGCGCCATCTACGAGAGCCGCCCCAACGTCACCGTGGACATATCAGCACTATGCCTTAAATCAGGCAACGCCGTTATACTTCGTGGCGGCAAGGAGGCACTTCGCTCCAATCTGGCTCTGGCTAATGTTGTTCAGGAAGCCATCTACAAAGCCGGTGTGCCCCAGGGAGCTGTGCAGATTATAGAGTCAACAGACAGGGCTATTATAGATTACATGCTTAAAATGAAGGGTGTCATAGACCTCATAATTCCTCGCGGTGGCGCCGGCCTGATTAAATATGTGGCTGAAAACGCCGCCATGCCCGTACTTACCGGCGGTATCGGCGTATGTCACACCTATGTGGACAAAAGCGCCGACTTAAACAAGGCGGTGGCTATCGCCTACAATGCCAAGGTCCAGCGGCCGACTGTCTGCAACGCTCTGGATGCCCTTCTGGTTCATGTCAAAATCGCCCCACAATACTTACCTTTAATCGCCCGAGAATGGGCAAAGGCGGGGGTGGAAATGCGCTGCGACAAGCGCACTTTATCTATTCTCGGACCTATCCCCTCCCTCAAGCTCGTTCCGGCGAAGGCTGATGACTGGGGCAAAGAATTTCTGTCCCTGATTGCGGCGATTAAGATAGTAGATTCCCTGGATGAGGCGCTGGAGCACATCGAGCGCTATGCCTCAGGACACTCTGAGGCAATAGTTGCCGAGGACAAATCATCAGCGGAGCGCTTTCTCAACGAAGTGGATGCTGCCTGTGTCTACGCTAATGCCAGCACCCGTTTCACCGATGGCGCCCAGTTTGGACTGGGAGCCGAAATAGGCATAAGTACACAAAAATTTCACGCCCGTGGTCCCATGGCGCTAAGAGAGTTGACCAGCTACAAGTGGCTTATTGTCGGCGATGGGCATGTCCGCCCCTAAAAAAGCAAACCCATCCTGTCATTCTGAGAAAGCCCTTCGCCTTTGTCATCCTGAGGGAGCCCTTCGCCTTCTGTCATCCTGAGGGAGCCCTTCGCCTTTGTCATCCTGAGGGAGCCCTTCGCCTTTGTCATCCTGAGGGAGCGAAGCGACCGAAGGATCTGGCTCAGGATAAACTCCACGACCGAAGAATCTCATGTGGTTTGCAGTAAAATCCGCGAATATTGTGGAGACCCTTCGCTATCGCTCAGGGTGACAGAAAGAGAAAGCTCATGGTGACAAGAGGAAGCCCAGGGTGACAAATAAACAATCCTCGCCTTAATCCAACTCGGCTAGAACTGCCTTCTGTATTTTAAACAACTGTTTAATTCCCTTACCGGCAAGTGCCAGCAAGCTATCGGTGGTCTCCTTAGAAAAAGGTTGCCCCTCGGCTGTGCCCTGAATTTCCACAAACTCGCCCTTGTCAGTCATGACCACATTGAAGTCAACTGCAGCCCGGAAATCTTCCTCGTAGCACAGGTCAAGCAGCACTTCCCTGCCAACGACGCCGACACTGGTAGCAGCTACCACACCCTTCAATGGAATCGATGACAGCACGCCTTTCTTCTTCAGGTTATGGAATGCCACAAACAAAGCTACATACCCACCGGTTATAGCCGCGGTCCGGGTGCCGCCATCGGCTTGCAATACATCGCAGTCCACAGTGAAAGTCCTTTCTCCCAGAGCTGCCATGTCAGTAACCGCCCTCAAGCTACGACCGATAAGACGCTGGATTTCCTGATTTCTACCGGCCGTCCTCTCGGGAGAGCTGCTGCGAGGAGTGCGAGTAAGCGTAGAACGTGGCAGCATGGCATACTCAGCAGTAACCCAGCCTGTGCCCCCACCCTTGAGGAAATGGGGAACCCTGTCCTCCACACTCACAGCGCAGAGCACCCTGGTACGCCCCAGCTCTATCAACGCCGAGCCTTCAGCGAAATCCTGATACCCCAGACTAATTTTTATGGGGCGTAACTCATCGTTAGCCCGACCGTCTACTCTTTTCATAACTCTCGCTTTCTACACTATCAACAAAGTATAGCATTGATTTCTGTGCTATAACAATGGCCAAATATGTAGAGACAGGTCTTCAGACCTGTCCACAGGAAAGGACACAATCGGACAGACCTAAAGGTCTATCCCTACTTGCTGTAATTGCGAGGAAATCTTCCGATGAAGAACGTGGTAATCACATTCTGTACCCTGTCATCCTGACCCTGAGTGCAATGAAGGGGAAGGATCTCAAGGTCAATTGTAAGATTCTTCGGTTGCGGAGTTTATCATGAGCCAGATCCTTCAGTCGCTCCGCTCCCTCAGGATGACAGAAGGCGAAGAACTCTTTCAGAATGACACGAAGCTAAGGGCTTATAACGACCGATAGACAGTCTAACGACTTCCAATTGACCTCACATAATGACCAATGATACTATGTTCGATAACGATTTTGAACGAATTAAACCTCTGGGCATTAGGTGGCGTAGGATTAGTAGCCGGCTTACTGGGCTCGATGTTAGGAGTAGGCGGTGGCTTCATCATCGTGCCCATACTCACCTTAGCTTTACATTTGCCAATCAAAGTGGCAATAGCCAGCAGCCTGGTGGCTATCGTTGCCAACTCATGCACAGCCGCCGGCATGTACACCAAGACTCGATTAACCAATGTAAAACTGGGGCTGCTTCTGGAAACAGCAACTACTCCCGGGGCTATCGCAGGCGGTCTTATCGCCGCCATAATCGCTCCATCCATATTAAGCACTCTTTTCGGGCTTGCCCTGATTTACGCTGCCTATACTATGATCACACGCCAGCACTTCATATCTGATGACACTCAGCCCGACAGCCATATGGTTCAGCCCGACAATACCGGTAACCTGTCAACCTCGCTGGCAAGTTCATATTATGACCAGAATCTGGACAAGGTTATTACCTACAAAGTGACGCGTATACCTGTGGGGCTAGGAACCAGCTTCTTCGCCGGCATACTCGCCAGTCTGCTCGGCATAGGCGGCGGCATAATAAACGTGCCTGTAATGCACATGGTTATGGGAGTGCCCATAAAAGCAGCCATCGCCACCAGCACCTTCGTCATAACAATCACAGCCGCAGCTGGAGCTCTCATTTACTACTATTACGGACACATTTATCCATTTATAATCGCCCCACTGGCCATAGGCATGGTTATAGGCGCCAGAATAGGTGTTGAGCTAACACAAAGAGCCGGGGGCGTAGTGCTCAGACGCATATTCGGTGTCCTACTGGTCATAATAGCTGTAATGATGTTCCTCAGAACAGCCAATTTAATTTAGAACTTGAGGATAAATTAAGATTATGGAAAACAGAAATCTCCAAGAAAGCCGTTTACATAAATGGGTCAGCCTCACTTTCAGGCTGGGCATTGCGGTCTCCTTAGCGCTGATTGCTATCGGCTTCATTATCCTGCTCATCGTCTCCGGCGGCAAAGATATACAGCCGCTGGTCAGCTTAGACCAGATGCCGGCGGCTATTGTTATCAGGATTGGAATATTAATCCTCCTGCTTACACCGGTAATACAGGTCATCGCAGCTATAGTGCTTTTCTCCACAGCCAGGGACAAGCTATTCATAGGTATCTCCGTAGCAGTTCTTTGCTTCGCCGCCATCAGCCTTGCCCTGGCACTCATCTGAATTGACCAGCAGGGAGGGCTATGCTATGATTTCTATAAATGTCAGCGCTTACCGAGCTGTACGAGGAAATCGAAAACTGCCAAGACTGCGAGCTAGGCAAACACCGCACCAAAGTAGTGCCAGGCGAAGGGCCTGAAAAGACAAGCCTACTTTTTATCGGCGAAGCACCGGGATGGCATGAAGACCAGCAAGGGCGTCCCTTTGTCGGCCCAGCAGGAAAATATCTGGAGGAACTATTAGCCTCCATCAAACTAAGACGCGAGCAAGTCTACATCGCCAATGTTATCAAGTGCCGCCCTCCCGGAAACCGAGACCCGCTGCCCGGTGAAATCCAGGCCTGCAGCAAATGGCTAACCCGCCAGATAGAGATAATCCGCCCCAAGGTTATTGTCACCTTAGGTCGTTACTCCATGGCAAAATACTTCCCCAACCAGAGCATCAGTCAGGTCCACGGCAAAGCCAGGAAGCAAGATGGCATTATCTACTACGCAATGTATCACCCGGCAGCAGCCCTACATCAAGGAAGCCTGCGTAAGACCATTGAAACTGACATGGTCAAAATACCCCAAATATTAGCCCAGTCAGAGAAGTTAACAGAAGCCGAAGCTGAGCCACAACAGCTAAGCCTATTCTAGGTCACAATTATGAGCAAACAGAAACTCCGGATAATCCCACTGGGCGGATTAGGCGAAATCGGCAAGAACATGATGGCCATTGAGTTCGCCAATGACATCATTATAATCGACGCCGGCCTTATGTTCCCCGAAGAGGATATGCTGGGAGTAGACCTGGTCATTCCAGATATAAGCTACCTGCTGGAAAGACGAGAGAAGCTGCGAGGCATAATCATAACCCACGGACACGAAGACCATGTCGGTGCCCTGCCTTACGTGCTGCCTCAGCTCGATGTACCCGTTTACGGCGCCAAGCTCACCAAAGGGCTGATCTCCGTCAAGTTGAAGGAACACCGATACTCGACGAAAGCCACGCTCAGGACAATACAACCCGGGGTTAAGTTTACACTTGGCAACTTCAAAATAGAGCCTTTCTCCGTCTGCCACAGCATTCCCGATGCCATGGGATTCATCATCTATACCCCCATGGGTGTAGTGGTTCACAGCGGTGATTTCAAAATCGACTATACTCCGGTCGACGGCAAACCTACCGATCTAGCCAAGCTGGCACAATTAGGTAGTCAAGGAGTCCTGCTACTTCTCGCCGATTCAACCTATGCCGAGCTTCCGGGATACACGCCGTCAGAGACCGTGGTCGGCGAAACATTGGAACGCATCATAGCTGAGGCTCAGGGAAGGGTAATCATCACTACCTTCGCTTCGCTTATTTCCCGCATTCAACAGGTGATTAACGCCGCTGCCAAACACAACCGAAATGTCTTTGTCACCGGTCGCAGCATGAGGGATACGACACGCATCGCCTCAGAGCTAGGCTACCTCAATTATCCCCCTGATGTTATGCGCCGCTTCGATGAAATCGGTCGCTTCCTCCACAATAAGATTGTCCTTCTAACCACCGGCAGCCAGGGAGAGCCGACTTCGGCTCTGGTACGTATCGCCAATCGGGACAACAACCAGGTAAAAATCATCCCCGGAGATACGGTAGTCATGTCAGCCACACCCGTCCCGGGTAATGAAGCGCTGGTTAACCGGACAATCGATAACCTGTTCCGCCAGGGCGCTCATGTAGTTTATGAAAAGTTGGCTCAAGTACATGTCCACGGACATGGCAGCCAGGAGGAACTGAAGCTTTTGCTTAGTCTGGTTAAGCCGAAGTTCTTCGTTCCCATACACGGCGAATACCGCCACTTGAGCCTGCATGCCAGATTGGCTAAAGCTCTGGGCATGCCTGAGACTAACATCTTCGTCATGGAAAACGGAAACATACTCGAGCTGGACCGTGAAAAGGGCAAAATAGTCGATAGACTGCCCACAGGTAATGTCTATGTGGACGGACTGGTTATGGGAGACCTCGCCAGCGTCATCCTGCGTGACCGGAAGCTGCTGTCCAGAGACGGTATTGTGGTAGTAATTATCGCCATCAACAAGGAGGCAGGCAAAATAGTAGGTCGCCCTGATATCGTATCACGAGGCTTTGTAGATATGAAAGAAGGCGAGGCGATACTGGAACAAGGACGAGACCTGGTAAAAGCCTCCTTAGACCGAGGCGATGGGCGCCCTCTCGAATGGAGCTTCATCAATACTAAAGTCAAGGATACACTCAGTAAGTTTTTCTACGAGCAAACCAGACGTCGCCCCATGATTCTGACCGCAGTAGTCGAGGTATAGTTAAGCTATGCCCAAAAAAGCAGCTAAAACATCAACCAGCGGAAAAACCAGGAAAAAGCAGAACTATCTCGGCCCGATATTGAGGCTGTTGCTGGCATTCATAATCGTCGGGTTAATATTGTGGTTCTGGCCCCAGATATCGAGTTGGACCGCCACCACCTCGGGCAATATAGCTAACTGGTTTATCGATGCCTGGGAAGATCTGCTTGAGCTTTTCGGAATCGGACTGATCTTCACAGCCCCATTCCTGGGAATAGTACTATGGATGATCGCCAGCGGACGGTTCTCGCTGCTCACGAAATACTGGAAATGGTGGCTTTGCGGTATTCCTCTAGCCCTGGCTGTCTGGGGAATATCAGCCTTTTTCAGCCCCGGCAGCGGCATTGCCAGCGAAGCGACTCTGGGTGGCAAAATCGGCAAGGGCATCATCGGCGATTCTTCCACCACGGGAATGCTGCGGATAGCCGGCTTAATCCTACTCGGTATTATATTCGCGGCTCCAAGATGGGCCTGGCATGTGATAACAAGCATATTCAAAGGCATAGGCAAGCTCTTCCTGCTCATCTGGCAGGGCATTCGCCAGGCCAGCCAGCGTCCTCCCAAAGTTAAACCAGAGCCGATGCCGCCGATACAAAGGGAAATCGATTTTGGCCAGGTAGAAGTCAGAAAAGAAGAACCTGCACCGGCGCCTGTTATGACTGCGCCGCCAAAAGTCACCGAGGCACCTCCACCCGAAGCCTGGGAACCAGGGAAACACCAGCCGGTGCTAACTCCCGGCGGCTGGCAACTACCACCCATCACCATACTGGATAAGCCCACAGAGGTGGAACTAAGCCAGAGCGATATCGAGAAGCGGGCACATCTCATCGAAGAGGCTTTAGCCAGCTACGGCGTCGATGCCAAGGTAGCCCAGATAAACGTCGGCCCCACTGTCACCCAATTCGGAGTCGAGCCCGGCTGGGACCGCAAGTATAAGGAAATCAAGGAGCGGGATAAAGACGGCAATGTTAAAGTACGCATGGAGGAGATATCAAAAACCAGAGTTAAAGTAGACCGCATCAGTGCCCTGGCAAGCGATATGGCTCTGGCACTGGCAGCATCGAGCATCAGAATCGAGGCACCAGTACCCGGAAAATCGATAGTGGGCATCGAAGTCCCAAATACCACATTCGGTATGGTCAACCTAAGGAGCGTAATCGAAAGCGCTGCCTTCCAGAAAGCTTATGCCAAATCTAAGCTAACCATTGCTCTGGGCAAAGGCGCCGGCGGCGAGACGGTGGCTGCTGATTTAACCAGGATGCCACACCTGCTTATAGCCGGGGCAACCGGCAGCGGCAAGACCGCTTGCCTCAATTCCACTATCTGCTGCCTGCTCATACACAACACCCCTGACGACATCAAGTTCATCATGATTGACCCCAAGCGTGTGGAACTGGTCAATTTCAACAGCCTGCCCCATCTGGTAGCGCCGGTTATTGTCGACTCCGAAAAAGCAGTACTGGCACTGCGCTGGCTGAATCAGGAGATGGACAACCGATATCAGAAGTTCGCCCAGGCTGGAGCCCGTAACATTGAAGGCTACAATAAGAACCGACACCCGGGCGAGACAATGCCTTACACGGTGCTGGTAATCGATGAACTGGCAGACTTAATGATGGCGGCTTACGACGAGGTAGAACGCACGCTATGCCGCTTAGCCCAACTGGCACGAGCCACCGGTATCCATTTAATCGTGGCTACCCAGCGACCGTCGGTTGACGTGGTCACCGGTCTAATCAAAGCCAATTTCCCCACCCGTATCAGCTTTGCCCTTACCTCACAGGTAGACTCACGCACCATCCTCGATTCCGCCGGAGCCGAGAAGCTGCTGGGCAGGGGCGATATGCTTTATATGCCCACCGATGCCGCCAAGCCAAAGCGCCTTCAGGGTACCTTCATCTCTGACGCCGAGACCGAGCGAATAGTCTATTTCTGGGGCAACCAGCGAAGACCCGAGGTAGAAGTAGTCAGGTTCGAAGATATGAGCCAGCTTGCCTCGGCGGAAAAAGGCGGTGAGGACTCCATGATGGATGCTGCCAGGCAGCTAGCCCAGGAACATAAGTATATCTCCACTTCCTTTTTGCAGCGCCGACTCCGCGTCGGCTACCCCAGAGCCGCACGGATTATGGAAAAGCTGGAAGAGGAAGGCTTCGGCAGAGAACCCACCGGCTCTTCGCGAAATCTACCCTGAGCCTTTACCCCACTGTCATCCTGACCCTGACCTTCAGCCTTTACCTTGTTGTCATCCTGACCCTGACCTTGAGCCTTTACCTTGTTGTCATCCTGACCCTGACCTTCAGCCTTTACCTTGTTGTCATCCTGACTCTGAGTGCAATGAAGGGGAAGGATCTCAATGTTGATTCCGAGATTCTTCGGTTGCGGAGTTTACACTGAGCGTGGTACATTCTTCGACAGGCTCAGAATGAGCGAGAGGAAGAGCTTGATAAAAACAGCGAAGGGCTCAGAATGACAGGAAAAGTAAATCGCTCCTCAATAATGACACAAAAAATCCCTCAGCCCGACATGAACTGAGGGATTTATGCTCGCGGGGAAACAGCTCGTGGCTCGGCCAATTTCTACTGGCCGCGTTTCTCCTTTAGTACATTCATGTACAGGTCACAGATCTCAGTGTTGTCCATGCCTGATTTGACCTGTATCGTGTCACCAAACTCCAGGTACTGACCAGCCGCGTCATAAACCGGCCATTGTGGCAATCCTTCCTTGTTGGGGTCGCCGGCAGCGGCAAAACTCGCCCAGTAGCTCATCATAGATTCAGACAGTGCCCTGTCAGTATCATCGAAGTACTTGTCTGCCTTCAGGGGAGATAGTATAGGTATAAAATTGCCGAAGACGTAATTTATGTCCAGCGCATGGAAAGCCCCAAGCAGCTTAGCTCCAGGCGGCACACGGGTGAACTGATAAAAATAGGCTGGAGACTTAACTTTGGCCATAGCGCCGGCAAAAGCTTTGTCAGGGCAGGTAAAAGTACAAAGTGTGGTCACCTGCCTGTCGGAGGTCGTGGCCTCTTTTTCATCGCTGGCAGGATATATAGCCAGAACCTGCTCAGCTTTATCTCCGAACGCGTAACTGACATAGGCCTTGTAAGAATCCACAGAAGGTTTCGCCAGTAACTGGAATAGAGACCCTTCGTCCGCCATAGAACCAATCAGGAGAGGAACATCCTGTTGCTTGCCGGCTTCAAATATATTGAGCGGCAGGTCTGGCATTACCCAGCCATCAACACACGGCTCGTATCTATAGACAGATTCAGCGAAAACATTAGTAGGAGGTGTCCCTTTTTCCAGGATTTCCTCTGCGCTCTTGGCGCGCATGCAGGCTATGGGGTCAGCCGCAGTGTCGCAACCAAGGTCTTTAGCCATCTGTTCGCCCATTTTTTCTTTAGGCTCGTTACCGTACTTATTTTCCCGAAGATGTGCGAAAGTGGCCCCCTCATACGCGCTCTCTGCTATGGCACGTTGAAATAGCCCGTCGGTCAAAGGCGACGCCATAAGCCAGAGCACACTGGTGGCTCCCGCCGATTGGCCAAATATGGTAACCCGGCTGGGGTCACCGCCAAAAGCAGCAATGTTTTTCTGCACCCACTGCAGGGCAGCAATCTGGTCAAGCAACCCGTAGTTGCCGGAGGAATTGTGTTCTGATTCCTTAGACAGTAGAGGATGCGCCAGGAATCCGATTGGGCCTATTCTGTAATTAATGGTTACCAGCACCACGCCATTGCCGGCCAGCTTTTCACCATCGTACCCGGGATTTGAACCCTCACCGAAGCGAAAGGCGCCGCCATATATCCAGACCATGACCGGCAGTTTATCGCCGGTCGTCTTAGCCGGAGTCCAGACATTGAGATACAGACAATCTTCACTTGGTTCAGAATAGTACTTAAAACTGGAGCTGTAATATCCCATCGGCGCTGGGCCGAACTCAGTGCATTCCTTAACTCCCTGCCAGGGTGCTGCCGGCTGCGGCGGTTTCCAGCGCAGGTCGCCTACCGGCGGTGCGGCAAAAGGAATGCCTTTGTAGATGTGTAGGTCCCCAACGGTTGTCCCCGATATCTGCCCGGTATCGATTTTAATCGGGTCATTGATTGGGACTGCCGCCGGAGCGCAGGAGACAGCGACGGTAGACAGGAGAACCAGTGCGGTGAGCAGAAAGCACGCCAACCTCTTCATTACATACCTCCTTATGATATAGCTTTCGTGGTCTGATATAAATTAGCACTATATATATCATTTGTCAATGTGGTTCTTACCACCTCACCATTTTCCCTAACTTTAAGCATCGAGCCCAGCAAAGAGTTTGAATTAGCCGGCTCGGGCGCATACAATATGCCGGGGAAAATGGCAGACATTATCGAAGGTAAAAACCCGGTAATCGAGCTACTAAGAGCCGGCCATCCTATCAAGAAAATACTGCTTGCCAGCAATATCAAGCCGGGCAATGCCGTCACTGAAATACTCCGCCTGGCTCGAGCTAAAGGTGTACCCGTTGAACGTGTGGCACGGCATATCATAGATAATCAAAGCATAACCGGCGCCAATCAGGGAGTCATCGCTTACGCCGCAGTCAAAGAATATGTCAGCCTAGATGATTTAATCTCTGTCTCCGCAGAAAAGAATGAGCCGCCGCTCTATGTGATTCTTGACGGCATTGAAGACCCGCAGAATCTGGGCTCAATATTGAGGACTGCTTATGCCAGCGGCATTCATGGTGTGATAATCAGGGAAAGAGGAGCAGCCGGTCTCACCGCCACCGTGGCTAAGGCATCGGCTGGCGCTATGTGGTACATGCCCGTAGCCAGCGTCTCCAGCATCGCCCAGGCTATTGAAACCCTCAAAAAAAACAACCTCTGGATCATCGGCATAGACCGAAGCGGCGAAGCTGAATACAGTAAGATGGACTTCAGGTCATCAACAGCCATTGTCATCGGCAGTGAAGGCAAGGGTTTGTCCGAGCTGGTTAGAAAGAGATGTGATTTTATGGCACATATACCGATGAGAGGAGAAATCACCTCGCTTAACGCCTCTGTAGCCGCCGCCCTGGTAATGTACGAGGCATTCAAGCAAAGGAGCCGCTAGCTTCTATCAGAGCTAGTGACTGCCGTTACTTGCTTGGACTGTTTGACTGAAATGACCTATTCCACAATATCCTTTAGCACAGGTCTTGCCCTAACTTCCCATTAGAGTTATCATAGTTATATACAAGAAAGGGAGGACGGTGGAAATGAAGATGAAACCAATCACGGTTGCAGTAAGCGGAGCCTTTGACCCGATACATGTAGGTCATATTCGGTACATAGAAGAGGCAGCCAAACTAGGTGACAGGCTGGTTGTGATACTGAACAGAGACGAATTCCTGCTCAAGAAGAAAGGGTTTGTTTTCAGGCCGTTCGAGGATAGAAAAGAAATCCTCGAGAGCATTAAAGGTGTGGATGAGGTTATCGCCTCCCTGGACGACGACCAGACAGTCTGTAAGACCTTAGAATTGGTCAAGCCAGACATATTCGCCAAAGGAGGATACCGGATGAGTCCCGGAAATATTCCTGAAGCGGAGATTTGCAGTTCCATCAGCTGCAAATTAGTCACTAACGTAGGAGGAGAAAAAGCTCGAGCCGATATGGAACTGGATTCGAAGCTTAAGGGATTTGGTGAGCATGAGACAGACAAGATGGAAATCAACTGCCCCTACTGTGACAACCATCCCATATTAAAAGAAAAGTGCCTCCATTGCAGAACCACAGGCAAGATAGACGTAGGCAAGTTATAAAATCACGTAATCCAAACCTGATGATTACGGTAGATGACTAATCCGTATTGAGACTGAAAATACTATACTTGACGTCTTTCTGATAACAGCCCGGCGAGATTTGTCGCGGTTCCCCCAGCTAAATACCCACTACGCCCTATTGTGTTTAAGGCTTTTGCTGAAGAAGTCTGCCAGCAGCCTGGAAACCTCAGCGCTTAGCGGTGTTACGGTACCACCATTAGCATATACATATCGCTGCTGGTACTGGTCTGAATCTACGTGTGCTGCCGCTTGATTATATGCAGGGCTTTGTGGTACCCATTGCTGATAAGTACACTGATAATCATACCATGGTGACGGCACCGGTTTTGCTACACAGCTTAAGTCAAGACCGCAAGCACCGCAAAACCGGCCTTTACAATCAGCCCGCGCCCCACATCGGGGACAGAAATTTATCTGCCACATCACCATTAACCCCTTCTTGGGTAATCAGTCCATAACTGTGTTCAAATATGACTTGAAACCTTTCAAAAGCTCTGACCATTCAGAGTGATTAATCTATTTACTCGCGCTGGCAGTCGATAGAGCTTTCTCCTTCAACTGTCTTTCCAAAGTCTTCGTCTGGTGCATGTCCAGGCTACCCAGTCCGTCAATATACTCCTGTGCCCCCTGTTCGGAAAGCGCGTAGGTGGTGAGACCATAATTATTGTGCTGAGCTGTAATAATGCCGTTTTCAACCAGGTTTGTAATTGCATCTCTCAAGCCAATCGCCGAAGTATTCATGGCTCTGGCGATGGTGTACAGGCTCAATTTCGCCCTGGGATGCCTTGCCCAGAAGCGGAGCAGCTTGAATTGCATGCCGGTGCAATTGATATCTTCGAGAAATGACAGCATATCGTAACCTGCTATTTTACCTGCTCTGGCATCAGTTACCATGTCCATTTTCTCCTTCGTTATTATATTTATGATATCAAGAAAATATTAAATTCCAGTTAAGGCTTTGAACCAAGAACCGTGCTCTATTTTAATAAACGAATAATATGACAAAAGGTTTACAATGTTTACAATATTGAATAGCGGCAGCGCGGGCATTGACACACAAACGCAGGGCTAAAAAGGTAAAGCGAGGTAAAACAGGCCTGACAATGGAATGAGCTTTTAGCTTGGGTGCTGAGAGATAGGAATAAGATACTATTTCCGTTTTCTCTTCAGCCAGGAGAATCTTACTCTCTTACCATTATGGTTTTTGTCTTTCTTGTTTACATTCTCTACAAAGGTGTTTAGGTCTGTAGGAGATTTATTGCTCATTGGTGTATTTTATCATCTATTTGAGCCTCAGGCAATTACCTGCCCGCAAAATGTCGGCGTTGATAAGGGTCATTCCCCTATATTAGCGGTAGTGGAAAAAGGGTGCCCCTCTCGTTCAAAATCGGGGACATAGTTTTCTTGCGCACCCATTTCCTGCACCCAGCCATTCTCCATACCTAAGTCAGAAAGTAAGCTGACAACCGTTTCATACTCGGCTATTGAGATGCTTCTGGAGAGCAAAGGTATCCTGGTGGCCCGGTGCGCTGGCAAGTATTGGGACATTATGCTAACCGTCACTGCGGGGGAAAGCTCCCGGGCTAGCCAGCCTAACGATTCATCTGTGCCTGCCAGCCCATTAGGCAGGATAAGATGACGTACGATTAATCCCTGCCGGGCTATTCCAGCCTCATCCAGTACGACGTTTCCAACCTGCCGGTGCATCTCTTTGATAGCCTGGCGAGCCCGTACTACATAATCTTCAGTTTGCGATAATTTCTTAGCCCAGTAATCGGAGGCATATCTTAAATCAGGCAGGTAAATATTTATTACGCCTTCAAGCTCTTTCAGGGAGGCAATAGAATCATAGCCATTAGTGTTGTAGACCAGTGGTAACCTCAGCCCCATAGGCACAGCTTCCAGAAGTACTCGAATCAGCTGGGGAACAAAGTGAGAGGGGGAAACAAAATTAATATTGTGACATCCCAGTTCATCCTGAAGATAGAGCATACTCTCAGCTAGAGTATGATAATCCAGCTCTTTTGATTTTTGTTTTCTCCAGTTCTGACTTATCTGGTAGTTCTGACAATAAACACATCTCATATTACAATTGCCGAAGAAAACTGTACCCGAGCCCCTGCTTCCCGATATGACTGGTTCTTCTCCATGATGAGCGCAGACCGCAGAGACTATTGGCAGACGACCCGAATGACAAAACCCCGGTTCATTTTCCAGCCGATTGACATGGCATTCCCTGGGACAGATATCACAGGAAGCTAACCGGGCTTCAAGTGCCTGGGCACGCCGCTCCAATTCACCGGAGTAATATAGAGCAATATAGCTTGGTTCCATGGATATCATAGGCGTCGCTATCAATATTGGTACAACTCAGTAATGGAAACTTTAAGTTTATCATGGGCGTTTGTCAAGCTAGCTCAAGCGCACAACTTGGCTATTTGTGCAGACGGTCACTGAATATTCAATTCTGTGTCAGAAGAATACAAATAATATGTTTCTCCCAGAATCCTAACGTATAACTGCAATTACACGTATCAACAAGGGAAAGTAGTGCTACACGCAGTTAGGGATTGACAAACTTAGCTTAGCTAATTAAACTACTAAAGTCTTGGGTGGAGTATTAGAGGACACACGAGTTAATTGTATTTCCGCTTATGATATAGTATGATGATTCTGATGGGTTCTTGGAGGCAGAACAATGAGTGTTCAGGACCGTAAATCTATCATAGCTACTATTGAAAAAAAGTTGGGTGCACGGCTCATAGCTTTAGTATGGGGGGACCGACAGCATTTAGAGACAAAAATGGCGCCTGATATCCTCCCTCTAATTTCGGACCTGCTTACTTGCATAGGCTCCACTGAGAACATAGCCATATTCCTGTATACACGAGGGGGAGATTCCATTGTAGGTTGGAGTCTTGTAAATCTCGCTCGACAGTATTGCCAAAAACTAAAAGTCCTAGTCCCCTCTCGTGCATTAAGCTGTGGAACCTTAGTAGCACTCGGAGCTGACGAAATTCTTATGGGCAAACATGGACAACTTAGCCCGATCGACCCATCTGTGGCGTCACCTTTCAATCCTACAATGCCAGGTGCGCCCTCTGGACAGCCTGGGGCCGTTACGCTATTGCCTGTGAGTGTAGAAGATATGGCGGGATTTCTAGACCTAGCTAGAAAAGAAGTGGGGCTAAAGGCAGATGAGTCCATGGTTGAGGTCCTGAAGATATTAGCCGACAAAATACACCCTCTGGCACTCGGAGCTGTCTATAGAGCAAGGGAGCAGAATCGAGAACTTGCAGCTCGACTACTGGAAAAACACATGGATGACGAAGCTAGGATAAACCATATCGTTAATAAGCTCACTAAAGAACTTCCGACCCATAATTACCTGATAGGTCTAAATGAAGCGAAGACTGACATTCGGTTACACGTTAACGAACCGGATGAGGAGGTTGAGAAACTGATTTGGGATTTGTATAAAGAATACGAAGGTTGGCTTCATCTGACTAGCCCTCACAGCCCAGAACTCGACTTAGGCTCGGAAGACCAGAAAAAAGTTCGCTATGACCGAGCAATACTCGAATGCTTGGATAATGAAAAGCTGTCACAGTATGTCTTCGTAACGGATAAGATGCTTTTGAGAGCTAAGGTTACTCCGCCGGGTATGCAGACCCCGGTGGACCAAGTTGGGGAACGCATCATATACCAAGGTTGGATGCCAGCAACGGATGGGGAGGTGTTGTAATGATAGACGTAACGAGTAGTACAGATGGTCTTGCATCCGCATATCAAATAACAGAGGTTACAGCAGGAGGACCACCTGTCTTAGAAACTGGGGGTAATTTGCTAATTGGCGTTATCACTCTTCCGCATAGTGAAATAATACCCTTAACTCCCGCTCCGCCTGAGTCTTCGGCAACTGAGTCAGAGAAGAAACTCCCGAGTTCCTATGACAGCTTAGCTTCCGAGATGTTAGAAAACCGATTATTTCGGCAACTTGTTGAACGTGGACTAGCGGACTTAGGGCAAGGCCGTTACACGAAAATTGCTAAAGAGAAGATAGAGAGCGTTGTCCTTTGATGCTGTACTTTCTGACACGGCCGAACTTTTCGTAAACCATTTGGCTCGAGACGACCGGCAAGCATTCCGTAAAGCTTTAGATTTGCTGTTTTCAGATCCCTACCCTGATGGCATAACCAAAGTCCAACTGCCTTTTCCATACGCTCCGGGTACTTTTGGGTTCGAGTATGGAGATTTCTGGATGGCGTATACTTTTATGAGTCCGCACATGTTGGCCATTGCAGCGGTATTCTGGAATCCAAAATCTCCAAGATACCCGATAGACATTTAGTTTATATATTCACACCTTAGCCCGAATCCTAGCGTATAAGTACAATTACACGCCTTCGTCAACTGAATCTCTAGTTTTAGGATAGTGCCCAGAGTTGACCGTCGCCCAGTTTTCGGGGATGGAACATGAATGATTTATGCTAATTTGGCTATGCTCTATGGGCTTTTCACCAGCTACAGGGCAAGCCTTAATGCTCTGATTCAATACTATTTCCCTCTCAATTGTAGCAACTACGTTCTCCACACCCAGGATTTCGTAATATAACAATTTGTAACAAGATGACGGATTGTGCAGCAGTAAGCCAACAATATCATCCTTTTGGTGGAATAACGACTACTTGAACCTGGTCAACGGCGAAAGCAGCTCTTCATCCTTCCGCAACTCGATGATGCGGTCGCGGAGCAGGGCGGCTTTTTCGAATTCGAGGTTCTTGGCGGCTTTTCTCATCTGGGCTTCGAGGTCTTTGATGAGACGGAGGACCTCCTCCCTGGATATGGGAGTAGGCGAATAGGCAGCTCTGGCTTCAGCTACCGCCTTGACACGCTCGGTGATGTCCTTAATCGCCTTCTTTATGCCCTGCGGAGTGATGCCGTGCTCTTTGTTGTAATCTTCCTGAATACGACGGCGCCGTTGAGTCTCCTCCATGGCTGCACGCATGGATGCAGTCACAGTATCGGCATACATGATGACATGGCCGTCAATATGACGGGCTGCCCTGCCCATCGTCTGGATAAGCGCCCCTTTCGACCTTAAGTAACCTTCTTTGTCGGCATCTAAAATAGCTACCAGGCTCACCTCAGGTAAATCCAGCCCTTCGCGGAGCAGGTTTATGCCAACTACCACATCGTAAACGCCGAGACGGAGGTCGCGCAGTATCTCGACCCGCTCCAGCGTGTCTATCTCAGAGTGCAGATAATGCGTCTTTATCTCCATCTCTTTCAGGTAGTCAGCCAGCTGCTCAGCCATCCTCTTGGTTAGCGTGGTTACCAGACAGCGCTCGCTTCTATCCACCCTGGTCTTAATCTGGTAAATCAGGTCGTCGATTTGCCCCTTAGACGGCTTGACCTCGATGGTAGGCTCGAGCAAGCCGGTGGGGCGGACTAACTGCTCCACCACCTGCTGGCTGTGCCTGTATTCGTACTCGCTGGGGGTAGCCGATACATAGACAACCTGATTAAGGCGCTCTTTGAACTCATCGAAGCTAAGCGGGCGGTTGTCCAGCGCCGACGGCAGGCGAAAGCCGAAATCGACCAGAGTCTGCTTGCGGGAGATGTCGCCATGATACATGCCGCGTATCTGAGGCAGAGTCATGTGAGACTCGTCGATGAACATCAGGAAGTCATCGGGGAAATAATCTAGCAACGTCCACGGCGCGCTGCCCGGTGCTCTACGTTGGAGATGGCGGGAATAGTTCTCCACGGCGTGGCAGTAGCCGACCTCGCGGAGCATCTCGATATCATAGTTGGTCCGCGCCTCCAGCCTGGCGGCTTCGACCAGTTTTCCCTGGCCTTTTAGCTCTTTCAACCGCTCTTCCATCTCAACCTTTATGTCCTCAACAGCCGCCAGGAGTTTGTCATGTGAGGTGACAAAGTGTTTTGCCGGGTAAATGTCCACCGAATCGCGCTCCACCAGCAGCTCACCGGTGAGCGGGTCGATGTCAACGATGCGCTCGACTTCATCCCCAAAGAACTCAAGCCTGACGGCAATTTCCTCGTACGCCGGCTGGATTTCCAGGGTGTCGCCGCGGATGCGGAAGCGGCTGCGGGTGAAGTCGAAGTCGTTCCTCTCGTACTGCATGTCCACCAGGCGGCGTGCCAGCTTGTCGCGCCTGTATTTTTCACCCTTTTTTATTGTAGCCACAAAGCTGCGATACTCTTCAGGCTCGCCCAGGCTGTAAATACAGGACACCGAAGCCACTATGAGCACGTCGCGGCGGTCGAGCAATGCCCGGGTGGCAGCATGGCGCAGCTTATCGATTTCCTCGTTTATATCGATTTCCTTCTCGATGTAAGTATCGGTATTCGGAATGTAGGCTTCCGGCTGGTAATAATCGTAGTAGCTGACAAAATACTCAATGGCGTTTTCGGGTAGATATTCCTTGAACTCGGTGGCTAGCTGAGCGGCTAAGGTCTTATTGTGGCAGATGACCAGGGTAGGTTTCTGCACCCTTTCCGCCACATTAGCCATGGTGAAGGTCTTGCCGCTGCCGGTGACACCGAGCAGTGTCTGCTGCTTGTAGCCTTTATTTACACCTTCGACCAGCCTGTCTACTGCCTGCGGCTGGTCACCGGTGAGCTTGAACTCGGAGACAATCTTAAATTTTTCTATTTCACCCTCACCCTAGCCCTCTCCCATCAAGGGAGAGGGAACAGATATTTAAGCCCGCTCGTCATTACGAGCCCTACGCAGATGTAATTCTGAGACCTTCCTCCTGTCATTCTGAGCGCAGCGAAGAATCTCAACACATCATACCCCCTGAGATTCTTCGGTCGTCCTTCGCATTCGGGAAGGACTTCCTCAGAATGACAAGGAAAGGAACTGAGATTGCCACGGCACCCTGTGCCTCGTGATGACAGAAGAGTTTTTTCACCCTCACCCTGAGCCTCTCCCTTCAAGGGAGAGGGTATATGGCTACACTGGTGAATGATACATCACTTTTGGGGGATTTTGGAAATGCGGTCGAACTCGTCTCTAAGCCTCTTGTACGATTTATCCAGCTCTTCTGCCTGAAGCACGGCATTCTTAAGATGGGCTCCGAAAAACACGCGCCACTTATCATCGATTTCATCAAACCGGCGTTTAATGCTGATGAGGTCATTTTTTACCTCTTCGGCTTTTTCCGAGAGCTTCTTTGCCTGAATGCCGGCTCTAATCAGCTCGATTTTGGAGGAAAGTGTCAGCGGCGATACCACCTGAACACCAGCCCTGCTGTAGTGCAGCAGCAGCTCATATGCCTCGTTCAGCAGAAAATAATAGACGCTTTCAGACGGAATGTAGGCAAAGGCAAACTCGGCAGACCCTTTATCGGGACATACGTAGTCAGCAGCTATCTTGTCAAGGCTGCGCCTGACATCGGCAACAAAATCCTTCTTGAACCTCTGCTTCTCAGTCGGGTCTTCTGTTGACAACATCCTGGCGTAGTTGTCCAGAAAAAACTTGGAGTCTATGCAGACGATTCCTTCGGTCGATTTTATATGGGCATCGGGCCTCTTGCCATCGAGGACCGTCTCCCTGATACCGTACATATCCGGCGGAAGCTGGTCCGACAGCATAGATTCCAGGGCAATTTCACCCAGAGATGCCCTCTCTTTAGGCACTCTGAGCATTTGCTCGAAGGACTTATAGCTTTCTTTAATATCCCTGGCTTGAGCCTCTATGCTGCCTATCTTTTCACCCAGTCCCAGCTCCGTCCAGGTGCTTTGCATGACGTTTTTGAGGTCGGTTGGCTCCACCTTCCTGCCCCTGAGGACAAGGAAAATCAGCACGCCCAAAAGCAATAAAACAAGACCAAGCAGTATTTCAGTAATCATGTTCACTCCCGGCTACGCTCCAGCCAGTTGCCTTAAAGCCAGCTTTACCTTTTCTTCCAGGTCAAGCTCCGGAGAATTGGGCAAGCTCGCCACAGCCTGCGTAGCTTCCCTTAATGAATAACCGAGGTTGGTCAGGGCAGCCACTACATCGGCATCTTCCTGTGCCAGGGCTGGCGTTACAGCCCCTTCCCATCCCTTCTCCAGCTTTCCCTTAAGCTCCAGTACCACCCGCCCGGCTATTTTCTTGCCAATACCAGGCACCTGGGTAAGCAGGTCAACGTTGCCGCTGATTATAGCTGAAGCCACTTGCTCAACACTTAACGTGGACAAAAAAGTCAGCGCTGCTTTGGGACCTATACCGGAGACAGAAATGAGGTTCTGAAAAAGCACCAGTTCATCGGCAGAAGCGAAGCCGTAAACAGCTATATTATCTTCCCTTAAATACAGGTGTGTATGTAGATATACTCTGTCTCCAACATTCCCCAGTCGGCTCACGCTAGAACCGGGAACATGCACCTGGAGACTTAGCGGTCCGACCTTGACCACCGCCGAGTCTATACCGCGGCTTTCCAGTATACCTTCTAATGCAACTATCATTTACTTGCTCCCCGCCAGCAGGCGCTCAACATGCTTTTGGTGAATGTGGCAGATAGCCACAGCCAGGGCATCGGCAGCATCGTTGGGCTGAGGCGCCTGGTCCAAACCGAGCTGAAGCCTCACCATCTCCTGCACCTGCTCTTTATCGCTACCGCCATAAGTGGTCACCTGCTGCTTTACCTGCGTCGGCAAATAGCGGGAAATCGGTAAATTCTCATTGGCTGCGGCTAAAATAGCTACCGTCTGAGCCCTGCCTATAGCCAGAGCCGAGCGAGCATTTACTGCCACAAACGGCTCCTCGATGGCTACCTCGTCAGGTCGATAGCGGGCTACTACTTCACAAAGCTTTTTATACAGAGAGGACAATCTTCGCTCCACAGGGACTTTAGCAGGCATGCTCACCACCCCGCAGGCGACCATCGTCATCTCACCACCCTCCTCATCCACCACACCATAGCCCAGATTCAAAGTGCCCGGGTCAATGCCGAGAACACGCATAACTATGCCTGAGCCCGCAGCTTCTCAAAAACAGCCTCGGAGTAATCGAGATTAGCGGAAACATGCTGGACATCATCCAGCTCTTCCAGATGGTCCAGCAGCTTCAGGGTTTGAATTGCTTCTTTTTCGTCTAACACCACAGTGCTCTTAGCCACACGTTGAACTTCAGCCAAAACGGGGGGCTTGATTTGTTCCACCGCTTTTCGCACTGTCTCTAAATTTTGCGGCGTGGTCTGAATTTCAAGATAGTCTTTCTCCTCTTTGACATCATCTGCGCCGGCATCTATCGCCACCATGGCTAACTCTTCGGCATCCACGCCATCGGTTTCCACAGTGATGACACCTCTGGTCTCAAATATCCAGGCGACAGAACCGCTGGCACCGAGGCTGCCGCCGTGCCGGGCAAAGAGACTGCGTACCTCCTGAACGGTGCGATTTCGATTATCCGTCAAAGCCTCTACCAGAACCGCTATGCCGTTAGGTCCATAGCCTTCGATGATTATCTCAGAAAGGATGACTCCACCGAGTTCACCACTTCCTTTCTTTATGGCTCGCTCGATGTTATCAGACGGCATGTTGTTGTCACGTGCTTTCTGTATCGCCAAACGAAGACGGAAGTTAGAATCAGGACTGGGCCCGCCTTCCCGCACTACCACTATAATCTCACGGGTAAGCTTGGTAAATAGCTGCCCCCTGCGGTGGTCTGCTACGCCTTTCTGCCGCTTGATTGAACTCCACTTAGAATGACCTGACATAGCTCACGCTCAAACTAATTTTACCACCACGCTTCACAATAATAAAGCAACATCTGATTTAGCATACCAAAAGATTCATTTTAGCTGTAATTCAACAGATGATGTTTAATGATATAATGCTTTACAAAGGCCAAGTAAATATTGTTTACCCTGTCACCCTGAGCATCAGCGAAGGGTCTCAAGGCATTGCATAAGACATACCAGGGATTCTTCGCTTCGATCAGAATGACAAGAAAACAGAAATGATTGAAGAGCTTCTTAATCTAGGCATTGCCAGAGAACTAATAGTAGTCATCATATCAGCCCTGCCTATAATAGAGCTTCGGGGCGCTTTGCCGGTAGCCATAAACGTGTTTCACATGCCGTGGTACCGGGCATACCCGCTGGCTGTCATCGGCAATATGCTGCCGGTGCCGATACTGCTCCTGTTCTTCGAATCGCTAGCCCGAATCGCCAGTAAGGTGGAAATCGGCAGGAGGTTCGTAAATTGGGGACTCGAACGCACCAGGCGACATGGAAGGTTCATCGAGAGATATAAGCGAATCGGGCTCATGCTATTCGTCGCCATACCTTTACCGTTTACCGGCGCCTGGACAGGCTCGATAGCAGCCTTCCTCATGGGCATGAAGTTCAAGTACTCTATTTTGTCCATTCTCTGCGGAGTAATAATTGCCGGAGCTATCGTTACCTGCCTGTGTCTGCTTGGCTGGATTGGCGCCATTATCGCCGGCGTAGGACTCAGTGCCATTGCTGTATTCGGCTGGTGGCGGGATTAGCCTCGCCATGGAGCATGCGGCTTGAAACTCAAGGAGATAGTTGACAGCTATATGCATCAGGTGCCTGAGGTGAGGAAACACTGCCAGCGCTGCCTCAAGACTGAGCGATGGCATGGCAATGTGGTGCTGATGGTGGTGGACGTCGCTTTCACCTCTATTGGCCTAAACTACTTCCAGTCAGTGGTGCCCAGGGTATATAAATTCAGGCAAGAATTCGTGGAAACAGGGAAGATTCGTACACTGGAGGATTTAGCCTCTGCCAATTATGATGAGCTTAAAATGACATGGAAAAACAAGCGCTCCTGGCACATGGCGAAATCGGTCGCCCGTCACTTAGCCGGTATTAAGGGTGAAAAAGGGTTCGATGATAGGCAAGCTTTTATCTACTGGGCAAAGCACGCACAGCTTGATGGCTGGGAGAAAGACCCGATGGGGCAAATTAACGGCGTAGGCATAAACAGCTTTCAATACCTGAGAATGATGGGCGGCATCGACACGGTAATGCCTGACAAGATAGTGAAAAGGGTTATCGCTGAAATCCTGTCTAAGGCGAACATGGAGATGTCCTCAACCGATATAGATTTCGTCAGGCTAATGGATAGAATAGCGCAGGGCACCGGCTACAGGGCTATCGAGCTGTGCTGGATGACCTGGCTGATACAATCAGAGGCCGGCTTGAGCCGTATTGAAAAGTATTCGGGACTTCTACCAGAGATTTGATATTGCAAGAGATTATGAGAAAGTGTCTATAGAAAGAGCTTTCCGACCTGCTGATTATGTCAAGATAAGCATCTTCGCGGCTGCCCTATCGGTTCTCTGGCCCAGTCTGCACAGTGTAATACTTCCGCTCCGACTTCTGGAATTCATTCCCGAAGCACAGAAGAATACTTACCTCGGACTTCTGACCTTCGCCGGTTCGATGATAGCCGTATTTGTTCAACCAGTGGCCGGGGCAATCAGCGACCGTTTCAGCTCGCGCTTTGGCCGCCGCCGTCCCTTCATCCTGGTGGGAACGCTTCTGGCTCTGCTTTTCCTCCCCAGCATAGGTCTTTCCGGCAGCTTCTCTTTACTGCTTTTAGGCTACTGTCTGCTTCAAGTAGCCACCAATATCGCTCAGGGACCGTTCCAGGCGTTTATCCCAGACCTGGTGCCGGAAGACCGAAAGGGAGTGGCATCCGGAGCCAAGACTCTGGCGGAGATATTAGGCGGAGTAGCCTTCCTGCGCATAGTGGCTTATCTGATGGATAACTACGCCAGCGGCGGCGGTGAAATGTGGCTATGGCTGGCAATAGGAGTACCTGGGGCAATACTATTGGGAGGCATGGTTGCCACTATGCTGACAGTAAATGAGCCGCCATCATGTCTCGACGATAAACCATTCACGGCAAAAACCGTGGCCGGCGCCTACAAGCTCGACGCCAAAAGAAATATGAGCTTTATATGGTTTCTCTTATCCCGATTGTTTATCCTGATGGCAATGGTAGTGCTTCAAACCTTCGCCCTGTACTTCATAAGAGACGTAATCCATCATCCCAACCCGGCAGGAGTAACCGCAGACCTCCTGATTACTGTGGGCATTTTCCTGCTCCTGGCAGTTTACCCTGCGGGGCAGCTCTCTGACAGGCTGGGGCGCAAACCTATTATTCTCTTCTCAGGATTTGTGGGTATAATTGGTGTCCTGGTGCTATTCTTTACACCTAGTTACGCGGGTATACTGGTCTGCGGTGGTCTCGTCGGGATCTCAGCAGGAGCTTTCCTAAGCACCAACTGGGCACTGGCTACCGACCTGGTTCCTGCGGGCGAAGAAGCCCGCTACCTGGGGCTGACCAACATAGCTACAGCCGGTGCCGGAGCGTTAGCCAGGCTCACCGGCCCGGTAATCGACTTTTTCAATCTCCAGCGATACGGCTTTGGCTACTCAATCATGCTTTTAACTTGTATCTTCTATTTTATACTCGGCTCTGCCCTAGTCATACCAGTCAGGGTAAAAAGTAAGGAAGGTTAGCTTAAGCTCATGCAGCAGACAGACAACAAGACAAAGAAGCGATTCTGGACAAGGGAGCGCTACCTTCAGATTTTTGCCTTGCTCTTTGTAGTGGCACTGTCTGTTTTTCTGTTCCTCAACCGAGACAAGGTAGCAGGGCTTGAAGTGTACGGCTATCTCGGTGTCTTCATAATCTCCATAATAACTTGCAGCAGCATAGTAGTACCTGTGCCCGGATGGATTTTGGTAGCTACACTCGGTGCCATACTGAACCCTGTCCTGGTAGGAGTTGTGTCCGGCATAGGAGGAACAATCGGCGAGATGACCGGCTATCTTTTAGGCTATGGCGGCAGGCTAGCCGTAGATAACGTGGGGATCTACGCCAGAATGGTGCAATGGATGAAAAGATGGGGAAGCCCCACTATCTTTGTACTCGCGCTGATACCCAATCCGTTTTTCGACCTGGCCGGTGCTGCCGCTGGTCTGCTTCGTTTGCCAGTATGGAAGTTTCTACTCTTCGGTGCTGCCGGCAGGATACCCAAGCACATACTCTTTGCCTATATCGGCGTCTGGGGTTTCCAGCTTCTGACATTATAGTCGGAAATAACTATAAAATATGTTAAGAAGGAGGAAAAGCAATGATAAAAGACCTGGTACATAAAAACAGGAGCTATCGAAAGTTCCATCAAGATGTTCCCGTAGAGTTAGAGACACTGAAGGAGCTGGTTGACCTGACCTGGCCAGGCTGTCGGCTTCAGCACTCAATATGCAGCCATTGAAATACATGCTCTCCTGTGATCCAAAAAAGAACGCCTTGATATTTCCGCTACTTGGCTGGGCTGCTTTTCTCAAAGACTGGCCTGGTCCGGCTGAAGGTGAAAGACCATCGGCCTACATAATAGTACTTGGAGACAAGGAGATAAGCCAGGCATTTGGCTGCGACCACGGTATAGCAGCCCAGAGCATTCTGCTTGGCGCCACAGAAAAAGGCATGGGTGGCTGTATGATTGCTACAGTGAAAAGGTCGGAGCTCACCAAAGTTCTGGGCATCCCACCACAATATGAAATACTCCTCGTCATAGCCCTAGGCAAACCTAAAGAAACGGTTGTTATCGATGCTCTCGGTGAAGATGGAAATACCAGATACTGGCGGGACAGCCAGAGTGTACACCATGTGCCCAAGCGAGCACTTGATGACATCATCATTGCCTAGGAGCACCGGCGAATTTACTTAGCGCCTGCACAACAGGTATAATAGTCGCTTATCCGAATTATGAATAACCTGTCAGTTTCGAAGCTTCCCAGGCGCATCGAGGGGCTGAACGAGCTAGCCTACAATCTTTGGTGGAGCTGGGATATAGAGGCGCGTCAGCTGTTCAAAGCCCTAGATAATGCCATGTGGAGAGCTACCGGGCATAATCCAGTCAAGATACTGCAACAAATCGAGCCTCACCGATTGGTAGCTGCTGCTCAAGACCCTGTATTCCTAAAAAAGTATGACTACGTTATGAGCAACTTCAAAGACGCGATGTCGGGAGCCGATACCTGGTTTAATACACAATATCCGCACCTGGGACAACAGACAATAGCCTATTTTTCACTGGAATTCGCTATCCATAACTCGTTACCTCTTTACGCCGGCGGGCTCGGTGTCCTGACAGGCGACTATTGCAAAGAGTCGAGCGACCTCGGCTTGCCCCTGGTAGGCGTGGGATTTATGTATCCACAGGGCTACTTCCATCAGCATATCTCTGCCGATGGATGGCAAGAAGAAGTCTATGAGCGATTGAACTTCAGTGAAGCACCTATCAGCCGGGTGCTTACCGCTGAAGGCAAACCGATAATCGTCGAAGTTCCCCTGGATACAAGGCCGGTTCAGGTTACAGTGTGGCAGGTGAATGTCGGTCGGGTAAAGCTCTATCTGCTGGATACTAACGTTGAAGGGAATTCACAACCCGACCGCGAGCTTTCGGCACGGCTTTATGCTGGCAACCAGGAGACGCGTCTTCAAAAACAAATCATCATAGGAATTGGCGGTGTGCGTGTCCTGAGGGCGCTCGGCATCGAACCGACTATCTGGCATGCTAACGAAGGATATACCGCCTTTATGACACTGGAGCGCATTCGTGAATTAGTGGCAAAGGGCATCAAATTTACCGAGGCCGTCAACACAGTGCGAGCCACGACAGTCACCACCATACACACGCTGGTCCCTGGTGTTAACGATACCTTTCCACGTAAGCTAATTGAGAAATATTTCCACAGCTATCGGGAATCTCTCAAGCTAGACATGGAGGAACTGCTGAAATTGGGTGCACAGGAATCAGATAATTCATCATTCAACACGACCGTATTAGGTCTTAGAATGTCTGACTATCGCAATGGCGTCAGCCAGCTGCATGGCGGCACCTGCCGACGAACATGGCATTGCCTGTGGCCCGATAAAGAAGAGAAGGATATGCCCATCGGCTCGGTGACCAACGGCGTACATGTTCCCACATGGGTAGCACCGCAGGCAGCCAGCCTGTATGAAGCACATATTGATAATGATTGGCTGAAGAAGCACGACGACCCGGCTATGTGGGAAAAGGTTATCGATATCCCGGACGAGAAAATATGGGCAATGCGCCGGTGGTTGAAGAACAAGCTCATCAGTGCGATTAAGGAACGAGCACGGAGACGCTGGATCGAAGACCATGTAACGCCAGAACAGGCATTAGTAATGGGAGGCTTGCTCGACCCGGAATCCCTCACTATAGCCTTCTGCCGCCGCTTTACCAGCTATAAGCGAGCCACACTTATTTTTCACAATTTTGACCGCCTGAAACGCATACTTCAGAACGAACTCCAGCCTATCCAGATAATATTCGCTGGTAAAGCGCATCCCAATGATGAAGGCGGTAAACAGCTAATCCAGAAAATATACAACGCGGCTAAAGACCACGAGTTCGGTGGACAAATAGTCTTTGTTGAGGATTACGATATGCACATGGCACGTTACCTCGTACATGGTGCCGATGTCTGGCTCAACACCCCTCAACTATTTCATGAAGCCAGCGGAACCAGCGGCCAGAAGGCAGCCCTTAACGGAGTACTGCATCTCAGTATGCTTGACGGCTGGTGGTGCGAAGGCTACAACGGGAAGAATGGCTGGGCAATTCAAAGCGATGCGGAAACTTCCAATTCGGCTGAACACGACAATGCAGACGCCGAAGAGCTATACCGCCTGTTAGAGGAGAAAATAGTCCCTCTATACTATGACCGCGACATAAGCGGTATCCCGCATGGCTGGATACAGATAGTCAAAGAAGCCATCCGCTCGAACACACCCCTGTTCAGCGCCCGGCGCATGGCAAAAGAATACACCGAGCAAATGTATATACCTGCAGCACCAAAATAGCCTGACAATCTCGAGAAACCTACTGACAAGCGCTTCAAGAAATGCTACAGTTTGATTTAGCAATTGAGGTTTGAATGTGAGCCGCCAGGGGCTCGAACCCTGAACCTGCTGATTAAGAGTCAGCTGCTCTCCCTGTTGAGCTAGCGGCCCAAGAAGGCTCATGTTAACACCCACACATTCGCAAGTCAAGCTTAATTCGATTTTTCGACACGTTCAGGACATGATATAATGAAGCTGACCCCTGGAGAGTGTGAGGATGGTAGAGAAGCCTTTCGAAGTCATCGACCATACTGCGGATATCGGCATTATCGCTTATGGTGCCGATATCAAGCAGGTATTCGCCAATGCCGCCCTAGGGCTTTTCACCCTGATGGCGGACACGGATGACTTCAAAGAGGATATTGAGCGTGAGCTAAAATTATCAGCTGAGGATGTAGAGGTCTTGCTGGTAGAATGGCTGAACGAGCTTATTTACATCTTCGATGTTGAACATATATTCTTCAGAAGATTTGAAGTCGACGAACTCACCAGCACCCAGATAAAAGCCAGGTGCTTCGGAGAGAAGGTAAAAACCAGCCAACACAAGCTGAAAAGAGAAATTAAGGCAGCCACCTATCACATGCTAAAGATAAACAAGGAAGATGTTGGTTATAAGGTTCAGGTAATCTTCGATATTTAGGGAATGACATGCCAAAGTGGCAAGGACAGCTTAACAAAATAGACGACTACCGCTGGGAGATTCCCAAGAGCTATAAGACGGGGATGCGGGTTCCAGGTCTGGTCTACGCCGATGAGGCTATGCTGGATGCTATTAAAGAAGAACAGTCTCTGGAACAAGTAGCCAATGTGGCTTTCCTGCCCGGCATAGTAAGCCGCTCAATGGCTATGCCTGACATTCATTGGGGCTACGGCTTCCCCATAGGTGGAGTGGCAGCTACCAGAGTCAGCGACGGAGTCATTTCACCGGGCGGAGTTGGCTACGATATCAACTGCGGCGTAAGGCTTCTGCGAACCAACCTGACTGAAAATGAAGTTAAACTCAAAATCAAGGAGCTCGTTAATGCATTGTTCCACGATATTCCCTCTGGCCTGGGCTCCGAAGGCAAAATAAGAGTAGGTGGAGAGGAAATAGACGAGCTACTCACCGAGGGCGCTCACTGGGCAGTAAAACGCGGCTTCGGATTACCTGAAGACCTGGAGGTAACCGAGGAGACTGGTCGTATGAAAGGAGCTGTCCCGGATAAAGTAAGCGCCAGAGCCAAGAAGAGAGGAGCACCTCAATCAGGAACATTAGGCTCCGGAAACCACTTCCTGGAAGTACAGATAGTACGGGAAATCTATGACGAGGTCGCAGCTAGGGCTATGGGCATTGACCGAACTGGACAGGTTTTACTACTCATCCACACCGGCTCAAGAGGTCTGGGACACCAGGTCTGTGACGATTACCTGAGAATCATGGAGGAGGCAGTTAAACGATATGACATCAGTCTACCTGATAGGCAGCTAGCCTGTGCTCCTGTAGAGTCGAAGGAAGGGAAAGACTATTTTGCCGCAATGGCTTGTGCTGCCAACTATGCCTGGGCAAACCGCCAGTGCATCACACACTGGGCGCGGGAGTCATTCGTCAAGGTGTTCGGCAAGAGTCTTGAAGAACTGGGCATGAGACAAATTTATGATGTGGCTCACAATATTGCTAAGATAGAGGAACACACAGTAGATGGCAACAAGGTTAAAGTGTGCGTCCACCGCAAGGGAGCTACCAGGGCTTTCCCTGCCGGACACAAGGATATACCGCAACGCTATAAAGAAGTTGGACAGCCGGTGCTAATTCCCGGCGACATGGGTCGCCGTTCCTATGTCGCTGTAGGCACGGAGAAGGCGATGGCAGAAACCTTCGGTTCCACCTGCCACGGCGCCGGTAGGGTACAGAGCCGCAGCGCAGCCAAGCGCAGCCTGAGAGGTATCGATGTCGCCGATGAGCTAAGAGCTAGAGGCATCACGGTAAAAACTGATAATATAGCTTCGCTGGCAGAAGAGGCATCACAGGCCTATAAGGATATTACTCAGGTAATCGAAGTAACTCATCAAGCCGGAATCTCACGAAAGGTTGCCATGGCAAGCCCTATAGGAGTTATTAAAGGCTAGTGGCAAGAAAAAAGGAAACCCCCATCAAGCTACCTTCCCCAAGTCTAACAGGGAAGACATCAGTAGAAGCAGCCATCGCAAAGCGAAGGTCCGCCAGAAGATTCAGAGCCCAGCCCTTATCTTTTGCACAGCTTTCCCAGCTATTGTGGTCAGCTCAAGGCATAACCGGCACCGGTGGACGAAGAGCCGCTCCCAGCGCCGGAGCCACATATCCTCTGGAGATTTTTGTCGTCATCGGTGAGCACGGCATAGAAAACTTAGCCGCCGGCGTATACCACTATGACGTGGGCAACCACTCTCTGAGTCTGCATCTGAGCGGCGATTTAAGACAGAAACTTGCTGATACCGCCCTGGGGCAAAGCTTCATTGCTAACTGTCCGGTTGATATCGTGGTTTGTGCCATTCATCCCAGAACTGCATATAAATACGGTAGGCGTGGTGAGAGATATATCCATATGGAAATCGGACATGTCGGCCAAAACGTCTCGCTGCAGGCTGTGTCACTTGGCTTAGCTACGGTAATGGTCGGCGCCTTCGAAGACGAAGAGGTGGGGAAAGTACTAAAACTCGAAGAACAAATCAAGCCATTATACATAATCCCAGTAGGCAAGCCGGTATAATTACCCAGACACAAAATTAGATTGCTCTTATCCCTCGAATATAGTACAATTTCACCATTATCGACTAAGAAGGAGGTTTTACAATGCCACAAACCAGAGAAGCCGTCATAGTAGAGTACGTGAGGTCCGCGTTTTCAAGGTCAAGACCCAGAGAACCAGAAAGGGATGTGTTCAATAGTCTGAGGATGGATGCCGTTGCCGGGATGTTGATAAAGGAACTCATTAAGAGAACCAAGGTCAACCCAAATGAAATCAATGATGTTCTAACAGGCACCGCCTTTCCAGTGGGTGAGCAGTGGTTATATGGAGGCAGAAGCATAGTATTTCAGGCCGAACTGCCCTTCGAGGTTCCAGCCGAGCAAATCGACAGGCAGTGCGGGTCTTCAATGTCAACCGTACACCTAGGCGCTATGGAGATAATGCTTGGGTACTCGGATGTTGTTATATCGTGCGGAATTGAGCACATGACTCATATCCCGATGGCCACGCCACCTGACGACCCAAGGGCCATATTGAGACAACCAGACAGCGCCTTCGTAACCGACCCACGATTCAAAAAATATGACTTTATGACAGCTATGAACATGGGGCTTACTGCAGAGAAGTTGTTTGCTGAGAGTGGCCTAACCAGAGAGGACATGGACAAATGGGCGCTCAGAAGTCATCAACTGGCAGCCAAAGCGCTTGCAGAAGGCTATTTCAAAGACGAGATAATGCCCATTGAAGTGACGATGGCTGATGGTACAAAACAGGTTATCGATAGGGATATGGCCATAAGGGGAGACACAACACTGGAAGGACTTGCCGGATTAAAGCCGGCATTTAAGCCTGATGGTCAAATAACCGCTGGTAATTCTTCACCTTTGAACGCCGCGGCTACCGCCTTAATGATGATGTCCAGAGAAAAGGCAAAAGAATATAATCTCAAGCCTTTAGCTTCAATTGTGTCCTGCGGTTGGGCCGGTGTAGACCCGTCTGTTATGGGCAAGGGACCGGTACCCGCCAGCAAAATGGCATTAAAGCATGCCGGGATGGATGTGAAGGACATCGACTTCTGGGAGATAAACGAGGCGTTCTGCATCGTAGCCCTCTACGCCATACAACAGCTGGGCATTGACCCCAACAAAGTCAACGTAAAAGGTGGCGCTACCGCAATCGGTCATCCGCTCGGCGCCTCCGGAACCAGGCTCGTAGGTACGTTGGCCAGGATACTGAACATGGAAGGCGGAACTTATGGACTGGCGAACGCCTGTATCGGTGGAGGTCAAGGTGTAGCCACAATCATCAAGAGTGAGAAATAGTAAAAGAGCAAGTTCTCAACATTAACTGAATAGAGATTTTCGATTCGCTAACAGGCAGCGCAATCCCGAACTTATTTTAACTTGTGTTGCCTGTTTTTATTATGCTTAAGCAGAAAATATTCTACGCTGTCAGCCAGAGCCAGCCAGCTGGCTTCAATGATATTGGTCGAACTGCCTACAGTCCGCCACTGCTTCTGACCGTCGCTGGACTCGATAAGCACCCGCACCTGAGAACCGGTGCCGGCACTTTCCTCTAAAATCCGCACCTTGTAGTCAACAAGCTCAATAGCAGTCAAATCAGGATAAAATTCAAGCAAAGCCTTTCGCAAAGCATGGTCGAGGGCATTCACCGGACCATTACCCTCGGCAGCAGTATGCATTATTTTATCATCGACTTTCACCTTGACCGTAGCCTCAGAAAGCAGTTCCGATTCATCCTCGCTAGATGGTCGTCTATGTCTCTCCACTACCACCATAAAATCAATCAGCTCGAAAGGAGACTTATATCCGGGCTGAGCTCGGTGCAGCAACAATTCAAAGGAGGCATCCGCATCTTCATATTGAAAGCCATGACTTTCCAACAGCTTTATCTGCTGCAATATCTGGCGCGCTTCTTTGCCCTTCGATGGCAGGGCGATACCCAGCTCCTTAGCCTTATAAATAATATTGCCCTTGCCAGATAACTCAGAGACAACCACCTTAGGTCGGTTACCCACTAAGTCAGGATTGATATGCTGATAGCTGTCCTCCCACTTCATAATTCCTGATACATGAAGGCCCCCTTTGTGAGTAAAGGCACTGGTGCCAACATAGGGAAGATGGCTGGACGGAGCCATATTGGCTAACTCAGCTACATAGCGAGAGACTTCGGTGAGCTTAGCTAGCTGCTTATCAGAGATGCAATCGATACTCAACTTGAGCTTCAGCGCCGGAATAATAGAGCAAAGGTTAGCATTACCACAGCGTTCGCCATAGCCGTTAATGGTGCCCTGCACCTGCATAACTCCAGATTGAACTGCATTAAGCGAATTGGCTACAGCCAGATCACCATCATTATGAACATGGATTCCTAGCGGTACAGACACCGCTTTCTGAACAGCTCTAATGGCTGCAGTGATCTCGGAAGGCAACGCACCACCGTTGGTATCGCAGAGCACTACACAATCAGTCCCGGCTTTACTCGCAGCTTCAACCACCCGGATTGAATATTCTGCATTCGCTTTGTAGCCATCGAAAAAATGCTCGGCATCAAAGAATACAGTAAGCCCTTTCGACTTAAGAAAGTCCACAGATTCAGCGACAATACGCAGGTTATTCTCCAAATTGGTTTCCAGAACCTGGGTCACATGCAAGTCCCAACTTTTACCGACGATGGTGACTACTTTGGTCTTAGCCTCCATCAAAGCCTGCAAGCCGGCATCTTTGTTCACCCTGGAATCAGGGTGGCTGGTGCTGCCAAAAGCAACCAGTACCGAGTGCTTCAAATTCAAACTCTGCGCCTTAATGAAGAACTCGGTATCCTTGGGGTTGGCCCCGGGCCAACCACCCTCGATAAAATGGATGCCCAATTCATCCAGTTTTTTGGTAATCTTCAGCTTATCAGCAATGGAGAGAGAAATCCCCTCCTGCTGGGCTCCATCACGCAAAGTCGTATCATAAATCTGAATTTTCACCGTCACTACTACCTGGTTATCTTATCAGCAATCAGTCTGCCCATCTCCTTCGTCCCCACCTTGGTTGTACCTTCGTTCATTATATCATAGGTACGATTACCTTCTTCGAGGACGGCAATTACTGCCCTCTCAACAACCTCAGCTTCAGTAGCCAGATTAAAAGAATAGCGAAGCATCATGGCAGCACTCAATATAGTGGCAATAGGATTAGCTATATCCTGTCCGGCCCGGCTTGGAGCGCTACCATGAATAGGCTCATAAAGTCCAAAGGCTTTGGAGACTCCACCCTTAGGTATGCCGGCCAAACTGGCTGAGGGCAGCATACCCATGGAACCGGCAAGCATAGAGGCTTCATCGGTGAGAATATCGCCGAAGGTGTTCTCTGTAACCACGACATCAAATTGAGCCGGGCGCTGGATAAGGCGCATGGAGCAAGCATCTACCAGCATATGCTCCAGTTCCACATCAGAATAATCAGCAGCGACCTCATTAGTCACCTGCCGCCACAGCCGAGACGATTCGAGAACATTAGCTTTATCCACCGAGGTCAGCTTTTTACGACGGGTCATAGCTATCTCAAAGCCAACCCTTACAATACGCTCAATCTCCTGCTCCGAATAGACCATGCTATCCACAGCCCGTCTGCCTTCAGAAGTCCGCCACTGCTTCTTTGGTTGTCCGAAGTAAAGTCCACCGGTAAGCTCACGAACCACCATCATATCTACATCCTTTATTACGTCTGGCTTAAGGCTCGTCGAATTGATAAGCATAGGCAAGACCTTCACCGGGCGCAAGTTGGCAAAAAGCTCTAGCTCTTTGCGCAAAGCCAGAAGCCCATCTTCAGGATGTACCTTAGCCTTCGGGTCATCCCACTTCGGACCGCCGACAGCCCCAAGCATCACAGCATCACAGCTCCGGCACATATCCAGGGTTTCCTCAGCCAGAGCAATACCGTGAGCGTCTATGGCTGCTCCACCCACCAGACCATAATGGAATTGAAAGCTATGACCATATTTTTTCCCCACAGCTTCCAGAACTCTTATCGCCTCAGTAGCCACCTCAGGACCAACACCATCACCTAATAACGCTGCAATGCTGAATTTCACCTTACATTCCTCCAGCTAATCTATTTTTGGTATACTCAACCAGCCCACCGGCATTTATTATTCCCATCATAAAATCAGGATAAGGCTCGGCGACGAAAGTTTTACTGCGGGTAATATTCCTTATCTCTCCTATTGCCAGGTCGATCTCAAGACTATCACCGGTTTCAGTGCCATCTACAGCCTCAACACACTCCAGAAGCGGCAATCCGATATTAATGGCATTACGGAAAAAGATGCGGGCGAAGCTCTTGGCAATAACACAGGATATGCCGGCAGCTTTAACAGCCAGGGGCGCATGTTCCCGCGAAGAACCGCAGCCGAAGTTGGTATCAGCCATAATAATGTCCCCCGGCTCAACTCTGGTCAGGAATTCTGAATCAACGTCTTCCATGCAATGCTGAGCCAGCTCCGCAGGCTCGGATAGATTGAGATGTCGAGCCGGTATTATAGCATCGGTATCAAAATTAGCACCGTATTTATGAACCTTACCTTTCAGCTTCAAATCGTCACCTCCATTTCAAAACCAGATGGAACCAACACAAGTTTCAGCATTTTTCATTTGGCATAGCCCTGGTCTTTAAATCTCATCTCCAGCTCGTATACCCCTGCGCTTCTCCGCGCAATATTAAATCCCACTTTCTCAAATAAATGAAGCATCGGTTGGTTCCCTTCGAGAACCTCCGCAGTAAAACCAAGAAGACCACTCCTCTTCGCCAGGTAAATCAGATAGGACAATAACTCTGTACCTATACCTTTATTCTGATAACCTTCTCTTACTGCAAAAGCAACCTCTGCAGTGTGTTCGTCCTCATCTATGAGGTACTGTCCTAAACCGATAGCAATTTCCTTTTCTTCTTGCTGTATCACAGCTAGGATAGACATTTGTCTAGTGTAATCGATAATCGCAAACTCTTGCAACCGTTCATGTGGCATATCTTTTCGTGCAGAGAAAAACCGCTGATAAAGGCTGCGGTCGGAAAGAGAGTAAAAAAGGTCTTTTAACAAAGGTTCATCGCTTATCTTTATCGGCCGCAAGAAGGTAGCAAGTCCGGACTTTGTAGTCCTGTATGTTTCCAGATGTCCGGGATATTCCCCTCCTCCTCCGGCAATAAAAGCCTGGTCTTTATAGATTAAGTTCAATTTTTTGGCTTCTTCAATGAGCTTTGGCCTGAATTTCGGGTGAGCTATTGATATCAACTCCATAGCTCTCTCTCTAACATTCTTGCCGTGCAGATAGGCTATGCCATATTCTGTTACCACATAATGAATATCTCCCCTATTCAAAGTAACCCCAACTCCTTCACTAAGAAATGGTACAATCCGAGAAATTTTATCTCCATCCGCGGTCGATTGAAGCGCCAGTATTGTTTTACCGCCAGGGGACAATATGGCACCTCTCATAAAATCAGCTTGCCCTCCGATACCACTGTAGAACGTCTTGCCGATGGATTCCGCAGTAGCCTGTCCTGTAAGGTCGATTTCTAAAGCGCTATTTATTGCTACCATATTCCCATGTTGAGAAATAATCAGCGGGTTGTTCGTATAATCTATAGTTCTGAATTCTATACTTGGATTATCATGTATATAATCATAGGTTTCTTTCTTACCCATGCAAAAAGTCGCTACTGTCTTGCCACGGTTTATGGTCTTTTTTATGTTATCAATAACACCCTTCTTCATCAGTTCTATAATGCCATCCGTCAGCAACTCGGTATGCACACCAAGATGTTTCTTGCCATTAAGACTGGACAGGATCGCATTAGGAATACTCCCATATCCAACCTGTATTGTGTCCCCATCCTCAACAATTCGAGCAACATACTTTCCAATTTGCTTGGCAATCTCGTCAGTCACACTTACCTCATATTCAAACAAAGGCTCGTCATGAGCGATGACGAAATCAACATTTTCAATGTGTATAAAACCATCGCCATGCACTCGAGGCATGTTCGAGTTGATTTGAGCTATAACCAATGAGGCGTTTTCCGCTGCTGCTTTAACAATATCTACGCTAACTCCAAGGCCCATGTAACCATGGCTATCTGGAGATGAAACCTGAATCAAGGCTACATTAATCGGCACAAGACCCCGGTAAAATAAATCTGGAACACTTGACAAGAATATCGGTGTGTAGTCCGCAAGCCCTCTGTTAACCGCGTCTCGTGTATCGTTACCAACGAAAAATGAGTTGTGCCTGAAATTAGCCCTAAACTTTTCCTCAGTATATGGAGCAACACCAAGCGTCCATACCTGAATTATTTCTGCATCAAAAAATGCCTTTGGGTGAGATTCGACATATTTTATCAAGGCATTGACGAGATAACGGGGTTCACCACAGCCAGTACTAACGAAGATTCTGTCACCCCTGTGGATATGGCTGAATATAGCAGCTTCCGTCGCAAATTTTTCTGCATATTTCGCTTTTATCTCATCTAACTTATGCTCCCCATCCAGACCCATCCAATAACACCTCCATCAAAACTAAAATCTACTTAATCGCCTCCAGGGTATCTTCCATCAATACAACAGTATCCCATCCCAGATTGACATCTTAAGATAAATGTCGGCTGTATCCGCTACAACCAGGCATAAAATTTCCTCCTATGTTTCGCCCATCCGCTCAACCCATACTCTTTAATTTTCCTCACATTCTCCTTAGTATTATCACCATGGATTGGCTTAAAAAACTCAAACTTATTACATCTCTCAAATTCATCGCATTCCCAGCAACCATCGAGTTTCTTGGACTGAACACAACTCTTAATCTCACAAGGCCCTGAACATCCATCACCACCAGACCTGCAAGGGGTATTACAACTTAACTCGATTATTGCCTCCAAGACATGACGGCATTCCTCATAATGCCTGAGTTCTTTAACGGAAGCGCTCTTGACCTCTGCGTAACTATCAAAGCGCACCGCCTGCAACTCGCTCATCAAATCCCGTGCTAATTCCGTGACTTTGCTCCTGTAACGAAGACAGTCACCGCAATACAAGCCACAGTATGCAGTTAGCTCAGCCTCTGTATTTGTCATTTCTGCTATAAAACCGCCCTCTAAAAAAGTTTCCCCCCTAATCTTTTCTTAAGTTTAAGCGAGCAAAAGCACAACCGCCGGACAAACACAGTCAAAAACTCAATTAGTCCGACATAACCTTATTGACACGTTTACCCTACAATTTCCTCTGGGCTAGCAATACGACCCAAAATAGCACTGGCGGCGGCTACTGCCGGACCAGCCAGATAAACCTCAGACTTGGGGCTGCCCATCCTGCCGATAAAGTTACGGTTGGTCGTTGAGACACAACGCTCACCTGCTGCCAGCACGCCCATATAGCCGCCGAGACACGGACCGCAAGTAGGCGTGCTGACCACGGCTCCAGCCTTGATAAAAGCCTCTATCAAGCCCTCGCGTAACGCATTAAGATAAACCTGCTGCGTACCCGGAATGACTATGCATCTCACCTCAGGACTGACCTGTCTCCCTCTGAGTATCCTCGCAGCCAGCCTCAGGTCATCAAGCCGTCCATTGGTGCAGCTCCCAATCACTGCCTGGTCGATTTTTATGTTCCCTAACTGGCTTATTGGCTTCACATTTGAAGGCAGATGAGGCAAGGCTACCTGTGGCTCAATTGTGGACACATCATACTCAATCGTCCTGCTGTATTCAGCATCTTTATCTGACTCATATACCTTGTATGAACGATTTGCCCTATCTTTGACATACTCCTTTGTCTTGCTATCCACCCTGAAAACGCCAGCTTTAGCCCCAGCCTCAATCGCCATGTTGGCCATAGTGAAACGTCCATCCATAGGCAAGACATCAATCGCCTCGCCGGTAAACTCCATAACCGAATAAAGAGCGCCATCAACACCGATATTACCGATGGTATAAAGTATAAGGTCTTTGCCCCCAACCCATTTCCCCAGCTTCCCGTGATAGACAAATTTTATAGTTTGTGGCACCTTCATCCATATCTCACCCATAGCCATAGCTATAGCTATATCCGTGGACCCCATTCCGGTAGCAAGGGTACCCAAAGCCCCATAGGTGCAGGTATGAGAATCAGCTCCTACCACCACTTCTCCGGGCAAGACTAGACCTTGCTCCGGCAAGAGCACATGTTCAATGCCCATCCTGCCGACCTCAAAATATACCAAATCGTATTGCCGGGCAAACTCGCGCATCAGTTTAGCCTGCTCAGCAGAGAGTATGTCCTTATTAGGACAGAAATGGTCCGGCACCATAACTATCTTTTTCGGGTCATAAACTTTATTGATGCCAAGGCGCTGGAACTCTTTTATCGCCAGAGGAGCCGTGATATCATTTGACAAAACCAAATCAACCCTGACGTTTATGAATTCGCCAGGGCTGATCTTATCCTTGCCCGAATGAGCCGCCAGAATATTCTCAGCTAAATTCAAAATTCATCACCTCAGTTTCTCAATTCATCCTCTCACCCTGGGAATCATCAGCACAAGCACGGAAACTGCTGCAACGATGGTCGCCACTAAATACATCCCTACTCCGGCCGCCAATCCTATTGCTGCTGTGACCCATACACTTGCCGCGGTCGTAAGCCCCATCACATGGTCACCTCGCATACCACGAAAGATAACCCCGGCACCTATGAAACCTATGCCAGTCACCACTCCAGCAGCAACCCTTGAAGGGTCTACGCCATCGCTGAAGCCAAAAAGCGAGACCACTGTAAAAAGAGCAGCACCAACAGAGATTAGAATATGAGTACGCAGCCCAGCCGGTTTTTTAGACCGCTCCCTCTGATAGCCTATACCAGCTCCCAAAGCTGCTGCCAGAAGCAGGCGTAAGATTATCTCCACCGTTAAACTCACCCGAACGCCTCACTCTTTTCTTGCCCTCTTAGCCACGAGAAGCCGATTCAACGCATTCATATAAGCCTTGGCACTGGCAACGATGATATCCGTGTCGGCACCACGCCCGGAATACCCCACACCATCGCTCTCAACCCTTATGAGCACCTCACCTATAGCATCAATACCCTCAGTCACCGACTTTACGGTGAACTCAGTAAGCTTATTGGGCACCTTAACTATCCGATTAATAGCTTTATATATAGCATCCACCGGTCCCGTACCCAGGTCAGCATCAGCCACAGCCCGCCCGTCAGGACCAATGAGTCTCACCGTAGCTGTTGGAATATTATTATTCCCGCACGAAACTTCAACATAGTCGAGATGATAAACTTCGGAAGCGGTACGCAATTCTTCAGCTATCACAGATTCGATATCACGGTCAGTGATTTCCCGCTTCTTATCAGCCAGCTCCTTAAAAGCTTGAAAGGCATGCTTTAACGATTCTTCATCCAGAATATAGCCTAGTTCAGCCAGCCTTTCTTTGAAAGCGTGCCTACCACTCAACTTGCCCAGAACAAGGCTGCTAGATGGAATACCTACTGACCTTGGATCCATAATCTCGTAGGTAATCGCTTTTTTAATTATCCCATCCTGATGAATACCTGACTGATGGCGGAAAGCATTGGCACCGATAATAGCCTTGTTGGGTTGGACTGGAAATCCAGTAAGCTCGCTTACCAGACGGCTCGTCTTATAAATCTGGGTAGTATCAATATTCGTGGTCATGTGATAAAAGTCATTTCTAGTTTTAAGCGCCATGACAATCTCTTCCATGGAAGCATTACCTGCCCGCTCACCTATGCCGTTAATGGTACACTCAACCTGCCTGGCACCCCTTCGTATCGCCTCAAGGCTATTAGCTACAGCCAGCCCTAAATCATCATGGCAATGAACACTAACCACAGCCTTATCAATATTGGGTACATTTTTAAAGATACCTTCGATTAAGTCTCCGTACTCCTGAGGAATTGCACAACCAACAGTATCTGGAATATTTACCGTGGTCGCGCCGGCGGCAATAACCCCTTCTAATACCTTATATATATACCCCGGCTCAGTGCGGCTGGCATCCATCGGTGAGAACTCTACACTATCTGTATATTTTTTAGCTCGAGCTACCATTTCACAAGAAATCTGCAAGATCTCTTCGCGAGTCTTCTTGAGTTGATAAAGAAGGTGTATATCCGAAGCGGAAAGAAAAATATGAATAAGAGACTTTTTGGCTTTTTTTATTGCCTCCCAAGCCCTGTCTATAGCTTCAGCATTAGCATGTGCCAGAGCACAGACAGTTGAGCCCTTAATTTCTTTAGCTATGACTTGAACCGCTTCGAAATCGCCCGGCGAACTTATCGGAAAACCCGCTTCAATAACATCAACACCGAGCTTTTCCAATTGTCTGGCGATTTGCAACTTATCTTGAACGCTCAGACTAGCCCCGGCTGCCTGTTCCCCATCACGCAAAGTGGTGTCAAAGATAATTACTTTGTTCATGTTCCACCATTAAATTAAGTCTTAAGCCACGGCATCATGCTTCTAAGTTTCTCGCCCACAATCTCAATCTCATGTTCAGCATCCATTCGCTTCAGCGCATTGTATACAGGGCGGCCTGCCTGATTCTCCAGAATCCACTCTCTAGCAAAGCTGCCAGTCTGGATTTCGGCGAGAATTTGCCTCATCTCATCCTTGACCATGTCATCGATGACCCTTGGCCCCCTAGTATAATCGCCATACTCCGCGGTATCGCTGACCGAGTAACGCATATAGCTCAAACCACCTTGATACATAAGGTCAACGATGAGCTTAAGCTCATGAAAGCACTCGAAATAAGCAATTTCCGGCTGATAGCCAGCTTCGACTAGAGTCTCAAATCCGGCCTTGACCAGAGAAGTAATACCACCACAGAGCACCGTCTGCTCTCCAAAAAGATCGGTCTCAGTTTCTTCGGCAAAACTGGTTTCCAATACACCGGCTTTAGCACAGCCAAGACCTCTAGCATAAGCTAATGCAATATTTTTCGCCTTACCAGAAACATCCTGATGAACAGCCACAAGAGCCGGCGCTCCAGAGCCCTCGGTATAAAGCCGCCGCAACATATGCCCCGGACATTTAGGTGCAATCATTGTTACATCCACATCAACAGGCGGTATGATTTGCCCAAAGTGTATGTTAAAACCATGGGCAAACATCAGCATCTTGCCCGATGAGAGTTCCTTCTCTATTGATTCACGGTAAACCTTCTGCTGTAGAGTATCGGGGACAAGCATAACAATTATGTCCGCTTCTTTGGCTACTACGGCAGCATCGGCCACCTTGAAGACAGCTTTTTTGGCATTCTTCCAACTCTCAGTGCCTTTGGCTTCCGCAACAATGACCTGACAGCCGCTATCTCTCAAGTTCTGAGCATGGGCATGTCCCTGACTACCAAAGCCGATGACTCCAATCGTCTTGCCCTTGAGTAAATCTAACTTAGCGTCCTTCTCATAATAGATTTTAGCCATGATGCCTCCTTTAAAAGTTTTTATCTACCCTGTTGCGGGATTTGATTATTTATGCGTAATCACCAGTCCGGCGGGCTCTCGGCTTCCGAGGGCAGTGCTTTTGGTGGTGGCTTTGGTGCCTTTACCTCCCTAGACTCTTCAACCAGCAACGGACCAGCACCACCCCGAGTTAAAGCGATACGACCGGTCCTGGCTATCTCCCTGATACCAAAGCCACGGAGGAGGTCCAGCAAAGAATTAACCTTGTCTTCATCTCCAGTAACCTCCACTATCAGTGAATCAGAGGAAACATCAACTATATTAGCTCTAAAAATATCCACAATCTGGATAATCTCGTTACGAGTAGAGGCGGTTGCTTTGACTTTAATCAAAGCCAGCTCCCGAGCTACTGTTTCATTATTAGTTATGTCAACTATTTTAACGACATCTATAACTTTGTCAAGTTGTTTCCTGACTTGCTCCACTTTGGCATCATCGCCCTCCACGACAATAATCATGCGAGAAAGATTAGATTGCTCGGTATGCCCGACAGCTATACTATCAATGTTAAAGTTACGCCGACGTAAAAGACTAGACACCCGATTAAGCACTCCGGGCCTATCTTCAACCAAAGCAACTAAGGTATGTTTCGCTGTAGTCAATAACCTCGTCCTCCTCTTGTTCTATATTCTAAACTCATTTGCTCGAACGAGTCACCTTCTCTGGCCTTGGCAGTTCCAATGCCTCAACCAGCGCCGCGCCTGGTGGGACTATTGGAAAAACATTCTCTTCGGGCTCAACAACAAAATCAATCAAGAACGGACCTTCACAGTCCATCGCTTTTTCTATAGCCGTGACCACCAGTTTCTTATCTGTAACTCTCAGTGCCGGAACACCATAAGCTTCGGCAATCTTAACGAAATCAGGGCCAGAAAGTGGCGTGTGAACATAGCGTCGCCCATAGAATAGCTGCTGCCACTGCCTAACCATACCTAAAAATCCGTTGTTGATGATAGCTATCTTAACAGCCAGGTTCTCCTGGACTATAGTGGCTAATTCCTGTACAGTCATCTGAAAACCACCATCTCCAGCAATGCACCAAACCGTATCATCAGGTCGACCTACCTTGGCACCTATAGCGCCGGGAATCTCAAAACCCATGGTGCCCAAACCACCTGAGGAAATTAAGCTATTTGGCTTATCATAAAAGAAAAATTGAGCCGCCCACATCTGATTTTGACCAACGCCTGTAACTACAATGGCATCACCCTTAGTAATCTCATAAATCTGGCGAATAACGTACTGAGGTAGGAGAGCTTCGCTTTCCCTGATTACCAGCGCCGGATGTTCATCTCGCCACCTATCCACCTGATTAAACCAGCCCAGATGTTCACGAGGCACAATCTGCTGATTCAAAGCCTCAAGAATGTTCTTAACGTCGCCAACAATAGGCACATCAACTCGCACATTCTTACCTATCTCGGCAGGGTCAATATCCATGTGAACAACACGAGCCTGCGGTGCAAACGAGCTGACCACCCCGGTAGCCCTATCATCAAACCTCATCCCAATAGCAATGATGACATCAGAATCATATACCGCCTTATTGGCGTAGGCCATACCATGCATCCCCAACCATCCAAAGCTTAACACATGACTCTCGGGAAAGCAGCCGATTCCCAGGAGGGTTGTAACCACAGGTATCTGCGCTTTCTCCGCCAGCTCCTTAAGCTCAGCGAAAGCCTTTGAGATTATCGCTCCCCTGCCGGCAATAATGATAGGACGTTCAGCGGTATTTATAGTTTCTGCTGCCTTTTTAATCTGCGCCGGATGTCCGAATAGCGTAGGCTTATAACCGGGTAAATTGACTCTTTCTGGATAAGCAAACGCTGCTTCTTGTTGAAAAACATCACGTGGTATATCGATAAGGACAGGACCTGGCCTGCCAGTTTGGGCAATATGGAAAGCCTCTTTAACCACCCTGGCAATGTCGCCTGCATCGAGCACAAGATAGTTGTGCTTGGTAATGGGAAGAGTGATACCGGTGATATCTATTTCCTGGAAAGCGTCTTTCCCGATAAAAGGTCTGGCTACCTGGCCGGTAATAGCTACCATTGGAGATGAATCCAGATAAGCGTTGGCAATTCCAGTTACCAGATTAGTGGCTCCCGGCCCTGATGTTGCCAGACACACCCCAGCTTTTCCCGTAGCGCGGGCATAGCCATCAGCCGCATGAGCCGCACCCTGCTCGTGGCGAACCAGAATATGCCTTATTTTCGGATATTGCGGAAAAGTATCATACAACGGCAATAAGGCTCCGCCGGGAAAACCAAAAATAACTTCAACACCCTCCCGGGCTAGACTCTCACATAAAATCTGGGCACCGGTCTTTTTCATAAATATCTCCTACCTAGCAAATACTGCTCCTCTGCTGGCTGAGCCAACGTTCTCAATATACCTTCTCAAATAACCTGTCTTTATCTTTGATTTATACTCAGGCAGCGCTGACAACCGCTTCTCTATCTCAGCGTCGCTCACCTTCAATTCCAACCTACATTCTGGAATATTTATACTTATGATATCACCATTTTTCACCACGGCTATAGGTCCGTGGCTTGCCGCCTCAGGCGCTACATGCCCTATAGCGGACCCTTTGGTACCACCAGAAAATCTCCCGTCAGTTATCAGTGCCACGTCTTTATCCAACCCCATGCCACTCAATAGAGACGTCGGCGTTAACATCTCCCGCATCCCCGGCCCCCCCTTGGGCCCTTCATAGCGAATGACAATGACATCGCCCTTTTTAATATCACCCTTCATTATCCCTCTGGTCGCTTCCTCTTCATTCTCAAAGACGCGGGCAGGCCCTTCATGCACCATCATCTCTGGGTCCACCGCCCCACTCTTAACCACAGCTCCATCAGGTGCCAGGTTTCCAAAGAGAACCGCCAGTCCACCGGTCTTAGAATACGGTTCAGCTACCGAGCGGATGACCGCACGGTTTTTAACTTTGCCTTTCTTTACGATACTTGACACCGGTGCCAATGACGCGGTCTTACAACTTCCATTAAGGAAGCCTGCTATCTCATGCATAACTGCGGGAATACCACCCGCCAGGTCGAGGTCTTCAATATGGACATCGCTAGCCGGGTTCAGCTTAGAGATATGCGGAACACGTTGACTTATCTCATTAACCAGAGATAACGGAAAATCTATACCCGCTTCATGAGCCAACGCCATAAGGTGCAAAATAGAATTTGTGCTGCCGCCGAGCGCCATGTCCACAGCAAAAGCGTTAGCAATGGCATCCTTGGTAATAACATCCCTTGGTGATAAGCCCTTTTTCAACACAGCCATTATCTGCCTTCCCGTTTCCATAGCCAATACAACTCTCCTGGAATCCACGGCCGGTATGGTACCGCTGCCTGGCAAGGTCATACCCAACGCCTCGGTCAGACAGTTCATCGTATTTGCCGTATACATGCCAGAGCAGCTCCCGCAGCCGGGGCAGGCAGCAATCTCGATTTCCTCAAGCTCAACCTCAGTCATCTTTCCCCGAACCACACTACCTACCGCATTAAACACAGAGATAAGGTCTACTGTCCGGCTTTGACCGCCTTCACTCATACGTCCTGACAGCATCGGACCGCCACTGACAAAGATAGACGGAATATTCAATCTCGCTGCAGCCATAAGCATTCCGGGCACGATTTTGTCACAGTTAGGTATAAAAACAAGCGCATCGAACTGATGTGCCTCAACCATAATCTCTACCGAATCGGCAATCAGCTCACGGCTAGGCAAGCTATATTTCATGCCAGGATGGTTCATGGCTATGCCATCACATACACCGATGGTGTTGAATTCAAAAGGCACACCACCCTCACTGCGAATTCCCATCTTCACAGCCTCTGCGATATTACGCAGATGAATATGACCGGGCACGACCTCATTAAAACTGTTGACCACACCGATAAACGGCTTAGAAAAATCATCGCTGCAAACACCCACAGCCCTGAGTAAAGAACGATGTGGTGCCCGCTCAATTCCCTTTTTTACAGCATCACTACGCATCGCCTTCAAACCTCTGCCTCCTTAAACTAGAATGGTACTCGGTACGGCAAATTAAGGTTATCCCAGTAAACTAGCATAGCGGTTATCTATTGTCAAGCTAGTCCGCTTCCAGACTGCGTATCTTTTCCAGACGTCGCAAATGCCTGCCACCCTCAAAAGTAGTTGATAAATATATCTTTACAATATCTAACGCCAAAGTCTGCTCGAGTGTATCTCCGCCTAAACACAGAACATTTGCATCATTATGTCGCCGAGCCCGCTCGGCACCCAAGATACCGCAACACAGAGCGGCTCTTATGCCCCTTACCTTATTAGCTGCTATACTCATGCCTATACCACTGCCGCAGATTAGGATACCATGGTCGAATCCTCCCGAGACAACCGCTTCAGCTACTTGCCTGGCAATATCAGGGTAATCCACAGGGTCACTATCATAGCAACCAAGGTCATGATAATCATGACCCAACTCGGTTAGAAGACGCATAATGGCTTTCTTAAGCTCCAAGCCACGATGGTCACAACCCAGAGCGATACGCACTTTTTTCTACCTCCCTGGCATATTCCTGGCATGCCATCTTAATCTCTTTTTCGGGTACAACGCCCTGCCGTAAAATAACCGGTGTCTCTCCAGTAACATCAACTACCGTTGACTCCAGCCCACCGGGACATTTTCCCATATCTATAACCAGGTCAATCTGACCGCCAAGCTGTTGCTCGACCTCCTCAGCCGTCGACGAACTGGGTTTATCACTAATATTAGCGCTAGTCCCAATAACAGGCGCACCAAACTCACGAATAAGAGTAAGTGGCACGATATGGTCAGGAATTCGTACTGCCACTCTATTGCCTCCAGCAGTGATAATATCGGGAAGCGAATCTTTTTTGGGCAACACCAATGTCAGTCCCCCAGGCCAAAAACAACGCATCAAAAACTGAGCTATCTCAGGCACCGAGTCAACAACAGCAGCCACCTGTGCCAGATCAGCCAAAAGAACTGGCAGAGGCAAATTTCGGGGGCGTTGCTTAACCTCGTAAATCCTCTCAGCAACTTTTGCATTGAAAGCATCACCCCCCAATCCATAGACCGTATCCGTAGGGAATGCAACAAGACCACCGGCCTTCAGGATTTCGACAGCTCTGCTAACCTGCGAGACTACTCGACTGGACAGATTACCCACTCCGACACCATTTTATAAATAGAGAAGACTAGTTAGTATTGAAATTTTCAATCAGGAATGCTTCAATCACCGACCCAACGCCTGGATATTCCCACATATACTCATGCCCAGGCGCATGCAGCCCCAAACCAATGTTGTACGGCCCGAAAACAAGAATTGCCCTGCTTATCACCCAATCTATGGGAGTGAATGAGGGAACATTATTTATTATAAATATCTTCACCCAGTTGGCTTTGAACAGTCTTACAAGGTCTCGCTCGGTAAGGGCATCAGCTCCAATCCCGTTATTGGCAATCACCAACGACTGTCTGGCTTTAGACGCCCTGTGCCAGAAAGGAGTCCCGATTTGAATGGAGTACACCCCGGGGTTCTCTTCAAGCTGCCCGATTACTTCGCCGGCGAAAGCAGCACCGTTGCTCTGCCCTGTTACTATTATCTTTAAATCCGCAATTTGCTGGGTCAGGAAATCAATCTTGGCTGCTAACTTCTTAGCCTTATAGGGATAATGTGTCAACTGTTCCTTAAATTCGAACAGATATTCCATCAGACCTTTGCCTGTACGGATGTCGTCGATTACGCAATAATTATATCCCAAGCTCGTCAGCTCAGATTCCATCCCTATCAGCCAGCTCCGCCCCTCTGCATTAGCCGCCAGTGGTTCCTTACCCCAGCCACCGGGGATACATAAAATAGCCAGGTCATTATCCTTAATCTGATAATAAAGGCCGAGCACCTCGTCGACAAATTGCTCTTGAAGTTCCCTGCTTGTTCCAACCACCTCCACAGCTACCTGCCAGGCTTGTTGCTCAATATCATCCATATATTCTAAGCTAGGTGTTGCCGAATTGGTCTTCCCGCTATGAGCGTTTACGAAATAAATCCCCAGCCCAAGAAGACAGGCGACCACAAACACAGCCAACCCGGCCCTACGAAGTAAAAACAAACTCCTGTTGGTCTTCATCAATTAAACTCCGCTGTACGGAATATATTTTAACACCTTTACAATGCAGATGCCTAACCAGAAAGGGTGCAAAACCATAGTATGCCATGTCAGGCTATGATATACTTTACCCAATTAGGCGAGGAGATGGATAAAAAAACAAAAAGCCACCGTGTAGCTACCAGCGACGACATCGAGGTCTCTACTTACCTCGAAATCGCTAAAGAGCTTCATGGCGAGCAACTCACATCTAAGGTAGAAACTATATCGCCCGGGCCACGAGAAGCGATAGTCATTATTGATTTTGGCTCTCAATATAGCCACCTGATTGCGCGGCGAGTCCGAGAATGCCATGTCTACTGCGAACTTATATCCTTCGATGAACCTTGGGGGAAAATAGCTTCCCTACAACCTAAGGGCATTATACTATCCGGAGGGCCAGCCAGTGTATACCAATCAAGAGCACCCTTAGCTCCGGCCCAGCTTTATGACAGCCACTTACCAATACTCGGTATCTGTTACGGGACACAAGCTATAGCCCACCAGCTAGGAGGTCAGGTAGCTCCGGCAGATAAGCACGAATATGGTCAGGCTATCTTGCATATAAGCGCTAAAAAGTCACCGCTATTTGCCGGCCTGCCCACTTCGATACCAGTCTGGATGAGTCATGGAGACCAGATAGTAGAAATGCCACCCGGTTTCAAATCACTGGCTTATACTGAAAACTCCCCCACCGCAGTTATAGGTAATAGCACAAACATTTTCGGTCTGCAGTTCCACCCCGAGGTAGTTCACACCCCAAACGGGAAGGCCATAATCCAAAACTTCCTATACCGTATATGCGGTTGCCACGGCACCTGGACACCAAGTAGCTTCATTACCGAGAGCATAACTGCAATCAGTCAACAGGTTCAGGATGGCAAGGTAATCTGCGCCCTATCAGGCGGCGTTGATTCAGCAGTTACAGCTACCCTTATCCATCAGGCTATCGGCAATCAGTTAACATGCATTTTCGTCAATAACGGGCTATTGCGCCGCGAGGAAGCAGACCGAGCCCTCAACACTTTCCGAAATAACCTGAAAATGAACGTGGTCTATGTGGACGCTTCCAAGAGATTCCTCAGTCGGCTCAAAGGAGTCACCGACCCCGAGGTCAAGCGACGTCGCATCGGCGAGGAGTTCATCAAGGTATTTGAATACAAAGCCGGCAAGCTGGGCAAAATCGATTTCCTGGCTCAGGGCACTCTCTATCCTGACGTCATCGAAAGCACTTCAAAAGAAACGAAAGCTGCCGCCAGAATAAAAACCCACCACAACGTCGGTGGACTGCCTGCCAAAATGGCACTTACCCTAATTGAGCCGCTGCGCTACCTCTTCAAAGACGAAGTCCGTGAGGTCGGCTTAGCTCTGGACTTGCCAGAAGATATGATATGGCGCCAGCCCTTCCCGGGACCAGGACTGGCTATCCGCATCATCGGTGAAGTAACCAGAGAACGTCTGGATATACTTCGAGCCGCCGATTGGATAGTGATGAATGAGATAAAAAAGGCAGACCTCTATCGCCATCTGTGGCAAAGCTTTGCTGTCCTCACCGATGTCAGGAGTGTGGGAGTTATGGGAGATTACCGGACATATGGCTACCTTGTAGCTGTACGCGCCGTGACCAGCCAGGACGCGATGACCGCCGATTGGGCACGTCTCCCTTACGACCTGCTTGCTCACATCTCCAACCGTATCGTCAATGAAGTACCCGGCGTCAACCGCGTGGTCTACGATATCACCAGCAAGCCACCGTCCACTATAGAGTGGGAATAAATAAAAGCCATCATTATGTTCGGATGGTTAGTTGCTCTTGCCACCTTCCCCGGCATCATGCTTCATGAATGGGCTCATAAGTTTTTCTGCGACCGTACCAGGGTGCCTGTTTATAAAACCTGTTATTTCAGACTGGGCGCTCCCGCAGGATACGTTATCCATGGCCCGGTAGACAGTTATGGAAAAGCCTTTTTCATATCTACCGCTCCTTTCCTGGTCAACACAACCATCGCCATAATCTGTTACTGTATCGCCGTAATCCTTCCCCCTGGCTTGCCCGCCTACATACTCTATTGGCTGGGTATATCCACAGCTATGCACTCCTTCCCCAGCAGCCAGGATGCCGACAATCTGTGGGACCATTCAAAAAAAGCCTGGCGGCGTAATCCCTTAGCGCTATTCGGCTTCCCTGTTATTGGATTGATAAAGCTGGCAGAAATACTCGGCGTCATCTGGTTCGACCTGCTCTATGCCATCGCCTTGCTCTTGCTCATAGCTTTTCTCGTCAAGGGAAGTAGTTTATTCACAACATTTACCTTGTCATTTGAGCCATCTAGCCATTCTGAGCCCTTCGCCCCGCTCATTCTGAGCCTGTCGAAGAATGTTCCCCGGCTCAGGATAAACTCAGCGAAGAATCTCACCCTGCACTTTGTAAATACCAACCCCTAGGTGTTCGCCATTCAAGTCGGCCCAAATGGACTTTAGAGTCGTGCTCACGAGACTAAAGCCTCGTGCCTACATCAGTGAACAGTAAACAATCTCTAAAAATTTGATTTGACAAACCCCCAAATAAGGTCTATACTACTCCTTTACATGATTGGTGTACACCTGAATACCTGATTGACCTAGGGTCTAAGATGCCGTATACTAGTGCGGCTTGGTGTATGCCAAGCCGCATTGCACTTTAAAAAGTGAATAAGTTTTGTGTTCAGGCTGATGTAGGTCGAAGAGAAAAGGGCACAGGGCGGATGCCTTGGCGTTAGCAGCCGAAGACGGGCGTGGCAAGACTGCGATAAGCCTCGGCGAGCTGTCTAGCAAGCCTAGCCGGGGATACCCTAATGGGACAACCCGCCTGGGTAAAACCCAGGCTCTCGCCAAAAGCGAGAGGGTACCAGGAGAACTGAAACATCTTAGTAACCTGAGGAAGAGAAATCTAACGAGATTCCCGTAGTAGTGGCGAACGAAATGGGAAGAGCCTAAACTTGAGTGGCTTAGTGGGCTTGAGTCCTATGTCATTCAAGGGTTGCAAGACACAAGATACAGACCTCAAGAGCTGTAACAGAGTAAAAAAACTTCTGCCTAGTCAAATGTCCATGGAAAGGGCAACCAAAGAGGGTGACAGTCCCGTAGACGAAAGGTTGAAGTCTCTGCTTGTGTTCTTAAGTACCACGGGACACGAGAAATCCCGTGGGAATCCGGGGTGACCACACTCCAAGGCTAAATACTGCTAACGACCGATAGTGAACGAGTACCGTGAGGGAAAGGTGAAAAGTACCCCGAGAGGGGAGTGAAATAGAACCTGAAACCTTGTGCCTACAAGCAGTCAGAGG
>CAYNVO010000006.1:0-138471 GCA_964400675.1 uncultured Dehalococcoidales bacterium | reverse complement strand
AGGATGACAGTTAGCAATTTGTCATTCTGAGCCCCTCGCCCTGTCATTCTGAGCGAAGCGAAGAATCTAAGTCCTGTTTGTATCCTGAGCCAGATCCTTCGTCGCTTCACTCCTCAGGATGACAGTTAGCAATTTGTCATTCTGAGCCCCTCGCCCTGTCATTCTGAGCGAAGCGAAGAATCTCTCCCCGTGTCCCCTCGAGCGAGATTCTTCAGTCGCTCTGCTCCTTCAGAATGACACGTAAAGGGAGCAGGGTCGCCACGTCGTCCTTCCAGAGAAGGACTCCTCAGGATGACAAGAACCATTAAACTCTCACATTGGCGCAAAGCTGGCTACTCAGGCTATAATAAACAGGTTTAGGCTTATGGACTCTGAATTTACTCTGGAGAGCTTTGATTCCATATACTCAGACTGGAAAAAGCTGCAAGGCGAATCGCCAGCCGGCTCTTTTTTTTCATCGCCCGAATGGTCGAAAACCTGGTGGCAGCAGTTCGGCTCCGGCACCGAATTGCACCTTGGCGCCGTCAGGCAACAGGGGAAGGTAACAGGAATTGCCCCGCTTCGTGTAAATGGCGATGCCGCTTCCTTTATCGGCAGCAGCGACGTCTGCGATTATCTGGACTTCGTCGTTGCGCCGGGCAAAGAGGAGAGCTTCTTCAACAAGCTGCTGGATAGCCTGAAAACAGATGGTGTTCTCCGCCTGGACCTGTCGCCGCTGAGACCCGACTCCACGGTAATCAAAAGCCTGGTAGAGATTGCTCCACGGCAAGCATGGCAGGTCTCATGCTCCCGTGAAGATGTCTCCGTGGAACTAGATTTGCCCGCTACCTGGGAGGACTATCTCAAACTGCTCTCAGGCAAACAGCGCCACGAACTGAAGCGAAAGCTCAGGAGACTGGACGAAGAAGGCGAACTGAAATATCGCCACAGCACAGACGCCAGCCGGGATGACATTGATATCTTCCTGCGGCTGTTTCGGGACAGCCGGCAGGATAAAGCAGCCTTCCTGACTACGCAGATGGAATCGTTCTTCCTGGCAGCGGCAAATGCCATGGCTGAGCAGGGATTGCTAAGGCTGAACATACTGGAACTCGATAAAAAACCCGTAGCCGCCACCATGTGCTTCGACTACAAGGATACGGTGTACCTGTACAACAGCGGCTATGAACCCGATTATGGATGGCTGAGCGTGGGAGTGATTTCAAAGACGCTGTGCATCAAGGACAGCATCGAGAGGAACAAAAAACGCTTCGACTTCCTTAAAGGCGGAGAGGGCTATAAATATCATCTCGGCGGACGGGATTTGTCGCTATACAGGTGCTCATTGAGCTACGCAGAATAGGAACGATGGCATGATAGAAAGACTCAACATAGCCATGATTAGCATTCACAGCTGTCCTCTGGGGGTGCTGGGAAGCAAGGATACCGGGGGCATGAACGTCTACGTCCGGGAACTGGCACGGGAGATGGCTAAAAGAGGACACACCGTAGACATATACACTAAGGCTCATCAACCGGAGCATGGTCCTTCAATAAACCTGGGGCAAAACGTCAGGCTTATACATCTTGAAACCGGCGTCGACGAAGACATGCCTAAATTAGCCATCTATGACCACATTCAACGGCTTGCCTGCAGCGCGGAAGATTTCAGAAAGTTTAACCGGATGGAATATGACCTGATACACAGCCACTACTGGCTATCAGGCTTGATAGGCAAGCAATTACAGACACTGTGGCATATACCTCATGCCGTTATGTTTCACACGCTCGGCGCCGCTAAGAACAGCATCGGCATCAGCACGAATGAGCCCGAACTGCGCATAAAGGGCGAGCAAGAGGTAATAGACAGCTGCCACCGCATCATCGCTTCCACGGCGAAAGAAAAGGAATATCTCATAAAGCATTACGGCGCTTCTCAGGATAAGATTGCCATAATCCCCTGCGGTGTAAACCTGGACCTGTTCAAGCCCGTAGATAAGGAAACAGCCCGGCAGGAACTGGGTTTGGACCATCAAAAGGTCATACTCTTTGTCGGCAGAATCGACCCTCTGAAAGGCCTGGAGCATCTGTTGGGGGCACTGACATATATGGACGGCGAGAAGCCTCCGTTGCTGATGATAGTTGGTGGCGATGAGTACAGTCAGGGGCAGGTGCACAGGCTGCAGCGCATGGCAAAAGAGCTGCGAATCGAAGACCGGGTTAGCTTTATCGGCTCTGTGGCTCAGGACAAGCTGCCGCTTTTCTACAGCGCTGCGGATGTCTGTGCCATACCTTCATACTATGAAAGCTTCGGCATGGTGGCCCTGGAATCGCTCGCCTGCGGCACGCCCATAGTAGCCAGTGACGTAGGCGGCATGAGATACATGGTCAGCCAAGATGAAATGGGGCGCATAGCCAGCGACAACTCTTCCCGGCATCTGGCAAGCCAGATATCAGAGCTACTCAGCCAGCCGGAAGGCAACGGACAACACATCAAAACAAGGCGAGACAGAATGAGCGAATTCAGCTGGGCAGCGATAGCCGACAGGATGCTACAGGAATACAAGGGGATGCTGGGCGACTGAACGAAACAGGCAACTGTGCCAGTATTCCTAACCTAAAGTGTCCAGTTTCAGGGGTTCACTCCACCATGTCACTGTAAAAATGTAGAGCTATGCCCAATTCCAGCTTCATGTCGTCTATACCAAACTGGTATAATGAACACCATCAGGCATCCACTGAAACCAACGGGACTGTCGATTCATGCTGAGGGGACTAATAAAAAATGATATCGAGATTTGGCTTTGTCCTTTTGCTCATGGTGTCGCTTCTGTTCGCCGCATGCTCAATAGTGCCGCCACGAGCACCGGCGCAATCGCCGACTTCGTCACCCACGCCAACAACTCCTCCGGCTCAGCCAACCGAGGCACCGGCAACGACCGTACCTGAAGAGTATCGTGGTCTCTACGAAGAACTCGACACGGCGCTGACCCATTTTGAACACAACCTCAATCAGGAGTGGGATGGGCACCAGGGCCAAACGGTCTTTGCCACTGAACTGGCTTTTGCTAACGGGAATATCGGCGAATGGCTTCTTCTTCCGCAAATGCTGGACAGTAACCGTATACTTCTGGACCGTCTTCAGGAATTAGGGATTAAAGGTGTCGTCCTGTCCATCAAGTACCCGTTGCTGCAGCCTGATTTCCCCCGTTCAGCAGAGTACTTGGAGTTCTACAAAGACATTGCGGCTGAATGCCGTCAACGCGACATGAAAATACTTGTCGAGACCGGGGCGATATTCTCTGGCACTGCCTATTCTCCGATCCAGGTTGACTGGTCGAAGTACACCACTGAGTCCTTTCTAGATGGCATGCGGGACCAGCTTCTCCTCATTGCCAAGGAAATTAAACCGGACTACCTTACGCTTACCGAGGAGCCCACCACTCAAGAGGCATTGACCGGACTGAAAATCGCGCCCAGTTTGTGGAATAGCTACGTGACCTCAGCACTGAATGGAATTGACCGTTCCAGTGGTATTCGCCTGGGTGCAGGAATGGGTAGCTGGGAGAACCGTGCCTACATCGACGGCATCCTGCAAATGCCGGAAATCGACTATATTGACATGCATATTTACCCTCTGGACAGATATGGGATAATACTTGATCGCGTTCTGGATATTGCACAGGATGCCCACGATGCCGGAAAAGCGGTTACGATTGGCGAATGCTGGCTCTATAAGGCTTCACCGGAAGAGATAGTAGCCGGACCTGGTATTGACGGCAATGTCTTCAACCGCGATCCGTTCAGTTTCTGGTATCCGCTTGATGCGCGGTTTTTCGACAGCATCATCAATCTGGCGGACGCTACCAATATGGAGTTCGCCTCATTTTTCTGGACACGTTACTTCTTTGCCTATCTTGATTACTCGACGGAAACAAGCAGTCTGTCTGTCGCTGAAATGAACCGTCGCATAAATCAAGCGGCTAACGCAAACGTCAAGGAAGGTATTCTTAGCCCTCTCGGTCAACACTACCAGCAGCGGCTGAGCAGCCACGCTTCTCCTAACTAAGTCGAGATAATGCACCATTATGACACTTTGTCAGATGTCTATTGACTTGGTGCGATACGACGAGAAGTAACAAAACAGGCAAATGTCAAAAGAGATCGCTTTGCAGTTACTGCCTCCTTCTGCTAGAATCCCCGCGGCAGAATCTTGAAGCCGCTAGCTAGACAACGAAGGAGACTCAAACGGCAGCAGCTATATCCAAGAATTGGCGGTCCAGGCGAATCCCATATTCCCCTTAACTCAACAGGCCTGAAATCCGATTTCCAATTTAGACAAAAGGGCCTGATGTGCAATAATACCAATCGATTTCTTCGATGATAATTAGAGGCTCAAACATCAAAAGGAGGAAACAATGAGCGACAAAAAGACCATAGATCCCAACGAAATCCGTCCCGATCTGGCCGAGGTGATCCAGCGCCATGAAACCACGCTGGACAAGGCGCGTCCCAAAATGGTGGAGCAGCGCCGGAACAGAGGGCATCGAACAATACGCGAGAATATCGCCGATCTCTTGGACCCGGATGACTCCATCGAATACGGATCACTGATGCTTGCCGCGCAGCGGCGCCGCATACCCATGGATGAGTTAATCAAAACAACCCCTGCAGACGGACTTGTCACCAAGATAGGATCTGTCAATGGCCATCTGTTTGATCGCTCCCGGACTCGGTGTCTGGTGTTAGGATATGATTACTCCGTCTTGGCCGGCACCCAGGGCATGTTCAACCACAAGAAAAAAGACCGCATGCTCCAACTCGCCTACAAGCATAAACTGCCCACGGTGCTCTTCGCTGAAGGTGGAGGAGGGCGGCCAGGAGACGTAGATACCATGGAGTTTATCGTGGCAGGGCTTGATTGCATGGCATTCGCGCACTACGCCAGGCTCAGCGGCCTTGTCCCTGTGGTAGGGATCGTGACCGGTTACTGCTTTGCAGGGAATGCGGCACTTTTGGGCCAAAGCGACGTGATCATCGCCACTAAAGACTCCAATATCGGGATGGCTGGCCCGGCAATGATTGAGGGGGGTGGCCTGGGTGTATTCAGACCGGAGGAGATCGGTCCCATGTCGGTACAGTCGCAAAACGGTGTTGTCGATATCCTTGCCGAGGATGACGCTGATGCGGTGCAGAAGGCCAAACAGTATCTCTCCTACTTTCAAGGGAGCATAGGAGGCTGGGAGTGCGCGGACCAGCGCTTGTTACGTCAGCTGGTCCCAGAAATGCGCCGCAGGGCATATGATGTCCGGAAAATCATCGATACCCTGGCGGACACGGGTTCTATCCTGGAGCTCCGCCCGCAGTTCGGGGTGGGCATCGTAACGGCACTTGTTAGAATCGAAGGACATCCCTTCGGGCTGATGGCAAACAATGTGTCTCACCTTGCAGGGGCCATAGACGCGGATGGCGCAGACAAGGTCTCCCGTTTTATTCAAATTTGCGATGCTTTCGACATTCCTGTCATTGTTCTTATCGACAGCCCTGGATTCATGGTTGGCCCAGAGGCAGAAAAGACAGCCCAGGTGCGTCACTTCTGCCGTATATTCACCAACGCCGTCAACGCAACTACCCCAATCTTTAGCGTGGTGTTGCGCAGAGGATACGGTCTCGGCGCCCAGGCCATGGCAGGGGGAAGTTTCCATATCTCCGACTTCATCGTATCATGGCCGACAGGCGAGTTTGGCGGCATGGGGCTGGAGGGTGCTGTTCGGCTCGGCTTCAGAAAAGAACTTGAAGCCATCGAAGATCCCGAGAAACGTAAGGCGCGATTCGAAGAGTTGTTAGCCATGCATTATGAGCACGGAAAGGCGATCAATATGGCTGCTACCCTCGAAATCGACGATGTTATCGATCCGGCGGAGACCCGCCACTGGATTATGTGCGGCTTGCGTTCTATGCCCGGACCCGAACGGCGCAGCGGTAAAAAACGGCCGAATATCGACTGCTGGTAAAGTCGCTTGTTGTCCCATCAGCTACAGTAAAGTGGTGGAATGCCCCCACAACAGGGATTGATAAGAAGGAGCACAACATCACTAGCACCATAAGTGGAGAGGTTATTCCTTCGAATACTCCTTACCAAACTAGGATGCTTTCATTCGGCAGATAGAGACATCACATGAGGTCACAGAAGGTGAAACATAACAGGCTTTTGTGTGATTCTTGCCCATTATGGTAAATTGTAGATTGAATAAAACCAAAGGAGTATTTTAGATGGAGACAAAACGAGAATGGCAACACCAGTTGAATATTCTGATAATATCCTTCCTGGCTGGTTATTTAGGACTGGACCGTTTTTACCGGGGAGAAGTGGCATTAGGTGTCATTAAGTTGATAACCTTCGGCGGCTTCGGAGTGTGGTATCTGGTCGACTTAGCCATCGCCGCTTACAGATTTGGCAAGGTCAGCTAGCCCTGCAATCTGTGCCAGCAATTACAGAAACGTTTAACAGTACGTTCTGTATATTAATTACACGCCTGGGTTCATAACTCGCCCCAGAAATAGTATCGTCCCGGTCTGAATATCCCGAATTAGAAAGATAAAGGGGCGGTCGATAGTCATATTGATAATCTTTTCCGGCATTGGCGCACTTGTGGCTGCCATAATGACGGCTGTGGCGGCGGCGGCTTCGGTGCCCGATTCATCAACGGAAACAAATGCCTTATGAATCACGTCCGATATGTGCAGGTCGCGTTTTCCAGTCATACCTGAAAAGTCTGCGTCTTCGGTGAAAGCCACCGGCATGCCCATATCACTCAGGGCTTTGGTCAGGCTAATACTGGAGGTGGTGAATTCGAACCTGGGCATGGCCAGTGCGACTTTTTTAGGAGCCAGACTGTCAATGATTCCGTCGACCTTCCTGACATCGAGAGATTGCTCAAACGCCGTGAACTGGCCTGACTGAGGTAGCAGGACCAGCATGGAAAGCTCGCGACCGTCGTAGGGCAATTCCACCGCCTGATAATCGCTGCCTTCGGTATAGGCAAACGATTTAGTCTGGTGCATCATGGGCACCGTAACCTCATCCCCAGTTAGCAAGTGAAAAGTACCATCAGTGGTGGCATTTTTCTCAAATGCATTCTGCCAGGCGGCATTGAAGTAGATGGCGTTGGTCAGCACCAGCCGGGTCAGGGGATTTATGGCACCCTGTGGAATCAGGTCCTTTATTCGGCCTTCCGTCTGGTCGCTTACCCAGTCGTTGATAGTGATGCGGGATGGGTCCGGAGCATTTATGAAATCGAGAAGTCTGAGGCCAGCACCGTAGTTCTCAGCCAGAGTATCAAGGAACTCCTGGAGGAAAGTATAATCTTTTTGTCCCCAGATGGCATTTACGACGTTAAGCCTGAAGCCCTTGTCATCCTTACCTTTGGCGCCCTGGCCACGCTGATTCAACTCCAAATCCAGGCTATTAAATGCCGGGTGAAGCTTTTCCTGCGGCAGAGTATAGTGAAGCGCACTTGCCATTTGTTTTTCAGTATCGCTACGTGCGCCGGCATAGGTCATAGCCAGTGCCAGCGAAATGCTGTAGGGTGAAAAGAAAAGGTTTCCATCTTCTTTGATTTGTGGATATGCGTCAAAGGCAAAGGCGTTGTTGCCTTCTACCAGAGCTATCAGGTCAGCCTGACTGGCGACCGGAGAAGTCATCCTTTGTTTGTCCGATTTCAGTTCCTGGCTCACCTGCGGTGTTGCAGCTTGGGGCGGAGTGGGAGACACAAGGCAGGCTGAACTACCCATCAGCAGCACTGCCACTAAAATAGCCGAAATTAGTAAACTATATTTCATGTCTAATTCCCTCCTCGTCTATTTTGCAATAGTTCAGTGAACATGAATCTTTCATGGAACCTCCTTTCATCCGTTTCTCTAAAGTAATATACGGACAACAGGGAGAAGTATTACGCGGGATGGTGCCATTTTGTCACTTCTGATGTAAGAAGCCGGGCTAAGGCACGGCTTTCTCATACCACACGGTCTCCCCATGCAGCTGAAAACCCATGGAGCGGTAAAGTGTAACAGCCGCAATGTTCTGGCTGTCTACGGTTATGTCTATGAGCTCGCGACCTTTGCCTTTAAGATGTAACAGCCCTGCCCGGAGAAGTTTTTTGCCCAGGTCTTTGCCTCGATAGTCTGTGTCCACACCCAGCATATAAACCCGCCCTTTGCTCCTGCCTGTAGACGAATCCCGACCGCATTCTGACTCAGTCCAGCAATAGCCAACGGGTCTGCATTCGCTTAAAGCCAAAATCACGTCATCCGGACGGTCACCTCTGGCACTCAGCTCCCAGGTTATATATTCAGCAGTATTTGGATTGAAACCCCAGGTGCCTGTAAAGCAGCTATTTTCAATCCAGGCAAGAATCTCCTTCTCACCTGCACCAAGATGACGATATGAAGCACCTGAAGGTTCCACAGCCTCCAGGTTCGCCACGGAAATGTCTAGCCTCAGTTCATGGAAGCGGCGGACCACCTTGAAGCCTAAATTCGATAAGAGTTCCGCCCCCGCTAAGTCAGTAGCAGGAATGCTCGCATGGGCGACCCTGGCGCCTATCTCACTTGCTCGTTTCATAGCACGACCAAAAAGCTCTTCAAGTACAACTTCTGATCTGTACGAGGAATCAACATCATACTCGATGATGACACGCCCGATGCCAAGTTCCGGCAGGACGTTTGCATAGCCGATGATTACCCCATCCACCTCAACGAAGAAAAGGTTTTTACTGACCTCGTAGCCGGGTCTGCTGACCAGGCGAGCAAAAACCGCCCCTGCTTTGAGTCGCTCGTAGGCGGCAGCATCTTTCGGGTCCTGCGGATTGCAATTCCTGACCGCTAATTTATGACCCATTTCAGATTACCCATCAATATTTCACAGGGTGAGGTTAAATAAACATCTAGTTATTGCAATTTTATCAGTACAGATAGTATCATACAACTTCATGTAAGCACCCTGCCCCCTGGGGATAAAAGTATGACAGAGAATATTTACGCCATGGTGATTGCACCTCACGCCGACGATGCCGAATACGGCATCGCCGGGACTGTGGCTAAATGGACACGTGAAGGCAAAGAAGTTATATACGTGGTGTGTACCAACGGCAACAAGGGCAGCAATGACCCCCAGATGAAGCCCGAGAAATTGGCTGAGATTCGCGAGCAGGAACAGCTTGCCGCCGCCAGGCTGCTCGGGGTGAAGGAGGTCATCTTCCTGCGGCATGAAGACCAGACCCTGGAGGATACGCCGGAGTTCAGGAAAGAAATCGTCCGCTTAATCAGGACGCATCGACCAGAGATTATAGCCACCAGCGACCCTTACCGACGCTACATCTGGCACCGCGACCACCGCATCACCGGTCAGGTCGTTCTGGACGCCGTCTTTCCCTACGCCCGCGATTACTGGGCTTATCCCGACCTGAACGAGCAGGGACTCGATCCTCACAAGGTTAAGGAAATACTCTTCTGGGGCGCTGAAGAACCGAATCATTTCAGTGACATTACCGATACTTTTGAGACGAAGCTGGCAGCCCTGCGATGCCACCACAGCCAGGTGGGTCACTTCACCGGCGAATGGGACGGCTTTCTCAAGCAAAGGTATGAGAAGCTCGCTGAAGGGAAAGGCTTCAAGCTGGCAGAGGCTTTCTATCGCGTCGAGATATGGTGGTAGGCTGACTAAGACGAGAGCCAGAGAACATCACCGCACAGGTTAGAGCTGTGCGGCTTCGAAGCAAAGACGGCAAACTCCCTCTTTCCCTTGCCCAGCACCGTGGCGTCACCGTGTCCCGGGTAGACCTCGGTATCATCGGGCAATGCAAACAGTTTGGTCTCTATGGACTTCACTATCTGCTTGAAGTCAGACGGTGTTCCCGTCTTGCCCGGACCGCCCGGGAAAATGGTGTCTCCAGAAATCAGGTATCTGCCTGTCAAAAAGCACAGACCTCCCTGAGTATGTCCGGGCGTGTGTAATACCTTGAGCTTGAGCTTGCCCACTTCTACGGTGTCGCCATCACTAAGCTCGATATCAGGAGGAGACGACAAGCCTCCAGCATCCAGGGGATGAGTTGCTACGGGGACTTTTAGCTTTGTCTTTAACTCATCAAGCGCCATGATATGGTCGAAATGGTTATGGGTTATCAGTATGTATCTGGGATTGGTATTTGCCAGTTGTTTTACAATCTCGTCAGCTTCACCCGGCACATCCACCACCACGCTGTCTAAAGTTGCCTGGCATATCAGTATATAAGCGTTGGTGCCAAAGGGCCCAAGCTCCAGCCTGATTATAGTGACGGCACTGTCCTGTACCACTTTCCCTATTTTCATAAGTTTAAACTCCATATGACAGCAACAAATTCAAGCAGTTTCCGCTCTGGTTCCAGATTCTAACACCATAGGTACGATTGGTCAATAAAACAGGCTAAACCACGACGGGAATTCACAAACACGTCATGGACTGATTCCACATCATGTGATAAACTAGCAAAGATGTGTCAGCAGCTATGCCATAAAAAAAATAGGGAAGGCAGAAGATTATTCCTGGTAGCTCTCTTACTGGCTACGGTTCTGGCATTCTCAGCTTGTAGTTCGGAGGCAACCGTGCAGCCTCCAACAAAAGAAGGAGGCATCATGCAATGGTCCAGCCCACCACCGATGACCATAGATAAAAACAAGGAATACACAGCAACCATCAAGACCAACTTCGGAGAAATTAAAGCAGAGCTTTTCCCGCAGGATGCCCCCGTTACCGTGAACAACTTCGTCTTCCTGGCGCGTAACGGTTTTTACGATGGGGTTAAGTTCCACAGGGTGGTAAAGGGATTTGTCATCCAGGGCGGAGACCCGACAGGCACCGGCGCCGGTGGGCCGGGATACAAATTCGCCGATGAGAAAGTAACCAGGGACTACGTTACGGGCACATTAGCCATGGCTAATGCAGGACCTAATACAAACGGCAGCCAGTTCTTTATTACACTGTCTGACCTCATCGGCAGGCTGCCCAAGAGCTACACCATATTCGGCAAGGTTACTGACGGACTTGATGTGTTAAAGCAGATAGAGGCTGTGCCGGTCAAAACCTCGTCCGGCGGCGAGCTTTCCTCTCCCACAGTAGATGTCCACATAGACACCATTACTATCGAGGAAAAATAGCCAGCCGCAGCCTCACCGCCAGATGGAACAGGAAGCCAGTCAGGATTCGCTGTCCTTTTTCAGAATATAATCCCGGATAATCTCCAGGGATGCCTTGACCAGTGCCGGCTCAATGTATTTAGTAACGTCATTCCGCGTATGATACACCAGCCCCTCACCGAATTTGCTGATATCAAAGCTGATGCCAGCCATATTGACAGCCTCCACGCCGAGCTTGCCGAATTCAGCGGCATCAGTGCTGCCAGCGCCGAAGGGCATAACAGAGGTTTTGGCACGATAGCCCAGCGATTCGGCAGTATCGACACAGTCCTTTGCCATAGAACGGGAGAGCTTCACGGTAGAATTCAGGTCTTTAACCAAAAAGTGGAGGTCTTCGAGCTTGTAAAGCGTATCGATATTAAAGACATAAGTTTTGGTGCGAAGCAATTCTTCACCGTGTTTTTTACAGAACGCCCGTGCGCCCCGTAGGCCGGCTTCTTCAGCATCGAATGAGGCTACTATTAACCGGGTATGTCGCAGTGGGTTTTTGTCAGCTTTCTTAGCATCGTGAAAAAGTTTTGCCGTTTCGCTAGCAACGGCTACGGCAATCATATTATCGCCGGCAGCCGGGGACACCTCTCCCGTGGTGAAAAAAGCCATGGGAAGCTGGAAAACGCCGCCGACCATCAATGCCACGGCAACCCAGGCGGGAACAGGGACATGAAATAGAGCCAGGACGGTTGCAATCAGGGAAACAAGGAAACCGAGCAGTAAAAATAGTACCCCTGCATTGATCAATCTGGCATAGTATTTCGGGAAGTGAGCCAGGAGCTGAAATACATAGGCGGCGTCATGATGGGCGCTGACCACGACCTGCTGTCTTACCTCGCCCTCCGGTTCGATAGAGCCGTAGACATTATAACCGGTGGCTTTGGGAAACAACGGGTCGAGCACTTCCCAGTAGCGGGCGAACTGGGCATAAAATACAAAAATTGCCAGGGCATAAACCAGAAGTGCCGACAGCGGGAAGCCAAAATATAATAAAATCGCGCCGATAAAATAAAGAACCACCAGTCCGGGGATATATTTCAAGAAACTCTTGGGGTACACGGTGAAATCCTCTACTTCCACCGAGTCAGCATCACAATTCTTGATAAATTCCTCTTTTATGCGGTTGGCGGCATTACGGCAGGATTCCGTTCCCGCCAAGCGGTTGGGATATCGTTCTACAACCTCGTCAGTAAAACCGAAGACACGCTGTACATGAGTTTTACTTATCTTCAAGCCAGAAGCTCCCATAGCAAACCACCGCGACCATGTTAAAACCCTGCCGGTCAGTTGTCAACACGCTTGCAAGAATGAGCATACTGTCTTACACTTAAGAGGCCATCACCAGGAAGCAGCGAACACTGAGAATATAAAGCTGCTGGGAACGAAGAGAACCTAGATGGAAATATACACTATCACGCCGAATCTGAGGCTGCTAAATCTTCAGCCGCCGATACCGGGATACGGGAAATTCATAGGCGCCTACCTGTTCTGCGGCGAAAAAAATGCCATCATAGACGTCGGGCCGAAAGCAGCCATACCCAATCTGCTCCAAGCTTTAACCGAGCTTAATTTGAGTCCCGATGAAATCGACTACATTTTGCTGACCCACATACACATAGACCATGCCGGCGGAGCCGGAACAGCAATAAGAGAAATGAACAAGGCTAAAGTCCTGGCTCACAGTCGGGCTGTCCCGCATCTGGTTGACCCGACAGTGCTGTGGCAAAATAGCCTCAAGACCCTGGGTGAGCTAGCGATTAAATACGGCGAAGTTGAACCGGTACCCGAGCACAGGATTATAGCCGCCACAGACCAAATGGAGCTCGACTTAGGCAGTGGCTTAACGCTGGAGATATACCTTACACCGGGACATGCCAATCACCACTTGAGCATTTTCGATAGGTCAAGCGGGGTGTTAATAGCCGGCGAAGCGGCTGGAGTCTGCATTGAGGGCGATGTTAGGCCGACAACTCCACCGCCTTTCAAACTGGAGGAGACGCTGGCTTCCATAGACAGGCTCATCTCTCTCAAACCTCAAAAGCTTTGCTACGGTCACTTCGGCTGCTATGACGGCGGTGAAGAAAGGCTGAAGGCTTACAGGCAAAAACTTCTAGACTGGCACAAGACTGTTGGCGCTGCAGTCAAAGCCGGGAAAGGTCCGGAGGATATCCTGACACTGCTCAGAGAAAAAGACAACAGCCTGAGCTATCTTGACCGCCTGGACAAAGACGAATATGCCCGAGAGTTTGCCTTGCTAATTAACACCATCAAAGGATTAGCCGGGTCTGTTCAAAATGGATAGCAGCCTTCCAGTACCAAACACAACGCCTGAAAAAAATCGACTGGTTAATTTTTCCGGACCAACAGCGTATACTTAAGATTTAGAAAAACACTGCTCTGTTTCTTGCTCCGGAGATTGAAGTGATTATAAAGAACCAAAACGAGCTTACCACTACCGAATTAAGACGCCAGGCTTTGGAAATCATCGAGGCTGGCATAGAGCGTGTCCTGTCCGGGACTATCATGAAGTCAGCCGTAAACTATAATCGGAAAAGCAGGTCTCTGGAGATAAATGACGCCACTTACAGTATCGCCGGGGGCAGGATTTTCGTTATCGGCGGCGGCAAGGCATCAGGACTGATGGCAGAGGCACTGGAAGATACTATGGGCGTGAAAAATGTATTCAGCGGCATCGCCAATTGTAAGGGTGGAGCTTATAAAACAAAACGGATAAAAGTAATAAAAGCCGGTCACCCCATCCCGGATAAGAGGGGCTTAAACGGCGTTAAGCGAATGCTGGCTCTAAAAGACAGGCACTCCATAAACGATAACGACCTGGTTATATGCCTGATTTCCGGCGGTGGTTCGGCTCTGATGCCCTGTCCTGTTGACGGCATAAGCCTTGAAGATAAGCAGAAAACGACCGAATTGCTATTGAAATGCGGCGCGGAAATACATGAAATCAACGCCGTAAGAAAGCATCTGTCCCGAATTAAGGGTGGCAGGCTGGCAGAGTTCTACTCGCCGACAAAAGTGGTGTCTCTGATAATATCCGACGTGATAGGGGACGACCTCGATACCATCGCCTCGGGGCCAACATATCCAGACTCTTCAACCTTCCAGGACGCTTACAACGTGCTCGAAAAATACGACCTTGCAGCCAGTGTCCCAAAAAGCGTTATGTCATATTTAAAAAGCGGCTGCCGCGGCGAGGTAGCAGAGACGCCAAAGAGACTAACCAACTGCCACAACCATATCATCGGCAATAACCAGCTGGCTCTTAAAGCCATGTCACAAAAGGCTGAAGGGCTGGGATTTACGCCTCTTATTGTCACGGCAGAGCAGAAAGGTGATACCACTGAGGCAGCCTTTATGCGAGCCAGGGAGGTAATTGAGGGCAAATATCAGGGCTATAATGCCATTCTCATCGGCGGCGAGACCACGCCGAAACTGCCGGAGAATGCCGGCAAGGGTGGCAGAAACCAGCACTATGCTGCAGTGTCCGTGCTGGCGATGAAGTCATACTCTCGCCCCTGGCTAGCTGCCAGCGTGGGCACAGATGGCTCAGATTACCTGCCCGATGTAGCTGGAGCTATGGTGGACAACGACACCTTGCTTAGCGCTACTTCACGCGGAATAGACGTTAAGGCGTACATTGAAAGATTCGATAGCTACACGCTGCTTGAAAAAATCGGCGGGGCACTAATCATAACCGGCGACACCGGAACCAATGTCAGCGATGTGATGTTGTACTTACTAGGGCAATGAGCTCTTTTCCATAAAGCACACCGTAAAAGGTAAATGCTCAAAATTCTTTGTCCCCGCCTCTTTGAAACCCAGCTCCTGGTACCAGCTTTTTAGAACTACGCTCTCGTTTATCATCCCCAGGGCAACTCTTTCACCTCTATGCTTTTTAACATTATCCAGAACGAATTCCACCAGCTTCCCGCCATAGCCTTTGTGCCTATATTCCGGAAGCACAGCCAGCTTGTCCAGGTAATAAAGTGTGTCATCTGCCTTCTCTATGGCTACAAAACCCACCTGCACATCGTTCAGGAACAGTCCGAACAGTCGCGCCTTATTCTTAAGTTCCAGCAATTTATCCAGCGTCATGAGAGAGGGATGGGTGGGACAATTATCCTGCGTCAATTTAAATTCAACGGCAACAGTTTTAAAAGAGCCCCGTATCACTGCCACACTGTTCTTAAAGTCATGCTCGTTTTTTATTTCTCGAATCCCTGCCATTTATAATCCGTTGAGCTTATTGTAACTCTGCCAGTAGCGATGGAAAAGCCACTTCGGTCTCTTCGCAGGCAAGGTATCCAGACTGGCACCCCATTTTCTGACCATATCCCTGGCTTTAGTAAAGTATTTATCGACAGTTTCCTGGTTAAGCGATACCCGACCGTTCTCCACCGAGGAAATCATCTCATTTTCGTACTTTTCTATCTGTGGCTGTATTGCGCTCAGGGCATCCGCAAAGTGCCACAATGCCTGCCGATGCAGCTTTTCACATTCCCACCAGAAAGACCGGGCATCATAATCTGAACCACCCTCCACATATCCGGCGGGGTTAACCGTGCCAGAAAAGAAAACCGGATAGTACGGGCTAATACACGGATTGGCAGCACCGGTTGTGTAGAAGAACTGCGCTTTCTTCCCTAACTTCGCCACCATGGAACACACCGAGTGACTGCGACGAATCAATTTATCGGCAGCGTGCATGCAGATAGTGCCGCCTGACTTATCAGGAGTCCAATCAGTAAGTCCGCTGTGGTCGCGTAGAATAGCCATAAAATCAGCGGTGGTCAGGGCACCTTTTTTCTGTAAAAGCATTTCGCGGGAACGTGCCTGACGCGGTGCTCCCCTTGCGCCCCAGGTTATTATCCTGTCGGAATAACACTTGCGGAAATTAAACTCGGCTTTGCTCTTGCAATAGCCCCTCTTAACCGCATTCTCGATTAACCCGGGCGAGCAGGCATCGAAGTCCTTCTCCAGAGATATGATATTCGATATGCTCCAGAAATCTTTGGCTTGCTTCCATGCCCACCACGATTTCACGGTCTCCAGTACGTATGCCTCTTGACGGTCTGCAATCAGGAAGCTGTTCATATATAGGAATTTCTGGCGATAGCCGCAATTGCCACCCTGCCCGTGTTTCTCCAGGAGTTCGATGATGGTCTCAAGCGCCTGTTTGGCAGTTCGGCTTCGCTCCAGAGCCAGACGCAATAAGTCCATACCGGTAAGTCCAGTTGTATCCGGTTTTTCTCTGGTGAACAGAGCTTCATTACCAATGGCAACGCCATATTCGTTGGCGCCCATCTCAGCACCGAACATCCAGAACGGCTGGCAGAGCATTATCCCGGCAGTCTCAGTAACTTGCGGTATGGTCAGGTAGGTGCATTCTACCTTTTCATCTCCTTTATGCTTCTGGCGAGGATAAATTTTTATATTCTGAACTTCGTCAGGCTCACGGTCGCTGTTCTTGCCAAACAGAGTGGCGCCATCTCTGGTAGCCGAACCCAGAGCCACGATAGTGTCACACATATTTTCCCTCCCTTCGCTTCATGCCTTAGCTATCAAGAAGTTATCGCATATTCACCAGGCTCACCATTTATACCGTGTAAGGCAATCCATGTCAAACCAGCCGTAGCCTTGTTTCATTTGTCCCCAGCGTTTATACTGTAAAAGGAGGCAAAATGCCGCGTTATATAAATCTGGGCAAGGTTTTTGGAGTTCCGGTTCGGCTGCACTACACCTGGTTGCCCGCCCTGCTTCTAATAGTAATAGCACTGGCGCAGCAGTTCCACGGACTCTACCCGCTATGGCTCAACATTATACACGGGATAGTTGCCAGCTTCCTTTTTCTTGCCTCAATGTATGCCCGCGCCTTAGCCCAAAACTACGTAGCCATCAACAGAGGCATGCCGGTAAAAAGCATTACCCTGTACGTCTTCGGCGGGGTGCCCAGGATAACTGAGCAGGACACCCGCCCGGTCCCTGAGCTTATCTTTGCCGCAGCCGGGCCAGTATCCAGCATTTTGATAGCCTTCATATTTTACGCGTTCTCCTACGCTCTATCCGGCGCCGAAAACCCAATGCCCGCCGAATTCATGCAATGGCTGTTCTTCTTCAACATCATGATTGCCCTGTTTAACCTTATTCCCGCTTTTCCTTTAGACGGTGGCAGGGGACTGCGAGCCATGCTGCAGCTTACAATGAAAGATTACAGCCGGGCAACACGAATTGCTACACTGACCGGACAGGTTATAGGCCTTTTGCTCATAGTTATCGGTATTATAGCCATAATTCGCCCCGGTAATTTGTTTGCCGGCGTAGCCACGATTGTGTTTGGCTGGTTCCTGGCAGATGCCGCCACTACTGCCCGGCGCAAGGTACTGGTACGCGATGCTTTCCGCGGCATAACAGCCCATGACATGATGACAGATGACTACACCCAGATAAAACAACAACTTACTTTTGGAGTGGTCAGGGAATATATTATCAACTCCGGGCAACACTGTTTTATAGTCATCGAGGACGGCAAACCGCAGGGAATCGTAACCCTGGGTGATATACAGATACCGGAAAAACGCTGGGGCTCAACCCGCATCAGTGACTTAATGACGCCCGCCAGCCGGCTCAAGACAGCTAAACCTGACCAGCCAGTGGTAGACCTGTTTGAGCAGATGGAAGACTACGATATAGAACAGATACCAGTGATACAGGAAGATAAGGTGGTCGGCACGGTAACAAAAGAGCGACTGCTTCGTTTCCTAAGGGCTAGAGCCGTGCTTAGGGCCTGAAATTTCGAGTATTTTCACTTAGTTGAAGCAGCCTCCGGCAATACCGGAATCCCGTCAATGATTTTTCTATACCGGCTCTCCTGATAATAGACCCTCCAGTTAGCCTCGAACCAGCGGAATGGCCTTTCAGCCTGCGACCACACCTGCACCCTCAAGTCACGCGGGTTATTGGTCTCCCACGATGCCTTATAGACCTCAGCCAAAGGCGTGCCGGCTATTAACTCGATTTCATAATGGTTGCGCTTCGTCCCCTCAGGCAACAATCCCTGACGATAAATTTTCCAGTCAACCTGTATATAGTTTCGTGGGGCAGCTCTGGTCAGCAGGTAAAACCGGCAATCCTCCGGATTGTCTGGATTGAGCCAGCGTAATTCTTCGATGCCGGTTAAAATCGCTGCTGAATCTACCAGGCTGACTTCATAACGGCTCCTCAGGTCGTTTTCATAAGTCGGTGGATAATACTCCGCTATGTCCTCCCACTCCTGCCATTTTACATATGACGGATTCCAATGCCATATCCTGCTGCTTTTGCCAAGAACATCACCAATGATATCCTGCCAGAAATCCGTTCCCAGAAGCGAGCCTGCCTTGTGTTGCAAGTCACCATCCCGGGACAAAACCGGGCATTCTATGGTGCCACCGAAGATGTATTGCAAAATCTCCCCCGCCATGAAATCAGCCAGCCCTTTTATAAAGTGGAACTCGCTATGTCCGTACTCACCATAGTAGATTACATCGGCGCCGTCAGAGTATTGAGCCGACATCGGCAAAGCGCCATCATCCATATCTCTGGGATAAGGGTCAACTCCGCCATAATCAAACTGAGGGCTCAACGGTGCGTTTTCGCCCGATATAAAAGCCAACCAGTGCCTGTTCTGACCTACCCACTTACCGTCTTCAGAGCTATCGTAGGTCGCCACTGACATACAAGCGCCCCGGGTAGTATTCCACAAAGCCGCGCGGCAATAGGTGACAAAGGACCCTCCACCAGCCACAGCATATCTATCCAGGCTCTTAATCGGGCTATTAATAGTGACTACAAGTGCCGTCCTTTCAGCCAGGTTGCCGATATTGTTGGCTACGGCATAGAGAGCCGATTTGCCACCCATGCTATGCCCGATAAAGATTATCTTGCCATCGCCGGGCAGATACTTATCAACGCTGTCAGCAATGTTTTGTGCCCAGGTCTCTATATCCACATCGCTCGGATAGCATCGATTCATAGTATTGACATGAATCTTGATGCCGGGATTGGTTTGCTCATATTGAAGGATATAGGAGGGTATCTGTTCCACGATAGTGTCAGACAGAAGTTGCGGACCGCAGGCATTGCCATTGGCACCGTGAAGAAAAACGAAATTCAACTCCTTGACAGCAGCAGCGCTCTCAGCGGCTGAGCTAACTGAACCAGCAAAGCCAAGCTGCAGACACAGCGCAACGGCGAGCACAATTGATAATCGCTTCATAATCCGATTATTCATTACACCAGCAACCCCTTTGAATTAACAGTACACTTAAAAGGATAACACATATCTCACCGATATTTCATGTCCGAGAGATATAGCCACGAGGCTAAGTGGATAACAGGGTATCAACAAATTGTGCCCCTCATCCAGGCCTGATATACTTTCCCCACGGTCACAATTGGACGTTCTCCCAAGTTGAATTGCGTATTGACCTGAATCATGAAAAAAGACATACACAAATGACCTGGGACCCGATAACCACAATCAATTTTGTGCTCTGCGTCATAATACTTGCCTTAGGCATCTGGGCTTACGCTAAGAAGAAGGGCGATGCCGCTCTTTATATAGGTATAGCCTTCGGCCTTTTTGCCATATCACATCTTATTATGACGCTGCTCGGGCTTGCCGCAGGTCTGACCGTCTTCCTTATCGTAATAAGACTGATAGCCTATCTGCTGGTCTTGTTCGCCCTGTGCGTGAAATTAGCTAAAAAATAAATTCCGAGAGCTGTGGAGCTTCACGCTCTTCTATAAATACCGAGCACCTCGTAGCCCGCGGGGATGGCGTATTCGCTTGCCACCTGCGCTACATCAAATCCGGTGACCTGCCATTTTCCGTCCCAGCCCATCTCTTTAGCCGCCAGAAAGAAATGCGACATGGCGATGCCCACGTCCAGACGATAATAATGCTTGCCATCGCGAACGCTGCTATACCTCCCGCTGGCATCTGCCACAGCTATTATTTCCTTCCCATTCACCAAAAAACGCCACGGCTGAACGTTAACCCAGGACGGCGCCAGACGAGCACATTCCAGAGCTTCGATGAGCTCACTGCCTTCAGTCTCGAGCGGCGAGCCCCATTCAGAGCCAAAGACTATTTGCTTCAACGGCTTCCTGCGACCAAAATTCGCCGCCCCCAGCTCAATCAGATCATGCGTCATTCGACCGTAAAACGAGGTATCAGGATAGCCAATCGGAGTCAATGCTATAACACGCTCATTTTTCTCCAACCCCAGTAAGGTACCAATACGTTCCTCAGTGAATAAGCCGCCTATCCAGCAGGTGCCCAGACCTTGCTCGGTGGCAAAGAGTATCATTTGCTCCATGCAAAAGCCCATATTCAGCATGAACAACGGCTTTTCCTCAGATGTGGCTATGATAAAGTGCGGCGACGAGCCGAAAAGAAATCGCGCGCCAGTTAAATACATCATCCGCTCCGCCACTTGCCTGCCCTCCTCGATTAGATGGAAGCGGATTTTAATCTTATCGTCCAGAGCCACGGAGCTTGCACCGAATTTAACCACAGACTGCAGGATTTCTTCCGGTACCGGCTGTGATTTGTAGTGACGAACGCTGATGCGTCGACGGATGGCCTCACGGATATTCATGGATTTCCTTGCCGAGATAATAACCTGTTTTCAATGTAGGGACAGTGCTCTAGAGGTTCTGTCAGGTTCTTGTTGACTATATTGTACACTGATTGTAAAATTGGGCTTGATGAAAGATTTAGTAATTGCACTAGTAATCATCTTCATCATCTTGGCAGCTTTAGTCGATGTCTTGCACTGGCCCATCTGGGTACTATGGGTACTCCTATTGCTCATCTTTCTTGGTATGCTTTATTTTTATTTCCGCTCTAAGTCTACATAGCTTGCCAAGTTTATAAGCCACACAGAACACTAATAGATGCGACCCTAACTGGACGAGGTTGAAGCCTTGCCCAAGAACACGAACCTGAAAAGTCACTTACTTTAGACTCAAAAATTACTCGGTCGGCAGCTTGCGCATAAACAACATACTGAAACCAAAGGCTATTACGATTATCGAGATAGATACAAAGACTGTTGCCAAAGTCGGTAGTAATGGTGCTAACCAACAGTTTTCCTTAGGAATAAGTGGGAAAAAGGTGACAAAGAAACCAAGTGCACCTAGACCTACGCTCATAAAGCCAAGTCCTATGCCAACTGGGACAACATCATCAGGATGTGAATGCCACGCTTTAATTCTTCCTCCGAAACCGACTTCTTTTAATTTTAAATGGACGTTCTCAGTTGGTAAGTCTGTCCATCCCAGCAGTTCCCTGTACCACTCACTCATTTTGACACACCCTCCTTCACCAGGTGTACCCAATATTCGGCACCATATCCTCCTGTTATTTGCCTCCACTTCCACATAGGAACGACTTGAGATACCACCTCTGAGTTCCTTCGAAATTCTTATCCACCCCCTATTGATATCTTCAGGAGACGCTCTCTTCAGAGGAGCATTCACCTCAACAGGAACAGGTCTCTTAGACATCGCCATAACCACCTCCTCACCTTTAGCTAAACAGATTTACCTTCTGCGATTTGCCGTCTTTATCTATATGCTCAATGGCAATAGGGAAGCCTCTACCGGCAGCAGCCTTCACTTTAGTCTTGGCAAGCCCAAGCAAGTCCATGGGATTAACACATGCCTCAGGTGGCAAGACACCTTTTTCTGTAATCTTTCCGGTGCCCATAAGTATGGCGCCTATAGCCGCGGGGATGCCTGTCCCTTCACCCATGCCCTGACCTCTCGACGACATCGAGAAAATATAAGTGTTCTTCCCGCCATCCTTGTACCCCTTGACCACAATCTTGAGACAACCCATAGGCTGGTCAATACCGGCCTCTTTCAGCAATCTCTGCCGCTGGGAAAGTATATAGGCGACGGCAAATTCCAAGGGGATAACCTTATGACCCTGCACCTCAATCGGCTTCTCATCCGTTATGTCCAGCCTTACCATTCCCTTTATCAGCTCGGCATAAGCCGGCGGCAGCACCAGCCCCAGGTTGGTTACCCTCTTAACGCCCTTTAAATATTTGGGCAGGGTTATGGTCTCAGGATGCGGATAGCCATATACACTGTATGTACCCACATCTTTAAACTCGGTCTCCTCCTCCAACGCCTTCCCACTGTCCTCAAACAGATTCACCGTGGTAAATTTGCCATCAAGGAACATCGGTATATCTACCTTCATGGAATGAATGCGGTGCTTCACCACCGCCGCCCCTTCAACCTTCTCGCCGCCATGTGCATGGTATATGTCTACCGCCTCAACCTGCTCAAGTAGAGAATCTGCACAGAACCTGACCAGAACATTTGCCACGCCTGGAGAGCTTCCCATCCCGATGAGCGCCGAAACGCCAGCTTTCTTAGCCTTATCATCCATAGCCAGAAGTTTCTCAGTGGCATCGAAATCATCGCAGACATCAACATAGTTTATCCTGGCTTCTATCACCGCCTTCAGTATGATAGGCCCATACTTGTAGAATGGCCCAACGCAGTTCAGGACAACGGCCGAGCCGCCTATTGCCTTTCTTATGCTCTGGGGATTGTCGGCATCAAGTTCAGCGACAGAGAGTTTAGCTCCCTTGAGTTTCCCAACCAGCTTCCTTGCCGCGGCAAAATTAATATCAGCCACCGTTATTTCAGAAAATACCCCGCTTGAAGCCAGCGTCTCAGCGGCTATGCTTCCAACTATCCCACTGCCACCTAAAATTGTAACTTTGGACATTTCTCTACTCCTTTCAAATTTTGACACCTTTGCTGAAGGGGTCTGCCCACTCCTTCAATGCAATCGCCAATTCCTCATGCTCCTTGGCATATTCCGCCACTGGAATGCCCTGCATGGTGGCATCGATTGCCTGCCGGAATGCCTTACCGCCAGCGATTGGGCCCTGAGGATGAGCATGAATGCCTCCACCGGAGCCTATAACTATATCATTGCCCAGGTCCGCCACCACCTGTGGCACCATGGACGGGGTGATGCCGCCGGACGCCATGGGGAATGTCGGCTTCAGATTATACAGCGGGAACGATAAATTCTTGGCAGCATTCTTGAACTTATAATCTATAACCGGCGCTTTGCCATACGGTGCAGGAATGACAACGACATCAGCACCAGCCAGACGGGGCAGCTTGCCCAGTACAAGGTGAGAGCTCATGCCATGATATGGCGACATGTAAAAAGCACCAGCCACATCCATGTGCGCTAAAATAGGAACATTGATGCTCGGATCTTCAGCCAGTGCCTGCATAACCGGAAAACCGACAGCTAGATAGTTAATCATAACGGCATTAGCGCCCAGCTCCACGGCACGCCTGGCAGTTTCGAAGACCTTGGGTATCTTGTCGGTTACGTTCACAGTGTACAGCGTATGTTCACCTGTTTCCTCATAGACCTGCTTCTCGATTTCCATATAGCACCTGACACGTTCCAGCGCCGAATTGAATGAAGCATCGGCTATCAGCTCATCGTCCTTGACGATGTCACAGCCGCCAGCCGCTGCTCTCCGGAACAGTTCAGCTCCGACTTCACACGTATAACCGGTACACGGCTTTATCATATTATTAAGCAGAGGCCGTTTCGGAACTCCCAAAATTTCTCGGATACCATCTACACCGAACTTAGGCCCCTGGAAACCGTCGACATATTTCTTCGGTAAACGGATATCCACCACTTTGATATCGCCACCCATAGAGATATTGCCCACCACCGTGGTCAGTAGCATGGGTATCTGCTCGCCGATGTTGACCTCCGGATAAGCTACCTGAACAAACCACTGTCTGTTCTGCAAATTAGGGGGCACGGTGGCCTCGTAGTCGGGCATCTCATAAACGCCAATCACCTTGGCGATATGCTGGCAGCGTACCTCGGGAGTCTCGCCCGGCACCGGCAACCAGGTGCCCGTGCTCTGCTCGATAGCCAGGAAGGGCGCAATTATGGGAACAGGCAGAGCTGCCGGGTATGAAACAATGTACGTTCCGATAATGTAGTCATCATAATCCACACCATCAGGCAGAGCTATGGGAAGACCTAAGATTTCCTGCATTTCCATCTAAACACCTCCTTCACATGTTGCCTTGTCGAATCTTTCCTTGTTCAGCTTTCTATAGAAATTCCGCAGGTCACTGTAAACTTCCTGGTAGGAATGAAACAGGGTTTCGTAAATCTCGGAATTTTCCGGCTGAGGCTCAAACGCCCTGTCTACCTTGACCACCTTTTTCAGCGACTCAAAATCCGGATATATGCCGAGGCCCACCGCCGCTATCAGCGCCGCCCCCACCGCACCGGCTTCTTGAGGGTCGCAGACAGCCTCAATCTTCCTGCAGGTTATATCTGCCATAATCTGCATCCAGGGCTTGCCCTTGGCTCCACCGCCTATGAACCTTAGATGAGGCAAAGGGAACTTGAATTCTTTTTCCACAATGTCCACTATCCACCTGATGTTATAAGCCACACCTTCATAGACAGCCCGCAGCAGGTGTTCACGGGTATGCTCAGCACTCAAGTTTAGAAATGTGGCACGAACATAACAATCGTCTATCGGAGCCCTCTCTCCATAAATCCAGGGCGTAAAGAGCAAATAATTGGAACCGGGCGCAATCCTGTCAACTTCGTCATCCATAAGGGCATAGACATTGGGTATATTCGGGTCCTTCTTTTCGGCTTTGTAGAACTCATCAGCAATCCACTGTATGCAACCACCGGCAGCTTCGGTTTCGGCCAATAGAAAGCTCTTTTTAGGGTCTGCCGCATGAATCGTGGCGGCTCCGCATTTACCCTGCACTATGCGCCTGGTGACCACACCCACCCAGCCAGATGTTCCCAGATAGACATGACCATCGCCCTCACCAACGGCACCAGAGCCAACCGCAGCACAGGTGACATCCCCAGAGCCGGCGATGACCGGCGTGCCCTCCAGGAGCCCGTATCCCCTGGCAGCTTCTTTCGTAAGTTCGCCCACTTTGTCAATCGATCGAACTAGAGGCGGAAATTTCATTGGGTCAAGACCGACATATCCGAAAATACTGTTTAGCCACGTCTTCTTTTTCAGGTCAATACCGAAAACCGAGGCACCGGCCCATTCCATGGCCATGTTGCCCGTGCTACGATAGAAAAGATAACCGGCGACATCAAGGAAACAGCACATCTGGTTATAAATATCGGGCTCTTCCGCCTTTAGCCAGAGCAACTTGGGCATGCCATCCTTGCCGCACAAGGCAGTGCCGGCAATCAAAGCGAAGATACGGGGACCGAGAAACTTTTTCATCATCCGTTCCGCCTGCTCCCCAGCCCGGTTATCAAGCCAGATTATGGCACGTCTCAACGGCCCTTGTTTTGAGTCCATGGGGATGATGCCGAGCATCTGTGTGCTGTAGGTGACACATAACACGTCTTTGGGTGACACACCCGTCTGTTCCAGAAGAAGCCTTGTCGTCCTTGTTACCGCCTTCCACCAGTCCAAAGGCTCTTGCTCCGCCCATCCTGGCCTGGGGTAGTAGGTCTTGTAAGGCTCGGAGCACTTTCCGTGGACACGTCCCCCGTCATCCACCAGAACCGCCTTATTTCCGCTGGTGCCTACATCATGGGCAACTATATACTTGGCCATCACGTTACACCCCGAAGCTTATTATACCACCTTTAAGACTGAGGTGGAGTTGGGTTTGAGATTGCCACGCGGAGTTTATCCTGAGCGGGCATTCCCCGACAGACTCAGCGGTAGAAAGAGCTTGATGAAAACAGCGAAGGGCTCAATGACAGCAATGAAATAACATTGGCTGTTTAGAATTTAGAGGGTTTGAATTTCGATATTTCTTGGGATTTGATGCTCAAGATTTAGAGTTTCTGAGCTGTGGCGAAGTCGAAGCTTTCTCAGCAGCCCGGGCTGAAGTATCTCCCACTGAGGCAGTTCGCCTCATACAGCAGCCACCTTGCCTTTAGCCATAAACCACACCGAAGCTAAGAAAATGAGAGGCACTCCCCGGAAAGTGAGGAGTGCCTATTCTAATTGACTTTGACAGGTTTTAGAACAAGGACATGTGAAGCAGGAAAGCGAGTAGAAGCCCAAGCGCAAAATAGATAAGCCAGCCCACGATGCAGACAGCGATAGCACGGCCGGTAGAAACATCAAGCGCCTGCCTGACACCGATGACTGTAGTAATCAGCACCCATATAGAGGCAGCAAGAGAAATCAGCCCACCCAAAAACGGAATAAATGAAAGAATTTTCAGCACACCCGGTGACTGGGCAAAGCCGATAGTCCTTAGCAGTTCCCCCCAAGTGGCAGAAGTATTTGGCCCCTTGAGCACAGTGGTTCCCAGAAGATAAGTAATACCTGCCCAGGCAAGCCAGCCAACCAGAGCCACAGCCAGACCACCCAGCAGGCCCCAGATAAAAGCCATAGCACCATTCCCAGCAATTATCCCAGCAATGCCTGCGCCTATACCGGTAGCCACGCTTGCTATCACCACCACCCACATGGCTGGCATGGTGGCTTTGGTATCTGCCTCCACCTCCTCGTAGAGGTCAACCTTCAGCTTTGCCGCTCTCATCATTCTGCTAGCCAGAGAACCAGAATCCTTCATGTTCACCTCCCGCTCTGTATTTTTAATCCGTTAGTATATCAGACAAGAGCACATCTGCCAACAGATAATTGCTTTACCTTAAACGGACTCAAAAGAGGAAAGTTGCCAAAACCATCCTCTGAAGTTAATATATAGAGGCTTGTAGAAAAATTTCGAACTTCGGTTTCCGGAATTCGATACCGGCACCGAAAAGGAGGTTTAGTGTAGATGTACGAAAAAATACTTGTCCCGCTGGATGGTTCCGAAGTGGCCGAGCAGGCTATGCCCTACGTTGAAAGATTAGCCCGGAAATTAAAGAGCGAAGTTGTCCTGATGACAGTCTGTTTGCCGGGTGACCCTCTGGAGCGAGCCCTGGCAGAATATATTGAAAGAAGAGCCGAGAAAATCCAATCGCTGGGAGTAAAGACGCGGTCATTATGTATCGAGGGCGACCCTGCCGCCTCAATCATAAATTTCGCCGAGAAAAACAAAATCGGTTTAATTGTCATCTCCACTCACGGTCACGGCGGTATAAGTAACTGGCCCCTGGGAAGCATCGCTGGCAAAGTCGTGCAAAGGTCAAACATACCGGTATTTCTGGTAAGGTCAAGCCAACCAGGCAAGGCGCCCGCCGACGACAAACTAGAGAAGATTCTGATAACTCTGGACGGCTCAGTCTTTTCCGAGGCTATAATCCCCTATGCAGAGAAGTTAGCCAAAAGCATGAATTGTGAAGTAACTCTTCTCCGGGTCATCGAGCAGGCAAAGCTACCTCAACTAGCTGCTTACATAGACAGGGAGAAATACGAGAAAGACTTCATGGCTATGATGGAGAGAGAAGCGGAGCGCTATTTAAACAAAAAGGAAACTGCCCTGGCAGGCAAAGGTGTAAAGGTCAATTCAGCATTTCTGATAGGAAAACCGGTTGAGACCATACTCCAATACAGCGAAAAGAAGTCAGTTAACCTGATAGCCCTGACAACTCATGGCTTTTCAGGCATAACCAAGTGGGCATATGGCAGCGTTGCCTCCAAAATTATCGAGGGCTCTCCCAAGCCGGTGTTGCTTGTCCGCCCACCTCTTCCCACCTTGAAAGCCTGACTGTTATTTTAAAAATTTTCGAACTCGAATATGAACCCGTATAGCTATCAGAGCAAAGAGCTGCGTGCCAATGTGCATATCAAAGAAACCACCTCAAAATGGTTTCGTTATGCAACCGACTTCCCCTCTGCTCACTCCACACAATATGAAGAGAACAACACGGTCCTGGGCGAATATTTTCAGCCGCGGCATGCAGACCGTGCCCCGTTAGCTATTATAGTTCACGGATGGGGTGACCGCAGCTTAATCCCATGCAGATTCATGGCACGGACTCTGGCGAAAAAGGGCATAGCCTCCTTCATCTTATATCTGGTGTTTCATTCCAGCCGCATGCCGGAAGTTATGAAAAACCGGCTTCCCCTAATCCTCACCCCCGATGAGTGGTTCGAAGGCTACAGGGCTTCGGTAATAGAAGTTCGCCAGATAATAGATTGGGCAAACACCAGACCGGAACTGGATAAAGAGCAAATAGGAGTAATCGGAATAAGTCTCGGTGGATTCGTTTCATCCATAGCCATGGGTCTGGATAAACGCATCAAGGCAGGGGTATTTATAATCTCCGGGGGAAACTCGGAAAAAATCACCTGGATTACCAAGAACGAGTCTCTGGTTAAAGGGCATGGCTGCACCGAGGAGGAATGCCACCAAATCCGCAGTCACTATCCCCAATACCTCGCTGATATAGCCGAGAAGGGCTTTGAGAATGTTACGCCAGTTAAACATTGCTATTTAACCGATGCCCTGACCTTCGCTCCGTATCTCCGTGGACGTCCGGTGCTCATGTTGAATGCGCTCTGGGACACGACCATACCAAAAGAAGCTACGCTAGATTTCTGGGAAGCATGTCATAAACCTTCAATTATGTGGCTCCCAGGAACTCATATTACGTTCTGGCTATGGTATCCTATCATCGAGCAGAAAATTGCCGGTTTTCTGAGCTCAACTTTCGTCATGCCGAGCAAACACCATGTATGATTTACCCAAAACCCGACACCCACACCGAGCTCGCCAGGTCGCTATCGCCCAGAATAATAGGTAAAGTCCCTACTGCATCGAATTTGCCTCACGTATACTTTGTTGCTACAATATAAGTCGACCTTTTCAAGACAGACTTCAGAGCAACAAGAAACGCCAGCTAAAATTGAACAACGAATCAGCCGACCTTATATCAAAGTTCAAACTTATGTTTGAGCCGGGCTCCATTGCCTTTCTGGGAGCCACCAATGATCCCAGAAAGTGGGGCTTCCGCATACTAGCCAACATCGTAACAGGTGGATTTAAAGGAAAAATATATCCGGTAAATCCAACTAAAAAAGAGGAGGTACTGGGGCTAAAAGTATACAAGAGCGTTGGCGAAGTCCCCGAAACACCAGACCTGGCTGTCATCGTGATACCTCCATCGGGCGTACCCGCCGTCTTAAGGGAATGTGCCACCAAGGGCATAAAAGTGGCACTGGTCATAACCGCTGGCTTCGCCGAGGTCGGATTAGAAGGACAAAAGCTACAGCAAGAGATGGTCGAGATAGCCAACAGCACTGGCCTGAGATTTATGGGGCCAAACTCCAACGGTATTGTCAACCCCCATCACAGGTTCTGCCCCGAGATGCCACCTATTTTCCCCCGCCCCGGTCCCATTTCCATAGTCTCTCAGAGTGGAAACATAGTCGGAACCATAATGCGTCTGTCGATAGACAGTGGCTTCGGTTGTGCCAAATGCGTCAGCAGCGGTAATGAAGCAAACATCCACTCACATGATTACATCAGATATTTAGCTGACGACCCGCAGACTAAGGTCATACTCAGCTATATAGAAGGCTTCAAGGACGGCGGCAGATTCTTTGAGACGGCCAAGGAGGTAAGTAAGAAAAAACCGATTGTACTGCTTAAGGCCGGTGAAACGCCAGCCGGAGCTATTGCTGCAAGGTCGCATACCGCGTCTCTGGCCGGCTCATACACCCTGTTCGACGCCATGTGCAAGCAATCCGGTGTAATAAAGGTAACCAGTCTGGACGAACTTGTCGACACCGGCATTGCACTAATGTGCCACCCGTTACCCCGAGGTCGAAGGGTCGGCATAGTTACTGCCGGCGGTGGATGGGGAGTTCTGGCTGCCGATGCCTGTGCCAGACTAGGGCTGGATGTAGTCTCCCTGCCTACCGAGACCATTAGTGAATTGGATAGCTTCATGCCAGCATGGTGGAATCGAGGCAACCCTGTTGACCTGGTCGCTGGCGTCTTCGGAGACCCTGTAATGAGATGCATTGAGGTGATTCTACGCTGTCCTGTAGTTGATGGAGTCATCTTTTTGGGATTAATGCCTGCCTTACCTATGGAGCAGTTCGCACTTGCTGCCCAAGAAGGTGATAGGGAACGCCTCCGTGAGGTTCTCGTTTCAGGGATAGCCGGTATCTTCGACAAGTTCCATGACTTGTCCGATAAGTACAAAAAACCTATCATAGTCGCCTCCGAGCCGATGGCTTTTGCCGCCAACCTGACGAGAAAAATAGTCCGGACATTAGCGGACATGAACTCCGTGTGCTACGATATGCCACACAAAGCTGCCACAGCTTTCGCTAATCTGGCAAAATATAGCGAATACCTCAACCAGAAAATCCGCTAACCACAACCCAGGATAGAATCAAAGATTGCAAGCTGGACAGTCCCCTAATATAATGGTATTAAATCTATAATGGAACCTAGCAATCAGAGTTCACTATTTGCTATAACTACCTCTAACGCTGAGCCGTTTCTGAAAATCGGCTTGACTGACCGAATGCTATGACTAAGCTGAATAAAGCTTTATCTATTTTCCTGATTGTAGCCATAGTGGCTACGTTGGGCTCCATTATTTATCTGGCGGTTACGCCAAATGAAGGCGAAAAATTCACTGAATTTTATATTCTGGGTGCAGAGAGCAAGGCTCAGGACTATCCAAAGCAAGCAATTTCAGGTGAAGCTGTTGACATAGTACTCGGCGTAATCAACCACGAATATCAGCCAGCAAGCTACAGGGTCAACATCAACATAGACGGCATCGAAGTTGGAGAGGCAAATATAGGTACGCTGGCACATGGGCAAAAATGGGAGCAGAAAATCAGCTTCACTCCTCAAATCGCCGGTGAAAGACAGAGAGTCGATTTCTACCTGTACAAAAACGGTGAGACTGAACCTTATTTGGATGAACCCCTCAGGTTATATATCAATGTCGTTACCCCATAGCGGTTCTTACTCATGTTTACAAAAATGCTACTACCATCTCAGGCAGCTCAAAAATATCAGACAGTTTAGGGGACAAAGTTGTGTATGACACTATAATAATCGGCGCGGGGGCAGTTGGCAGCTATCTAGCCGGGAAATTAGCCCAGCTCGGCTACAAGGTGCTCGTCCTGGAAAAGAAGGCATCTGCCGGACAGGATGTTTGCTGCACCGGTATTGTTAGCAAAGAATGCCTAAATTTGCTGCAGCTTGATAGTAACCTAATTTTTAGACAAGTTAGCTCAGCCAAATTCTTCGCACCTTCAGGCAAACCGCTGAAACTGTGGAGGAACCATAAGGTGGCTTACATCATTGACAGGCCATCGCTTAACCTGGCGCTGGCAGACCGTGCTCAGGAATCCGGTGTCTGTTACCTTTTCGGTGCACAGGTGACTGATATACAAGCTGGAGTCGAGAACCTCCAGGTCTCAGTAAATTATAGAGAACAAAGAAGACTATTTGAAGCCGAGACAGCGGTCATAGCCACAGGTTTCGGTTCATCTCTGCCGTGTAGACTCGGTTTAGGAGAGATAAAACATTTCGTCATCGGGGCTCAAGCCGAGGTAAACATGACTAACCCTGACGAGGTGGAAATTTATTTCGACCAGAGATTGGCTCCTGGCGGTTTTGCCTGGCTGGTACCCACTAGTGAAAATAGAGGTCTAGCTGGACTATTAACATACCAACAGCCCGAACAACACTTAAACAAATTTTTATCATGCCTTAAAACTCAAGGCAACATAACCTCAACCGAAGTTATCCCGAGTTATGGGGCTATTCCCCTCCGCCCCCTCCCCAGGACATACACCGACCGGATTCTGGTGGTCGGGGAGGCAGCCGGACAGGTTAAACCAACCACCGGTGGTGGCATATATTACGGACTGTTATGCGCTGACATAGCCGCTGATACTCTCCATAGAGCACTTCGAGCTCATGACTTCTCTGAATCCAGACTGGCTGCATATCAGAAGGAGTGGCAAGCCAGAGCGGGCAAAGAACTGCAAATTGGCTGCTGGACGCACCGCCTTTTCCGGAAACTTGATAATCGACAGATTGAATGGTTACATAATTTCATAAACAAAAGCGGCATACCACAGTTTATAGCCGAACTCGATGACTTCTCTTTCGACTGGCATAGTGAAATCATCCTAAAAACACTGAAGCACCTGGCTTCTGCCAGTCTCACTCGAGCAATAAAGACTCTTAGAGAAATTAATGCCGCCACAAATTAGTTAAATTGCCGGTAGCTTGACAACGTCGAAAGGTTTAAAATTAGACTAAAATAAGCTGGAAAGCCTTTTTTACTTTACAGTATAGTTGGGAGACAAAAACATGAAAGCAATATTCCTTTGTGGAGGCATCGGTAAAAGGATGTTCCCTATAACTGAGGACAAATTCCTGATAAATTTCCTGGGCAAAACACTACTTCAGCATCAGATGGAAGCAGCCAAACAGGCTGGTATAAATCAGTTCCTTATCATCGGCAATCCAGCAAACGTGAGACAAATAGAACAAATAACTAAAACTGTCTCCGGTGCTAAAATTGAGCTAGCTCTGCAAAAACAACCTCTGGGCATCGCCGATGCATTAGAAGGCGCCGCATCCTTCATGGATGGAGCTATCCTGATAGTGAACCCTAACGATATTTTTGCGGCTTCAGTATATACCAGCCTTATTAAGGAGACAAAAAGGAAATCTGCAGCCTCCTATATGCTCGGTTACCAGACTAAAGGATATTTCCCCGGTGGCTATTTGGTTATAAACTCACAAAATGAGCTCAAACACATTGTGGAAAAGCCAAAACCGGGTCAGGAGCCAAGCAATTTGGTAAATATCCTGGTTCATCTTCATACAGACCCCGGAAAACTCCTGGAATACATCAAAAAAGTCAAAACGAATAAGGATGATGTCTACGAATGTGCACTGGACAACATGGTCAAGGATGGAAATAAAATCAAGGTTATCTCCTACGCGGACTTCTGGGCACCTATAAAATATCCCTGGCACGTCTTCGATGCGGTCAAATATCTCCTTGATATAAGCAAGCCAAGAATTTCAACTTCGGCTCATATTTCAGGAAAAGCCACCATTGAGGGCAAGGTTTTTATAAGTGACAACGTTAGAGTCATGGAAAACGCGGTGATAAGAGGGCCCGCCTACATTGGCCCAGACTCCATAATAGGCAATAATGTCCTGGTGCGGGACTACAGCCATATCGGAGCCGATTGTGTCATCGGCTACTCTACAGAGGTCAAATGTTCCTATATCGACGACGGCTGTTGGATACATTCCAGCTACATAGGTGACTCCATAATAGGCAAAGGTTGCTCCCTCGGCGCCGGCACCGTCCTGGCCAACTTCCGTTTTGACGAGCAGAATGTCTCAGTTACGTCTGGGAATGAATCTATAGATACTGGACGTGATAAGTTCGGAGCAATCATCGGCGACAATTCCAAAACTGGAATCAACGCCAGCGTCATGCCCGGCATCAAAATCGGCCCAAACTCCATCGTCGGTTCTCATGCCTGCCTGACTAAAGACCTGGGGCCGGAAAAAATGATACTACTCGAACCACATTACCGAACTCAGCCTAACCCAGTTAAGCTTGATGAGGCGAAGAGAAAGGAACTGAAAGAAAAACTCGAGAGGCTGGGCGTTACAAAACCAGAAAATGATTAAACCGCCAAATTTAGAAAATATGCCTCAGCACGTAGCCATCATCATGGATGGCAATGGTCGTTGGGCAAAGCAACGTGGCCTGCCCAGATTAGCTGGACACAAGCAAGGAGTCGACACGGCTCAAAATGTAGTAGAAATCTTCATTAAATACAAAATTTTCTATCTCACGCTATATGCTTTCTCCACCGAGAACTGGAACCGACCGAAACGAGAGATAAATGGGATATTTAAAATACTGGAGAAAGGGCTTGATCAAGGAATCAAATTTGCCCAGGACAATGGTATAAGAATTTGCCACCTGGGTAAGCCTGACGGACTGCCGCTCAGGCTACAGGAGATAGTAAAGCGAGGCCTGGAGCTGACTCAAAATAACGAACGAATAACTGTCAGTCTGGCTTTCAATTACGGGGGCAGAGATGAGATTATCGAGGCAGTAAGGAATCTTATTTCTGATGGCATTTCGCCACCGCAGATAAATGAAAGGATTTTCCGCCAGTATCTTCACACTGGTGATATCCCTGACCCTGACTTAATAATTCGCACCGGTGGCGAAATGCGGCTGAGTAACTTCCTGATATGGCAGTCCGCCTACGCTGAGATATATTTCACGCCGGTTTTATGGCCAGATTTTGGCAAAAAAGAACTCGACGAAGCCCTTGCTGCCTATAGCCAACGCCAACGCCGTTTTGGTAGCTTACCACCAGAGTAAAATATACCAGACACCAAACAAGCTGGGTTTAAATACAGGGGGTGAAAAAATCAATAGTGCTTGAATTTGCATTTTGCTTATAGCTATGTTATACTAACGGCATAACTTAAGAGTGCAACGAAAAGTGGGGCTAGTTCCCACTTTTTTGTTGAGGAAACAAAAACGGGGAGTGGTATTCGATGAAGACTGAATTCATGGTTGCACTTACCCAACTATCGGCTGAGAAGCATTTGCCTAAAGAAGTGGTGCTGTCAGCAATAGAGTCAGCACTGGTCTCCGCTTACAGAAAAGATGCTTTTGTCGCTGGTCAAGACATCTCAGCAAAGATAAATCCTAACACTGGCGAAGTCAAAGTCTATGTCAGGAAGACAGTGGTTGAAAAGCCGGCTGACCTGCTTCATGAGCTATCCCTCTCCGAAGCCCAAAAGATCGACAGAAATGCCCAGATTAACGACATTATAAGTATAGAATCCACGCCCCCAAATGCTGGGCGTATTGCTGCGCAGACGGCAAGGCAAGTTATATTGCAGCGATTGCATGAGGCGGAGCATCACGCAATTTTCGAGGAATTCACTGGCAAAGAGGGAGACATCGTTACTGGAATGGTGCAACGCATCAATCCGGAGCAAATTCACATCGATTTAGGCAAAGCTGAGGCAATACTTCCCGTTAGCGAACAGGTGCACAATGAGCGCTATCGTATTGGGCAAAGGCTCAAAGTGTACGTCCTAGAAGTAACCAAGGCCGCCAGAGGACCCCAGATATTAGTGTCTCGCTCGCACCGCAACCTGTTACGAAGGCTTTTCGAACTGGAAATCCCAGAAATATATGGCGGTACTATAGACATAAAGTCAATAGCTCGCGAGGCAGGCTATCGAAGCAAAGTGGCCGTAGCAGCAAGGCAAGAGGGCATTGACCCTGTGGGTTGCTGTGTCGGATTGCGCGGAATTAGGATACAGAATATCGTGAATGAATTGCATGGCGAAAAGATAGACGTAGTCGAATGGTCTGATGGCCCGGCAGTGTTCATCGCTAATGCTCTCAGCCCCGCCCAGGCATCAAACGTCGAACTCAATCAAACAGAGAATACCGCTATAGTGACTGTTCCTGACAAACAACTATCGCTAGCAATCGGCAAAGAAGGGCAAAATGCCAGATTAGCGGCAAAACTAACAGGCTGGCGAATTGACATAAAGAGCGCATCAGTACTTGAAGCAGAAAGGGACAGTTTAGATAGAGAAGCTACATTGGCAACAGTAGATACGGCAGATGAAGAAGAGTCTATGCCCGAACTCGTCGCCGTAGACGAACTCAATATTCCAATACCCTTAAGCGAAGCAGGTGTAACCGATGAATCGGAACCAGTCGGTGAAGAGGAGGGAGCAGAAATAGCTACAGCTTCAACCGACCTTGAGCTTGTTCTAGCTTCGGAGGTTGCCTCACCAACCAAATCTGCAGAACCCCGCCAAATTAGGTTCGCTGAGGACATACTACCAGCAAGGACAGATAAGGCAAAGAAGAAGAGCGGCAAAAAGGAGACAGATTTGCAAAAAGGCAAAAGCAGACCTAAGAAAACGCGTCCAAGACCGATCAGCTACTCTGAGGAAGACGAGATTGAAGGGTAATTCTAAAAAGCAAATCCCTCCGCAAAGACACACGCCCGAGCGTAGCTGCATAGCTTGCCGAGGGAAAAAAGCTAAAAGAGACTTAATACGACTAGTCTGTAGCACTGGCATTGTAGAGATAGACCTTAAGGGTAAAAGCGCAGGCCGAGGGATTTATTTATGCCCAATACGTGAATGCTGGGAGACAGGACTGAAAGGCAATCGATTAGAGCATACTTTGCGGGCTAAGCTCACCTCGGAAAATCGCCAAGCACTGGCAGAATATAGCCAGCGCTTACCTAGAAAGAGGGAGAACCAGAGTTGAGCAAGTTGAGTGAAAATAAACAAGAACCGATCATCAGCCAGGCACAGGGTAACCAAGGAGCTAAGGCCGACTCTAGAATACCGCCTTATATCAGTCTTCCCCCAACTCTCAGTGTTAAACAACTAGCTGACCTACTTCAAGTTAGCGCCGTCGAGGTCATAAAGCAGCTCATGAGAAACGGTGTCATGGCTAATATTAATCAGGCAGTAGATTTTGATACCGCGGCAGTGGTAGCTGATCACTTTGGCTACAAATCAAAAAGGCAGCCAGTGTTTGCCCAAGTGAAACGTCCGGTGTTAACAGGTAGTGGCAAGCTTTCCCCACGCCCGCCAGTGATTACCATTATAGGACACGTTGACCATGGTAAGACGAGCCTGCTTGATGCAATACGCCAAAGCAACGTAATTGCCACTGAAGCCGGTGCTATTACCCAGCACATAGGAGCCTACCAAGTCGAGGTGAACTCACGAAAAATTACCTTTCTTGATACACCGGGACATGAAGCTTTCACTGCCATGAGAGCCAGAGGAACTCAAATTACTGATATCGCTGTCCTCGTGATAGCTGCTGATGACGGCGTGATGCCTCAAACCATAGAAGCCATAAACCATGCTAGAGCCGCTAATGTGCCCATAGTAGTCGCTATCAACAAAATCGACAAGCCGAACGCAAATCCAGATAAGTTGAAGCAACAACTGGCAGACTTAGAATTGATTATTGAGGAATGGGGAGGCGACACTGTATGCGTGCCTATATCAGCTAAGAAAAAACAGGGCATAGACGAGCTCCTAGAAAATCTTCTTTTGGTCGCTGATATCCTGGAGCTTAAAGCTGAACATGACTGTCCAGCAGAAGGAGTAGTGATTGAAGCCAGACTTGATAAAACAAGGGGGCCAATAGCTTCACTTCTGGTTCAAAAAGGCATACTAAAGCCCGGTGATACCATTGCAATTAGTAATACCTGGGGCAGAGTCAAGGCTATGTTTAGTGAACTGGGCAAGCAGCTTAATAAAGCTGAACCTGCTACCCCTGTAGAAGTTCTTGGCCTAAATGCAGTCCCACAAGCAGGGGACTCTTTTAAAGTCGTCGGCAGCGAGCGTGAAGCAAGGACGCTGCTGGAAAAGCACAAGGGCACGCAGCAAAAAGTTCCGACTCATGCTAAGACTTTGAGCCTGAGTGACCTTTCAACCCAAATCAGCACTGGCCAGATAAAGGAGCTCAACATAATCCTTAAAACAGATGTCCAGGGCAGCATAGAACCCATCAGAGATTCTCTAGAACAACTGGGCGACGAAAGGGTTAAGGTTAGGGTCATCCATTCTGGTAGCGGCAGTATTACAGAAAGCGATGTGCTACTTGCCTTAGCCTCAAAAGGAATAATCATCGGCTTCAACAGCAGGCCAGAGCCAGGAGCACAGCGATTAGCTGAAGCAGAAGGCACAAGCATCCGGTATTACAATATAATTTATGAACTGGTAAAAGATGTGGATAAGGCACTAAAAGGTATGCTGGAGCCAACCTATACTGAGGTTGTAGAAGGACAGGCTGAAGTGCTGGCTATCTTTGACGCAGGTAAAAAGGGCAAGGTAGCTGGAGTTTCAGTTAAAGAAGGAAAGTTAAGGCGAGACGCTTCAGCTCGAGTTATACGTAAAGGCGAATCAATCCACGAATCCCGCATTAACAGCCTAAGGCGCTTCAAGGAAGATGTTAAAGAGATAGCCACCGGCTTTGAATGTGGCATTAAAATAGAAGGCTTCGCAGATTTCCAGGTTGGCGACATTATTCAATCCTACCGACAGGAAATCGTAAGCTAAATAATCCTGATTTCTGTTTCTCCATTTAGATTCTCCTCTACATCCCAAATACATCTTTAACTTTAAAAACTTAAGGGAACAAACATGACACGGCGTACTGAGCGAATAGATAGCATAATTAAGAAAGAAATTAGTGATTTGCTCCGAGAGCAAATCAATGACCCGAGACTTACTAGCCTTATTTCAATAACTAAAGTTGTGACATCTCCTGACTTGAAACATTCCAGGGTATTTATCAGCACTCTGGGAGACCAAGTAAATAAAAGCGAGATACTGCAAGGCTTCACTGCTGCATCGGGATTCCTTCGCAGACAACTGGCAAACCGCCTAGAATTAAGGTACACACCTGAACTTAGCTTCCACCTTGATGATTCTATCGAGCGTGGAGCAAAAGTCCTGAAGCTAATTGAGCAAGTCTCTTCCGAAGACACAGAAAACGAAGATGAGCATTGACGGGATTCTCAACATCAACAAACCCGAAGGCAAGACTTCTTACAATGTAGTAGCTCAGCTTAAGCACCTCTCCGGAGAGAAACACGTCGGACATGCCGGTACACTAGATCCAATAGCCACAGGGGTTCTACCAATCTGCTTTGGTCAGGCAACCCGAATCACCCAGTTTCTAACGGATAGCAGCAAGACATATCTCGCCCAGGTCGAACTAGGTGTAATTACGGATACCTTTGACAGACAAGGGAAAATAATCGAGCGCCGGGATTCCAGTGATATCACTGTGCCCCAGATAGAGGAGGCCCTTACGCATTTTCAAGGCGTCATTAATCAAGTGCCTCCAATATATAGTGCTTTGAAACGCCAGGGTAAACGATACTATGAACTAGCTCGTGCTGGTATTCCGATAAAACTAAAGCCAAGGCAGGTCGAAATTTTAAATCTAGAACTTCTTAACTGCCAGTCACCGCTTATAACAATCAATGTGGATTGCAGCAAGGGTACATATATACGCTCTCTGGCTAATGATATCGGGCAATACCTCGGCTGTGGCGCTCATATAAAAAATCTGACAAGGCTAAGGTGCGGGCCATTTCATATCGAAGACGCATTATCCCTACCACAAATTGAATGTGCCTTTCACAAAGACTCCTGGAAAGAGCTACTCCAATCTGTGGACAGCCCGCTTTCAAACTGGAAAGCAATCATTGTTGATAAAGACAATGAAATAGCAATCAGAAACGGCCGTTCATTGCCTTTAGATAAAAATTCCCTGTCTTCAGATAAATTCTGCCGCGCGTACAATCTCAACGGGAATTTCATAGCCGTGCTGCAATTTATCCCCGAGAAAAAGTCATGGCACCCATATAAGGTTTTCTCAGCCTCGTAGCCTTTCTGTCTAGAAACGCCTGGAGGCCTTGACAGTCTATACTATAATAGATATGATTCAGCTTTGACGAAAGGAGGTGAAATATATGGCGCAAGCATATTGCTTCAAATGCCGGAGGAAAGTGGAGATAAAAAACCCGCAGAGCGTAACATTAAAAAACAAGAGGCCAGCGACACGCGGAAGCTGTCCATCCTGTGGAACTAAGGTATTCCGGATTGGCAAGGGCTAGTTCATTATATCTTCAGCCAGAGCCCGAAGACAATTTGTTAACTTTATCAATTAAAAGCAGGGGGTTACGGTCGATAATTTGCCTGTGTCGTCGCTGGTTTATGTTTGCTTTACGAAGAATAGACTCAACTAAGCTCGGCGTGAGCAGGTCATTTTCGTCGTGGGCATCAGAATTAACCAAAAATTTTGCTTTTGCTTTTTGGCCTACTGAAGCAACATGAGCATTAGACGCAGAATGTCCTCTTCGAGACGTGAGTTCAATAAAGACATTGTTTTTGGCTGCCAGAGAGGCCTCTTCAATTGTTATGATGCCCGGATGTGCCAAAATGTCAACGTAGGGAGATTGCACAGCGGCAAGATTAGTACCTTTCTCGACTGGTTCTACAGATGTTTCGCCGTGTACTACTACGAGCCAGGCCCCCATTTCTTTGGCTTGTTTAGCCACCTCAGAGATAGCACGGGGTGGAACATGAGTAAGCTCTACACCGGGGATGGCTAGAATATCCCAATAAGCTCTGGCTAGGGCACAATCTTCGCTCGTTTCTTTGATCAGTCTGCCAAGTGAGCCAAGCGCTGCATGGTCAGTAATAGCAATTGCTGAATAGCCTTTAACAACAGCACGACGTATTAACTCTAGTGGTGATAAAACGCCATCGCTATTAAAAGTGTGGGTGTGAAAATCATAAAGCACCCCTCAAAAATACCATAAAAGCTTTGTCTTATACAAGAGCTTACGCTATAATCAATTAAATAAAATGGTGAAGAGTATGTTTCGATTACAGAAAATTCTAGTCCCCTTAGATGGTTCTGGAGAAGCTGAAAGTGTACTCCCCTACCTCAGAGATTTAGCTCCAAGATTTGATTCTCACGTGCACATTTTAGGTATAGGCATCGGAAGAAAGACGCGCCGCGTAAATCGGCTACTTGAAGATTACGTCAACAGAATCGCAAGTGGTCTCCAGAGCGACAATATCAAAGCTAATCCAGTCATCCGTTACGGCATCGCAGCAGATAAAATCCTCGATTTCACTGAAGAAAAAGAGGCTGACTTAATTATTATGGCTACCCACGGCCGAAGCGGCATCACGCGTTGGTGGATGGGCAGCGTAGCCGAAAAGGTGATAAGTGAAGCTACAGCCCCGGTTCTGCTTGTCCGAAGCAAACGCCCCACTAAAACCGGTACTGCGAACAAGCTAAACTCTCTTCGCAAAATCCTTGCTCCTTTAGATGGCTCAGACATTGGTGAATCAGCTTTATCTTATGTCGAAACACTAGCCACAAAATCACAAGCTTCGGTCGACCTGCTACAGGTCATCTCACCACCTGGAACAGTGGAGGCCAGTTTACTTGGTGGTCCAGACTGGAGAAAGTTTATCAAGGATATGCATGATGCTGGCGAAAATTATCTGAAAGGCATCACCGAGAGATTAAGTAACAATGGAATTAAATCCAAATACGAGGTGGTCACTGGCGATCCCGCCGACAAAATAGTAGAATATGCCGAAGATAAAAATGTTAGCTTGATAGCTATGTCAACTCATGGTCGCACGGGTCTCGCCCGCTGGGTATTAGGCAGCGTGGCTGACAAGGTATTGCACAGCGCCAGGATTCCAATACTACTAGTCAGGTCACCGAAGATGGTTATCCCCAAACCAAGTGGATAGGATATAAGGGTTTCATCAGTTAAATGTTACAGTAAAATAGAAAAGAGGAAATAGTCATGGGAAAAATAAATGTAGCTATAATAGGTGTAGGTAATTGCGCCTCTTCGCTCGTTCAGGGCATAAATTATTATAAAAAAACAAAAGAGGGTGAGCCTGTGCCCGGCCTAATGCATATAAATCTGGGCGGCTACCATATAAGCAATATAAACTTCGTAGCCGCCTTTGACGTAGATAAAAACAAAGTTGGCAAGGATCTATCCGAAGCCATTTTCACCAAGCCTAATAATACCTTTAAGTTTTGCGATGTTCCTAGCACTGGGGTCAAAGTAGCCCGAGGTATGACTCATGATGGGCTGGGGAAATATTTATCGCAGATAATCACCAAGTCATCGGGGGCTACAGCTAACATTGTTGGCATTCTTAAAGAAACAAAAACGGATGTCGTAGTAAATTTTCTACCGGTGGGAAGTGAAGAGGCAACCAAGTGGTACATAGAACAAGTCCTGGCTGCTGGCTGCGGCTTTATTAACTGCATACCAGTCTTCATCGCTCGCGAACCCTACTGGTATAAACGCTTCTCCGAAGCAGGATTACCAATCGTCGGTGACGATATCAAATCCCAGGTCGGAGCTACAATCACCCATCGTGTACTGACTAGACTCTTTCACGACCGTGGGGTCAAACTGGAGAGAACTTATCAGCTTAACTTTGGCGGCAATACCGACTTCTATAATATGCTAGAGCGAGAGCGCCTGGAATCAAAGAAAATCTCCAAAACAAATGCAGTAACCTCCCAGCTAGATTATGAAATTGAGCCTGCCAACATACATGTAGGCCCAAGCGATTATGTGCCATGGCTGGCTGACCGTAAATTCTGCTACATTAAGATGGAAGGTCGTACTTTTGGCGACGTACCTCTCAATTTGGAGCTTAAAATGGAGGTATGGGATAGTCCTAACTCCGCTGGGGTAGTTATTGATGCCATAAGGTGCTGCAAATTAGCCATGGACAGGACTTTAGCCGGAACTATAGTAGCTCCCAGTGCCTACTTTATGAAGTCGCCACCCATCCAATATTCTGACGACGAAGCCCACAGGCGGGTCGAGAACTTCATCGCTGGAAAGGACCAACAGACACCGATTTGTCTCCCTGAAATAGCCAGCGAAAAGGCAAAGGAAAGTTAGACAGAGCGCAACTATTGTCAGGTTCGCCGAGATAGGGCAATAGCAGTAGTGAAAATCGGATTAGTTTCCCCCTATGACTATTCATTCCCGGGTGGCGTTGTCAACCACATCGCCTATCTGGCTCATAATTTCATCCAGTTGGGGCATAAGGTCAAAATCATAGCCCCATGTCCAATAAGAGGGACTCGATACTTCGAAGAGGAGGTTACCCCTGTAGGAAAGCCCTTGCCTATCCCATACGCTGGCTCCATAGCTAGAGTCCCCGTATCCCCCTGGTTGCCAGCTCAAATAGGTGAAATCTTGGCTAAAGAGGAGTTTGATATTTTACACCTACACGAACCGTTCGCACCAATGATCTGCTTAAGCGCACTCCTTAAGTCAAACTCCATAAATGTCGGCACTTTTCACGCTTGCCACACTAAGCCTAGAACTTACTGGCTGGGCAAACCCATCTTTAGGAGATGGCTTTCCAAATTACACGGTAAAATCGCCGTCTCCAAACCAGCGCTGGAATATGTGAGCCGCCATCTACCCGGTGACTATCGTATTATCCCCAATGGCATAGATACCGAACATTTCCGCTCCGGCGGCCATATTCGGGAAGAATTCGCCGATGACAAGACAAATATATTATTCGTAGGCCGTCTCGAAAGGCGAAAGGGACTGGGCTATTTACTCAACGCTTGTGCCAAGGTTAAATCTAGTTTTCCCAACTTACGTCTAATTGTAGTTGGTCCAGGCACTATATTACGCTCTAGATATGAAAAAATGGTCGAGGATATGAATCTGACCAACAATGTGGTCTTTACCGGTTTTGTCCCTAGCATTGAGCTGCCTTCATATTACCGCAGTGCTGATATTTTCTGTGCCCCGGCTACCGGTGGTGAAAGTTTTGGCATAGTCTTGCTGGAAGCTATGGCATGTGGAAAACCAGTAATCGCTACGGATATTCAAGGCTATGCCAGTGTGTTAGCCCATGGTGATGAGGGATTGCTTGTGCCACCCAAAGATATTGAGTCATTGGCACAAGCCTTGCTATCGCTCCTAAATGACAAATCCCTGCGTCTAAAGATGGGAGAAAAGGGAAAAATAAAAGCCGAGAAATACAGCTGGCCGAACCTTGCACGGCAAGTTACAGATTACTATAACAGCTTGCTTGGTAGCTGTGCTTAGGAGCACTCTGTGAGAAACTTATCTGAACTCAGAAGAATAGCTGCTCGATGGATTACTGAACCACTAAACGCGGTCCTGGTCAAGAGTCGATTAAAGCCCAACAACCTGACATGGATAGCTCTTGCAACAAGCGTAATCGCAGCCGCTTCTATCGCCACCAATCAACTACTCATCGGCGGATTTCTAGTCCTTCTCTCAGGATTACTCGACATTCTAGACGGGGCATTAGCTCGCTTAACCAATCAAGCCACTCGTTTTGGTGCTCTGTTAGACTCCACTTTCGACCGGATTTCTGATGCCATAGTGCTTTTAGGTTTTTTGGTCTTATACATAAGAAGTGAAGGCTACATTGAAATAGTGCTTATTTTCCTAGCCTTGGTCGGCGCATTGCTCACCAGCTATATAAGAGCCAGAGCCGAAGGCATTGGGGTAAACTGCCCCGTAGGTTTGTTTACCAGGACCGAGAGAGTTATAATATTAGCGCTTGGTTTACTTTTGAACCCGTTGTGCAAATTCAGCATTCTTATAGCTCTGGTGATTTTGATAGTTCTTGGCTTTGTCACTGTGGGACAGCGGTTAGTATATGTATGGCAACAAACGAAAGGTCAATGAAGCAAAATGGGGGTGAAAGCATGAGCGATAAGACATTTGAATTGAGTCTGATCGCTCTAAGCCTTATTTCTCTGCTATGGATAGTGGCCGGAGGCATATTAGGAATACTAGGCATCACCTGGGTAATAATTACCGGCTTGGTGGTATGGATTATTGGCGGCGGGATATTGCTCTACTTCTGGGGTAAAAACTATATGTCGCGAGTCTAACTCCGAGTTTATCAGTACATGGAGTTACACCAAGATTTCACATTAAGTTAGCGAAAAGATAATGTCAGTTACAGCGATTATCGGTGCCCAATGGGGAGATGAAGGCAAAGGAAAAATAGTCGATCTCCTCGCCACATCAGCAAAGGCAGTAGTTCGCTTCTCCGGAGGCGACAATGCTGGGCACACCGTAATTAATCCCTACGGTGAATTCAGGCTTCACATAGTTCCCTCGGGTATCTTCCACGCTGGAGCAATCTGCATAATCGGTAACGGTGTAGCAATTAACCCGGTGATACTCCTGGAAGAAATTGATAACCTCCAGAAACACGGCGTTGATACAAGCCTTCTCTTCATCAGCGACCGGGCACACTTGATAATGCCCTACCACACCCTTCTGGATAGACTGGAAGAGGAAAGACGAGGTAAGGGTGCTATAGGCACCACACGCAAAGGAATAGGCCCTGTTTTCGCCGACAAGATAGCTCGCCTCGGAATCCGCACCTGCGACCTACTGAATAAGAAGGAATTTCGAACTCGACTTGCCTCAATCCTCGAACCCAAAAATGCCATTCTTACCAAAATATACAACGCTCCACCACTGTCCCTGGAGGAGATATACGAGCAATACTGCTCCTATGGAGAGCTGCTAGCCCCCTTCATTCGAGATACTGGCAGCATACTCCGCGACCTGATATCCCGGAAGCAGCCAATTATACTAGAGGGTGCACAGGGTACCATGCTCGACCCCGACTTCGGCACCTATCCTTATGTAACTTCTTCTTCACCATTAGCTGCCGGTGGCTCCACAGGTTCCGGGATAAGCCTCAGACAAATCGACCAAATCATCGGTGTCTTCAAGGCTTATACCACACGAGTAGGTGGCGGACCTATGCCCACTGAACTAAATGACAAAACCGGCGAATTCATCAGGGAAAGAGCTCATGAATATGGTGCCACCACAGGTAGACCACGGCGCTGTGGCTGGTTCGATGCTGTGGCCGGGCGTTTCAGCACCCAAATCAATGGTTTCACCAGTATAGCCCTAACGCGCCTTGATGTTCTGGACGCAATAGACTCGATAAAGATATGCACAGGCTACCAGTTTGGCGAAGACATCTTAAAAGACTTCCCGAGTGACCTGGCTATCCTCGACAAATGCCAACCAATTTACGAGGAACTGCCTGGCTGGCGCACAGAAACGAGTACCATACGTAACATAAAAAAACTGCCATCTCAAGCCCGACGGTATATATCCCGTCTCGAGGAACTTCTCTCCTGCCCCATGTCCATCATTTCCGTTGGCGCCAGACGGGACCAGACAATAATAGCCAAAAAGGTTATGTAAGACCTTCTAAGCTCTAAGGCAAATCCTTGTGAAAAGGAGCTAAAACTATGTCTAAAACGCGTAGGACATGGCGACAGAAGCTAGAAGAAGAACATCCCGAGCATGGTAAAGTAGTTGACATTCCACCCAAAATGCAAAGCAGATTCGGCACCGGGAAAATGCTTATCCCAAAGCCTCTGGATATTGATGCATTAATCAAAAAGGTCACGAAAGGGCAACTTGCCACTGTGACTCAGATTAGGGGAAAATTAGCCAACGTTGCGCACGCCCATTGCTCTTGTCCTATGACAACCGGGATTTTCCTTCGTATTGTTGCCGAAGTAGCAGAGGAGGATTTTAGTAACGGGCAAAGAGAAGTAACACCTTACTGGCGCGTGATCAAAGCAGATGGCAGTTTGAATGAAAAATTTCCCGGAGGTGTACAGGTTCAGGCTGCTCGCCTGAAAGAAGAGGGGCATATCATCGAGCCAAACAGAGGCAAAAAGCCACCCCGGGTAAAGAACTTTGAAAAATCCTTGCAGGAGCTGTGACCACAAATTAAAACTTAGGTTTTAGCAGCTACTGACAAATCAATCTTATAGTTCTTCAAAGTCTGCTCAATTACAGCCCTGGATTTCTCATCTGGTTCAGTAAGCGGCAAGCGCGGCTTACCCACAAAAAAGCCCACGTAATTTAAAGCATATTTAACTGGTATTGGATTGGCAACAACAAACATGGCATTAACCAAAGGCAACAAATTGCGATGTGTCGCTGCTGCTCTTTCGATTTTGCCCTGTATATAATCATCTATCATTTGCTTGAACTGAAGCCCAACCAGGTGTGAAATCACACTAATAACTCCATATCCGCCCAGGCATAATATAGGAAACGTGTCGCCGTCATTGCCGCTGTAAACCAAGAAACCTTTCCTGGCTCCCTGTATAATCTTGGCTATTTGCTCAAGATTAGCGCTAGCTTCCTTCACTCCAACGATATTATCAATCTGGCTAAGCTTAATGCAGGTTTCAGCAGATAGACTCGTAACAGTACGCGACGGGACATTGTACATTATACACGGCAGACTGGTTGCCCCGGCGATTGCCTTAAAATGCTCGTATAAACCATCCTGGGTAGGACGATTATAGTAAGGCACAACCAACAGACAGCCGTCAACTCCAGCCTTCTCCGCCTCTTTGGTCAGCTCTATGCTCTCTGCTGTACTGTAATTGCCGGTGCCAGCTATAACAGTGCCCTTATTGCCAATAGCCGACTTAATCTCAGCAAAAAGTTTCAGCTTTTCCTCACGAGTAAGAGTAGGGCATTCTCCGGTAGTGCCGGAGACCACAACCCCATCACTACCTGAATCGAGCAGGCTTTTAGCTAGCTTTTTAGCCTGTACGTAATCAACACTACCTTTAGCATCAAAGGGGGTAACCATTGCTGTGAGCAGGCGACCAAACTTCTCCATCACAAGCCTCCATACAGGTAATTTATTTACTCCTCTTAACCCAGTCCCGCTGTGCTGCCTCCTCGGCAATCTGGACAGCATTTAGGGCAGCACCTTTACGCAAGTTATCGGATACCACCCACATCACCAACCCCTTTGACTGAGAGGCATCCGCTCGGATACGCCCCACATAAACATCATCTGAGCCCGCAGCCAGCCAGGGCATGGGATAAAGGCTAACACTGGGGTCATCAAGCACCTTGACTCCAGGAGCCCTAGCTAATATCTGCCGCGCCTCCTCAGGACTCATTGGGTCGGTAAATTCAATGCTTACAGCCTCACTGTGCCCGATGAAAACAGGCACTCTGACACAGGTTGCTGAAATGGCTATATCAGGGGCATGCATTATCTTACGAGTCTCCTCCACCATCTTCCACTCCTCCTTTGTATAGCCGTTATCCAGGAAAACATCTATCTCCGGCAGTAAATTAAATCCAATTTGGTGAGGATAGACATGAGGAACGACATTTTGCCCTTCCAATACCAGCTTGGACTGAGTAGTTAATTCCTCCATAGCTGCGGCACCAGTACCTGATACCGCTTGATAGGTAGAGGCAACGATTCTTTTAATATGGTTAACCTTATGTAGTGGGTATAGAGCCACCACCATCTGAATCGTGGAACAATTCGGATTAGCAACAATTCCCTCGTGCAATTTTATGTCTTCAGGATTAATCTCAGGAACAACCAGAGGCACCTTCGGTTCCATTCTGAAAGCTGAACTATTATCAACGACTAGAGTTCCAGACTTGGCAGCAATCGGGGAAAAGTAGCGACTAATTTCAGCACCAGCCGAGAAAAGGGCTATATCAATATTCTGAAAAGATTCAGGACTGGTCTCCTTGACTTCAATCTCCTGATGGCCTACGTAGAGCTTCTTGCCTGCTGACCGGTCGGAGGCGTAGAGACTAACGGATGCCGCAGGAAAATTCCGCTGCTGCAGCACCTTGATGAACTCCTGCCCGACCATTCCCGTGGCGCCTACAATGGCTACATTATACGCCTTCATTGTTCCCCCTCAAATTCAATAATGTATCCAGTCCATAAACTAATCCTTGCCGATTAACCACTTCTTTTATAGCTAAAATAACGCCCGGCATATAGCACTCCCGCCCTATGGTATCATGACGAATGCTCAGCGTTTGCCCCTGCCCTCCAAATACAACCTCCTGACTGGCAACAAAGCCAGGTAATCTTACGCTATGGATGGTTATGCCGTCAACCTCCCCACCACGAGTGCCGCTGAGTGTTTCCTTTTTGGTTTTAGAATAAAGAAAGGGCTTACCTCGCGATTGCAGCATCGCCTTTGCGGTAGCCAGTGCAGTCCCAGATGGTGCATCAGCTTTCTCGTGATGATGCATCTCAATAATATCAACGTAGTCAAAGAGTTTTGCCGCCGCCTTAACCGCATTTAACAGCGCGGCTGCCCCGATGGTAAAATTAGGGGCTACTACGACACCCACCTTATTAGCTTCAGCTAGTTGGGCAATCTCTTCGAGATTGTCGCCTGAAAGTCCCGATGTGCCTATAACAACGTTAACGCACTGTTTAAGGGCAATACGAGCCGCCGATATCGCGGCCTCAGCAATGGTGAAATCCAGCAGTACCTTCGGATGGCAGATTTCAAGAAGCGAGGTCAAATCGGAAGAAAGAGGCACTTTCTTTGAACCGTCTGGTAAAGTCAGCTGCTCTTGATTCGCCTTAATGTCAACACCACCAACCAGCTCCAGTTCGGGGTCTCGACATATCGCAGCCGTGACTTCCCTTCCCATCCTGCCTAAAGCTCCGTGGACTAATACTTTTATCGGTTCCATTTCCCACCCCCTCAACGCTTTTATACAGGCTAAGATTTTTAACGCCACCTAATAACGGCGGCGCCGGTCATCTCGGCTATCACGCTGGCGAGCACCAGGGCGGTAGTTTTGCTGCTTATAGGGATTACGGCCTGTTGTTTCAGTAGAGCCCTCGGCTTTAGCTCCTGAATTTTGTGGCGAATCTGAAAAAACTGCCCGTCGTGACAGATTCACTCTGCCCATATGGTCAATTTCGATAACTTTAACCATAATCTCATCGCCCACGCTCACAACGTCCTCCACCTTGGGCACGCGATAATCAGCCAGCTCACTTATATGGACCAGTCCCTCTTTCCCGGGCAGAATCTCGACAAAAGCACCGAAGTTTGTCAAACGAGTTACCTTACCGGTATAAACAACGCCAACTTCCACGTCTCGAGTCAGGCTCTCTATTTTTTCGATTGCTTTCTGAGTCGCTTCCTGACTGGGTGAGCCAATAATCACCGTCCCATCATTTTCAACATCTATGGTCACTTTCGCCTCGTCGATTATAGACCGAATAGTTTTGCCCCCTGGTCCAATCACGACACCAATCTTGCTCGGGTCAATAGTCATCTTATACATTCTAGGCGCATAAGGACTAAGTTCAGGCCGGCTGTTGCTGATAATCTGCCTCAGCTTTTCAAGTATTTCAGAATAGGCTTCGTGCGCTTGCTTTATAGCTTCAGCCAAAATCTCATATCTTATGCCCCTGAGCTTAATGTCCAACTGTATAGCCGTAATCCCCTGGCCAGTACCAGCCACCTTGAAGTCCATATCCCCGAAGGCATCCTCCATGCCCTCAATATCAGTAAGGATGACATAGTTGCTATCACCGTCTGTAACCAGCCCCATAGCTATCCCTGCCACCGGAGCCTTGATGGGCACACCGGCATCCATCAGAGCTAGAGTTGAGCTGCATACACTTGCCATAGAGGTGCTACCATTAGAGCTAAGTACCTCAGAAACCAGGCGTATAGTATAAGAAAACTCGCTTTCGCTGGGTATCACCGGTATCAGAGCTCTTTCAGCCAGAGCGCCATGCCCTATCTCTCGTCGTCCTGGCGATCCGAGGCGCTTTACCTCACCATTAGAGAAGGGTGGGAAATTATAGTGGTGCATAAAACGCTTTGTCGCCTCTAATCCCAAGCCGTCAATCAATTGCTCCTGACGTAGAGAACCCAAAGTAGTTATGGTCAGTACCTGAGTAAGCCCTCTATTGAACAGCCCCGAGCCGTGAGTACGCGGCAGGAAACCGACTTCACCAGTAATGGGACGTATCTCCTTGGGCTTGCGGCCATCAAGATGCTGTTTCTTTTCCAAAATGCTCGCTCTAGCTGCCCTTTTAATTTGGTCTTCCAGAGCAGCATTAATATCAGCTTCAGAAAACGCCTCCTTAAGCTTCTCGATGGCTTCCTGCTTGACTGCCTCAATCGCCTTTTCCCGTTCAGCCCGCCCTGTTCGACTAACTGCCTCAGCCAACTTATGCCCGAACTCCGAAGAAACGGCGGCGAGCGCTTCGGAGGCAGCTGCAGAAGCTTTAACCTCCAGTTTAGGTTTGCCATAAACCTGCCGCAAACTCTCCTGGAATCTTATAATCTCCTGATTCGCCTCATGTCCCACTTTAATCGCTTCAAGAACTACTTCCTCGGAAACTTCCTTAGCTCCTGCTTCCACCATAACTATGGCTTCTCTGGTGCTGACAACAACAAGGTCCAGCAGACTATCATTCAACTGAGGCAATGTTGGGTTTAACACAAGTTTACCGTCGACATAGCCAACACGCACTGCGCCTATCGGACCATAGAACGGGATTGAAGAAAAAGTTACCGCAGCTGAAGCTCCGTTAACAGCTAATATATCGGGGTCATTTTCCTGGTCGGTAGAAAGGACAGTGACCACAACCTGAACATCATTATGTAAATTTTTATCAAAAAGCGGACGCAGGCTGCGGTCGGTTAGTCGTGCAGCTAGCGTTGCCTCTTGACTGGGGCGTCCCTCTCTCCTTATGAAGCTCCCGGGAATTTTGCCCACAGCATAATGCCTTTCCTCATAATCTACAGTCAGGTGGACAAAATCAGCACCTTCACGGGGCTCATCACTAACGCAAACAGTAACCAGAACCACAGTATCACCGTAGCGTACAGTAACAGCGCTGTCAGCCTGCGTGGCCAACTTGCCCGTTTCAATAGTTAAAAATCTGCCACCGACTTCACACTGGCCAGACTCAGACATAACACACCTTCAATACTTGGTACATTATTTCCTCAAACCTAATCTGGTGATAAGGCTACGATAACGCTTGACATCACCCTTGGCAACATAGGCTAGCAAGCGCCTTCGCTGTCCTATCATCTTCAGAAGCCCACGACGGGTGTGCTGGTCATGAGGATGTGCTTTCAAATGCTCAGCCAGTTGATTTATCCTCTCGGTTAGCAATGCCACCTGAACTTCAGCAGAGCCGGTATCGCCTTCGTGAACTTTGAAATCGGAAATTACGGCTCCCTTCTTCTCTTTGTCCAAATTTATACTCCTTCTATATCCGTCTACAAAGCACAATTATAACATAGGTTCAAAATCAATGCACAATCGCTTTGCAACATAATCCCTTGCTCCTCTCAATAAGACAACCTGACTGTTTGAGGAAGGTTCGCCCCTAAATTTCTTCCCACAATTGAGAGTCTAAAAATCACTGCGCAAACCCTTTAGCAATCAGCGCACATGGAGTATAATAAGAGCATCATGACCTCCCAGGTTTTCTACCGCAAATGGCGCCCCCAGGCCCTGTCTGAAGTGGTAGGACAAGAACATGTTACCCAAACACTCCGTCACGCTGTAGCCAGCGGGCGGGTAGCCCACGCCTATCTTTTCTGCGGCCCACGTGGCACCGGCAAGACCAGCACCGGACGCATACTGGCTAAGGCAATAAACTGCCTGAACCCCGACCAGGGCGAGCCATGCAATAGCTGCGCCTTGTGCAAGGCAATTAACGAAGGCAGCGCTCCTGATATCATAGAGATAGACGCAGCCAGCAACAGGGGCATTGAAGATATTCGCAAGCTCAGGGAGAGAGTGAACTACTCCCCAAATCTCGCCCGTTACAAGGTTTATATTATAGACGAAGCCCACATGATAACCCCGGAGGCGGCAAATGCCTTTCTTAAGACACTGGAAGAGCCACCTCCTCACGCTATATTTATTCTGGCAACCACGGAACCACACAAAGTCCTATCAACCATATTGTCACGTTGTCAGCGGTTTGATTTCCACCGTCTCTCCCAATCAGCAGTTATCTCCAAGCTCAATCTTATCTGTGAAAAGGAGGGCGTTGATATTGTGCCTGAAGCCTTAAAGCTTATCGCCAAAGTAACTACAGGCAGCCTGCGCGATGCTGAAAATCTACTGGAGCAACTGGTTACCTATTATGGGCATGAAATTAAGCTCCATCAGGTGCAAGAAATGCTGGGTATCAGCGGCGACATGCGCATTAGAGAGCTAGCCAGACATATTGTAAACAAGGACATCACCGCTGGACTTAAGACCATTAACAGCGTTAGCAGCGATGGGCTCGACCTCCGCCAGTTTAATCGCGAACTGGTGGACTATCTCCGAGAGTTGCTTCTAGTTAAATCTGGCTCCGAAGAAGTGATAGACGTTACCAGCGACGACCTGATTGAGATTAAAGAGCTGTCAACCGGTGCCAGTCTGGATTACCTGTTGACAGCAGTGAAACGGTTCGGCGAGATAGACCTTCGCCTGGACAACTATTCGCAGCTACCCCTGGAGCTAGCCCTCGTTGACTGCATATTGTCCGTAACCGAAGACAAACAACCGGTCAAGCCTGAACAGCCTGCGCCCGAAGAGCCAGCCGCGGTACCCAGCCGACCAGTCAAGTCAACCAGGTCGGCCCCAAAGGCTAAAGCCCAGGCAACAGATAAAAGCGATGAAATTGAAGCAGAACCAAGCAAAATTACAGAAACTCCGGAGGCGGCGGCATCTTCTCCAGAAATCGACCATCTACGTAGCAGATGGAAGGAGTTCGTGAATTCCATGCGCGGTGAGGGCTCCAAGGGCAACTTGGATGCCTTTTTACGGAGCGCTTGCGAACCTTTGTCTATTGAAGATAACACTCTACTTTTGGGTTTTTATCACGAGTTTCATAAAAAATATATTGAAGACCCCAAATATAAGCATCTGGTAGAAAAGAAGCTACTAGAGGTCTTTGGACATTCATATCAGGTGCGTTGCGTTCTGACCAGCCCCAGCGAACAAGCCAGAGCTAAAATGGAAACAGAGAGCCATCTGGTAAAAGCGGCTAAGGAAAGCTATGGGGCTAAAGTTGTTGACAGGAAATCCAGAACGGAGGAGGAATGAACAAGTTCGTTTTTCGCCAGGCACAGGAATTACAGGCTAAGCTAGCCAAAGCTCAACAAGAGCTAGCTGAAATGACCGCTGAGGTAAGCTCAGGAGGCGGAGCTATCAAGGTAGTAGTTGACGGCCAGCAAAGAATTCGCTCAGTTAGCATATCTCCAGAGGTAATAAATGCTGAAGACGCCGAGATGCTCGAAGACCTGGTCATGACAGCAGTGAATGAAGCCATTCAAAAATCACAGGAGCTTGCCGCCAGCCATTTGAGCAGTATAACCGGTGGCCTCAAACTCCCGGGAATGTTTTAAGAGAATGTTTTTAGCTATGACTGCCATCGTAAATACTTTACGAGCTATCCCAGGGCTTTCTCTTGTCATTCTGAGGGAGCCCAGATTGCATCGGGGCAACCGAAGAATCTCAAGACCCTTCGCTGTCGCTCAGGGTGACAAATGAACTTTTCGGAGGCAAAACCTTTGAGCACTAATTCAGTATCTACCGCCGAGCCGATAGCCAGGTTAATAGAAGAACTTAACAAGCTGCCGGGCATAGGACCGAAGAGCGCCCAGCGGCTGACCTATTATTTGCTTCGAGCACCTGCAAATGAAGTTGGTGCACTAGCTGACGCTATCAAAAACCTGAAAGAAAAATTGACCCTATGTTCCAGTTGTCTCAATATTACCGATTCCGACCCGTGCGCTATATGCCGCGATGAGGAACGCGACCGCACCAAAATCTGTATCGTCGAAGAGCCTATAGATATTCTCCCCCTGGAACGCACCAAAAAGTACAAGGGGCTTTACCATGTGCTTTACGGCGTCATCGCCCCGACTGAAGGGATAGGGCCCGACGAACTGAAAGTTAAAGAGTTGCTATCACGCCTCAATGACGGTCTGGTTACAGAGGTGATACTGGCAACCAATCCCAATCTGGAAGGGGAAGCCACCGCCATGTACATCCAGCGCCTGATTGCCCCGCTTGGTATTCGAATCACCCGCCTGGCTCGCGGTCTGCCCTACGGTGGTGACCTGGAATACGCTGACGATGTCACCCTCAGCCGTGCTTTAGAGGGAAGACAGGAAATGTAACCACGTGAATCATGACGGCACCTCGCGTTTATCAAACAGAAGCTATCATTATCAAGCGAATTAAGCTGGGCGAAGCTGATAGAATCCTAACCCTTTATACACCCGAGCTGGGCAAACTGAAAGCGGTAGCCAAAGGCACACGCCGTACCCAGAGCAAGCTTGGCGGCCACGTAGAGCTTCTCACCCACAGCCACCTGATGCTGGCTCGAGGTCGCAACCTCGACATCATCACTCAAGCCCAAACCATCAATAACTTTCTGCCTATAAAGGATGACCTGGAGCGCATTTCGCGCGGCCTCTACATCGCCGAACTGGTTGATTCCTTCACCGGCGAGCACATCGAAGACCGCCACCTCTTTGACCTGGTGCTGGAAACCTTACAACAGTTGTCCCAGGCTGAGGATTGCGAGCCTGTCCTGCGCTACTTCGAGCTTCACCTTCTCGACCATCTCGGCTATCGCCCCCAGCTACAGCAGTGCACGGAATGCAATTCGACTTTGAAGCCAGAGACAAATTTCTTCAGCTCCAGCCAGGGTGGCGTCCTCTGTCATGATTGCGGCTTTCACGAGCCATTAGCACGCCCCATTTCCCTGAACGCCTTAAAGGTGCTGCGCCTGTGGCAGAATTGCGACTATGCCGCCGCCAGGCGAGTAAAAATAAATCCAGAACTATCTGCTGAACTGGAACAGTTAATGCGGGAATACATCAAATATCTTCTTGAAAAACAGCTCAAATCAACAGCCTGGCTGGATAAACTGAAGCGGGAAATTCACTAAACTTAGAGCCTTAACAATGATTGGAGGAAAACAAATGGGCGAGTTCAGAAAGGTTGTGTTGAGCAGAAAAGGCTTCGATTCTAAGGCTGGAGGAAGTTATTCACCATTTGATCCCCAGACTGGCAAATATGTTGTATTACCGATTCCTATAGATGATATTGAACGCGACATCTGTAACAGCCAAAAATACGAAGATATCCGCATACAAAGTAACTATCTACCCAGCTACTCTGAAACAAATTTAAAGAGCTTAATGGCAGCTATGGGAAAGAAGGCTAAAATCAAGGGTAAAGAGTCTGAATACGCCCATTTCGATCCTTGGCTTGGCCCATGTCCATGGTTAGCAGAAGATAATCATCCAATCGGTACATTTGGTCAAGTGGATAGAGCACAAACGCATTTAGCCAACCAAGGCGTAGGTAAAGGTAGTCTCTTTCTGTTCTTTAGTCGATTCACACCAATACAAAATACGGAGAACAGAATTGTTCCTAATATTAGCCATGAACACCTTGACAAAGGATTGTACTTCATCTACGGGTGGCTCAGAGTCAAAGAGGTCATCAAGAAATATGAAGATATTAGTGATTTGAGACTATTATCAAAACATCCTCATGCCACTAAAAACTACTTTAAGAAGTATGTAAACAACACCCTATATATTGCTGATAAATTTCTCTTCAATGACCGTAGCAATATCCCGGGTTGCGGCTATTTCTCTAGATTAAACAAAGACCTGTGTCTTACTGCCTCTGACTCTGTACAGGAACCAAGAAGGTGGATACCTAGCCGATGGAGCCTACCAAGCTTCTTTTTTGAGAAACGTCCCTCACTCTTGCAGCACAGAAAATGGGTTGTGCGTGAGGATGGCTCATGTCTGGTAGAGACCTCTGGGCAATGGCAAGAAGCTGTCTTTGACAAAAGTGAAGAGTTCTGCCGATGGTTTGACAGACTGCTTGAACAAGTTGTTGGCAACGTATATAGAAAGTCACCACTTCACGGCATGAGCTAAGGCAAATGAACGGCAAACACCTACGCAAAAGAGGCGATGCAGTTGTGATTAGACATGGCAAAGTCCTGTTGGTTAAGGATAAGGGAGCTCACCACTGGTCTCTCCCGGGTGGAGGGGTGCATAAGGGCGAACGTTCATATCAGGCTGCTGCCAGAGAATTGCATGAGGAGACAGGATTAAGAGCAACAAAGACAACGTGGCTAGGCTCATTTAAAAGTCCTGTAACTGAACATAGAGCATATCTAATTGAGGCCGATGGCCACGTACACCTCAAAAAGGGAGGTGAGCTTAAAGCATATATGTGGTGGGACATGAAAAGTCCAGCTGACGTGTTTGGACACGTTAAGGTAATCTTAGGTTACTACCGAAAGCATTAAGAACAGACTATATTTCTACGTTTCAGCCGCCTACGGGTGACCGCCCTGTCGGGTCATCTGTGGACAGATGACCCCAGAAAAAAGTCAAAAACCAAAAAGAGGTTAAGTTCACCCTTGGTTGTTTATCCATTATCCCTCAACTAAATATACGACCACAATTTCTACACCGCATTCTGCCACCATAACCAGCATTAACTACTTTGTTGCTATAGCAGTAAGGGCACGTTTGATTGCGTATTATTATTTTACCTCGCCTTGCCCAATCTGGAGCATCATTTTCGTCGCCTATCGCTGCATGTGGTGAATCACTTATCCACCACGGCTTTGATGTATCCTTGCCAGTCCTTTTTTCTTTCTTTTTGAAGAATCTACACATTAGCACAACCCGAATTTTCTACGTGTCACTCGCCTACGGGTCCTTCCCGGGAAGGACGGGTGACCGCCGTGCTGGGTCATCTGTGGGTAGATGACCCCTACGGGGAGTTTTAGCAAATCACTCTCTGGCTAATACGCCGTTTATCTCTGCCCTCAACTGCTTGGCATCGAACGGCTTGATAATATAAGGCACTTTAGTCCTGGAAAGAAAAGCCATAGTGCTTGGCCCCATAACGTCGCCGGTGATGAAAATCACCTTCTCTGCCAGAGATAAGGATACCTTTTGGAAATGCTTGTACAACTCGATGCCACTCATGCCCGGCATCTTGATGTCCAGCATAATGACCTGGTAATCCTTGCTCTTAATCGTCTCTAAGGCACTCTCGGCGCTATCCGTAACTTCCACTTCATGCCCTTCATCAATCAGCATCTGGCTTACGAACTGCCTTACCACCGCCTCATCATCTACTACCAGTATCTTAGCCCCGGTCACCTTATCAGGCTTTTTAGCAACAGGCTCCGGCAACTCTAACTGCTTATCCTCGGTAACTACGGGTAACTCCACAATAAAGGTAGCTCCTTTGCCCAACTGGCTTTCAGCCCATATCCTGCCTTTATGTCCGGTTATTATACCGTGGCACACGCTCAAGCCAAGCCCTGTCCCCTGGCCTACCCTTCTAGTAGTAAAGAAGGGATTAAATATCCTCTCCAGATTTTCTTTAGCTATACCAAGTCCATTGTCTTTAAACGATACCCTGATGGTGTTATTTATCTGTTCTGTCTTGATTGCCATCTTGCCTCCGCCATGGGCTAATTTGACTTCTGTTTCGGCATTTATGATTAAATTGAGGAACACCTGCTGGAGCTGACCGGGGTCAGCGACGGTCAAGGGCAAATCAGGGTCAAACTGGAGGACAACCTTTACATTATTGCTCTGCAAGGAGTAAGCTCGCAGTTCAAGCGTGGTGCTTATGATTTCGTTAATGTCAACATATGTCCGTTCCGGCTTGGTCTGGCGGGCGAAGACAAGTAACTTTTTGATAATGCCGGCTACCCGCTGAGCGCCTTCATTGATAACTTCCACGTCGCGCCTGATATCCTCGGGGACATCTTTTCGCTCTAATAGCAAGTGAGCATAACCTATAACCGCGGTAAGAGGGTTATTTATCTCGTGGGCGACACCCGATGCCAGCTCGCCGACAGAAGCCAGTCGACTGGCAAACTGAGCCTTCTGCTCCAGTTGCCTCCTTTCCTCCTCCGCTCGCTTGTGTCCGGTGACATCACGGCTAATACCTCGAAATCCTATGACTTCGTCGTTCTCGTTTCTCAAAGGGAAAATTGAGTCCTCGGTAAACACCTGCGTTCCGTCTTTCCTAATCTGCGCCGAAGCAAATGATTTAACCGGCTCACCTGTCAGATAAACATGATTATAGGCCTCGAATACTTTTTTGGCGTTCTCTCGTGGTATGTAAACCTTGTAGCTCATCCCCATAATCTCTTCTCTGGTATAGCCCAACTGGCGACACAGCGCATCGCTGAAGAAAGTGAAATTGCCGTCAAGATCCACCTCATAGTAAGCCTCTTCCATCTCGTCAAGCATGGTACGGTATCTCTCTTCCGATTGCCTTAAAGCTTCCATCATCTGCAGACGCTCAGTGACATCGTGGCTAACACCACGGAATCCGATAATCTCGCCCGCCTCGTTTTTCAAGGGCAAAACCGTATCCTCGCTGCATATGAGTGTCCCATCACTTCTCGTAGAACGCATTGAAATGCCCTTGAGCGGCTTCCCCGTCTTGTAGACCTGATTGAATGCTTTATACACGCTCTCCATGTGCTTTGCAGGTGTGTAAGCCTTATATCCCATCCCCATCAACTCTTCTCTGGAAAGGCCTGACTTGCCAACCAGAGCCTCATTGAAAAAAGTAAAATTGCCGGCAAGATCCACCTCATAGTAAGCCTCTTCCATCTCGTCAAGAACAGTCCGATATCTCTCCTCTGACCGCCTCAAATCTTCAATCATCTGCATGCGTGCGGCGATATCACGCCCCACTCCCCGGAAGCCGGTTATCTCACCTTTTTCGTTTCGCAAGGGAAAAATTGCGAGTTCGCCCTGCCCGATACTACCATCTTTTCTAACGGTCTTAAAAGTAAAAGCTCTGACTGGCTGACCTTCCCGATAGACCTGATTAAAGGTCTTATAAACATTTTCTACATCCTCGCTGGGGATAACAGTCCGGTAGTTCATACCTATTAGCTCTTCCTGAGAATAGCCTAGCTGGCGGCAATTGGCGTCATTCACAAAGGTAAAATTGCCAGCAAGGTCAAGCTCAAAGTAAGCATCATCCATCTCATCCAGTATAGTCCGATATCTCTCTTCTGATTTTTGCACAACTTCTTCTAGCTTCTTGCGCTCAGTGATATCGAAGACGATTGCCATGCCTGAAGTTAGGGCATTTTCGTAAAAAACAGGCGACACAGAAGGGTATATCCAGACTACACGCCCATCCTTATGGATTGCCCTGAACTCCAGTTGATACCCTGCCTCAGGGCTAGCAAGACCTTCTGCGAACTTTTCCAGCACCATGGCTTTGTCGTCAGGATGAAGGAAGTCGGCAAAAGATCTTCCTTCCAGTTCCTCTTGAGAATAACCAAGTATTTTACAGAATGACTCATTCACAAAGGTTATATTTCCGCTCAAATCCCCGATAAGAATCCCTGCCCCTCCAGTTTCAACAATGCTCCGATATCTCTCCTCAGAATGTCTTAAAGCTTTCTCTGCACTCTTTTGCTCGGTTATATCGACGGCGCTAATCAAAAAACCCTTCTCCTTACCGCCTTCAAATAGCATATGGTAACCTCCAGGGAAGAAGAAGGTTCGAGCGCCTCTTTTGGTGGCGATTTCAATCTCCATGGGGCCAGCATGGGTACCGGCTAAACCACGGGCAAAGGCTTCGGCTACTTTTGTCAGGCTCTCCTGTGCAACGAATTCCAGCAACTCTCTTCCAATTATCTCGCTCTTTTCATATCCATAAAGCTGTGCTGCTGCCTCATTTGCATCAAGTATTTTTCCGTCTAACCCGACTAAGGCATTAGCCACCTGGCTATGCTCAAAAAGGTACTTGTACCTAGACTCACTTTCTCGCAGTGTTTCTTCAATTCGCTTGCGCCCGGTGATGTCATGCGCGGCGCTGAAAAACACGAGGTTTCCATCTAGTTCAACAGTCCTGGTATGCATCTCAAATGACAATACTGAGCCATCTTTATGATGATGCACTACCTCGAAAATGGCTTCCCCCTCTTCCAGAATTTTCTTCACGCGCGTCTGGAACAGTTTTGCAGACTCCGTGACCTCAAGCTTGCGGAGGTCCATTTTCAGAAATTCTTCTTTCGTGTAGCCGTGCGACCGAGCAGCTACTTCATTAACATAAACAAAACGACCTTTGGCGTCATGAATAAAGATGGGGTCAACTGCACTTTCCAGCACCTGGACAGTTTTGTCTAAAATCTGGTCGCGCAGCTTCAAATCCTGCCCTATGCGCTTGTGTTCGGCTTCCACTACTTCCAGCTCAGCAATCCGTTTGCGCAAAGAGTCCAGTTCTTTTATTAGCTGCTCCTTTGTCTTTGCAGTGGCCTTCATCTCCCACCTCCTTAAAGAGGAATAACCATTATCGCTCACCACCCAGATTCAATTATACTTGCTATTTCTACTCTCTTCCAATTCACATGTCAAGCAGTTCATCAAAAACAAAAACCTATAAATGTCCGCCATATCCTCTGATAGTTATTTCAGGAGATGTGGCAAGGTGACAAGTTCTACGGAAAGATTTACAATAGACCTTAATCTGGCACAATTCCCCGGCTGAGGAAGAGATATTGGTTAACCATCCAAGGCGGTTGCTGCTCCAGTTTCTGGCTTTCCTGCTAATTTCACTATTCCTCTCTCTTATACCTGTCCTATTGGCAATATACGGCAATACATCCAGCTACGCGCAGGCTCTATTCAATATATGGTACGACTTGTTACCACCCGTTGCCTTGTTGCTACTGGCTTATATTATTTACCGCAATGAGGTCAACTGGCTGGCTTTTCTGGGCAGAGCCTGGATGGGAGTAGGCACCTGGTTTCTACTGCAGCTAGTCCTGGAATCATTGACCAGAATTTCCCCGCTACTGTCGCTGCTTTCTCTGCCGGCTAAATTTGCCGGAGGGCTCGTGGTAAGACATCCCGTCGGCTATGTTGCCTACTTTTCCGGGTGGGGACTGTTAGCAGGCATCATCGTTTTCCTGCTCGGGGGGTTAGCCCTGTACACTTTCGGTTACCTCCTCAAAAGTGAAAATTACGGTCGGATGACAAACAAAGGCAATACCATGCCAGCCTTTGTAGTCTCTAATGTCCTTCTGGTAGTTTTGCTGATAGCAATACCTGTATCGATTTACGCCATATCCAAGCCCACCACAGGCAATTTCATTGAGGTCGCCGATATGCCCTCCGAAGACGAAATCTATGAAAACATCAAGGATGTCTACAGCTTTGGCTCGCGCCGCCCAGGTTCAGAATCATACCAAGCCAGCGCTGCTAAATTGACCGCATGGCTTAAAAGCTCGGCTCCACCGGTAACTACAGAGAGCACAACTTTCGACTACTGGGAGGAGAAGAAATGGCAGCTGGTCTTGGAGCCTAACGGAGACAATCCGACTGAAGTGGAATGTTACTTCTGGCCCTATAGCGGGCAGACATCATCGGAAGGTATTACTGCCCAACTCATCTACCTGGGAGAGGGTACGGAGGCGGACTTTCAGACTACCGACGTCACAGGAAAGGTGGCACTTATATCTTTGCCACCCATAAATATCGGCTGGAACGAATTGAAGCTATTCTCATACATGGCTTATGACCCTGACAACCTCGCTGCCGGTAACAGCCATCCATATCCGATCGGCTGGATACTCCATCTTTTTCATATCTACCCAAGGCTTGAACAAGCCGGTGCCATTGGCGCGGTTTATATCTTAGAAGATTATCCCAACACGGGACAGCTCACCTACTACGCTCCCTATGACGGCCAAATCCGCTCAGTGCCCGGTCTGTACATCCGAGAAGAAGACGGTGAGCTGCTAAAAAAGAGACTGCAGGAAGGCCCGCTGGAGATAAATCTAGTCCTTGATGCAACCATATCCAAAGGTGCTGGAGAAGCGGTCAACATTTTTAGCATACTTCCGGGCAAAAGCGAAAGTAACTTCATCATCTCGTCACATTTCGACTCTCCATGGTCCAGTGGTGTCGAAGATAGCTCCGGAGTAGGCATGGTTATGGCTCTTGCCCGTTACTACGCCCAGTTTACGCCAGAAGGGCGCCAACGGACGATGGTCTTTTTGCTCAACGGTTCCCACTTCGTTGGAGAACCATCCAATGAAGATTTTATCGAGCGGCATAAAGGGGGCATTCTGTCACAGAACCTTTTCAATCTCAGCATCGAACACATCGCCGACAACTGGCCTTATAGCAGCTCCCTAGAAGCAAGGGGGGTATTTTTTAAGGAGAACCCACTGGCTATCAGCCTCTATGCCGGCTTGCTCCAGCACTACGGTCTTTATGGCACCCTTCTATTCCCCACGGTGACCCCGCTTGGAGTTCCTACTGATGCCGGCCCGCTCAGCCGTGAGGGATTTCCAGTGGTCAGCTACATAAGCGGCCCGGTTTATCTCTTCGATGCCGCCGACACACTAGAACGTGTGCCCCGCGACCAGCTAGTACCACTGGCTAATTTGTATATTGATTTTATTGAGAACATGAATAGATACCCTGACTTCATGCTGCGTTTCAACATAAATACGCTAGCTAGATTACTCACCGCCTTCGTGTTCAGCCCGCTAATAGTCATCGGCTTCATCTCTTGCCCCAGGAAAGAAGAAAACGACTTCTTCAGCTAATGTGACGGCTGAAAATCTCGGCTCCGCAGGTGGTCAAACTTCACATGCCTTCCTGGTTCGCTGATAAATATGCAAGCCTAGCAGGACTATAAAAGGGATTATCAGATTATTATGAATCTTGAATGACAGTGACTTGCTCAATGAGCCGAATGTTAAAAATTCAACAGCCCGATATTCCGTAATGCCAAAACCAGTTACAATGTAGAGAATTACCACGACTACCAACAACCATCGCACTACTCTTTTAGCCAGGTTTTGCCTCAATACGTTTTTCATTTTCCAAAGAAGCCTTCGTCAAGGTCTGCGCTGTTCGAATAACCACGCCTCTCCCAAAAGCCTTTATAATCGACATCGTCAGATAGCTCGATCTCCGTTATCCATTTTATCCACTTATATCCCCATTTGTTTTCGGCTACAAGCTGGAACGGAAACCCCCTTTCCGGCGGAAGAGTAACACCGTTCATCGCATAAGCTATTAATATGTCATTATTGATTATGTAATCGACTGGTAATGAGGTGTTGTACCCATCATAGGCATAAAATATGACCACCTTCGCATCTTGCAATGGGTCTGCTTCTGCCAGCAAATCTCTCACCAGTAAGCCCTTCCAAAGAATGGTTACGCTCCAACCCTCAACACAACCCAGCGTTACGACCTTCTCGTAATTCTGATAGTTGTTAACGACTTCATCGTAAGTATAGGTCTTTGGGTTCGTTACCAGTCCGGTTATTTTGAGCCTGTACTTCTCGACATCTAAATATTTTGGGCCTTCTATTGAGTTCTCCCTGAATTCATTTATCGAGGAAAGTTTTTCGCCCTGATACTCTCTTATTTCCACAGGCTGAAGTTTGCCTGCTTCGCTCACAGGTTTATCCCCTGCACAAGCTAAGACACTTGCCAAAATCAATAAGAGAAACACAACCAAAATGATGGCATTGCTGACTGTTATTTTCGTTTCTATCCGCCTGTGAACTTCCTGGCTATGCGGGCTACATGCCTGCCCTGGAACCGAGCCATAGCCACCTCTAAAACCAAAAGCAGCGAAACCAGCTGCTACTTTTGATTCCACACTACCCACAACTAAATCTCAACCAATACGTTATCGCCCTCAACCTTAACCTTATAGGTAACAGCAGACTTCGGCGACTTAAGAGCCTTGCCTACAGCAGAGAGAACACCGGCGCCCTTCAGCCAGCGGACTACCTGTCCATTAGTGATATCAAACTGTGAACCATGTAGCGGACAGGTGACCACAGTGCCTTCAAGACTGCCTCTAGATAAGTTGCCACCAAAATGAGGGCAGCGGTTGTCAATAGCGTAGTATTTATCAGCAACTCTGGCCAGGAGAACATACTGGCCTTGAACCTTGACCTCTTTCATCGCCCCATTCGCAAGGTCATCCTTTTTAGCCACCTCGACAAAATTCCCCATATCAGACCTCCATTGACCAGGCAAATTTTACTTTAGCCGGCTTTCAGCAACAGCCCAGTTTATGTTCTTGAAAAAGAACTCGATGTAATCAGCCCGCTTAAGTCCGTAATCAGTGATGAACGCATGCTCGAAGACGTCCATTATTAGAATTGGAACACAACCAGCAGGATGGCCAACATCGTGCTCATTTATCCACTGATTAAAGAGTTTCCCGCTCACATTGTCCTGATACAGAATGACCCAGCCGATGCCGCGCATTGCCCCCGTGCCCCTGAAATCTTTCTCCCAATCCTCGTAGCTGCCAAAATTCTCTGCCAGCTTCTTAGCCAGTTTCCCTGTCTTATCTATTGCTGCCTTGCCACCGAGATTTTCAAAGTAATACTCATGTAATCTCATCCCGTTGAATTCCCAGCCCATTCGCCGCTTCAGCTCGGCATACTCCGGCGTACCGACCTTGCCTTCATTCAACATGGAAGCTAATGTATCCATCAGCTTATTGGTATTGGTTACATAGCCCTGATAAAGGGTAAAATGATTCTTCAGCAGCGTCTCACTGAATCCTTCCATGCCGATTAACTTGCTATAATCTTTCGCCTCGTAAGCCATCTTTACCTCCTCGTTTCTTTATTTGACTGATATCATTGGTTTGCCGCAGCAAACCAACTCACCGCCGCCGACCTTTTTCACCTCAACCACATTTCCGCAAATCTCACACTTAAAGACTTCACCGACTGCCTTAACATTCGCCATCTCATCCCTCCTTTCAATATATGCTTTCAGGAATTAAGTTATCGCTGTAATCCAGCCTCTTTATTTTTCCACTTCCTCGAGCAGGTCTTCGAATACCTCTACATGATACAATTCGTGGTCCCTTATTCGCTTAAGCAGTTTCTTCAGGTCCGCATCTTTGACTTCTTTGGCTGCACTGTCATACTTCGCAGCTACTTCCTTTTCTATTTTGAGATCAGCTCTTAGCATATCGCCCATCTTGGTCGATTTGTCAATATTGCTATGCTCCATCCTGGGATTGGCTTTGCCACTGACCATCTCCTCAGCCAACCAGCCCATGTGCTGCATCTCATTTATTGCCTGGTCCTGCATCTCTTCCTTCATCTCCTCATCCGTCGCCATATAGGAGTGCAACAAATACTGAAGGATAACCGTATATTCATGCTCAATACCCCAGTTAAGAATCTGAGTTACCTTGTCCTTCCGGCTACCCCTGATATCCCGAGCACCTTCCTTCTTCGCCTTGCCCACGAAATGAACGAAGTCACCATGATGAGACTCCTCATCCGATAATATGCGCTTCAGCAACCGTTTTATTTTACGGTCACCTATCGCCTTAATGTGCCCCTTATACATAGTTATGGCATCCTGTTCAAGTAACACATCGTTCTCCATCCAATCAGATACTGACTTGCCCTCCATGCGCATCTTGCCCCTTTTCATACTGGGCTTGCCGCCTAGCTCGACGATGGTCTCAGCCAACCAGTCGAGATGACGCATTTCCTCACGGGCCAGGGCTTCAATCTCACAGGCCAACTCACCCTCGCCCATGGCATAGGCATGAGTCAGATATTGGATAATGGCACCATGCTCGCCCTCGAGGTCTACATTAAGTAAAGCAATGATTTCTTCCTTTTTCATTTGTCTCCCTCATTAAACTTATTTAATTTTGCCATAAACAGGCAGATTTAAAGCGGCCCACGGCTACTTGAAAAGATGTCTTAGCCTTCATTTACTTTTCCCGGCAAGGTACTTCTCCGGTTTTTCTTCAAAAGCCCTCTTGCAACCCACTGCGCAGAAATAGTATTTCTTTCCCTTGTACTCAGAAGTGGCTGCAGCCTTTTTCTCATCCACCTGCATCTTGCACACCGGGTCTATCGCCATACGATCACCTCCTTCCTTTATTTTTTCAAACTTAGCTGGCTTGAAAGTTCTCAATCTCAGCGAGTTGGACACCACAGTTATAGAACTGGCAGCCATTGCAAGGGCCGCCAGCATCGGGTTCAGGAAACCGTAATCGCCAAAAACGAAGTGGAGTCCAGACGGGACACCAGTATAGCCAAAAACAAGGTACAGCACACCTGCTGCCACCGGTATAAGTGCGGTATTATAAGCAAAAGCCCAGAACAGGTTCTGCTTGATGGTGCTCATGGTGCGTTTGCTCAAAGATATGGCAGTAACAATGCCATCCAAATCACCGCTGATGAGCGTTATATCGCCGGTCTCCATGGCAACATCAGTGCCGGTGCCTATGGCAATGCCCACGTCCGCCTGTGCCAGCGCTGGGGCATCGTTAATACCATCCCCTACCATCGCCACCACTTTGCCCTCGTCCTGCAATCTTTTGACCTCTTTTGCCTTATTTTCCGGCAACACCTCAGCCAGAACGCGGTCAATGCCCGCCTCATGAGCAATTGCCTCAGCCGTGCGACGGTTATCGCCGGTAATCATCACTACCTCAGCATTTAACCTGTGCAATGCCTCCACTGCCTCCCTGGCATTCGGTTTAATGGTATCTGCCAGGCCAATGATGCCCGCTACCCGTCTGTCCACACCGAGGAACAACACTGTCTTACCCTGGCCCAACAGGCGCTCGGCTTCTTTCTGCATGCCATTCAGAGAGAAATTCCTTTCCCTCATCAAGGCAAGGTTACCCAGCAAAAGTTGCTTTCCCTCCACGACTGCCTCCACACCATGTCCCGGCATAGCCTTGAAATCTAAAACCTTAAGTAATTTCAGGTTCTTTTCCGAAAATGCTTTGACTATAGCCGCCGCCAGCGGATGCTCTGAATCATGCTCAACCGAAGCTGCTAACCGCAAAACCTCATCTTCCGAAGTAGATGATACAGCAACCACGTCAGTTACTTTTGGTTCGCCCCGCGTCAGCGTTCCTGTTTTATCCAGCAGCACAGAATTTATTTTATGCGCCCTTTCCAGCGATTCACCGCTCCTGATGAGGACACCATTTTCAGCTCCCTTGCCGGTGCCGACGATGATAGCTGTCGGCGTAGCCAGGCCCAGAGCACAGGGACAAGCAATAATCAGCACAGCTATAAAGTTAAGCAGTGCATAAGTCAGCGATGGCGGTGGCCCCAGGAAAAACCAGACAATGAAAGTCACGATGGCAATGCCTATCACTGCCGGCACGAAGTAGCTGGCAATAATATCAGCCAGTCGCTGTATAGGTGCTTTGCTTCCCTGCGCTTCCTCCACCAGCCTCACAATACGGGCTAGAGTAGTATCTTTGCCCACCCTGGTTGCCTTAAACTGAAAACTGCCCATCCTGTTGATAGTGCCGCCGATGACCGTGTCACCAATCTTCTTGTCCACCGGTATGCTCTCTCCGGTTATCATAGACTCATCAATGCTGGAATAACCCTGGCGGACGATACCATCCACTGGTATCCGTTCGCCCGGCCGCACCAGTATAAGGTCACCTACCTGCACATCCTCAACCGAAATTTCCGTCTCCTTGCCATCACGAATAACAATGGCTACCTTCGGCTTAAGGCCAATAAGTCTTTTTATTGCCTCAGAAGTCTGCCCTTTAGCCCTGGATTCCAGGAACCGGCCCAGGAGAATCAGGGCTATAATCATGGAGGAAGTATCAAAATAAAGTCCAGGCTCTATATCCGCAGCAGCGAACAGAGAGGGAGCCAATACTGCCACCATGCTGTAGAAATAAGCCGCCGAAGTGCCCACAGCAATGAGCGTGTTCATATCCGCGGTCCTGTGCTTCAGCGCACCCCACATCCCCTTATAGAACCGCCACCCTGTCCAGAACTGCACCGGAGTAGCTAATGCCCAGAGCAGATAAGGCTTCCACGGAAAATCAGGCCCCATGCTCAATACCATTATTACCACGGCAAGGACAAGGGCGAAGATAAACCTGTTTCTTAAGCCCTGTATCTCTCGTTGGGAAGCCGTGGTGACATCTTCCAGTGTTGCCGCTTCTGAACCCAACCCGTATCCCGCCTCCTCAACCGCACGTCGCATCTCAGCCACATCAGTGCCATCTACATATTCAACCGTGGCTTTTTCAGAAGCCAGGTTAACATTGGCTGAAACGACCCCGGGCACACCGGACAGAGCTTCTTCCACACGGGCTACACAGGACGCGCAGGTCATACCACTCACCGGAAATATGGACTTCCTGATCGCTACCTTATAACCCAATTCCGATACAGTTTTCGCGATATCGGCGAGGTTAACTTTAGAAGGGTCGTACTCCACGGAAGCTTTCTCTGAAGCAAAGCTAACATCGGCTTTTTCCACCCCCGGAGTCTGGGCAAGACCTTTCTCAATGGTAGCCGCACAGGTGGTACAGGTCATGCCAGTTACATGGATGCGCGCCTTCTCAGCTTTCTTGACACTCAATTCCACAACCCCGAAATCTTATTACCTTGTCATCCTACCTCAACGCTGACATCAATACTGTCTATATCATCTACCCCTCTCAGCGAAGAGACTATCCCAACCAGGGTATTGGAAATAATGTCGTTGGGAAACGGAGTAAGAGGAATGTCTCTACCATTGACGGTGATTTCGACATTGCCCTTTTTCTGCTGGACTTGCAGGCTCTTTATGTCTTCCACCTCTCTCAGCGAAGAAACAGCACCCACTGTGGTTCGAGCCAAAAACTCCTCGACGAAAGGATTTATCTCGACTGATACCCCGTTTACCTTAATTGCCGCACTGAAGTTTTCCTTCATTTTGTACCTCCGCACCTTTGATAATTTGCACTATTCGCCGTCATTGCGAGGCGTCCCGATTGCATCGGGACGCGGCAATACTGGGTTCTCTCTGTCATTCTGAGGGAGCAGAGCGACCGAAGAATCTCGGTGGTAAGGAGTAAGATGAGATTCTTCGCTGCGCTCAGAATGACAATACGAATAGCCTGCAATAACAGGTTAAACAAAGCCTTGCTCCTTATGCTTCTGAGCAATAGCTTCAGCCAAACTATCCAAAGCCTTGAAATCAGCCTCCCGGGGATACCCCTTGATGAGCACCGGCTGCAGTATCTCCACCTTCAAGTTAGGTATCATCGCTGCCAGTTGCTCCACAGTCTTGCCTCCCCAGCCATAGGAACCGATAATTGAGGCAAACTTCAAATTAGGTCTAAGGGCGTTTGCCAGAAAAACAGCATAGACAGCATTGGGATGCGGACCGGCTAATACAGTGGGAGTGCCGATGACGACTGTCGCCGCATCCACTAACGACATCGCCAGCTTACCGATATCAGTAACCGTGAGGTCGAACTGTTTCACCGTCACGCCCCTCTGAGCCAGAGCTTCAATGAAATACTCCACCATCTTGCGGGTGCTGCCGTGCATCGATACATATGGCAAAACTACGATATTCTTGGGTTCATCGAAGACCCAGCTATGATAAGCCTTGATAATAAACTCCGGTTTATCGTACATAGGGCCATGGCTGGGAGCGATGATCTCAATCTTGTAGTCCTTTATTTTCTCCAGATTCTTCTGAATAATGGCTCGGAAGGGCATCATGATTTCGGCATAATATCTCTTGGCTGCCTCGTATACCTGCCCCTCGTCAGTCACATACATCTCGGTTGTAGCCAGATGAGAGCCAAAGAAATCGCAGGAAAATAGAACTCTCTCTTCTTTTAAGTAGGTCACCATGGTCTCAGGCCAGTGAACCCACGGAGTATTGATGAACTCCAGTGTCCTGTCTCCCAGCGAAACTGCCTCCTTATCCTCGACGGTTATGAACCTGCCTTCCGAAACTAGAAGCAAATCTATAAGCATCCCCTTACATTTGGGCGTGCAGATGACTTTTGCCTCAGGATATTTATCAAGGACAAGAGGGATACTACCTGAATGGTCTTGCTCGGCATGATGTGCCACCACGTAATCTATGTTTTTGATTTTAAGTTCATCCAGGTGATTTACCAGCACCTGCCCCATAGTCGGGTCCACCGTATCTATAAGAGCCGTCTTTTCGCTACCCTTTACCAGATACGAGTTATAGCTGGTGCCATCGGGAAGCGGTATAAGCGAATCAAAAAGCCGCCTGTCCCAGTCAATCGCTCCTACGCAGTAAATCCCGCGCCTTATCTCCCTCGGTTTCATTTTACTCCTCCTTATCTAGCTTATCCTTTCAGGGATGCTGTCTATCATATCCATCCTCTTAATTGAGCCCAAATTTAACGATACTAGAAAATCCAAACCGACAGGCCTGTAGTTCACTAATTCCGCGCTGACATTGATAGTCTTCCTGTCACCATTGATAAAAGGATAATTCTTCATATCATTATTGTGCTTGTGCCCGTGGATTACCCATTGACTCCAGTCGATAGGTAAGTTGTCTGGGTCATGCACCAGAAGGAATTTATAACCTTCATATTCCAAAACTTCATATTCCCTTGAATTTCTAACTCCCGCTTCATGGTTTCCCCTTATAAAGTGTATTCTCCCTTTAAGCTTCCTAAGCCAATAGTCCGCAGACCTAGCCCCTCTGCCAAAAGACAAATCACCCAGAAAATAAATCATATTATCCCCGACAGTGCTATTCCAGTTATTTACCAGTACATTGTTCATTTCCTCAACGTTTGAAGATGAAAAAGGCCTTGCGCAGTAATGGATTATATTGGCGTGGTCTAAATGGAGATCGCCGATAAGATAGGGCGGCTTCTGGTTGCAATCTGGCTTGCAACTCTCAATCCTCTTTTTAATCCTGAACAACCTCAAAGTCTCCTGCCATTGTCGCATGTTCAATGCTTCCATTCTTGTAAGTAGCCTTTTCTGCAAAAAATCATATTCACAAATTATTTTGGCTTGATTATTTAGAAAGGTTGCTCTTAAAGCATTCATAGGCAGGTAGAAATGCCTCATAGTGTAATCTTCAAATTCCGTATCACGAGGCTGTGGTTTCTGCAATAATAATTTTTTGCCACACACATACGGCCAAACCCGTTCAAATTCTTCGTTTGACAACTTATATACCAAGGTGGAATGAAATAAAAAGTCCCCCTTTCTATCATATGGCTTCGTCTCAGGAACTACCTCAAGCAGCTTTTCCGCAAGTTTCCGCCTGAATTCTTTAAACTCCTCAGAAGGAACTATATTGAAGTAGATGACCTTCCCCTTCTCACCCTCTACCCATCTAAAACCATCAATCACATAAGGCAGCAATGAATAGTCTCTCCCGATAGATACCATTACTTCCATTACCCTCCACACTTGTTTGCGGTCAGCAATGAACTCTCCATACAGTGTAATATGAGGAACCCTATGTGTCTTACTTGAAGAAATCCCAAAAAGCTGCTGAACCTTCAAAATAGATGCATTTAACTTACTTTTGCCCGGTCCTATACGCACTTCTATCAACATTTTTATCTAGAATAATTTCACGCGCAGTCTTCCATTCATTTTGGCCAGAGTTAATCCCCCAAACCTTATACCTCCTATTGCTAGATTATTTACACCTGAGCCATCTCCGAAATCATTGCCCTCGCACCTCCCGTTATGTGTCTAGCAATCTCTTCTCGCCCTCGATTTTCTTTATATCAGTTATGTCCTGGGTAACTTCCAATGTGCCTAGATATCTGCCTGTCTTGTCCCGCACGGCAAAATATCTTATGTATGCCTTTCTCCCCTTGAGGTCTATCCAGAATTCAGCCGAGTCTCTTTTGCCACCCTTAAAGTCGGACAATAGCTGATTTACTTTGTCCACACTGTGCTTTGGATGACAATTCTGAACCGGCTTTCCAACCACTGAAACCGGCCGTTTGAAGATTCTCGTTTCATGTTTATTCCAAAACCTGACTAAATCATTCTCATCGACGAAGGAAACCTCTACAGGTATTGCCTCTAATATTCCCGCTAGCTGTTCCTTGTTCAGGTTTTCTATCATTGCCTTTTTATCCCTCCACCTTTTCAAACTGGTCTTTGCTGGCGCCGCAAACAGGACACACCCAGTCATCGGGTATCTTTTCAAAAGATGTGCCCGGTTCTATCCCACCATCGGGGTCGCCCAACTCAGGGTCATAAATGTAACCACAAACCGTGCACTTGTATTTTGCCATGCTCGTTGCCGCCTCCTTTTTCTCTTCAATATAAACCGGGGCTGTTTTAGGGGTAGTGCCTCGCTTAACCTCATGGTAATAAGCGTATGTCATAGGCTCGCCTTCCTTAACCACATCCGCTGCCACAATCTCCCCTATGAAGATGGTATGGGTGCTAACATCTGTCTGATTAATAACTTTAGCTTCAAGATAAGCCAGCGTATTGTCAAGCACTATCGGTGCGCCGGTTTCACCCAGCTTGTAACCAATGTCTTTGAGTTTATCTACCTCTCTGCCCGATTTGAAGCCGAAACCACCGATGAAATTTAAAGGCGTGTCCTGGGAGAGTATTGAAACCGTAAACACCTTACTCGCAGAAACAAACTCGTTAGTCAGGTTCTGCTTATTCAGAGCCACAGCTACAATAGGCGGCTCGGAGCAGACCTGAAAGACCGTGTTGGCAATCTGACCATTAAGCTTATCCCCCTTCTTGGAACACACCACATACAAGCCATAACCCAATTTGTAAAGAGCTTTCAAATTCACGATTCACCCCCGTCAGTCTGAATTACATAACTTCTTTTTCACTGGCTTCAACAGCCCGCTGTATCTCAAGATTTAGCTCCGGCGGCAAGCCTTCTATGTCCACTCTCAGAAAACCTCTGACTATGGTAGCCGTAGCCTCGTCACGGGTTAAGCCACGCATCATCAGATACTCAACCTCTTCTTCGGCTATCTTGCCCACAGCCGCCTCGTGGGACAGCTCTACACCGGCAAGAGTTCCCTTCAGTTCCGGTATGGCATGAATCACGCCCTCTCCACGTAGCATAAGCCCCCGGCACTCCAGATGGCCTTTAACATCAGGGGCATTGCCTTCTATATAGCCCCGGGCATAAATGTTGCCCCCAGTAGTTATAGCCCTGGATATTATCTCCGTCCTGGCGCCCCTGGCATCGAGCAAAACCCTAGATCCCACATCCATATTCGAGCCGGGCAACGCCACCAGAATGCTGTTGAACCTGACCACCGCATTCTCACCAACGCATCTTGCCGCAGGATACATCTGCAATGAGCGGACCGGTTTCATAATCACATAATTACTCAGGAACACGCCATCCTCCTCAACGATTATCCCGGTGCGAGGGCGTACGGCTATGTCCGGCGACCAGCTGTGTATCATAGTAAAGGTAATTTTAGCCCCTCGTTTAATATAAAATTCAGAAACACCTATGTGCATCCCCGGTTCCTCTCCAGAAGCTGCAGCGCAACCGGTGATGATGTGCAATTCGGAACCTTCCTCAGCAATAATGATATTGTGCACCTTCTGTGCCAGGTTGCGTTTACCCAGATAGAGGCAAGCCTGAACCGGGTGTATGGTCTTACTTCCGGGCAAAGCCCTGATGAAGTAGCCGTTACTCTGACCTAGCTCCACGCTGGCAGTATACTTATCGGTATCTACGGCTACCGCTTTCCATGAGTAGTCAGCCAGCCAGTCATATTTCTCCAGGGCTTCACTGGTGCTCATAACCTCTATGCCCTCTTGATTCGCCCTTCGATGCACCGTAGAATGGTCTATCTGAATTATTGTCCCTGAGCGCTGGCTATCGTCGTCTAACATAACACCAACCTGCACCATTTGCTTTTTGGTTTCAGCCGACAATTTCGATGGGTCATCATGATAGGGCAATTCATCGCCAGAATGAGCATACCTGTCTAAATCTATATCCTCACCAAAAGCTGCCGGTTTGGACGCCGCCGCTTCAGCTCTCTTTTTAGATGCTTTGTCAGGCTTTATGCTACGCATCTTTTACACTCCTCATAGCCTTTGCGCTTTATCGTCTCCAGAATCTCATGCGGGTCTCCCTCGCAAACTATCCTGCCGTTAAGCAGTACATATCCGCTGCGGGCATTGACATATTCCAAGATGTGTCCTGTATGGGTGATAATAAGTCCAGCGTGCCTCCGGTCACGTATAGGATGCACCTTCTGCAAAAGCTCATTCATAAGCTCGCCGATAAGAGCAATATTCACCAAATCCACACCGGACTCAGGCTCATCCAGCAAAGCCAGGTCCGGGTCCTGAGCCAATAATTGCAGAAGCTCAGAGCGTTTTATCTCCCCTCCGGAAAACCCATAGTTCACCTCCCTGTCCATGAGCTCTGTCAGATTGGCTTTCTCTGCCAGGCTGTCTATAGCCTCAGGGCTCAGCCGCCCTTTGGCACAGGCAGCTACCATGTCGCGAGTCTTTACACCACGAACAACCGGCGGTCTCTGGAGAGACATACCGATACCCAAACGGGCTCTTTCATCCATAGGCAACCTAACTATGTCCTTGCCTCCAAAAATAATGCTACCTTTTGTTACCTGATACTTAGGAGAACCCATTATGGTCATAATAAGAGTGGTCTTTCCGCTACCATTGGGGCCGAAAAGTACATGAGTCTCACCAGTTTTAATGTTCAAATTTATATCATGCAATATCTCCTTGTCACCCACAGCCACGCTCAGGTGTTTAATCTCTAACACATTATCTGAATCCATATTACTCTCCTTATCCGCCGTCCAGGGAATGGTGCTCCGCTTTCCGAAACCATCCTGCAGGGTCGATGAGGTACTCCCGATAGTCGACCAGAGCCAGAAAGTGGCCTCTCTCCTCAGCTGCCAGTGACGCATAGAGCTTCTTCTCAGCAGGGTAGACAGCTTCTCCACCCCGGCTGCTGTAGAATGTCTCGGTCTTATTCTCCATTTCCATAGCCTTATCTATGGTATCAAGCTCAGTGCTATCCACCTTCACATTAGTGCCGGCTTCACTCATTGCCCCGGAGAATAAGGTTTTTAGTATGTCACCCTTACGAGGCTGAATGTCAGTACTAGGCCAGGCTTTTTGTTTTTTTATAATATTATATATGTCTTCAAATCTCTGCCGGTGTTTATCTTCCTCAACAGCCAGCCACTCAAAAAGCTCTTTGCCTACCTTGTTGCCAGTTTCCCCACTGGCTTTCTGATAGTATGCCTTGCCATCGATTTCCATCTGAATAGCAAATTGAATCGCTTCTAATGTCTTGCCACGTTCGTCTTCCATATTAACCTCACTGTGCTGATTTTTTTTACAAAGACCTTGTATATCCCTTTATCTTCCTCTATTCCCAGAAATTCATCGCCTGTCGTATTACATACACCAGTTCGGCATGTCCTCTTTTATTCCCTTTATTTGCCGGACTTTGCCTTTCGCACCTCATATCTGGTAAGGCCCTCGTTGAACAATCTTTCCTCTTCCTCGGTAATCACTATAAGCGGCGGCACTTCCACAGCTTTCCCCTCAAGATTCACAGCCACCATAACATAATAGGCAGTCAGGGCTGGGAGACGCTTGCCGGTGAGAAGATTCTCCGCCTCAACCTCTATCCGAATTTCCATAGATGAGCGGCTGGTAAAAGTGATTTTGCCATGTACCAGCACCAGGTCTCCAACGCGCACCGGGTTATGAAAGTTGATATCTTCGACCATTGCAGTGACCGGGTTAGCCCGACTATGGCGGGCGGCTACAACGCCGGCGGCATTATCCATCAGCTTCATCAGCTCGCCGCCATGAACAAAACCGGCAGGATTGGTCTGGTGCGGCAACATCAACTGTGCCATCTCAATCGCCGAATGCCCCACCGTCCTGCCCTTAAATCCGTCTCCCTTATCCAATGACTCCATAAGTGCACGAAAATTCTTTTCGTGACTCGCCTCAACCTTGCCCATCCTGCGGAAAAAATCAGCGATTTCACTAAAGCCTTCCTCCTCTGCCACCCTGGCCGCTTCGGGGTACAGTTTGGTCGCTTCCTCATGCTCCAGCCCATTAGCCAGTTTCAGATTTGCTGCAGTATCACCCAGGCGACCAAGGAATTTAAACTCATGCTCGGCATGTTCAGCTTCATTCTTAGCTGTTGCCCAAAACATGGCGGCTACCTGCTCCAGCCCGGCTTCTCTGGCAGCCTGGGCGAAGTATGTATAATTAGCCCGAGCATGTAGCTCTCTGGCAAAAGCCTTACGTAAATTTTCCTCTGTCTTGCTTCCTTTTAGCTGCATAATTCTGCCTCCGCTCTGTAAAGATGCCAAGATTATCTGCTAAAAATTGCCCACACTTTATTAGCTTAATTTAGACTAAAGCCAGGTCGCTGTCTGCGACTTTTATCTCACATTAGCATCACAGAGGACTTTATACAAGTCAGCTCAGTCTCTGCAGATAGCGATGGGCCTGAAGTGCTGCCTTGGCCCCCTCACCGGCAGCAACCACTATCTGCTTTTCCGGGATACTGGTAACGTCGCCGGCAGCGAAAAGCCCGGCTACGCTGGTCTCATTGTTACAGTTAACTTCGATTTCCCCAGTGCGATTAAGAGCGACTACATTCTTCACCAGGTCAGAGTTTGGTATAAGCCCGATTTCAATTAAGACGCCGCCAACCTCAAGCTCCCTTTCCTGTTTCGTTTTCAGATTCCGTATTTTTATCCCGTCAACAAGTTTTTCCCCGGCTATCTCCAGGACTTCATATTCCAGAAATATCGTTAGATTACCGGCGCCACTTACTCTGTCAATCAATATCTGGTCGCCGGTGAGTTGAGTCAGCGATACCAGATAGACGTGCTCGGCAATTTTGACCATGTCGTCCACAGCTTCCAGCGCCGAATTGCCACCTCCAACGATAGCCACATTCATACCGGCAAACAACAGGCCATCGCAGGTGGCGCAGTAAGTAACCCCCCTGCCCCTAAACTTTTCTTCTCCCGGAGCATTTAAGGGACGGGGACGCTTGCCGGTGACAACTATAGCCGCCTTAGCCTGATAGATATCACCACCCCCTATCTTAGCCTCAAAGCCGCCGCTTATTCGAGATAAGCTGCTGACTTCTTCCCCGATTTTCATATCTATAGGAAACTGCTTTACCTGCTCTTCAAACTTTTTTATCAGCTCCGGACCTTCGATTATCTGATAGCCCATGTAGTTCTCTATCCCCATTGTCCAGTTGACCTGTCCCCCCACATCTTTGCTCAGCAGCAGGGCATTCAGCTTTTTCCGCGCCGCATAAACGGCTGCCGTCATTCCGGCAGGACCACCGCCGATAATTATCAGGTCATACATTCTACCCAACCTCCATCACTGCGAACCGAAGGCAAAGCAACGACACCTGAACCTAAAGGTTCAGCTTCTGCTTAAGCCAGTTTGCGTCGTAGCCGACAACAACCTCACCATCGATGTCAACTGCCGGCACAGCAAATTGCCCTGTCTTGTTGAGCATCTCTTCTCGGGCAGCTTTATCGCTGGCAACATTGAGATTTTTATAAACGACCTTGTTTTCGTCCAGCAACTGCTTGACTTTAAGGCACCAGGGTCAGGTGGGGGTAGAATAGACTTTAACCTCTTTCGCCATCTCATCCTCCTCTTGATTTTCCAGCGGGGTTATCTGGCTGATTAAAAGCGGAGCGCCCAGCCTAATATCCCCCGCTACACACAAAAGTGGCACTTATTGCCGGCAGATAGCTCTACCACAAATATATGCAGATGCGAACTAATTGTCAAGATTGTGGGGGATTTGTAAGAACAATGCTCACTGCACGCCCTTGCGAAGTTTCTCTATGCCGCAGCGAGTATCCTGTGTTGCCCTGACCTTTGCCCTTATCTCAGCCAGCAGCTCCCAGGCTCCATTCTCATCACGATCAATAACTACCTGCTCCAGCCTGACCACCTGCTGCTCATCCAACGTTATCACTGCCTTCGCCATAGACCACCTCCCAAAAAATCAGCTATTCTGGCATTCTCGGCATATTCCACGAAACTCAATTTTGTGGCATTCAACCGCAAAGCCCGTTTTCCGGGCGACTCTATCATTAATATCTTCAGTCAGCAGCTCATCTATATCAAACACCCGTCCGCACTTCTCGCATCTGAAATGGTAGTGGTCGTCCAGTCTGGCATCAAACCGGCTTAGATTACCGCAAAGGTCCAGCTCCGATATCTCCCCGCTCTGACATAACAACCTGAGATTCCGATATACAGTCCCCAGACTTATATTGGGTATCTCCTTCCTGACCTCGTCGTATACCCAGTCAGCCGTGGGATGAGAGGTAGTCCCCCTCAACACTGCCATAATAGCTTCTTTCTGTCTTGTTTTTCTCATTGCATTTATCAATAATAATTATCGTTATTTACATTATATAATAATCTTCACGTTTGTCAAGATTGCTTCTCGTCTCTAAAGTCTATCCTTCGGCCTAACAATCAGCTTAAGCCCGTCAATATCCACAACCACAATCTCATCGCCTATTTCCAGCTCTGCCTCATCACATGTCGCCTTCCACAGCACGCCCTGGACTTTAACATAGCCACCGGGAGCCAGCCGCCTGGTCACCTTGCCTTCACAGCCGATTATAGCCTCAGCAGCCACTCTGGGCCTTATGAGGAAGGTAGACCTACCTACCCGGTACATGATATAGGAATATACAGCTAAAGATGCCATCAAGATAGCCAGTCCCCACAGCGGAATATATATATCGAAAAGCGGCATCAACCAGAGGACGGCAGCCACCAGTATAGCTTCCTCGATCATCCCGCCTAAAATGGCTTGCACCGTATACCAGAGTGGTGGTTTGCCCTTCATTGCTCTATACACTACACATCCTCATAACGCCCCTCCCCACAGAGATAGGCGCAATTGGGACAGTACCTTGAGTCAGCAGGAATGGTAGCTCCGCAATTAGGGCAGCAGTTGTTCAATCTGACACCGCAACTGCCGCAAAATCGGTAATTCGTAGGGTTCTGAGTGCTGCACTTCGAGCACGTCTTCTCCGACTGCTGCGTCCCCGCCGCCAGCTGTTCCCCGCAAGTCACACAGAACCGATAACCCATAACATTCTCCTCCCCACACTTAGGGCAGAGGAATGTTTCTACCATGTTAATAACACCCCATGTCTGTACATATCCATATCTTTTTCAAAAAACAACCTCAATTTTAACTGTTTACAGACCATAGCTCAAGGTAGGCTGATAGCAGCACCCTTCATTTAGCACTGTCCAGTTGATATAATCATGGCGGCTATCAAACGTCTCAAATGCGAAGTTCGTAAAAACGAATTTCTTAAGGGGGGATATATGAACGTGACTCTTGCGCCTAAGAGCCTTGAAGTTATTCTGAAAGAGACTTTTTCCATCTACAAAAGTAATTTCCTGAGACTTATCGCCATAGTGGCTATTGTGCAAGTGCCCATAGCCATCTTGGCCGTCGTTGCCAATCTACTGATGCCGATATACGGTGAGCTAGGAACTGAAGCCCCGTCACCGTTCATGCTCCTTTTCTGGATACCAATTTACTTCGCGATGTTCGCAGCATCCATTTGGATGGGAGGCGCCGTTATTCATGCCGTGTCAGAACAGTATTTCAACCAGCCTGTCAATATCGGTCAAGCCTACGGCTTCGCCTGGCGCAGACTGAGAGACATGTTTTGGGCAGTGTTTCTTGTGTATTTAGCTATCCTGGGTATTTTCCTGGCCACAATCTTAATCTCTGTAATCATCGGGGTCGCCACAGGCGGAATCTCCGGCTGGTTAATAGCTTCTGCAGTCGCAGGTACGCTGATTTTCGTCGTCGCCCCAGCAGTCATCTACCTAGGCGTAACCTGGACTTTCATTTTACCGACAGCCCTGCTTGAGGGTTGCGGCCCAAGGGCGGCACTATCGCACAGCTCGGCGCTGGTCAAACAAAACTGGTGGCGGATCCTAGGAATCATGCTGCTGCTACTCACCATAGTGTCGATAATAGGTATGATATTCTACATGCCGGCAATGATGGGCGCTGTAAGCGAGCTTATGACCAGGGCTATGAGCGGAACTATGACCGAGGCCCCACCAGAGCTTCCAACCTGGATAATGGCCTGGGCAGTGGTCGGGGGCACAATAGGAAGTATCATATCCGTACCCATCGGTATGATCGGCATAACTTTGCTCTACTTCGACCTGCGGGTGAGAAAGCAGGGATACAGCCTCGATGCCCTGGCAAATGAGCTCGGTTTGAGAAGCATCTCCACCGATACTGTCGCTTAATCCTCCAGAATGGCGACAACACGAGCCCAGCCGGCGCTGCCACCGGTGAGCTTCACCGGGAAGCATGCCACCCTGAAGCCGAAGGGCTTGGGCAGCTTATCTAAATTTGCCAGCTTCTCTATATGGCAGTATTCCCTGTCCTTGCCCACAAAATGGGCCCCCCACAGCACATTCTTGTCATCCGTCCTGGCAAACTCCTCTTTTATCGCCCAGAACGGCCTGTCCCATCCCCAGGCATCGATTCCCATAACCCTAACGCCCTGCTCGATTAACCAACGTGTAGACTCCGCGGTCATGCCACAGCCGGCATCGAAATACTCCGCTTTACCCCACAATTTATCAGCGCCGGTCTGTATCATCACGATGTCCCAGGGCTTAATCTTGTAGCCAATCTTCTTCAAGGCTGACTGAATATCATCCACCGTGACACCTGAGCCGCGCGGCTTGTGCCTCATGTCCAGCACCACGCCATCGTGATAGAACCATTCCAACGGCATTTGGTCGATGGTCTTAGCCCTTTTTCCTTCACAGGTGGGGAAATAATGCCATGGAGAGTCAACATGCGTGCCGGCATGTGCCCCCATCGTTACGCTATCATTAGCCCACCCTAGTCCGTCAGGCAAATCCTGCTCACTACAGCCGAAGAATATCTTCATCACCTCAATAGCTTGGTGATGGGGCTCGTGGGTTACCTTCACCGGCAATGGCTCGCTGGGGCTATCTTCTGTGGGGACGCTCAAGTCTATTATCCTCACCATATCTCACCTCCGACAATGCTAATGCCAAAATTATGGCACAGGGAAAGTCATCTGACAACCTGAAAACTCGATATTAGCACTCTGGTAGGCTATCTACGGCCGGCGCAATAAGACCATCAGTCGCTATGGCGAAACCAGGGGAGCAACTGGATAAACGGGATCAACATATACGCCGCAAGTGCCCACCCGGGAATGAAAAAGGATAGCACCATCGATAAAGCGGCAACAACCGGAGTAACGCAGCTCCTTCTTATGCCTCCGACAATGGTCTCCCTATCCAGATCAGGGTCGACAAGCCGGTGTTTCCAGCAGGCATACCACCAGTTTAATAAGAAAAGAAGCCCCAATATCATGAGATTGGCGCCGAACAGAAGTTCCGCCAGTGTTTCACCGCTATAATCTCCCACAACATCCGTGGAAAAAGGCATTAGCACCACGAACATGAGAATACCGATATTAATCCAGACATGCCGCCTGTCGGTGCGGCGTATCACGTGGAATTGCTGATGATGAACCATCCAGAAGATTGCCAGCAGCACAAAACTGAGCGCGTAGTTAAAGAATTTGGGCCACTGTTCCGCCAGCAATTGGCTCAGGCCGAGCTTGGTCTGTGTCATATCAGGAAGAGTCAAGGTGAGAACAAGAAGCGTCATGGCAATGGCAAAAATGCCGTCGGCCAGCGCCTCAATGCGCCTTGTAGTCAGCACGAAACGGGGTTTACCTGAACTCCTATCAGGCATCACTGACTCCTTCCATTACCCATTCCAATGTCCATCTAGTAGCCAACCTTGTCTTTTCCCTTTAGATTGAGGATTTTTCTGGCTTCATCGGGTGTAGCTATATCGCGCTCAAACTCTCTGGCGATTCTGACCACCTTCTCCACCAGCTCGGCATTGCTTTTAGCCAGCTTGCCCTTCTTTACGTATATGTTATCCTCGAGACCTACCCTGACGTGTCCGCCCATCATTATAGCCAGTGCAGCCGCCTTGAACTCATCCGGGTAGCCCACACCTATTGCCGACCATTTATAGTTTTGTGAACCAAATAGCCTGTCCGAGGTACTCTTCATATACATGATATCCTCGAGAGAAGAGCCGATGCCCCCCAGCACTCCTGTGACGAACTGCATCCAGATAGGCAATACCAGGAGCTTGCCTCTTACCAGATAAGCGATGTTGTAAATATGGCCGACGTCGTAAGCCTCGCATTCCGGTCTGGTGCCATTCTGTTTCATAGTCTGACAAAAGTACTCTATATCGGCGAAAGTATTCCTGAAGACATTATCTTTGGTGCCCAGTATGAATCCTTTCTCCCACGGATACTTATAGTCCTTATCCTCATACCGCTCAGCTATCGGGTGAATTGCAAAATTAATCGACCCCATATTAAATGAGGCAAGCTCAGGCTTAAACGTTGGCACAACAGCTATTCTTTGTTCCGGGGTTGCGCCCAGTGCGCCACCGGTGGTTATGCACACAATTACATCGCTTCTCTGCTTAATCCTGGCGACAATTTCTCTGTAGACATCCAGGTTTGAGGTAGGAGTGCCGTCTTCAGGATTTCGGGCGTGAATATGCACCGAGGCAGCGCCAGCCTCAGCCGCCCTTACCGCCTCATCTGCAAGCTGCTGCGGGGTGATGGGTAAATAGGGCGTCTGCGTGGGCATGGTTACAGCACCGGTCAAGGCAGCGGTTATTATCAGCTTTTCCATTTTCCAATTTCCCCCTGTAGCGCAATTCGGTTATGCCCGGTTTCGAAACCTGTCAGCACACGAATAATGAAAATTATAGCACTACGCCTACAGCATGGGAATACTTTACCTTGTCATCGCCATGTTCTCTCTCCCTTGACAGGAGAGAATAATGACACAAAAAAACGTGCTATACTATGAATGAGGCTTTTATGGCTGGCACGGCTGAGGCAAAGCAGAGGATAAGCAAGCTAAGGGAGCTGATTAACCACCACAACTACCGCTACTACGTGCTGGACAGCCCCGAAATCAGCGACTCCGAATATGATGAGTTTATGCGTGAGCTTAAGCAGCTTGAGGACTCACACCCCGAGCTCGTCACACCTGACTCGCCTACCCAGCGCGTAGGCGCCGCACCGGTTGAAGCCTTCGGCGTCGTGGAGCATCCTCAACCCCTGCTCAGCCTGGCAAACGCCTTTTCCGACGAAGAGCTTGATGCCTGGTACCGGCGTGCTTCCAACCTCCTGGGCGGTCGCAATGCCGACTTCGTCTGCGAGCTTAAAATAGACGGTCTGGCGGTAGCCCTGACCTACGTTAACGGCTTGCTAGAGGTCGGCGCCACCCGTGGCGACGGCTACCGCGGCGAGAACATCACTCAAAATCTGAGGACGGTAAAAAGCATACCGCTTTCCGTGCCCGGAGAGGCACCGCCCAAGTTCGAGGTCAGGGGTGAGGTCTATCTACCCAAGACCGGCTTCAAGAAACTGAACGAGGAGCGGGCTAAGGAGGGTCTGCCACTTTTCGCCAATCCCAGGAACGCCGCCGCCGGCTCGGTTAGGCAGCTGGACCCAAAGATTACCGCCAAACGCCCGCTGGATATATTTATCTACGGTCTGGGCTGGGCTGAGGGCAAGGCGGTGCCGGAAACTCACTGGGAAATCATGCAATACCTGAAGTCGCTGGGCTTCAAAATAAACCCCAACATCGCCCTCTGTCATACCATCGACGAGGTGAAGAAATACTACGCAAAGTGGGTTAAAGACGAAGAGACACTGCCCTATGAGGCTGACGGCATAGTGGTCAAAATCAACTCCATTCCTTTTCAGGTCGAGCTGGGATATGTGGGGCGCGAGCCGAGATGGGCAATTGCCTACAAATTCCCCGCCGTACAGGGCACCACCCGACTGCTGAATATCGGCATCAACGTAGGGCGTACCGGCAGCCTTAACCCCTATGCCATACTTGAGCCGGTACAGGTGGGCGGCGTAACCATAAAGCACGCCGCACTCCATAATGAAGAGGACATACACCGCAAGGACATCCGCATCGGCGATTGGGTGGTCATACAGCGAGCCGGCGAGGTGATACCGGAGATAGTCGAGCCCATCGTCAGCCGCCGCACCGGCAAAGAGAAAACCTTCCACATGCCCAGGACCTGCCCGGTATGCGGCGCCGAGGTGATAAAGCCCGAAGGCGAAGCCATGCACCGCTGCACGAATGCCGCCTGCCCGGCACAGGCACTGGAGAGAATCAAGCACTTCGTCAGCCGCGGCGCCATGGACATCGAAGGCATCGGCGAGAAGATGTCCCAGTCGCTGTTCGAAGCCGGACTGATCAAAGATGCCGGCGACATCTATAGTCTCAAGGACAAAAAGGAACAGTTGCTAAACATGGAAAAGCTGGCTGAGAAAAGCGTCGCCAACATGCTCAACTCCATTGAAAAGAGCAAAAACCGCCCTCTTTCCCGGGTGATTTTCGCCCTGGGCATACCCGGCATCGGAGATGAGACGGCTGAGCTATTGACCGAGCATTACGCCAGCCTCGATGAATTAAGCCGGGCGACACCGGAAAAATTACAGGAAATACCGTCCATCGGTCCCAAGATTGCCGACAGTGTAATGGCATTTTTCCGCCAGAAGCAGAACCAGAAAATCATAGACAAGCTGAGAAATGCCGGCGTCAGGCTGGAGGCAGAAAAGGTCGAGGCTGAGGACTTGCCGCTGGCCGGAGTCGAGTTCGTCATCACCGGCACGCTGAAATCATCGGCTCGACCGGCAGCCGAATCCAGAATCAAGGCGCTGGGCGGCAAAGCCGGCTCCGACGTCACCAGGAAGACCACGTATCTGGTAGTCGGCGAAGACCCCGGCTCCAAGCTGGCGCGAGCCCGGGCTCTGGGCACCAAAACACTCACCGAGCCCGAGTTCCTGGAGCTTTTAAAACAGTCGGAAAACAAACTAAAATAACAGGGGGCTTCAGAGCTTTCTTCCCTCTCCCTTGAGAGAGAGGGCGGGGTGAAGATGAAAGACATAATAACAGGGGATCGAAAGGGGCACAACGGGTAGAGCGCATACTTTATGCTACCCCCACGACCTAACGGGGATTGGAAGGGGCTGCGCCCCTTCCAGAATGCTCCTTCCCCTCTCCCCTTCGAAGGGGAGAGGGCAGGGTGAGGGGTTGATAAACAAATGAAATTAATTATAGGTTTAGGAAACCCGGGCAAAACTTATGCCCATAACCGCCACAATATAGGCTTCCGCTGCCTGAACCACCTGGCAAAGCTCCATTCCATACAGGTAAAAAAACACCAGTGCCAGTCTCAGGTCGGCGTTGGCAGAATAGCCGGCGTTGAAGTGCTTCTGGCTAAGCCCAAGACCTTTGTCAACCTCAGCGGCGAGGCAGTCGGCAGCCTGATGCGCAAATACAAAATCCCGGCAAGCGACCTGATTGTTATCTATGACGACCTCGACTTACCCCTGGGCAGGCTGCGCCTCCGCCCCGGCGGCAGTGCCGGAGGGCACAAAGGTATAAAATCGATAATCTCGGCTCTGAGCAGCAAGGACTTCTGCCGAATCAAGGTGGGCATCGGCCGACCGACCGATGAAGACAGCAATCCACTCAGCGACGAGGACGTCATTATCGGCTACGTCCTCAGCGATTTCACACCGCGGGAAGAGGCGGCCATCAAGCCAGCCATAGCCACAGTCGCCGAAGCTGTTGACTGCATCCTGACCGAAGGCGTAGTCGCTGCCATGAACAAATTCAATTAATCCCTTGCCCCTGTGGGGTAGAATAAACTGGCACTATCGGGTAAGATTAATAGGCAAGGAGGTGTGAAATGACAGCGTTAATAAAAATACTAACCGAGCCGGCAATGCTATGGTTGTGCGGTTCCTTTGGTGACGCCCTGGTGATTGTGGGGATTGTCACCGCAGCCCTGGACAAGCAGATCGCCGGCTTCACCCCCATGACCTGGATATTGCTAGGCATGGTCTTCTACTTCTATTTCATCATATCCATAGCAGCCCGCATAATGGTCAGCCTGGAAGGCAAAGCAAAGAAGTAGACCTGCGGTGCCTGCCACTGCATACTAACCAGAGAATAACCCCCTCCCTTCAGGGCAGAAGACGTCGTCTAAATTGGGCAAAACCGTGAACACAAAAAGATTATCCTACCTGGTTTTCCTGATTCTGGTGCTGGTTTTTGCCTTGCAGGGCTGTAATCGCATACCTGCAACCGATAATGACTACTCGGCATCAATCGTCAGTGGCGGTATGGAACGCACCTACTGCGTCCACATCGGCAGCTCCCATGACCAGAGCAGACCGACCCCCCTGGTCATCGTACTGCATGGTGGCGGAGGCACCGGTAAGGGCATGGTCAAACTCACCGGCTTCAATGCCCTTGCCGACAAAGAAAACTTCATTGTTGTGTACCCTGACGGCTTCGAAAAACACTGGAACGATGGCAGAGGGGTACAATGGCAGTCCCACGTTGAAAACACTGATGATGTCGGCTTCATATCTGACCTGATAGACCGCCTTTCGGTTGAGCTAAACATCGATTCTGGCAGAATTTACGTAACCGGTATATCCAACGGCGGCATGATGTCGCATCGCCTCGGCTGCGAGTTATCCCAGAGGATAGCGGCTATTTCACCTGTTGCCAGCAACATACCGGTAAACATGGTGTCCGTATGGTCGCCGTCGAGACCGGTGCCGGTTTTGATAATCAACGGAACCGAAGACCCACTGGAGCGCTGGGAAGGTGGTGAAATCCGCCTCGGTAGAAACACATATGGGGTAGTCCTGTCCGTAGACGACACGGTCAAATTCTGGGTTGAGAAGGACCAGTGCTCCTCATCGCCGGTTATCACGCAACTGCCGGACAAAGACCCTGCCGATGGCACCACGGTGCGAACGGAAGTTTATGGAGGCTGCCAGGACAGCGCTGAAGTCGTTCTTTACGCCATAGAAGGCGGCGGGCACACCTGGCCCGGCGGCTTGCAGTACCTGCCCCAATCAGTGATTGGCAAAACATCCCGTGAATTCAACGCCAGCGAGACAATCTGGCAGTTCTTCAAAGAACATCCCTCGGAGTAAGATGTGAACTCGACTACTTACGACTCAATCGGTAGAAACTATAATCAAAACCGGACTGCTGATCATCGCGTTCTAGCGGTCATCAAAGAGTTGCTTGAGCTACCATTGGGCTCAGCAATTGCCGACGTCGGTGCAGGGACGGGAAACTACAGCAATGCCCTTGCAGATCTTGGCTACAAACTCGAAGCTGTCGAACCATCGGGAAAAATGCGTAGGCAAGCAATTCCCAATCCGCGAGTACACTGGCTGTCCGGTTCAGCGGAAGCAATCCCACTTAAGAACAATTCAGTAGATGGTGTTATCATAATCCTGTCTCTTCATCATTTCTCCGAAATTACACGTGCCGCAAGGGAAATGTATCGCATTTGCCCTAACGGGCCTATTGTGATATTTACCATGGACCCTCGAAAAAGCGAGCAATTCTGGTTTGATGATTACTTTCCAGAAATTGCCCGGCATGTTTTTAAGGTGTTCCCACCAATCGATGAAGTCGCTGGTATTATTTCTGGGACCAGTAAATGGCAAACACTAATAAAGAAGTTCCCTCTACCACCGGATTTGGCCGACAGGAATATGTGTTCAGCGTGGGCAAGGCCGGAAATGTATTTTGATGCTCAAATGAGGCAGAACACATCAGGTTTTGCCTTGACCTCTCCCGCCGTCGTCGAACGCGGATTGAAACGACTTCAACACGACTTACAATCTGGACAATGGGACAGTAAGTACGGTAATTTAAGACGCCGAAAGTACTTCGACGCGGGCTTCAGATTCCTCAGATTCAAAGAGCCAAAGAAGCGGAAGAGGTAGTCCACGGTCGTGTCGCGTCCACAACGAGGAAAGGAGGTTGGCTTAATACCAGAGGAGCCTGAACAATCCATCGACCTTTGTGCGAGCTAAATAGAGCAGGTTGCAACTTAGGCAACGGCAAAGGTGGCTCTAAAAGTTCTAGATATTTAACAACCTGGGCTACCAAGAAATATAAAGATATCCCGGTTCTAATGCCTGGGGCTTTTTAATGCTCCGCCTAGCCCAACTATAAGTAAAACGTCCTTTCATCCGCCAATACGTACTCTCCCCCAAATAGCCAGTGCCCGAGCCAGTGAATCAACGTCATCCGCTTTATTCGCATCGGGTCGGGAGAAGCAAAACTTCATATAGTTATTCAAAACTAGCGCTCCCACACTCTCGATAGCCGAGCGAACAGCAGCAAGCTGAGTTAATATACTCTCGCAATCACGGCCATCTTCAACCATCCTCTGAAGACCTCTCGTTTGTCCCTCAATTTTCCTTAACCGATTAACTATGACTTTTTTCGATATCTCCTCTTTTACCATAACGGCCTCCTATCAGGTTATAAAAAACTTGTATACCATGCCCCTGTAAGGTATAATTTACTCCTATATTTTCGGGAATTTTATCACAAAACATCATGGAGGTGACATTGACATGGAAAAACACGAGCTAGTTATTGTCGGCGGTAGCGCCGGCGGTATCCAAGCTGCCATGTGTGCTCAAAAGCACCATGGACTAAAGGACATACTCGTTATACGCATGGAAGAGAAGGCAATGGTTCCCTGCGGAATCCCCTATATTTATGGCACATTGGGTGCAGTGGAGAAAAACATTATGCCGGATAAACTTCTCGGTGATGCAAAACTGAAGGTCGGGGAAGTAGTATCTATTGACCGTAAAAATAAAACAGTCACAACGAAAGATGGTCAGGAGATAGGCTACGGGAAGCTCATTCTGGCCACAGGTTCAAGCCCACTGCAACCGCCGATACCGGGTATGGACAAAAAGAATGTGTGGTTTGCCTGGAAAAACACCGATTATCTCCAGGAGCTGGCTAAAGCTATTGAAGGTGTCGGAGACATTGTAGTTATAGGCGGCGGTTTCATCGGCTTGGAGTTCGCCGATGAATGCCGCAAGCTGGGGCACAAGGTCACAATCGTGGAACTGCTCGAGCACTGCTTACAGATGGTATGCAACACGGACCTGTGCATACGGGCAGAAGAAACACTTAGGGGTGGCGGCATAAACATAATCACAGGTAATGGCGTGAAATCCATCAATGGCAATGAGAAAGCAGACTCAGTAACGCTGCAGAACGGCGAGACAATAAAGTGCGATATGATTATTGTTGGTATCGGTGTTGTACCAAACGTTAAATTAGCTAAAGATGCCGGACTGAAGATTGGTCCCACCGGCGGCATAAAAGTTGATGAATTCCAGAGAACCACTGATAGCAATATCTTTGCTATAGGGGACTGCGCCGAAAAATATTCTTTCTTCAATGGACTGCCTGTAGCTATAAGACTTGCTTCGGTAGCCACGAGGGAAGGTAAAATCGCAGCGGCTAACCTGTATCAGGCGCAGTGGCGTAATGTTGGGACAATCGGCGTGTTTTCAACAGTTGTAGGGGATACTGCTCTTGCCATGGCAGGTTTAACAGATGCCAAAGCCCAAGAACTTGGGCACGACATAGTTATCGGAGAAGCCCAGGCTGCTTCGAAGCATCCCGGAACCATGCCTGATGCCCATCCTATGAGAGTAAGGCTGATATTTGATCGCAGGTCAGGCAAAATACTAGGTGGTTGTGCCTGCTGCACTCACGCTGTCGGCGAGGTGTCAAACCTTATATCCGCGGCCATCGTGAACGGAATGACTATGGAGCAGATTGCCATGTTCCCTATGGGTACCCATCCCTGGCTGACAGCATCGCCACTAGCATATCAGTTTACTGACGCCGCCAGCAATGCTCTTCATGAAGTGAAGAATACAGTTAGGGCTTAAAGTAAACCTTCAATCTCAAGGTTGAATTCCCACAACTCGAAGGTCGTTGGTTCAAACCCAACGACCACGAGATTGTAAGGATTCCGAACTCTTGCCGTGTAAGTGATAGATCCGAGGGGGTAGTTCGGTTTTTGTTATTTCGCCGTTTTTGACGTGGGCACGCTTTAGTGCGGTCTCACACAAGAGCCATATCTCGTGTTAAGTCACTAAAGCATTTTCATGTACTGGCCCTACCCTTTAGGTTTTCAATTCTTTCAATAAGGTCGCTCGTCTTCTGCTTTAGCGAGATGACAGTAGCCTGTAGCTCGTTTCCCGATATTGGGGACAGCTCTACAATTGCCCCCCGCGGACATATGTCAAGGCAAAGGCGGCAATGATTGCACTGGCTCCGGTCTATCGCTGCCTGACCCCAGCGAAGTGAAATAGCCCCTGTCGGGCAGTTTTCAGCACACAGTCCGCACCCAAGACACAGATCTCTACTTACATGAAGCATAATCTTACTCCTACGTTCTATCTTGGCCAGTCTTTTCATGGCTTGCAAGACGGCGAAATCAGTGTTCCATTCCTAGATACAACATCAGATATCACATTATTCAATCACTATCTCTTTACCTACTCCGCAGTCGATGTAATCATCGCCAAAGTATTCACTAAACAGTCTCCTTGCCACCTCGCCGCTGCAGTGGCATGGCGCTACCTTTTCCACTCCGAGCTGGAGCAAATCATCTGCAATATGTTTTACCTGGGATGAAGATGCACCACCGAGATGAAAACCACCAATCATCAAACAGATTTTCTCTCCGGTAATTTCCCTGGCCTTTTTGGCGATATTCACTATGCCCGGATGAGCACAGCCTGTTATCACTACCAGACCGTTTTGAGTTCTAAGTAAAAGCGATTGTTCCTTTATACCTCCATTCAGTTCACCGGTGGTAAATATGCCATCAAAAAGCTCCCTAGACCTATCTATTTCCTCGAGTTTTGCCCCGGCGATTCTGACCTCGTTCTTTATCTGCTGAGGAAAAGAGATGGGCATGTAAACCGTGACCTTACTATTATGCTCAAGAAAGCGAGCAAGGCCGCTCACATGGTCGCCATGTGCGTGTGATAGCACCACTATATCAGTTTCCTCAGGGTTAATTCCTAATTTTGACATGTTGTGGAGCAGGATTGTACCATCGCCTCCGGTATCAAATAGGATAGTCTTTCGTGGAAGCTTAACCAGGCAGGAGAAACCCCAGGCTGTGGTGAGCCTGCTGTCATAGCGATTGTTGTCATAGATTATGGTTATCCTGCTTTTCGTATCTATCTTTTGCTCTTTTGGAATCATATCAACCTCCGATTGTTGGGCCGCGCAGGCCGTAAAAAGAATCAGGAGTGCCGTAACCAGCCAAACGAGCTTTTCCCCGAGCAAATTCGTCTCCTGAGGAATAATGTGCTCATATCCTGGGTCTACGTCGCAAAGTCGCCTCCAAATCCAGCGGGGTCACATCAGGCCTTTCTGCCTCATATACTGTTACCACATGGCTAAACCCTGCAAAATGGCTATATACGGTATCTATCTCCTGCGGTGATAGTGGCTTTACAGGGCAAGGGCGTAGTGGAGTATTTATCTGAATCTCGTCCGGCGAAAGCTCTTTGGCTAGACTTGCCATTTCTGCTGCATAGCCCATGTTCGCCTTGAAAAACATCATCTGGAGAGCCAGCTTCCCAGAGTGTTTCTTCCTGAAGACCTGGATGGCTTGTATAATGTCGTCGAAAGCATACTCAGTGCAAGGCCTGTTGATTTCGTGGAATAGCTCTTCTGTCGGGGCATCAATTTTGGCCACTACCAAATCGGCCTGAGCAAGTTCCTGGCGCACATTGTCTAGGGGCATTAGCGAGGAGTTTGTCAGGACGGCAATCGGCAAGCGGAGAATAGTTCTAGTTAGCTTGATTGCCTGTCCTAAATTGCTGGCCAGCGTGGGCTCGCCTACACCGGAGAAGGTGGCATAATCAGCATCTATGCCTTTTGCACTATCTAAAGCTTTCTCCAGTTCCTTGATGGATACGAATTCCCTTCGCTCAGCCGTTGGGTTTGTCGTTCTCCCCAATTGGCAATAAACACAATCGAAGGAGCAGGTTTTGCCTCTGGTGGACAGCAGGTCTATACCTAGCGACCTCCCCAGCCGCCAGGATGGTACCGGACCATAGATTACTGACTTCATGGCTGATTACCACTGACGACAGCATAGTCTCTCATATTCACATGGACTTCTCTCTGTTTGTTTTCTGGTCCCATTCAAGGACTTTTCTGGCAACCATAATTGTAAATCCAGCATCAGGGAAGAATCCCTCCCGCGGCGGTTCCATTATTTGTATTTCGTTGGGCTTCTGAAAGAGCGTTGAAATAACCTCCTCAACAGCAAATCCGGTATTCTCCAGAAGCTCAGTTACTTCCTGGTAGCTGTAGAAAGTGGCATGTTTGTAGAAACGATGCCCTTGCTCTTTCTTTTCTGAATAAAATCGGCCCCATGGGCTGTCCCGCAACACCAAACCAAGCACTAATTTCCCCTCTTTTTTCAATATACGGTGAGTATCCAGCAACACAGCCAGAGGCGAATCGACAAAGCATAGAGTCACAATTAGAAAGATGGTACCAAAGGTTCCCTCGTCGAAAAATTGCTCCTCCCCCTTACCCTGAAAAACATTTACACCTCGCCTCCTGGCTATTGCCAGGAGCGCGACTGATGGGTCAATACCCATTTTTATGCCTAGAGCCTGGGCAAAGCGTCCGCTGCCCACTCCTACTTCGAGCCAGGGCTTAGAGAGCAAAGGCAATACCTTCTGAAAAGCTTTGACCTCTATAGCAAAGATAAGCTTTCCTTCGTCTTCAAACCAGGCATCATAGGCTGAAGCCAGGGCATCAAAAGGCGATTCTTCTAGCATTGCGCTATAGCCAGCCAACATTTCTTTCTGGAGCTCCTCTGCTATCTTGTCCAAATCTGAAGCCATTTTAGAATCTCATAATCAGTTTCTGCATAGTGAACCGCTATCAGCCAAAGCCCTACCGTCCTTGTTCGATGACCACTGAGTGCTCTTCCCAAAAATCGATGCGCTTCAGCTTGCCTTCGAGATATTTCTCCTCACCAAGCAGGTTAACAAGCTGAAATCGGCCGTTTTCCACCTCAATGTAGATAACGTCACGCATCGCTTCTTTTAGCTCACCATTAGTATCAACGTAAACGGTAGCTATACACATTACTTACTCCACAGCTTTATATTTTAAATTTTCGAAAGCATGGCATCTACGACCTCTCTGATCTCATTTGATGCTACTTTTTCTCCTAGCCGGTGCCCTTCCAAACAGGCCTCGAAGATTTTTGGGTCATTGTGGACAACGCCAATGACATCCATGCCTCTTTTCCCTAGTTCCTTTCTCAATCTGGCTGCTATTTCATCTGAGTTTATTTTATTAAGCACAGCCCAGGTCTTGTTTACCCCGGCGCCAGCAGCCAGCTCCTTTATTCTCAGAGCCAACTCTAAAGATTCAAAGGATGGTTCAACTACCGCCAGCACTTTATCTATGCTTGTCTCGACCCCCCTGCCAAAATGCTCCACACCCGCTTCCATATCAACAATTGCCACCTCGTCCGCTCCCAGGTAGACCTTCCTCAGAAACTCTCGGCTCAAGACTCCCATCGGGCAAGCGCACCCTTCCAGCGAATGAAGGATTTTCCCGATATTCAGCAGTCTGATGCCATCTCTCTGTACTATATGCTGAGAAGGAATGTCTTTCATCAGTATTCTATCCTGGGACAGAATTTCCATCTTAACTTCAGTTTCTCCAGAAGAGAATCTAACCGACATTTTCTCCTTCAAACCTCGTTTACCTCCGACAAGCTCCATGAGAGGAACCGGTGGACGGTCGAAACCAAGAATCCGGTAGAGGCTTGAGTTCGATTCATCTGAATCAACCACAAGGACAAGGTAACCTCTGGCTCTAAATTCATTTGCCAGCAGCGTGACGATTACACTTTTCCCGCTGCCGCCTTTGCCACAAACCGATATTTTCATATTGCCTCTATTCGCCTCCACTTACGCTGGCTCGTTTGCCAAAGCCTTGGTGAGAGCATCAGCAAAAGTATCCATTAATCCGGAATCGTAGCGCTCGATATTGCCCTCGTCACAAAGTTGAGCTAGTACAGGGTCTATAGGTATCTGAGCCAATAGAGGTGCTCCGGCCACTTTTACCATCTCTTTAGCCTTGCTCTTACCGAAGATCTCAATCTTTTTGTCTATTTCAGGTACATAGAAATAGCTCATATTTTCTACTACACCTAAGATAGGAATATGCATGGCTTCTTGGGCCATCTTGACCGCTTTTCTCACTACCATTGCCGCCAGCTCCTGAGGGCTGAATACTATGATTACGCCCGATAGAGGCAAAGACTGCATAACGGTGAGCGGTGCATCGGCTGTTCCAGGTGGCAGGTCGACGATAAGGTAATCCAAATAGCCCCAGAGGACCTCCTCCCAGAACTGTGTGATGGCTTTGCCGATTAAAGGGCCTCTCCAGATAACGGCATCATCCTCGTGAGGTAAGAGAAGATTGATAGACATGATCTCAATTCCCATTCGAGATATGACCGGTAGCATACCATTCTCACTGCCACCTGGTCTGATACTGCCTAGGCCGAACATTTTGGGTATGCTTGGGCCGGTAATATCGGCATCGAGAATACCGACATCTTTGCCATGGCGGGCCAGAGCGATACTAATCAAAGCTGTTACCAAGGATTTGCCGACCCCACCCTTGCCACTCATCACAGCAATGACCTTCTTAATTTCATTGACATCTTTGGGTTGTGCCTCGGTAAAATCGATATTCACCGCCTTCACGCCGGGCAGGTTCTTGACGGTATCCTCGACCTTGCTTTTAAGCCACTCCTGAGTCTCCTGGCTCAACGCCGCCAAGGCAAGGTTAATATCGACCTTTTCATCAGATATAGCCACCTGCCTGACAAGGTTCAGTTTCACCAGGCTGCGCATCACCCCAGGAACAAGAACCTCCTCGAGACTATCTGTCACTTGTTTTTTAGTCGGCATTAATTCCTCCTTAACGTTTTTTAGTGTATGCTTCTCATCCGCTAACTAAGCTTTTTCTCAAGTTCATCGAGTGCCATAGTTACGGCTTCGTATCCCGTACCTGTGGTCGGTGAATAGCAGGTGTCGGCCAAAGATAGCTGGTCAACTGTAATCTTCTCAGCGATAGCAACTGCAAGCCTGTCGATTTTTCCTGCCACCAGTTCTTCACCGATAAGTTGTGCTCCGACTAAGTTCCGGGTTCCACGGTCAGCGATGAGCTTAATGCAGATTGGCTTGCCGCCAAGCACCCGGCGCCGGGTTGAAGTGGTCGTTGTGCTGGAGACAATATCAAGTCCACGCTCCTTAGCGTAAGTCTCGGTGAAACCGACTGTGCCCACCTGATACCCGAAAATTTCTGTGATAAAAGGCATGACTGTACCGGAATAATGAATCACGTTACCCAGGACCAGATTCTTACCTGCTATCCTTCCACTTCGGGCGGCGTTTGTCGCCGTTTGATAGCGCATCTTAGTGCCTGTGATTCTCTCCCGATTCTCCATGCAGTCCCCGATGGCATAGATATCAGGGTCGCTGGTCTGGAGATACTCATTTACGGCAATGGCTCCGGTCGCTCCTATTCTGATACCTGCTTTTTGTGCTAATTCTACGTTTGGCTCGGATCCGGTAGCTAAAAACACAAAGTCTATCTCAATGTCCCTGTCCGGCAGAGAGAGCAATTTGCCGTTTTTCTTTGTTGCTGCCCTGGTGACTTTACTTGACAGGACAAGCTCTATGCCATTTTCTCTTATTCTATCTTCGACCATTTCGCTCATATCCTTATCTAGGTAAGAGCGGAGAATACGGTCGGATCTGCCCACTAGATATATATGCGTGTAGGACCTCGCTGATAGAATGGCAGCTACCTCAATTGCGATTTGCCCCACACCGATAACTGCCGCGCTTCTGTACTTCGGGATTGACTCCTCAAAAGTTATAGCTTGTTTCAGTCCGCTATTGAGACTGAACTCATTCCAACCGTCCATTCCTGACATAGGAGGGATAGCTGGGTTAGCGCCCAGGTCTAGAATCGCTTTGTCGTAGTTGTAATTTTCTCCACCAGCGGTTAAACGTTTTTCCTGCCTGACTATTTCAGTTACTTCTTTATTGAGATGAACCTCGATGTTCCTCTCATCGTAGAATTTGCCCCTAAAAGCGAAGCTGCTTTCCCATGAAGGGAGTATACCATTAAGTACAAATGGTATTTCGCAGGGCAGGTTTCCTATCTCATCCCGATTAGTAAATATATCGATCTGGGACTGCTTATCCAGGCTTCTAATAACATTGGCGGCGTTGCTGGCACCGCCGCCGCCACCGACAATACAAATCTTCAATTCACCATCTCTTTCAACTAGTGGTCACATATGTTGTCACCCGTGGCAAGGCTGCCGCTTAAGTAATTCAGGACGGCTTTCTCCGGGTCACTTTCCGTGACACCGATGATGACGTCGATACGGTTTTCTTGAAATAGCGCCTGGGCTCTGGAACCCATGCCACCGGCTAAGACTGCTGATACCCCCTGATCCGCTAGCCACGTGGGCAGCAGACCCGGCTCGTGTCCCGGTGAAGCCACAAGCTGTTTTCGAACAATGGTCTTTTTCGCCTCATCGACATCAATCAAAGCAAATTGTTCACAGTGTCCGAAATGCGGCGACACCACACCGCCGCTTACTGGAATAGCAAACCTCATTGATACACCTCCATAGTTATCTATTTTACCTTAAGCTCATATACGGGTTTCCCCGACTCAAAACGGATATCGACTGTTACCTGTTTTCCTTCTGCAAGATATTTCTCTGATTCATCGCGTAGTTTTTTTGACTCAGGTGACTTCAGGAATGCCACAAGCACCTCAAATCTGTGTTCCATCTCCTGATTTCCTACTTCTCCCTGTCTTAAGAGCTCAAGAAGGCAATTATTCAACTCCTGCTCAGCCAGGCATTTAATACACTTACCTGGTATCTCATTCGTGGAATATCTTGGGTCCAGTTTGATAGGTTCCATTGCCAGACTTTACCTCCTTCGGTCTCTGTTACAAGCATCTCCCGTGGAGCACGGAGGCGTATCACAGCGCTCGGTCCTGCCGCAGCAAGTAGTACCCGGCGCCGGCGCATCCGCCTTCACCACGTAAGACGCAGAAATTAGCCTCTCCATATCCTCACTGCCGCAGCCGGGGCAGCGAACTGCCTTGCTAACACCGCGAAGCAGAACCTCTGATACTCTGCCGCACTCTCGGCACCTAAAATCATAAATCGGCACAGCTCTGTTCCTCCTATCCTGTTCAGATGAGACAACCTGCCTCATCGGCTCAGGCTTCAGGTTGGGCTACTGGGGGCACAGCCCCCTGTATTGGGTCCCATCATGAAAGCAGAGATAACCCTCTGCGGCTTTTCGGTGCCACACCTGGGACACCTTATGTTGCTGTCACTGTCAGTCATTTGTCGACGTAGTTCAAATCTATGCCCACACTTCAGGCATTCATATTCATAGATCGGCATGTAAAATAGCTCCTTTATGCTGCCAGTAATTGAGAAATGCTCTGCCAGAGTGATTCTATGCTCTTAGCAACACCGTTTCGGGAATACTCCACCACTGGTATTCCCTTTACGATTGACTCGGTAAACACATTATCGAACGGTATCCTGGCAGCAGGCGTTAGCCCCTGGCTCAGGCAGTAGTCTTCAATCTTGCGCGTGTTATCTTCATTGATGTCGTACTTATTTACACAAACTAGTGCAGGAACGCCGAAATGACGACAGACGCTGAGCACCCTCTCCAGGTCATGTATACCTGATTGTGTTGGCTCGGTAACCAAAAGGGCCAGGTTAGCACCGGACAGAGATGAAATAACAGGACAGCCGATGCCTGGTGGCCCATCGCTGATGATATAATTCAGGTTATCAGTTTCAGCAATCTGTCTGGCTTGTTGCCTGACCAAAGCCACGAGCTTTCCAGAGTTCTCCTGCGCTATTCCCAGTCTGGCATGGACCAGGTGGCCGTATTTAGTATCGGAGATAAACCAGTGTCCGGACATATTCTCCTTCATGGTGATAGCTTCGTCAGGGCATATGTGAGAGCAGAAGCCGCACCCCTCACACGAAACAGGGTCAACTCTGAAATCGTTAATTGCCCCGAAATGACACAAATCTTGACAAAGGCCACACCGCGTGCACTTGTCCTCATCGATAACGGCAACCTGCCCGCTCCAGAACTCGTGATTCTCACGTGTAGTCGGCTGCAGGACGAGGTGCAGGTCAGCGGCATCTACGTCGCAGTCAGCCAGAACTTTGCTCCGAGCCAGAGCGGCAAATGAGGCAACTATACTGGTCTTTCCCGTTCCACCTTTACCGCTCAAGACTACCAGTTCTTTCATGCACTATATCTCCAATCTTCTCAAACAATCTAACAAAATCATTCTTCCACACGGGCATACCAGCGACCAGGGTAATTCCGTTCGAATAGAAACGGGCGATCTCGGTATCCAGGGGGATTGTAAGCAGAATCGGTATGCTTTCCCTCCGGCAATATTCTTCTACCTTGCTGTCACCAACACCGGCGCGGTTAATGACCACGCCGCAGGGTATCTTAAGTTCCTTCGCCGTTTCTACAGCTAAAACCAGGTCGTTAAGCCCGAATGGAGTGGGCTCAGTTACCAGCAAACAGAAGTCGCTGCCTTTAACTGCTTCCACCACCGGGCAGGACGTCCCCGGAGGCACATCGATAATGACCGCACCATCATGATTGGCGAACTCTTTAACCTTCCTGATGACCGGCGGAGCCATAGCCTCGCCGATGTTTAGTTTGCCTTGAGCGAAGTCCACCCCATCCGAGTACCCCGATTCCACAATACCGATTTCCCTATGCTCCTCAGTGATAGCCTTCTCGGGACAGAGATAGCTGCAAGCGCCGCAGCCATGACATAGTTCCAGGAAGGTCAGCACATGTTTCGGAACGACGGCAATAGCATTATAGACACAAATCTGGGCACATTTGCCGCAATAGGTGCATTTTTCGTTATCCACCCTGGGGACAGGTATGCACACAGCCTCGCTATGAGTGATTACCGGCTTCAAGAACAGATGTGCATTAGGCTCCTCTACATCACAGTCAATCAGCTGTACTCCACCCGTACCCTTCAGGGAAAGCGCAAGGCTAGTGGATACAAGTGTTTTGCCTGTACCACCTTTGCCGCTGGCTACAGAAACAATCATACCCTAGCCATCTTCGCGCCGCACTTGGGGCAGTTCATATTGTAGCAGGGGACACCTGCCTGATGTGGCAGCCTTGCTCCGCAACTAGGACAGACACAATCTCCGCTGGGTCCGGCTCCGGGGCGGTTACCACCCATTCTGCCAGCGCCTCCGCCTCCTCTGCCTGAACCTCTACCTGTACCCGGGCCGCTCCCCCAGGGAGGCCCCATTCCATCTCCTCTAGGCATAGTCACACCTCCTCAAAAAATTTCAGTCCTTCCACGTCGCTACTTTTCGAGTTCCTTGATTCGGCTCTGGATTTCCTCCATTTGCTTTGCCAGCATCTGCGATTGCGCCTTAAGCAATTCAAGCTCCTGTTGTGGGTTTTGAGGTTGGGGCACTGTCCCCATTGGCGGCATTCCGCGGGATCCCATACCACCCCCCATCCCCATGCCCCTACCCATACCTCCACCCATGCCCATCCCCCTGCCCATGCCACGCCCCATTCCCATGCCCCCACCAGAACCAAAACTGGCCCCGGTGCCGAAATGACCGGCCACGTTGGGCTGGGAACTGGACTGGAACTTGCCGGACTTGTAGCTCTCGATAGCATCCTTGATTTTACCAGAAACTCCGGTCACAACTTGAATCCCAGCAGAAGATAGCACCTCATATGCATTTGGGCCACAATTGCCGGTGAGTACCGCCTTTACCTCCTTGCCAACAATCGTCTGGGCAGCCGAGATACCGGCCCCGCCGGAAGCAGCGGCACTTGAATTTTCCACAACCTCGAACTGCAGTGTTTCCGTATCAGCGATAATAAAATGCTGGCAACGCCCGAAGCGGGGATCAACGTCAGCATCAAGCGTGGGGCCCGTAGCCGAAATAGCGATCTTCATAGCCCCTCCTTACTTTGTTTCTTTGTTTCTTTTGCCAGTTCCTTTATCCTGGCTTCGATCTCTTTGAGTTCAGCTCTCATAGCTTCAGCCTGTTGTTTCAGAAAACCAAACTCTTGCTCACGGCTAACCTGGGGGGCATATGGCATAGCGCCCGGAACGAACGACCCCGTTGCATAATAGGGATAACTATAACCTCCCCCTCGAGGAATACCGTACGCTCGCCGGCTAGCCCCCATCCCCCAGGGGCTGCAAAAGCCTCTGCCACCACCCGTCATCGGCCCCATTCCCATTGGGCCGGTACCATCAAATCCCGGCATGATTCACCTCCTTAACTTTTCTATCTGGCACTCTCAAGCTTATATAGCGCCGTTACACGACTCTGGCTTACTACTCACTTCCCAGGTCACGCACTCTGGTCTCAATCTGCTCCAGTCCGTCCTTTATCGACTCCGCCTGCTCTTTCAGGTAGCTCAGCTCTTCTTCCTTGCTCATTGGCGCGGCGGAGGGAGTGTATCCTAGAGCCGGTTGCGCTCCGTAGTGGGTATACGGGGTTTGTGGATACGTCCAGGCTGCTGGTGCCGCGGCACCTGCAAAGAAGTAGCCGCACCTGGGCAAACCACCCCTACCCCGTCCTATGTAGGGCCAGGGAGGGGAGCCTCCTCGAAAGCCAAATCCCATACCTCGCCCGAAGCCAAAGCCCATACCCCGCCCGAAACCAAATCCTCTACCAAATCCATTAGGCATCTCAGTCACCTCCTTTCAAACTCGGCATTTACGTTATTTTTTGCCAGCCGCCGCTGGCATTCGGGGCAATAACCCACAAGGCGCACCTCAGCATCAGTAACCCTAAAGCCCTTCTCCCTGGTGATTCTGGTTTGAAGCCCATCCGAAGAAGGGCAGCTAAACTCAAATATACGGCCGCAGCCTATGCACATCAGATGATGATGACTAGAGCGAGTAGCGATTTCGTATCGACGACGCATACCATTGAATCGATGTTCGGCTAGCAGTCCTGCCTTTGTGAATAGCTGCAGATTGCGGTAAACCGTGGACAAGCTAATGCCTGGCGACAGTTGGCGAACTCGCTCATATATCTGGTCAGCGTCAAGATGTTCATCAGCCTGCTGAATGATTTCCAGGATGAGCTGGCGCTGCTTTGTGTTACGCCTGTTCAACTTGCTGTCTATAACATCTTGTACCATCATCGTTAATCTGCCCCACAATTAAATTCTTTTTTTAATTAATCCCCCAAACCAAGGGCTACCTGAATCGTAATCACCCTCATTACCAGCCTCTCCTTCCTCTGCGGCACCTTCCCCATCCACCCCTTGCGCTGGCCAATCCTCGTGGCCAGAGGGGCATAATACTAGTTGTGTGACAGGTAGGGCACAGCTGGGGTGGAGATTCCACCATAGACTCAAATGAAACGTCCCACTCATGTCCATCATTACATCTGAAGCGACAAAGAGCCATTTCGAAATTACCACCCTCAACCTTGATTGCCTTCCCGTTAACCAGAGCATCAGCTATCTTATGTCTTGCTGAGCCCAGTATACGCTGAAAAGTGGTACGGGAAACGTTCATCTCTTTAGCACACGCCTCTTGTTCCAAACCCTCCAGGTCTTTAAGCCGTATCGCTTCAATTTCTTCGACGGATAGACATATCTCTTCCAGCACACTCAATGGCACCGCTGCCGGCTTAAAATGGAATGCCTGGGGCAGTGAAGCCACGCGCCGCCATTTGACCGGCCTCCCTACAGGATTTTTGATTGTTTCTGCGTCAGTTGTATTTATTAGCATATGCCCATAATTATTATGACACATCTTCAAGGTTATGTCAAAAAGGAAGACAACGGAGGCTGCCAGAACTTCGCTGAGGTAATACTCTACGCCATAGACGGCGGCCCCACCTGGCCCGGAGGCTTACTACAGTACCTGCCCGAATCGATTATCGGCAGGACATCCCTAGAATTCAACGCCAGCGAGACAATCTGGCAGTTCTTCAAAGAGCATCCCATGGAGTAACGTTTCGTCTATCTTTTGCAATTGGACCCCCTTTAGCGTATAATTGAAGTAGTGGTTTTAGTTTAGGTTACCGCGTACTTAGTTAGATTACTTTAGATTTACCCAAGCCTCGGATGACCCCGACTCTAACCAACTAATGAGAAGAGAGGAGTCATCCCATAAATTTTCAGGACAAGTCCATCCAGTGTTCCGCTTGTGCGACTATCTTCGCTTTCAGCGCTGAGGAGCAAGGGTTTTTCGCATCCAAAGGCTTTACTAACGAGCCCAGGCGCTGCCCCTCGTGCCGTCAGGCAAGGAAGTCAGGACATTACGTAAACAGCTGCTACAGCTCTCCACGCCAGATGCTTGCCTCAGCCATTCGCACAGTGCGGCAAGGATATTGAAGTACCCTTTGAACTTGGTGTCGACAGGCCGGTGTACTGTAGCGATTGCCACCGTAAAGTCAGACTGGGGAGATAGTGCTGTCTCAAATCCATAGGGCATGTCCGGTTTACTATGCTTATGGCTGGAATTTGGTGATATGTTATGTCGTTAGAAGTACAGATACGTCAAGGTGAATCCCAGGATTCTCTGCTGCGTCGCTTTCAAAAGCAGGTGCAGATGAGTGGAATCATTCGTGAGGCGAAAGCCAAGCTCCACTTCGTGTCCAGGAGAGACGCTGCCCGGATAAAAACAAAAAACAGCGCCAGGCGGAGACGGCAGCAAGCTACTAGAGGAGCGCGCTAGAAAGTACGTAATTTGTCACTGCTTATGCCGGCGACAGACAGGCAGTCAGAGTGAGTGATTTAACGACGGGGGTTCTAATATGAATATCTATGTGGGGAACTTACCGCTTGAGCTGACAGTGGATGAACTTCGGAAAGAATTCCTGGCTTTCGGGCAGGTGAAATCTGTAAATATCATGGATGACAGGGATATCGGCAGCGGGCAACCGCGCGGATATGGCTTTGTTGAAATGCCGTTAGAGCCCGAAGGCAAAGCTGCAATTATCAGTCTCGTGGGCAAAGTAATAAGGGGCCGGTTAATTGAAACTATCGAGGCTCTTCCCCTTTCAGACGAGAAAGACAAGATATCCCTCAATAGAAAGAGAATTAGTCGTTTTAATACAAAAAGACAGCGAGGATACTAGTCCCAGGTTAAATCGCTTGCCGTAAGTTAGAGACATATTACTTTATAATATCTTACTAAGGAGTTTAAATTTTAATGAGTTTTGAAACCTTTAATTTTCATCCCAGCATCATAGCTGGTGTGCGAGCGCTTGGTTATACTACGCCCACGCCTATCCAGCTTAAATCCATCCCTCCGATTATGCAGGGCCGTGATGTTCTGGGTCTGGCACAGACCGGGACCGGCAAAACTGCCGCATTCGTGCTGCCAATCTTGCAGCGTCTATTGCAGGGCCCGAGGGGTCAGGTCCGTGCTCTCATAATCTCGCCAACGCGTGAGCTTGCCGAGCAAACATGCGAGGCTATCGGTGAACTGGGACAGCAGACCGGACTTCAAAGTCTTGCCATCTATGGTGGGATAAGCATGGTACAGCAAATACAGGGGCTGCGCCACGGGGTCGAAATAGCCGTTGCCTGTCCCGGCCGCCTGCTCGACCACGTCTGGAAGGGCACCATCGATTTATCTCACGTGGAAGTCCTGGTAATCGACGAGGCGGACCGGATGTTCGACATGGGCTTTTTACCGGATATCCGGAGTATTCTGAAGTGCCTGCTAACGCAGCGCCAGACACTCCTCTTCTCGGCGACTATGCCTGATGATGTCAGGGGCCTAGTGAAAGAAGTCCTGCATAATCCGGTCACAGTTCAAATCGGCCGGACCATACCGGCCATCACGGTGTCACACGCCCTGTATCCGGTTATGCAGCAACGCAAAACTGCGCTGCTTATAGAAGTCTTACGCCGTATTGAAACGGAGTCGGTACTCGTCTTTACCCGCACCAAGCACCGCGCCGAGCGCATAATGCAGCAGTTGAAAAGGGCGGGCTTTAAAGCAGCCTCGCTGCAGGGCGACCTGTCACAGGGCCGGCGTCAGGCTGCGCTCGATGGCTTTCGCGATGGCTCGGTTAAAATCCTGGTAGCCACCGATATTGCCGCCCGCGGCATCGATGTCTTGAGCATTTCGCATGTCATTAACTACGACATGCCCGAGAGCACAGATGCCTACACTCATCGCATAGGCCGCACCGGACGGGTTGAAAAAAACGGTGATGCGCTGACATTTGTAACCGGTGAAGATACAGCCATGGTACAGGCTCTGGAGCGTATTCTAAACGCGCCGCTGGAGCGCCGGAAACTGCAGGGCTTTGATTACATGGCGCCTGCCGCGCCGGACACTAAAAACATCCGCCCCCCGGGTCAAATACGACGGCGTACATCACCGAATAACGGGACCAGACCTAAAAGGCATTTTGCCCGGGTGACAAGACAGCGCGCTGCGTAGGCTATCTTCTGTGTACTCCGGGCACCCCTTAGCCTGCTGAAGTCGTTCTCTACGCCGTAGAAGGCGGCGGGCATACCTGGCCCGGAGGCTTACAGTACCTGCCCGAATCAGTCATTGGCATGACATCCTGCGAGTTCAGCGCCAGCGAGCTAATCTGGCGATTCTTACAAAAACATCCGATGAAGTAGCATTTTCGTCATTTTGTCACGATTAGAGGACCGAAGAAAAATCTTTGCGCCATCCTCAATGTAATTGATAGTAAAGTATTGACATTTCTATGCTTTAATATTAAAGTATTATCAATCTATTAATTATCGTGAGGATGATTATGGCGAAAAAACCTATATCCGTGCAAATCCCAGAAAATCTGGCTTTGTCTTTGGATGAGCTAGCAAAAAGGACAGGTAGAAAGAAGAATATCCTTATAGCAGCATCTTTGAACCATTTCATAAAGGGAACCGAAGAAGAACAAGAAAAAATCGTAAGAAAATACCTAGATGCCTACCAGAAGTAGTATCGAAAATGCGGTGATAGACGAGCTATGAAGATTCTGCTAGATACTAATATTGTTATCCACAGAGAAGCATCTACCGTCACCAATGAAGACATCGGTGTATTATTCAGGTGGCTAGATAATTTGCATTACACAAAATGTATTCACTCTTTGACCGTTGAGGAAATCGAAAAGCATGAGGATCCAAAAGTCCGCCAATCTTTTAAAGTGAAACTGGCAAACTACAATGTTCTGAAAACTACAGCCCCTTTGCCAGAGGAAGTTCGTAATATTCTGGAACCCATAGACAAGAACCAAAACGATATTAATGACACAATAATTATCAACGAACTGTATTGTGGAAGAGTTGATGCACTAATCACCGAGGATAAGCAACTTCTCAACAAAGCATCACTACTGGGAATCTCAGATAAGATTTTTACTATAGATGCCTTCTTAGAAAAAGTTACAGTAGAAAACCCGGAATTAGCAGACTACAAAGTGCTTTCAGCACGAAAATCCTTTTTCGGCAATCTCGACCTATCAGACGACTTCTTTACGTCCTTCAAAGAAGATTATCCTGGCTATGAAAAGTGGTTCAACAAGAAGGCAGAGGAAACAGTATATGTCTGTCTCTCCGAAGACAAGCCGATAGCGCTTCTCTATCTGAAACTTGAGGATAAAAACGAAAATTACTCGGACATAGACCCCCCTCTTACCCCTAAGAAACGCCTTAAAATCGGTAGCTTCAAAGTGGCACTCAATGGTTTTCGTTTGGGGGAAAGATTCCTGAAGATCATTTTTGACAATGCCGTTCGTCTCAAAGTTGATGAGGTATATGTAACGATTTTTGATAAGCGCATCGAGCAACAGCGCCTCATCAACCTCTTGGAAGAATACGGCTTTCGTTGCCACGGATTTAAGAAGAGCCCGAGAGGAAACGAACTTGTCTATTTGCGATCTTGTGAAAAATCGGCTAACAGGTCGATACCAAAGCTAACATATCCTTTCTTTTCAACGGTAGGGCGAATTTTCATCGTCCCAATTTACCCACAGTATCATACTGAACTATTCCCTGATTCGATTCTACGAACGGAATCGCCAATGAATTTTGTGGAAAACGAACCACACAGAAACGCTATAAGCAAAGTATACATTTCACGATCAATAAAAAGGGACGTACATTCAGGAGACGTACTCCTGTTCTATCGCACTGGGGGTTATTACAAGAGCGTCGTAACGACAATCGGTGTAGCCGAAGGCGTCATAGATAAAATACGAACGGAAAAAGATTTCATTCGTCTTTGTAGAAAAAGGAGTGTATTCACCGATGAAGAATTGTCAAAACATTGGAATTTTAATAAGGGGAGCTGGCCGTTTATACTGAACTTCTTATACATTTACTCTCTTCCCAAACGTATCACACGTCAAAAGTTGATCGAGATGGGAGTCCTACCTAATGTACCAAAAGGGCCTAGAGGTTTCACGCCGATCAGCCTAAAGAACCTGAAGGATATATTACGGGAGTGCCAAGCGGATGAAAGTATTATTGTCAATTAAGCCGGAATTTGCGTTGAAGATTTTCGATGGAACAAAAAGGTATGAATACCGTCGTGCTATTTTTAAGAATCAAGAGGTAAACAAAGTAATTGTATATGCATCTGATCCAATTAAACGAATAATCGGGGAATTTGAGATTGAAGATATAATCCATGACGAACCCCAGGTACTATGGATGAAGACCAAGAATCATTCCGGGATAAGCGAAAAAAGATTCTTTGAGTATTTCACAAACAAACCTAAGGGCTACGCAATAGAAATAAAAACAACGAGAATGTACGACGACGCTTTGCCGTTAAACAGCTTTATGGTATCGTACCCACCTCAGTCATTTATGTATTTACCACAAGAAGTAGGATAGCTCCTCATAACCTCTGAAAATAACACGTCTTCCTCAGCCGCATGAGCCCTTGCACTGGTCCTACTTCCAAGTCTGTGCTGAAGTCGTTCTCTACGCCATAGAAGGCGGCGGCCCCACCTGGCACGGAGGCTTACAGTACCTGCCCCAATCGGTCATTTGCAGGACATCCCGTGAACTCAACGTCACCGAGCTAATCCGGCAATTCTTCAAAGAGCATCCCATGGAGTAGCATCGCGTCAGAATGTTCCCTGGTTAGTAGCTCTTGATTGTTAAAATAAATAACAATAAGCCGAATAAGTTTTTAGTGGGCGGGTGATGCCATATAGCATTAACCAGCGTTAATGCTATAATAGTGAGCCAGTAATCTGAGGAGATTTTTTACCGCTCTATATTATTGAAGAGCCTGGCTTCCAGGGGCGTGGCAGATGTGTATATTCTATAACATTTGCAGGGGATGGCTTTGAAGCATTCTTTGCAGCGCCTACTTCAAAGGGCAAGTAATCTAAGATTGTTTGCCAATCTACGCGGCGACTTATTCGGTGGCATAACAGCCTCGATAGTTGCTTTACCGCTTGCCATTGCCTTCGGTGTGGCAGCTTTTGCACCCCTCGGACCTGATTATGTAGCCCAGGGAGCTCTTGCCGGTCTTTATGCCTTTATCATTGCCGGTTTCCTGGCAAGCATATTCGGCGGCACACCGGCGCAGATTACCGGTCCCACAGCGGCGATGGCGGTTGTCATTACGGCATTTATCGCCCGTTTCGCCAAGGACCCGGAATTTGCCCACCTCGGAGTGAGCGCAGCGGAAGCGATTCTACTCATGGTGGCGGCAACCATATTGCTCGCCGGGATATTCCAGATTGTGCTGGGAGCTGTAGGCGGCGGCAGATTAATCAAGTATATTCCCTTCCCGGTAGTGTCCGGAATCATGAACGGCATGGCAGTGCTCATATTCCTGTCACAGATACGGCCGTTTTTTGGTGTGGACAGCTCCGTAAGCTTCACTTCAATCATCACAGGGCAGGCTGGTTTGAATTCCGTAACTATTATAGTCGGCGTAATCACCATTATCGCCACCGTGTTCGCAGGTCGATTGATACGTGTCATACCCGCCGCGCTGCTTGGAGTTGGCGCTGGCATTGCTGCCTATTTTATTATCGGTTTCATCGCCAGCCCGGATTTGCTTCAACCACAAAGCAACCCTTTGATTGTCGGGTCTATTCCCAGCGCTTTGCCCACTCCCGACAAGGCGCTGTCATTTATCAACTTCGCTGCTGAAATACCCCTGTCCAAGTGGGTTTACATCCTAGCACCAGCGTTAACGCTCAGCATTCTGGCGTCCCTGGATACACTGCTTACCTCCGTTGTTGTTGATATGGTGACAAAGACCAAGCATAACAGCAAAAGGGAGCTCATCGGTCAGGGAATCGGGAATATGGGTTCGGCTATTTTCGGCGGTCTCCCTGCCGCCGGCACCACCTCAGTTGCCATGGTCAGCATAAACAACGGCGGGCGAACACGGCTTGCAGGTGTCATTAACAGTGTATCGCTTTTGCTTGTGGTGCTGGTGTTGAGCTCAGCCGTGAAATGGATTCCCCTGTCGGCTCTCGCTGGCATCCTCATGGTTACTGCCGTGCAGATGGTAGATTATAAGAGCTTAATCCTGTTCGGAAAGAAATCGACCTTAGAAAACATGATTATTGTCCTGGCTGTGACCATTAGCATGGTCATCTTTGACCTGGTGATTGCCGTGGGCATAGGCCTGGTAATCGCCTGCCTTCTTTTCGTGAGGGAACAAATAAATAAGACAATAATACGCAGAAAATTTACCGGCGAAGATATACACTCGAAGAAGGTGCGAACTCAGGAAGCCATGCAAATTCTTGAGGAACACGGACACCAGATTAAAATATACGAGCTCAGCGATGCTCTTTTCTTCGGCACCTGTGATAAGTTGCTGACCGAGATAGAAAAGGATTATGACAGCAAGTTCATTATTTTAGACCTCAAACGGGTAAATACCATCGACCTCACCGGCACCCAGTTGCTACGGCAAATAGCAGACAGCGTCAAAGATAAAGGGCATCAACTGCTAATGTCTTATGTAGACATGCCGGGAGATAAAAATAAAGAGCGCCTGCGCAGTTACCTGGAAGACGTGGGTGTAACTGATGTCGTCGGTCGCGACCACATCTTTCCGGCTACAGACCATGCGCTGGAATGGGCTGAAGACCTTCTAATCAAGGAGAAAACGAGTGAAACGCAGGAGGACAAGCATATACTTGAGCTACGTGATATACCCGTGTTTCAGGACCTATCGCCTGAGCATTTGCTCCTCATCCAACGCTACGTGCGACCGGTATCCTTTCGAAAAGGAGAGATAATCTTTAGAGAAGGAGAGACAGGACATGGAATCTATTTCATCCTGTCCGGTTACGTCAGTGTTTTTACCGGTAATAGAGACTATCGGTTAGCAACGTTTTCCGACGGTTTGTTTTTTGGAGAGATGTCCATCCTGGAAGATAAGCCTCGCTCCGCGACAGTGCGTGCCGAAACCGAAACCAGGCTGCTATTCATGTCCAAGAAAAACTTTCATCAGCTTACCAAAAGTGAACCATCACTTGCTGCGCATATACTGCGCAGGGTTTCCGTAGATTTATCTCATCGGTTACGCATGACCAACGCTGAAGTGCGGGCATTAGAAGAGTAAACTATCTGAACCCCTCCACCCGGTAAATAGTAACTGGCTCTGCTTTGCCTTTGAACGATTGTGGCTGCAGTTCCACAGCCTTTATACAATCCATTACCAGGCGATAGGTATCAGGCCCAATCCAGACCTCGCCACCTGGGGTAGCACCGCAAATGCGGGAAGCCATATTAACAGCATCGCCGATTACCGTGTATTCAGCGCGCCCCAATGAACCTACATTGCCAGCTAGTGCCTCACCGGTATTAATACCAATACCAAATTGTATCCGGGGCAATGAGGGGTCATCTTGCTGCCGCTTCATAATCTCCTGCTGAGTTTCCCACGCCGCCTTCACTGCCAACCTGGCATGTTCTTGCTGAAGCTGAGGCGCGTTCCACACCGCCATTACATTGTCACCAGCAAACTTATTGACCATACCATCATTATCAAGAATTCGTTTCACTATGATTGGCAAGTAATTATTAAGCATTTTAACAATGTCACTTGGCAGCATCTGTTCACAAATTTCAGTAAAGCCACGAATATCAGCAAAGAAAACCGAAACTGTTCTCTCCTCGCCACCGAGCTCAAGTTTTCCAACATCATCCAGCTCAATGATTTCTGTTGCCACCTGAGGCGAAACATATCTTCCAAAAAGGTCTTTTATAAGCTGCCTATCAGACTGCTCAGCAACTACCACACAAAGAACATTGGTAACATAAGCTAATGGCAATAGCATCAAAGGGTAAAGAACAGTCATGACATAACCATTATCAAAGGCAAGGAAAACAGCTAGCAGATAGCCAATAAACAGCGCCGAAACCAAAGCCCCACCCCACTTCAGCTTGAGCCAAGGCAAAGCGAGTCCGGTAATTATTACCAGAAGCAACATTACCATCAAGTTAGTGACCCAACCACTATCCACCAGGAACCGTTGTCTGAGAATGGTATCTATAACATTGGCATGTATCCATACTCCGGGCATCCTGCTCATTGAAACAGGAGTCATCCAGGTATCTAAGTCACCGGTAGCCGTCATGCCCACTAACACCACTTTGTGCTTAACAACCGCGGGATCAAAATTCCCGGTAATAGCATCGCCATAAGAAAGAGTAGCGTAACTGTCATCAGCCGAAGTGAAGTTTATTCGAAGACAACTAGAAGCATCTACTGGAATATCGCGGTCAAGCAAGTGGAGTCTATTATTTTGCACTGTATACTCTTGTGGAAGCGACTCGAGAAAAAAGGTATGAAGCACAGCCAGCGCAAAAGCAGGATAAGTTCGCCCCAAACTATCGCCGACCAATAGAGGTAGACGTCGTATCGCACCATCGCCATCGGTAACTATATTGGCATGGCCTAGACTGATACAAGCTTGCTTAAGTGGTTCTGCAGGCAATAAGAAACGCTCATAGGTAATATCAGGTTTATTTGAAGCCAAAGGTTCAACACCGACCACTGACAGAACAACATTGCCGGCCGTCTCTATTGCTTGTGCCAGAACCGAATCATCAGCCGAAGTATCGGCAAAAAGTACGTCGAACCCAATTACCCTGGCTCCGGCTTCACTCAAATTATCAATAGCCTGAGCGTGAAGCTCGCGCTGCCACTCCGACCATTTACCATAAGCTTCGAGCGTGGCATCATCAATGCCTACTATAACAATGTTTGGTGAAGGTGGTTCAGGTATAAAGAGCTGGTCAGAAAGCCACGAACTAATGCTGGTAAACGGTTGAAGCAAGGCAGCTAGCAGGATGAAAAGGCAGCCTACGGCTATCACTATGCCAGTGTGGAACAACTGGCGAGTTTTACGGCGACCCAATTTTGCTAAAAATGGCATCGGGCCAACTCCGCCGAAGGCACATAAAGATGAATATTAGCGATAGGTAATACTGACTTCCTTCAGTTCCGGGGTCTGGTTAGAACTAGCAGTCTGGAGGTAAGCTTTATATTTGATGTAGCGCCCACCATCATGCCCCGACCAAATATCAGCACCGCTCGTTTCATAGTAAGTAGCCGGGGTACCATCAGGACCAACAAAACTCCATGTCAAGCTATTATTATTGGTAGCTATTTGGAATTTTAACACGGTACCGGCAGGAGTCAGAGCATCCCAAGAGATAGTGCCAAAATCAGCACTAATTCCGCAATCATAGCTGCTCGATTCTAAAGTGCCTGATGGGACATACCCCCTCTTTTGCGGATCGGTTGCCAACATGACCGTGCCATCTCCAAACCCCACATCAACTACCGTCACATTATCACTCGTACCGGCATTAAAATCGTTTACCGTGGTCTGTGTCCAGGTTTGCCACGGAGGTGGTGGTGACGTTGAGGGGAGTGGAGGCGGAGGTTTAGATGATTGTGGAGATAACGGTGTCTCCGGTGGCGGCAGAATTGGCGGAGGGGATATTGTCACCGGTACTGGTACAGTTAGCTGACCACGGACAAAGGTGAGCTGATATCCTTGAGGTATTGATATCTCCTTCCCACCAAAAATAGCCGACCACTGACCCTGTCTATTAATTATTGTAGTACTGTTACCCCCGGTCACGATTACATCCCCCAAACTTCCCCGAACCACAGCAGCACCATCTGGTGTCTCAATCTCATAGCGGGAAGCAGGGTCAGCAAGCTTTTTCACCCGGTTCGTTGTCTTACCTACCTGCTGCCGCAGTTTGATAGCAGTAGACCCAGTCACCTCAGCAACACCTAACTCGGCGACACCAACTTCAGTATCTGCTGCCAGTTCTATAGTACTGCCTTCAAAAAATGTAATTACAGCGTTCGAAGCTGGTCCAGTCTTAATGCGGTCACCTGACCTCAATACCATGCCAGGTGATACCTGGCTCCAGGTGTTAGTTCCCGCTTTCATAACCATTACCTCTCCGCTCACCGTAGATACCGTGGTGGGCTCGCTGGGAGATTGAAAGGATGTCGCCGGAACCGGCTGCCCTCCACAGCTAATTGAGCCAGCTATCAAGGCAAAGAGTAAAATCAGGTTCAGCGCTAGCCACTTAGACATGATAATTTCCTAGCCTCCTTATCACCACTCGTTCTGTTCCGCCCAGATAAAGTCCTGGATGAAGACTTGCTATTCTTCTTTGGTTCTATGGCTTCAAACAGCATCTTAAAGCACTTAAACGCTCCACAGAGTTAACGTGGTATCCTACCCTCCATTTGCTCACCTGATAGGTAACTACACATAGGTACTTATGCTGGATATGATTACACATTATACCATCCAGGTCAACAGGTTCCGCCGAAAAGACATTGATTCAGCACCAACCAGTGTACTGCGAGTTTGAGCTGAATCCGCCGCATAAAAAGCCAGAATATATGATTAAACTTTTTAGTTTGAGCAAACGGTGGGCTACCGATGTGAGAGTCTTCGCCTCTTCAGGAACCCTGGCTCTTGTCCTGCTTCCAGGACTGTGCCCTGTGCATCACGACACGGGCGTCAGTCAGGGTAACCTCAGTGTACTGCGGACCGCCAAGCATGACGGCAATCTCTTCACACCGCACTCTGAACAACAGTAATCCTGAAAGCTTCGATTTCTTCGAGTGAAATTTTAGGTTCGGCCGTAAATAGCATATCTCCCGCCAAATATCGCCGAAATAAAATAGAACTGGCTCCGGGTTTTGAGCTATTATTATGCTTGATAGCAACATGGCAAAGAAAGGAGATGTTATGGATTATGAAAATATGACCGCACCCTGTGGACTGGATTGTTTTAACTGTCTTGTGTATTTAGCAGGAGAAAACGAAAGACTGAGAGAAGCGATTTCCAGAAATATGGGAATCCCCGTTGAGCAGGTGGTTTGCAAAGGTTGTCGCAATGAGAAAGGTACGATATCTTTTCTGGGCATGACCGAGCCATGCAATGTCTACAAATGCATCGACAAAAAAGGCATTAGCTTTTGCTGTGACTGTTCCGATTTCCCGTGCGACCACCTTCATCCTTATGCGGATAAAGCATCGGAGAGGCCTCACAACACGAAGGTATTCAATCTGAACCTGATAAAGAAAATGGGCGTGAAATCATGGGCAGAGAAAAAAGCAAAGGACGTTCGAGATACATACTTCAAAGGTAAACTTAAACTATGACCGAGCGGGCATCGGACAGGGAAATCTCAGTCCAATAAACCTAAGGTGACGGCCTTTCAAACATGCGTTTTGCCAATAAGGCTATGAAGTTGGGGTCGTAGGGACCGGCTTCTATGTTCTCCCTGGACTCGGCCATAATCCTGTCGGCATCGCCATAGCGGTAAAATCTATTTATCTTGTCCTCATAGTTAATGCCCATGGCTTCGCCAACGAGGTTGAGCACGTGCTCAACCTGGAAGGGGTAATTCGACTCCTCGGGAAGGAACTGAAAATGGCAGCCCAGACAGGCATCCGCCATCACTTCAGCACCGGTACCGGCCGCCTCTTCCATACACCTTTTCACCATGGTCTTGCCAACGGGCAACTTGCGGCTGGATATCGAACCACAGCAAATAGACTGCTTTCTATTCTGGCTCATCTCTATCAGCTCGAGGTCGGGGATGGCTTTCAATATGGTGCGCAGGGATGCGGTGTCACCAAGTATCCTAGTCAAAGAACAGGGGTCGTGCAGCGTAACCTTTTTGTTAACCGGGTGGGTGAATCCTATTTCGTTAACATGCCGGGCCAGAAAGGAAAACAGGTGCTCATACTGGAAACCCGCCGGGATGATTTTTTTATCGTACTGAGCCACCTGATAAGCACACTCGGCGCAGCAAAGTACAACCTGTTTGGGTTTGAAAGAGCCCAGGGCACGCAATAAAGCCTTGCCCATGGCATCAGCTTTATCCAGATCCATGCCCAGATAGCGGACACCGCAGCAAAGCTCGCCGCCGCCTATCATCACGTAATCAAGCCCAAGCTTCTCGAGTATGTCGGATATTAGAAAAATCTTTTCCGGCATCAAGACCAGACCGCAGCCGGCGAAGACCACGACATCCTTTTGAGGAGGGTTATCAGGAACATGGGTTATCCAGCGCTTCTCCTCCGGCCTGATTTGCATGCTGGCTATCATGTCCGGCACAAAGTAGGTGCTGTCACCGATATTTATCTCCAGCAGCGGATAAGCTTTCTTGCCCAGCTTTACAAGTTCCAGCCGGAGAATCTCATGCATAATCACCGGGTTGATGTCCACAGGGCACACGTCCTGACATATCCCGCAGTGCGTGCAGCTGGCCGATTTTATAGAGGCTTCTTCAGATATAATTCCATCCTTAAGTACGCCAATGACCTTTTCCTGTATGCCCGATGCAGTCATAGAACTGAGGGCGGTCAGCGGGACTGTAGGGCAAACATCCACGCAAATGCCGCAAAGATTGCAGTCCTCTATAACCTGTTTCTTAATTTGACTGTATAGCTCGCTGAGCGATGCGGCTTCCATGTTTCTCCTTTCGTCTGCTTTGCCATCTAACTATAACAAGTTAAGATATTTTACTCAACCGGACTTGCGCCAGAGACCGTATTTATTTTACCATGCAATATTTAGATAACCGCCAACCGGAGGAGAGAAAATGACGAGTAAATCTTATATCGACGCGTTCGACCCCGAAGGAAAGAGCAGCAGCATTTGTGTAAACTGCGGCATATGCCTGCAAAAATGCCCCGTTATGCGAATGGACAAGGATGAGGCTAGGTCCGAAATGGCATGTCTTTTAAGCGGCACGGAAACCAAACGGGTGCTGAATGAGTGCACGTTCTGTTTTAGTTGCAATCACTATTGCCCTCACGGACTTAAACCATATGCGCTTATCATGGAGCGCCTGGCAGAGAAAATACGCAAGCTGGATAAAGGTATACCGCCATACATCGATTATTATATGACCGGCAAGTGTGATTCGAATGTTTTTTGTGATGTCTATGACAGTCTTTCGGAGGATGAGAAGGAGATTCTAAGTAAATGGGAGGTTATTCCCCCTAAAAGCAAAGATGTCCTTTTTATAGGTTGCACCGGACGACAGATTCCCGGTGAAATCGAAAATTCCAAAGTGCTGGCGGAGCTTCCAAAATACGGTCCGCGCCTGGCTTGTTGCGGAGAGCTATCTTATCGCTACGGGGATTACCAGACCTTCGCTGAAACCGTTGAGCGTACCCGTCAATTGCTGGCTGGACTCGACACCGAGCGCTTGGTATGTTATTGCGGCTCCTGCGCTAATTATCTGGGGAATATCTGGCCAAATTATCATGGCGTTAAGCTGCCTTTTGAGATCGTGTCTATATGGGAATGGCTCTGGGAAAAGGTGCAAAAGGGAGAGATAAAAGTTAAACGAAAGATCTCCAAAAAGGTGGCCCTCACCGACTCATGTTATAGCAGCGAACTGGGGGATAAATTCTATGAAGCGATAAGAGGACTGCATGAGGCAGCAGGTATGGAGGTGATTGAGCTCAAGAATAACCGGTATGACAATTTGACCTGTGGAGCGATGAGTATAGTCCGGAACAATTTCGACTATATGGAAGGCGTGAAGGAAGCCAGGAAAAAGATCGCACAGGTACGAGAAAGCGGAGCCAGTGATATAGCCTGTTATTGCCCGGGGTGCTTCGGGCAACTTCGCACCGGAGCCCAGAGGGCGGGGCTAAAGCTTCACTATTCACTGGAGGAAATTCTGTGGGCTTTTGGAGATGAATATACGGTCCCGCTTGAAACCAGGGTGGTGCAACAAGCAGAACTCCTTATGCAAAAGGTTAAGTCTTATTTTGAAAGTTTAAGCGCAGGTTAACTGGGTAGGCTTTATAGATTTCAGGAACCCTGGCTCTTGTCCTGCTTCCAGGACTGTGCCCTGTGCATCACTAGCAGCAGCAAAGATTACCTCAAGTGGATTGATGACAGGTTAGAGAGGGCAGAACATTTCGTCATATAAAATCAGGGCAATTGCCATCTTGGCGAGGAGTACCGAATATCGACACCACAACGAAAGCGCGGGAAACGGGCAAACCGTCACATTAACTTAGTATCTTCTGTCCTGTAACCTCAGCACCGCTAATATCAACGCGAACAGAATAACTATTATAACCACAAGCACAACCCAGTGTCTAGCCACACTGACCCCGAAAGCGTGACCATAATCGTCGTGCATCCGTTTTATGATGGCTTCAGCCTGACCGATAGCTTTGCTGCGACTTTCTTTCCAGCTTCGATACTCGTCTTGCCACACATTAAGGTCATCCTCGTATCGCTCCATCATCTCCTGATAAGCATCCATATCCTCCTGATATTGTTCCATTGTTTCCTTATAGGCGTCCATGTCCTTCTGGTATTGCTTCATACTTTTTTCCCAATCTTGAAACTCTTCGGTAAATGGGTTTTCTGGCCGCTCCCCAGGAAAAGTCGGAGGCTCACTAGGCTTGTCTGGTGGGTCACCGGGTTTAGGCGGCTGCGCTGGTTCCGGTGCATCCACCGCCGGGTCATAAAAATCAAGTACACCCGGGAAGCTGCACCTGGAGAACAGGTTAGGGCCCATGCAGGAGCATCGTTCAATCTTATCTTCTTCCGTTAACTCTTCCCGTTCGTCCTTAGGTAGCCGCCAACACGGGTCGTCAGCCACGCAGTCTCCCATGCCACTTATGGTAACTAGAGACTCAAATGCCCAGTTAGTGGTAACTGCCTGACTGATTGCCTGCCCGGCTTTGCCTAGCTGTCCAGCAGGCATTATGCCACCGAATATTATCTGTGGCACCAGAAAGAGGAGAAGCAGCAAGGGTGTGACATTCTGGTTAGGTGAAAGAGCCGAGATGAGCAAGCCGGTCAATGCGCCAGCCATGATTGCCAGGGTCAGCGTTACGTATACCGACAACATCAATTCAGGCGGGGGCCAATCTCCAGCTAACTTCATAAATAAGGCAAATACACCTGCTGAATACAATGCCACCAGTAGAGCCATCCAGACCTTAGAAACAACGTATGGTAAAATCTTAAGTGTAACCATGCGCTCACGGCGATAGATGTCGGTCTCCTTGACAATCTCACGCATGGAAGCAAGCGCACCTACCAAAAAACATATAACAGCCGTCAAAAAGAGGTTTGTCACCGCCTTAGTCGCGTCACCGCCATCCGCAGCGAACACACCTCGCTCCCAAAAAACGAAGTCAATTGCACCGATAAGCGGAGCCATCAGTAGCATCAGTATTAGACTGACTTTGTCACGTATCAGCACATTGAGATTGCGACGTGAGAGAATGGCAAACTGACGCAAAGCCGAAATACGTTTTAACGTTGCCCCCGGTCGCTGGTATGTAATGCTCCGCGAAGGTGCTGCGGATGGTTTTATAAGGTACTCCCTCGAACGTGCCACAACTAATTTCCGACACTGCTCAGATTGCTGGTAACGTTGTGCCCACTCTTCAGGACTCCGCTCTCGCTGAAGCTTGTCGTAAATCTCATCAAAGTCTTTAACACCGAAGTAGGCTAAGGCTTGCTGTGGAGGACCGTAATAAGCAAGATTGCCACCCTTAGCCAGAAAGACAACTTGGTCGCATTGCATTACGTTTTTGGTGGTATGGGTAACGATCAAGATTGTATGCCCCTCATCTGAGAGCTTGCGCAACAGGCGCATTATCTGGCGTTCGGTAACCGGGTCAAGACCTGAAGTCGCCTCATCCAAGAAGAAAAGCCCTGGCTGCGTCAGCAACTCGACACCAATCGAGACACGCTTCTGCTCACCTCCGCTGAGGTTACGGATAACCCTATCCTTGCACTCGGTTAACTCCAGCGTTTCCAGCACCTCCATCACCCGCCGGTGCCGTTCGGAAGGGGTCGTATCTGCAGGTAGGCGCAGTCGTGCCGAATAGTCCAGTGCCTCATAGGCTGTTAGCTCCATATGAATGATGTTCTTTTGCGGCACGTAGCCAAGTTGTGTGCGGTAGGCATCAAAGTTGGAATATAAATCGTTGCCGTTCACCAGCACCTTCCCGCTGGTCGCGGGACGAAAACCATTAACAGCGTCGAGCAGCGTGCTCTTGCCAGCGCCAGTCACACCAACAATGGCAACAAACTCCCTGGGCTGAACAGACAACGAGATGTCCTTCAAAAGATTCTTGTCTTTGCCAACGGATTTGCTTAGATGCAACGCATCCAGACGCAAATCGTGAGATTCGTCTATTGCCGTAAGGCTCTGTGCTTCAAAGGCTAGCTTAACAGGGCCGATATAAATTCTGTCGTCACGACGCAGCAGACGTGGTTCAACCACACGCTCACCGTTTACAAAGGTGCCATTAGTAGAACCAAGGTCTTCGATAGTATATTCACCATCAGTGCCCGTCTTCATAATACGAGCATGCTGGCGCGAGACTACGGGGTGAGATAAAACAACATCGTTCCCCGGGTCGCGGCCAACTGTCAGACTAGTCTTCCCCTGCAAAGCGAGTTTCTGCGTCTTCGGCACCACCTGTCCGGGCAACACATGAGGTAAGCATAGCTTCAAGGTAAAAATGCCGATTTGGATTACATCGCCATCTTTGAGATTACGCGGCACATTTGCTTCGATTTTAACTCCGCCAACTTGCGTGCTGTTAGTGCTGCCAAGGTCAGTAATTTGCAGGGTATCCTCGACCCATTCAAGACGCGCATGATTGCGTGAAACGGCAGGATGGCTCAGAATGACACTGTTATCCTCAGCGCGCCCGATGGTATTTATCATGGCTAGAGGTTGTTCGCTAACCTCATCGCCAGAACGTATTTCCAAAATGCCCAGGGCACTCATCGACATCACCTATCATTAAGCGTGGACGTGCTCAAACATGCCAGCCTCATATTAGTTTCTCGCCGCAAAACTGTCAAGCACATACGCCTATTGTCCTCCTAAAATCACAAAAATCAGAGGCTAAGGTATTGCGAATTAGTTAGTATCGAGGTAAAATTGAGCCGGTAAAGTCGGTCCATGAACAATTGCCCCAACTGTAACAGCCCATATCAGACAGGCGATGAGGTATGTCGCACCTGTGGCTTCATCCTTCCCATCACCACCCCAATCATAAACCCGGGCGAAGTCCTGCAGACCAGGTACGAGATTCAGGAACTGGTTCACAGCGGCGGCATGGGCTATGTCTACCTGGCAACGGATAAGAGGCTTTATGACCGCATCTGCATAGTCAAACAGGTTAAAGAGCCCATCAAGTCCGACGACCACCGCAAGAAGCTGGAAGAAGAAGCCCTGAGAATGTCAAGGCTGGACCATCCCAACGTGGCTATGATTCTCGACCATTTCATAGACGGCGGCTACTACTTCCTAGTCGTTGAACGCATACACGGAAAAACCCTAAGCGAAGTTTTCAAGGAGCATCGGGGACATCTTACCGAGAAGGAAGTGGTTAACTGGGCTATCTCCATCTGCGATGTCGTCAGCTACCTACACAATGAGGGAATAGTCCACCGGGATATAAGTCCGGATAACATCATGCTGACAGGTGAGGGCTCAATCAAGTTTATCGACTTCGGCACTTTGCGCGAGTTCAGATATATCGCCCCAGGTGGCACTGTGGGCATCGGCAAATACGGCTACACCCCGCCGGAGCAGTGGCAGGGCAAGCCGGAATTCCGGTCTGATATCTTCGCCCTGGGTGCTACCATATACTACATGCTGACCGGCTTTCTACCTTTGTCCCGGGGATATACCACCAGGCAGGCGCCACAAAAGGAAGACTTCAACCCAGCCTTCCCGCCTATAAGAACCAGGAACCCTGCCGTATCCCCGCAACTCGAGGCTGTTCTGCAGAAAGCCCTTCAACTGAACATAAACGACAGATACTCTTCAGCAGCAGAGTTTGGCGAAGCCCTGAGGAATCTGGAGCAGGTAGAGGTTAAAGCCAAGAAGACGCCAGCTTTAAAGGTTGAAACCAAGCCAAAGTCCATCGGTAAGCCGAAACCAAAGATATCTTTAAGATGGGCTGCAATAAGCCTGGGCATCATCCTGTTCCTGATTGCCGGCGCCGGCGGTATCTATTTCATATCCGGTCATCCGCTTACCCAACCGTCAACATCGTCGCCGGAGACAGCAACACCACCGCCAGAGACAGCAACACCACCGACGGAGACAACAACACCCCCACCGGATACAACACCGCCGCTGATTTCCCAAGTAAATGTGGCTGGGTACACCGGCGAGACCGCCACCATAACCTGGGAAACCGATGAGGACGCCGCAGGACAGGTTGAATACGGAGAAACCGATGCTTACGGCAAGCTGGCGGCAACCGATGGCGCATTGACGACCAGCCACAGCGTCGAGCTGACCGGGCTGCAGCCAAACACCGCCTATCACTTCAGAGTTAAGTCAACAGACAAGAGCGGGAATGAAATCGTATCGGGAGATAGCACCTTCACCACCTGGATCGCCGAGAAAGACTGGAAAGAGTATGTGAATGACGAGTATGGCTTCTCGCTTCAGTATCCAGAGAATTGGGTAGCGCGCCCGGATATGGTTACGCAACCTGAGAACGTGGTTTACTTCAGTGTAGCAGACTTTGTTCCGGGCGTAGCCATTCGTGCCCTTGAAGCGGATGCGCCCGTAACTGAAGAGTGGATTGTGGCATCGTTCAATAAACTGGGTTTTGGGGGAGTTAAAGTCAAATCTGACCTGCAAGAGGTGACTCTGCCAGACGGCAGCAAAGCCATAGGATACAAAGTTAACTATATCGCCACGACGGGGTACGACGTTGAGGCTTACGCTCTTGAGGCAGATAAGGACGGGAAGCGAATTCGCATTCTGGTATATACTGTCGCACAGTTCGCTGAATATGATGAAGCCCTGTTTTCGCAGATAGCGCACACCCTGCGATTTACATCACCGCCGTCAACACAGCCAACTTCAGCACCACCACCTGAATCCCCACAACCTGCTCCAACACCCACTACTAGCCCACCACCAGCACCACCATCCCCAGCCGAGCTGTCGTTCAAAGCCAAGACATATACCAATGATGAGTACGGCTTCTCAATTCAGTATCCCAACAACTGGCCACCGAATCCAAATATCATAACAGTTCCTGATATCCAGCTGGCTGCATTTCAAGTAGAAAACTATGTTCCCGGCGTAGTTTGCATGGTCTACGATAAGCCTGAGGCTGTAACCAAAGAATGGATTGTTGAATCATTCAAGTTGACGGGCAATACAATGCCCAAAGTGACCTCTGACATCAAAGAGGAAACTCTATCAGATGGCAGCAAAGCTTACACGTACAAGGCAGAATACACATCTGTAACCAATTATAAAATAACTGTTTACTGCATTGATGCAATTAAGGGAGACAATCTGATTCGTATAGATGTATATACTATAGACTCGTTCGAGCCTTATAATGAGGCACTGGCTTCGGAGATAGCGCACACCCTGCGGTTTACGCAATAAAGCAAGCAGCCAGAAGCTGAACTAACGAAGGAAAGCAGTTGATATTCGACACAGCAACTTTAACCAACCCGGGCATGGTCAGGGAGAACAACGAGGACAGCTCTTTCGTGCTGGAAACCAGCCTGCCCATAACGCCGGAGACGGTGTCTTTAGGTATATATATTGTTGCCGACGGCATGGGCGGACACCAGGCTGGAGAGGTTGCCAGCAAAATGGCAGTGCGGATAATATCAACAACGTTGTTGGACAAGTTCAGAGAGGCAAAAGGTGCGCCATCTCCTTCTCTCTTCGTCAAGCAAGCCATTGATAAAGCCAATGCCGAAATCCATGCCAGAGCTTGCAGTAACCCGCAGTTGTCTTCCATGGGGACTACCGTCACACTCGGGCTGAGGCTGGAAGACAGGCTGTATCTGGGGCACGTGGGTGACAGCCGCGCCTACCTGATAAGAAAAGGAGGCATAAAACAGCTAACGGAGGACCATTCTGTGGTGGCGCAACTGCTGAAAGCGGGTATGATTACCCCTGAGGAAGCCAAAACGCATCCTGACCGGGGGAAAATTTTCCGATGTCTGGGGACTTCAGCTGAGGTCGCCATCGACACATACGGCCAGAGCGGTAAAAAGGACTATTTAATTTTACAGAATGGTGATAGCCTGGTTTTTTGCACGGATGGGCTAACAGGACACGTCACTGACGACGAGATTCTAGATTACATACACAAGGGCGATGACGCTCATAGCACATGTCGAGATTTAATCCTTCTGGCTAATTTGAGAGGGGGGGAAGATAATATCAGCCTTATAGTGGTCAGCGCGAAAGCGGGCAAAAACAAGGATATTCAGCCAAAAAGCCAGGCGGATTCCAGATAAGCTGGGTGGTTCATGATACATAATAATGGACAAATCAGAGTTAGCGGCTTCCCTATCTTGTAATTTCTAACCAGTAGTGATATGTTAAAAACGGGTCAAATAGTGGAGATGTTTCCAACTAAGGAGGCATGAAGCATGGCTGAACTGACCATTGAGTGCAAACTGGCACGGCGTTACGCCATGGAAAATATGGCTGGCTCTTTAGCCTACCTGCTAATAGAGGCAGTGCCAAATATATCAACGGGACTGCGTTCATTACCGCTCAATATCAGCCTTGTTATAGACGTGAGCGGGTCAATGAAAGGTCAGAAGATTAAGTATGCCGTTGAGGCGGCTAAACTCGTTGTCACATCGCTCTCTGAAGACGACTGGGTGTCAATCATCACCTTCAGTGACGAAGCCGAAGCCATAGTTCCCAGCACAAAAGGCTCTAACAATGCCGCCATCTTTTATGCTCTGGATAAAATCCGAACGCTCAGTGGAACCCGTATGCAGTATGGCATGGAGATGGGGATAAGGGAAATGCGCAAAGCCGGGTTTTCCGGTAAAGCCAATCGAATGATTATCCTGACCGACGGAGAAACCGAAGGCGAGGATTGGTGCCGAACTATCGCATTGCAGGAGAAGGACAATAACGTTGTGATTTCAACCTTGGGCATCGGCGAAAAGTATAACGAATATTTGCTCGATGACATTTCCAGTGCCACGCTGGGCAGCTTTTTCCACCTCAAGACCCCCGAGCAAATAAGTGATATCTTCCAGAGAGAGATAAGCGATGCTTCGGCTGGAGCTTTATCAAACGTAACACTTAGCCTTAACCTTTCAAAAGATGTAACACTGGAAAGCATATACCGCATTTTCCCCAGCAGTGTTAAATTGCAGCCGCGGATAGAGGATGAAGGAAGCACTATTGCAGTGGATTTAGGCAATCTGAAGAAAGACGAGCCGGCTGTCTTTGGCGCCAAATTGAAACTCCCAGCGCGACCGTCGGGGCAGATAACAATTGCACGAGCAGCCATTACATACAGCATTCCAAGCCTGCACATCAAGGACAGGGTTGAGACGAGGGACATAATTGTGGAATACACGTGTTCTCCTGACCTGTGCGGCAGCGTGGACAGAGAGATCATTGGCTACTTCAACCAGCTTAACGCCCAGAACCTAATTGAGCAGGCAGTCGAGGAAGCACGCTCTGGCAAAACAGACGCCGCTGCCAAGGCACTAGCACAAGCCCACGCCATCACGGAAAGGCTGGGCAACCGCCCTCTAACCCAGACTATACAGCAGACCATAGAAGAGCTGGAGCAAAAGGGCATGCTCTCAGCCGATGGAGTCAAGGCAATCAAGGCAGGAAGCAGGCAAACAGTTATATTAGATGGGTCTCAATTTAAGTGACTGTACTGCTTGCCTTGCATGGTAGAATATGAGAGCCTTTGTTCTTTCAATAGACCTGGCTCTTGTCCTGCTTCCAGGACTGTGCCCTGTGCATCACGACACGGGCGTCAGTCAGGGTAACCTCAGTGTACTGCGGACCGCCAAGCATGACGGCAATCTCCCTGGTACGCTCATCGTCTTCAACCGGCTGAAGCATGCTGACAGTTCGAGCGTCTGACTCTTCTTTATGAACGTTGTAGTGGGCATCGGCAAAAGCAGCAATCTGGGGAAGATGGGTTACGCAAATCACCTGGTGATTCCGGGCTAATGCCCACAGCTTCTTGCCGATTGTCTCACCGCTCCGTCCTCCCACGCCAATGTCTATCTCATCGAAGATAAGAATAGGGATATTATCAACCTCCGACAGAGCGCATTTCAGCGCCAGTGTAAAACGGGAGATTTCACCCGTAGAGGCAATCTTGGTGATAGGCTTGACAGGCTCCCCGGGATTGGTAGAAGCCATGAACTCAACCACGTCAACTCCCTCGTTGTTAAAGGCATAGGTTCTGCCGTCAGGTAGAGGAATACCTTCCTCAGATTCCTCCCGGGTTATGGACACCTCGAATTCAACCTGCGACATGCTTAAATCATGAAGTTCCTTCTTCACCTCGGCGACCAACTTCTCCGCCGTCGCTGAGCGTGCTGCGGAAAGCTCGGAGGCTATGTTGCCCATTTCCGACTTAAGCTCAGAGCGCATCTTCTCCAGCTCAGCCTGCCTCTCCGAAGAGCGGGATATCCCCTCCAGCTCCTTTTCAGTCTTCTCCAGGTAGCTCAGTATTTCAGCGATGTTCTGTCCATACTTTCGCTTCAGGTTTTTTATAACCTCAAAACGCATCTCCACCTCTTCCAGCCGCTCCGGGTTATGCTCCAGTCTCTCGCTGTAGGCGCGAATGTCCCGCGCTAACTCCTCAACCCCGTACACGGTCTCTTCGAGGTACTTCAGTTGCCGGCTGAGGGTAGAGTCGAGTTCCACGAGCTTCTTCATGACCGCAAGCGCTTCATTCAGTCTGTCCAGAGCCGGAGCCGAATCATGCGAGGCGTCTTCCTTACATAGCGACTGATAGGCTTCGTAAGATATTGCCTTCAGCTTCTCAGCCGAAGACAGTAGAGTCCGTTCTTTTTCCAGCTCTTCCTCCTCACCCGGTCGCAGCTCTGCCTTTCTTATCTCATCAAGCTGAAAGCGCAGAAACTCCTCGCGGCGAGCGGCATCTTTCTCCGATTCAACCAGCGCCTTGAGCTCCTGTTCCAATTTATTAAGCTCAGCTACTTTGGCGTTGAAACTGTGCCTCAAGTCCATGTTATGACCGTAGGCATCCAGGAAGTCCAGATGATATTTAGTATCCAGCAGAGACAGGTGCTCGCTCTGACCGTGAATATCGATTAGCAGGTATCCGATCTGGCGCAGAACAGCTTTTGGCACCGCATGTCCGTTAACCCGGATAACGCTGCGCCCCTGCCTCTTTGATTCGCAGCTGATAACCAGGTTCTCCTCATCGGATTCTAGGCCCTTTTCTGCCAGGAGTTCTCTTAGCTGCGGCAGGATTTCACTTTCGGGCAAGGTGAAAACACCTTCAATCCGGGCTTCGTCGCTGCCATGTCGGATAACCTCCTCACCCACCTTCCCTTCCAGCAGCGTCTCCACGGCGTCAATGACCAGTGACTTGCCGGCGCCCGTCTCGCCAGTAATAACATTCAATCCACTGCTCAGGTTCCAGTCTATGCTCTCAATGATTCCCAGATTCCTGACTCTTAATTCCAGTAACAAACCACCGCCTCCGACAAATGAAATTGTCTGTCTTATATTTTACCACTTGTGGCCGAAAAGGAAACGCCGATATACCCGTCCAGTACATTTTTGTCATCGCGAGGAGCGTAGCTACATTGGGGGCTTGCGCCGGCAATCCAGGAGTGAAATTAGCTATCACGACACAAAATACTCTAAAATAGCTGTGCCGGTAAGTAAATATAGCGTGGAGAAACGAGAATTAGCTTGAATTGTCGAAATGATTTAAGAAACATAGTCATAATCGCCCATGTAGACCACGGCAAGACAAGCCTGGTTGATATGATGCTGAAACAAAGCAAAATCTTCCGCGATAACCAGCAGGTGGGCAATTTGATACTTGACAGGAATGCACTGGAACGGGAAAAGGGCATTACCATTCTAGCCAAGAACACGGCGATAATCTATCGCGGCGTGAAGATAAACATCATAGATACTCCGGGCCATGCCGATTTCAGCGGTGAAGTAGAGCGAGTCATGAATATGGCAGACGGCTGTCTGCTGCTGGTTGATTCAATCGATGGACCTATGCCCCAGACCAGGTTCGTGCTGAAACATGCCCTCGATAAGGGGCTGAAGCCGATTGTGGTCATTAACAAAATAGACAGGGAAAATTCCAGGATTGCCGAGGTGGTTAACCTGACTCAGGACCTCTTCCTGGAATTAGCCACTGACGCAGAGCAGCTCGATTTTCCCATAATATACACCAGCGCCAGGGATGGCACAGCTACCACTGACCCGGAGAAAGAAGGCGAAGACCTTATACCGTTGTTTGAATCTATACTTCACCAGGTCCCGCCGCCTCGCATTGAGTCCGGACCTTTCCAGATGCTGGTATCCAACCTAGACTATAGCAGCTACAAAGGCAAACTTGCCATCGGCAAAATTTACCGCGGAAGCGTTAGACCGCATGATAAGGTCACTGTTATCGGGAGTGACGGCAGCAAGGATAACTACGAAGTCAACGAGGTATTCACCTTCATGGGCCTCGACCGTCCGGAGGTAGAGGAGGCAGCCGCTGGTGAAATTGTGGCTATAACCGGCATAGAAACTGTAAGCATAGGAGATACCATAACCAGCCCCGACCAGCCGGATGCTTTACCTCGCATAGAGATAGGCGAACCCACATTAAAAATGATGTTCGGCGTTAATAGTTCACCGCTTGCCGGCAGAGAGGGGAAATACGGCACATCAAGGCAACTACGTGAAAGGCTTTACCGCGAACTGGAAACAAATCTCAGCCTGAGGGTTCAAGATACCGAAACCCCTGATGTTTTCCTGGTATCCGGCAGAGGAGAGCTGCACTTAGCCATACTTATCGAAACTATACGCCGCCAGGATTACGAGTTTGAAATCTCAAAGCCTGAAGTTATAACCAAAGAAATAGATGGCAAGCTTATGGAACCCGTGGAAGAGCTGACCATTGATACGCGCGAAGAATATGTAGGTGCACTTATGGAAATTTTAAGCTCGCGCCAGGCTAAATTGGCAAATATGCGCAACGATGGCAGGGGTAATGTGCGCCTGGAGTTTCGCATCCCCACTCGCGGACTGATTGGTTTTCGGAGCACGTTTTTAACTGCCACCCGGGGTGATGGCATTATGAGCACATTATTGCTGGGATATGAACCCTGGTATGGAGACATCGTTTCAACCCGCAGCGGCATGCTGGTAGCTTCTGAAAACGGCACTGCTGTTACCTACGGACTAAACAATGCACAGGGAAGAGGTATAACATTCATCGAACCGGGCACACAGGTATACGAAGGCATGATAGTGGGGATGAATGCCCGGGGAACCGACCTTGCAGTCAACGTTGCCAAAGAGAAAAAGCAGACCAACATCCGTGCTTCTACATCCGATATCGCTGTTAAGCTGACGCCACCGTTTAAATTCAGCCTTGAAGAAGCTCTGGGTATGATAGGCGATGACGAACTTATCGAGGTGACGCCTGGCAACATCAGGTTGCGTAAGCGATTGCTGACACAGGACCAACGCGCTAGAGCACGCCATACAGCAGACAAAGAACCGTAGCAAACCGGCAATGGCCGTACTTAAGGGTGAGGGCAGGTAATAAACAGCAAGATGGCTATGCTTGTTTCTGGCTTTGGGCCGACGTCAATATATCCGCCATCCGTCCACCCAGCTTCCGCGCTTCCTCGATAAGTGACTGGTCGCTTTTTACCTCGCCTGGCTTATTGGCATAACCCATGAGCGTTACTATTCTATCGTCGGGTATGTCGGCGGATAGCTTAACGAACCGTCTCAGCGCCCTGAAAGCATGCTCCAACCCAGCACCACCACCAACAATTATCAAGCCGGCACAGAACATTTTCTTGGGAATTCCGTGGGTATAGAGAAAATAGTTTCTATCAACAAAGGCTTTCATCTGAGCGGTCATATTGTAGTAATAGACCGGACTGCCCAGAATTATTCCGTCTGCATTAATGAATTTATCCAGAATCATGGGGACATCGTCATCATGCTTGCAAGCTGAAAACGAGGCACAGTTCGCATGCCCATCGCATGGGTTTACTCGATACTCAGTCAAAATAATCTTCTCCGTCTCAATACCGTGGGCAGCAGCTTCCTTAAGCGCCTGGTCAACAAGGTAGCTGGTATTGCCTTTAGGTCTGGGGCTGCCGACAATAGCCAGAATCTTCATATAATTTTCTCCCCGGTCTTTTCGGTACAAGGAATAGCTATCTAAAAGCGATTACAGGCAATTTACAATATTTTTACCAGCTCGATTTCAAACGTCAGGTCCTTACCGGCAAGAGGGTGATTAGCATCTATGGTGACCGTCTCGTCAGAGACTGCTGTGACAACGACTACAATTTCCGTGCCATCGGATTGCGTCATCACCAATTGCTGCCCAACCTCAGGAGTCAAGTCGCTGGGAAGTTTTTCTCGGGATATTTCCACTACCTGTTCATCACGGTGCGGCCCATAAGCCTCATCCACTGGAATGGTAACAGTCTTCTTTTCCCCGACTTTCATCCCCAGGACAGCGTTGTCAAACCCGGCAATCAACTGGCCTGAACCTACAGTGAACTCCAGAGGCCCACGCTCAACTGATGAATCAAAGACGGTGCCGTCTGCCAGCTTTCCTGTATAGTGAACCTGAACTGTATCGCCATTCTTCACTACCGCTGCGCTACATCCTGTAATCATTACCCCTATCATCAAAATTACCGCTAGAACAATGTGACTTTTTTCCATCAGGTTAACCTCCAATGTTTATATTAAGCTCCCTGTCAACGGAAGACCGGCGGCAGGAGTTGCAGGTAGTCCTTGCCGGCTATGGCGCTGGCACAGATAAACCCTGAGTGGACAGCGCCCTCTATACCTCCTTCGTTAATACGCTTGCCGTATGTATCCCCGGCAAAATAGAGTCCCTCGGTGGTGGGGCACTGCACATCCACCCACTCATCTTCTGGATGTCGCCATAATATGCAGGTATCTCCAACGGTAAAAAACATGAACTCCAGCGATTTTCGCCAGCCTGAGAAGGCAGTATCGGCAAACTTCAACATCCTGTCAATCACTATGTCCACTTTCTTCTTATCATGTGCTTCTTCAGCCAGGATGCTGCTGGCCATACCCGCCAGGTGCTTACCTTCGGGGGCAGTTGTGGGCGCCATTGTAGACATGGACACTATGTCGAGTGGAACATTGCCCCTGAACAGCCCTTCGCTCTCGGGAATCAACATTGAGGTATGGTAAAAAGACCTGGGGTCTACCTCAAGCTCACAGAAAGCACTCAGCGGCTTGGTCATACCGAACTGGCCGGCAACCATAGAAGTATGTATTATGTTTTTGGTTAATCTAACAAAATCCGCTGGCAGCAGGCTCTCCGGCAGGATTTTTAGCAATGCCTTCGGCGGGGCAGTGCAGACTACCACCGGGGATTTTATTTCCATTTTTCCACCGTCAATTTCAGCTACAACGCCCGTCGCTCTTCCATTCTGGATGATAACCTCTTTGACATTGGCATTTGTAACTATGTCGCCTTCGGCGTCTTTGACCGCGGCAGCAAAACCATCGGTAATAAAACGATGCCCGGGTGCGCCGGCAAAACCCCAGGAACCATTGGTTATGTGCACTCTGGTTTCCTGAACCTGTAAAAATACCTTGAGGTTCTCTCCAGCAGCGTTTAGTGCCGGGTCATTGATGATGGTCTGAAAAGTCCCCATGGCATAGTGGAATTCTTGTGCCAGTTCACTTTCAGTTATCTCTTCCACCCAATCTTTCAAAGTTACATGGTCGAGTTTTTCAGCTTCAGCTATGGTACGTACCTGGAACTTGCGCTTATGGACCTTAACCATCTCAGCGTAATCTTCATCGCTCATCCAACCGTACTTCGTTTTCCTGCCCACGATGTAAGGCTTCCAATCGTGGTCATACCACACAAAGCCTGTGTTGGAGTAGAAAATCGAAGCCTTATTAAACAGTGTCAGGGCTTGGCTCACACGTCCCCGGTTAGTGTACCAAGCACCTCTGCCACCGGCTTCCAGGACATACCCATTAAACATCTTCTTCTTTATCAGTGTGGGCAGATCAGGCTCAGTCCTATCACTAACCCAAGAGTGAGCAGACAGCGCCAGTGTTTTACGGAACTCATCGGCATCTATAATGCCTTCTCCACGGAATGATGTAGCACGCCCCCCAATCTGCGGCGAAATCTCAAGAATAAGAACTTTTTTGCGTTCCATATTTGATAATATGGCACCAACAACCGACCCTGCTATTCCGCAGCCAACTATTATGACATCATAATTGTTTGAGATTTTCGCAGACATCGTCTTTCCCTGTTTCAAGGCATCTGCCATACACTGGTTCGCCTGCGCCAGAGATTAAAGCATTTTACACCTCGGCTCGCCGATTGGCAATTTATACTTATTATATTTCCTTTTATCCGCATGGTTCTCTTTGCCGCTATTTGCCTCCGATGGTATAATGGCTGAAAATTGGAGCTGCAGGCACAAACTTTTTACCGTGGGAAAACCGAGCTTTGAGAAGAAGCTAATCATCGCAGTTATCGGCGGTGGTAAATGCTCTGCCCAGGAGGCGGTGCTTGCTGAGGCTGTAGGCAGAGAGCTGGCTAAGCGGGGAGCGGCTCTGGTCTGCGGGGGCTTGACCGGCGTCATGGAGGCAGCCTGCCGCGGAGCCGCCATCGAGTCAGGGCTAACCATAGGTATTTTGCCCGGCGTCGACCCGACTGACTGCAACCCTTATGTTCAAATCCCAGTTGCCACCGGTGCCGGCTACGCCAGAAACGTAGCTGTGGTTAATTCTGCTCAAGCGGTAATAGCCATCGACGGTGACTACGGCACGCTTACCGAGATTGGCTTCGCCCTGAAGAGTGGCATTCCGGTTGTCGGACTGAATACCTGGTCACTGTACCGAAACGGCGAGCAGGATAAATCTATAATCAAGGCAGAGGACGCCGTCGACGCCGTGGAGAAAGCCATCGCCCTGGCGAAAGGACAGAAACTGGACTAAAGGCTATGAAAACAACAAAAGCCACCATTAAAAAAATCAAAGCTCGCGAAATCCTCGATTCCCGGGGCAATCCCACCATAGAGGCCCAGATTGAGCTTTCCGATGGCGCAGTCGGCATAGCTGCGGTCCCCTCAGGAGCCAGCACCGGCAAATACGAAGCGGTGGAGCTCCGAGACCAGGACAAGAGCCGATACGGTGGGTTGGGACTCTGCAAAGCGGTGAGCAATGTTAACGACAGGATTGCTCCGGCGCTGGCAGATATGATAGCTTCGGAGCAGGAAAAGGTTGACCGGAAACTGATTGAGCTTGACGGCACCGCCAACAAATCAAAACTCGGGGCAAACGCCATTCTGGGAGTATCCTTAGCCAACGCTAAAGCGGCGGCTAATTCAGCCAATCTCCCTCTGTACCGCTATCTGGGCGGCGCTGCTGCCCGACTGCTGCCGGTGCCCATGATGAACATACTCAACGGCGGAAAACACGCTGCCGACTCCACCGATTTACAGGAATTCATGGTGGTGCCGGCGGGAGCTACCAGCTTCAGTCAGGCACTGCAAATGGGAACCGAAATCTACCACGCCCTTAAAAAGGCAATCAAAGTCAAAGGGCTGAACACCAACGTCGGCGACGAAGGCGGCTTTGCTCCATCACTGACTTCCAACAAGCAGGCGGTAGAGCTGATACTGACAGCAATCGACCTCGCCGGCTACAAGGCTGGTAAAGATTGCTTTATCGCCCTGGACCCGGCGGCGAGCAGCTTCTACAGCAACAGTAAATATATTTTATCTAAAGATGTCTTAACACTAACCAGCGATGAAATGATTGACTATTATGCCGGATGGGTATCGAGCTATCCCATCGCCAGCATCGAAGACGGGCTGGATGAGGATGATTGGTCGGGATGGGTATCGCTAACCTCTAAACTGGGCAAGCAAATCAAGCTTGTCGGCGATGACCTGTACACCACCAATCTGGAACGGCTGGAAAGAGGCATTTCCCAAAAGGCATCAAATGCCATACTCATAAAGCCGAATCAAGTAGGCACACTCAGCGAAACCCTGGCTACGGTAAAAAGAGCCCAGCAGGTTGGCTGGACAACCATAATCAGCCATCGCTCCGGCGAGACCGAAGATACCACCATAGCCGACCTGGCAGTCGCCGTCGGCTCCGGCTTGATAAAGACCGGCGCGCCTTGCCGCAGCGAGAGGGTAGCCAAATATAATCGCTTGCTCTTCATAGAAGAGGAACTGGGAGCCGACGCCCGTTTCGCCGGTAAAGAATCACTTTAAATCTAGGAGGATAAGATGGAGATAGTCCAGGGAATTCACCAGATAAAAGTGCCGCGACCAGCAGATTCAGCCTTGGACCACACCAATGTCTACCTGGTAGAAGGCACCAAAGGTAACTTGCTCATCGATACCGGGCTGGATACCCCCGAAGCCTTCGGCGCTTTGCGAGAAGCCCTCCAATTCGGCGGCTTCGGATTCAAAGATATACCTCTGATAGTAGCTACTCACATCCATCCCGACCATTACGGCATGATAGATAAATTGAAACAGCTGTCCGGGGCCAAGGTAGCAACCAGCGAAATCGAGGCAAAATTTATCGATTCCCGATACGTTAAACCCGATGGCCTGTTACAGCAGGTAAAGCAACTCTTCCAATCCAATGGCGTGCCCGAGGGACGCCTGACCGAGCTCACCGAAGCCGGCATGGCGATAAAGCCATCCGTGGGGGTGGTTAAGCCTGACATAATGCTGAAAGACGACGATCCAATTACCGTAGCCTCTTCAGAGTTCAAGGTAATAGTGACTCCGGGGCATTCACCGGGACATATTTGCCTCTACGAGCCGAAGCGGAAGCTGCTATTTTCCGGCGACCACTTACTGCCCGATATATTTCCTCATGTCGGTATCCACCCGCAATCCGGGGAAAACCCGCTGGGTGACTTTTTCAAATCACTTGAGGCTCTTTCCAAGCTAGAGGTCAACTTCATCTTTCCCGGTCACGGTTCTGTTTTCAGCGGCTTCAAGCTAAGGCTTGACGAACTATCTTATTATCACGAACAACGGCAGCGAGCCATAACCAGAATCATAGAAAAGGACACCAAGTCCGCCTACCAGATAGCTACCGAGATTCCCTGGATGCCCGGCGGTGAGTCCGTCAACTTCGATAAACTGTCCGCCTCCGACAGGCGAATGGCTGTCATGGAGACCATGGCTCAACTCAAGCTGATGATGGTTGAAGGCAAGGCTGAGAAAGTGGTCAAGGACAACATCACCTCGTATTGGGGTGGAGGCTAGAACATTGGACCAGATAAAAAAGAGGGTTAGTAGCCTAAAGCTCAAGTACAAGTCTTCTCCCCAAAAGGAGCTGCTTATAGCCATGCCCAATCCCTACCCCGATAGGGAATACGAGGAGGAAATGGCTACCAGCGAATTCACCGCCCTGTGCCCGCTCAATCCGGGGCAGCCCGACTATGCCACGCTTACCATAAAATATGTACCCGATAAGCACATAATCGAGTTGAAGTCGCTGAAGTTCTACCTGACAAGCTACAGGATGGTGGAAATGTTCTACGAGGAAGCAACTAACCGTATACTCGATGACCTGGTCAAGGCTGTGAAGCCCAGAAGGATGGAGATACTGGCGGAGTGGAATACAAGGGGTGGCATTGGAACTAAGATAAGGGTGAGCTATAATAAGAAAAATGTCTAGCGTCATTACGAGGAGCAATGGCGACGTGGCAATCTGAGAGATTCTTCGCTTCACTCAGAATGACAAAGTGGGGGGGCACAGATCTGAAGGTCTGTCCCTACATTGAACAAATAAGGAGGCAACAAATGGCAGCTAAGATAGGTATCAACGGCTTTGGGCGTATCGGCAGGCTGACCTTTAGAGTGATAAACCAGCATTACAGCGACAAGCTAGAGGTAGCCGTGGTCAATGATCTTACCGACTCTAAAACAAACGCCCACCTGCTCAAGTATGACAGCAACTACGGCATCTATCCCGGAAAAATTGAAGCAAGAGATGATGCCATTATAGTCGACGGCAGGAAGACAAAGGTAATCGCCGAGCGCGACCCGGGTAAGATTCAGTGGAAAGACTACGGGGTTGACATAGTAATCGAGTCCACCGGTCTTTTCACCGATGCCGCTAAGGCATCCGCCCACTTCCAGGGCGGCGCCAAGAAGGTCATAATCTCGGCGCCAGCCAAGGGTGAGGATATAACCATCGTGCTTGGCGTAAACGAGGATAAGTACAATCCAGCGCAGCACCGCATCATCTCAAATGCGTCGTGCACTACCAACTGCATTGCTCCGGTGGTGAAGGTATTGCATGACAACTTCGGAGTAAGCAAGGGGCTATTATCCACAATTCACGCTTACACCAACGACCAGAGGCTACAGGATATGTACCACAAGGACCTGCGCCGGGCGAGAGCGGCGGCTACAAATATAGTTCCCACAACCACCGGAGCCGCCAGAGCCGTAACCCTGGTTATACCGGAGCTTAAAGGCAGGCTTGATGGCGTTGCTTTCAGGGTGCCCGTGCCCACCGTTTCCATGTGCGATTTCGTGGCTGACCTGGACAAAGAGGCAACTGCTGAACAGATTAATAAAGTCTTCGAGGCTGCGGCTAAAGGCAAGCTCAAGGGCATACTGGAGTACTGCACCGAGCCGCTGGTGAGTACAGACTTCCAAGGCAACCCGGCAAGTTCCATATTCGATGCCCTTAGCACCATGGTACTTGGCGGCAAAATGGTGAAGCTGCTAGCCTGGTACGACAACGAATGGGGCTACAGCTGCCGCCTGGCTGACCTGGTTATCTACGTACTGGGCAAAGGCTTGTGAAGCAGCTAGCGCTTCTTTGCGGGCAGTGATTCCCTCACAATCTGTGAGATATCCTTAACTGTCAACTTATTGTCCAGGTCTTCCGCTTTCACGGCGTCGGTGAACATCGTCAGGCAGCTGGGACAGGCAACCGCCAGAGTATCAGCACCGGTGGCACAGGCTTCCCTGACTCTGACACGTGCCGGACTGTCCTCACCTCCCGCCAGGAGGTCCATAATGAAGTTGCCGCCACCGCCACCACAGCAGAAAGCATCGGCTCTATTTTTATGCATCTCCACCAGCTCAAGACTAGGTATGCTCAGCAATATATGCCTCGGCTCATCGTATATCTTGTTGTACCTACCGAGAAAACACGGGTCCTGATAAGTCACCTTTGCCTTATTCTGGGATGGTTTTATCTTATTCTCCTTGACCATGACAGCCAGGAGTTGGGTATAGTGATACACTTCGAAGCTGGCACCTAACGCCGGATAACGGTTTTTCATAACATTGTAAGCGTGCGGAGAAAGCGTGACTACCTTCTTTACGCCAAGCTCCTTGAACTTCTGGTTATTCTTTTCAACCAGCGTCTGGAACAATCCCATCTCGCCCATCATGTAGACCTCGTTGCCACAGCACTCCTCATCGCTGCCCAGTATGCCGAAGGAAACCCCGGCTGCGTTAAGCACATCAACGAGGCTCTTAGCCATTTTCTGCCCGTTCTCGTCGTACGAGCCCAGACACCCCACATACAAAAGATATTCGTCGCCAGGCGCATACATCTTCGTGCCGTTAGCCCAGGCAGCCCGGTCGCTCCTGAGCAGCTTCAGAGGATTTCCGTAGCCGTAAACAGCCTCGAAGAAGTGCGCCACCCGCGGTGGTATCCTGCCCTTTTCAACCATGTCGCTCCTGGCTCCCACTATCCAGTCAACAATATCGGGAGCAAACTTCATCGGGCATTGTTCAGTGCAGTTCTTACAGGTTGTGCATGTGTACAGGACTTCGGCAAGGTGTTCCGACCACTCGACTTCACCCTTCAGCCAGGCATAAATTAGCCATAGCCGCCCACCTGTGGAATAGGTATCAAATCTGAATCTCTTGTAAGGAGGGCAATTGAATGATGAGTAATCAGTAGGGAATTTGCAATAGCCGCATCTAAAACATCTATGGATTTGGCTGACATAGTCCTGCTGCTGCATCATTTCACCTCCCAATTTCCGGGATTCATAATTCCGTTAGGGTCCAGTAGCTTTTTGATATCTGTCATGAGTTTCAGCGTATTCGGGTCCATCCTTTCCATCATTATCTTCTGTTCGTCTATGTTTGGCTTCCACAGAACTCCGCCCTTATCTGCAACAAACTCAGCCGCCTCATGCAAAGCTTTCCTGGCTCTACCCATCTCGTCCAGGTCTGCACGATTGAACGTATATGCAAATGAGAACATCATACAATGGCCTCCGTGAATAACCCGGCCCGAGCCGCCGTATACCACTCTGTATTTAACCGCCAGCTCCGCCACTTTCCTGGCACATTCCGGATACAGCTCCATGGGAATAATCGGCCCGGCGTATTCGAAACCGCCACCTTTTCTGACATCGGCAAACGCCGTCATGCTTTTCTGTGGGTTATCCATGAATTCACGCCTCATATCCAGATTCATGGTCATAAAGCCGGCATCCTTGCTATCAACATACTCTTGAACCGCATCATATATCATCTTCCTCTTCATCTCGAGCTCGCCTTCTGAGTCTGCGGTTAAGAAGATATTAATATGATAGTTACCTCTGAACATCAGTGGCCGTTCCTGTGCCCAGATAGCCAGGTCTTCTACCATCTCAGTATGGGTAATCTTGAATATGATATCCGGGATCAAATCTTCCTTATCAGTCACGAATATTTCAAGGTCCTTTATCTTCTTTCTAGGATAAAGCTTTAAGCCCACCTTTGTGAGTATACCTGTGGTACCCAGCCACCCCAGAAAGAGCCCCGACAAATCGGGCAGCGGAGGGCCTTTCGAGAACCAGTACGGACCTACGGAACACGAACCAATTTTGCAAACCTCTCCTGTTGGCAATGCGACTTCCAGACCATTAACCATGTCGGAATTGAAGCCATACTGGTTGGTCAACCGTCCCTGTCCATGTATTACAACGTTTGCGGCTATGGTTGTTATCGGCGGTGACTCAGGGAGGCTATTTCTCAGGTTGGGATGATGTTCATTTAAATATTCTCTCAGTGCACCGTGGGTAACGCCACCTTCAACAACAACGTATCTGGCGCCCTCATTTACCTCCAGTATCCTGTCCATCCTCTTCATATCAATTACGATTCCGCCCTTAATTGGAATCACCAGCCCGGTCAATGCCAGCCCCGC
>CAYNVO010000005.1:0-151745 GCA_964400675.1 uncultured Dehalococcoidales bacterium | reverse complement strand
GCACACTGCGGTGAATACGTTCTCGGGCCTTGTACACACCGCCCGTCACGTCATGGGAGCCGGTAACACCTGAAGTCGATAGGCTAACCTTCGGGATGCAGTCGCCGAAGGTGGGACCGGTGACTGGGACGAAGTCGTAACAAGGTAGCCGTACGGGAACGTGCGGCTGGATCACCTCCTTTCTAGGGAGTTTTATCTCCTAGGTCGGTCGATAGATTAACTTCTATCGCACATTTTGGTAATTTGTTTTCCTTCCACTATCCAGTTGTTAATTTTTTACGTTAAACCCGTCCAGACAGTTGACTATAGTGATAAAATATTAGTAGGAATATAATTGGAGATATAACGTTAGCCGAGAACGAGTCTCAAGTGTGTCTGGAATAGTTCTAGCCGGTGGCAAGAGTTCACGGCTAGGGCGTGTAAAGCCATTAGAGAGAATAAACGGACATAGTCTGATTGAGCGAACTATAGACTGCCTTTTCCCACTTAGCCATACGGTCTTTGTGGTAACTAGCCAGGAACAGTTCGATATTATCGAAGCAGCTCGATTGAAGGGGAGAGTGATAGTTGATTTATATCCCAGAAAGGGAGCTTTAGGAGGTATCTACACAGGATTGGCAAGCGCTGAGAGCTTCTATAGTTTGGTCGTAGGTTGTGATATGCCATTCCTCAATATGGATTTGTTACGTTATCTGGTTGACCTTGCTCCTGATTTTGATGCGGTTGTACCGAGAATTGATGGCATGTATGAGCCACTTCATGCTGTTTATTCTAAAGACTGTTTGGTGTTTATCAGTGAACTGATGGCTCAGGGTAAATTGGAGATATCAAAGTTGTTCGATCTGGTTAATACAAGATATGTTGATAAAGAAGAAATAGCAAGATTTGACCCGCATTTTTGTAGTTTTTTTAATGTCAACACGTTGGACAATCTGAGAAAAGCTAAAGAGATTATAAAACAGAGAGAACAGCGCCTTATGGTTGGGAAGGACTGCTCTAGCCATGATTAGTGTTGAAGAGGCTCTGAGTAAGATTTTAGATTTCGTAAAAGTCCTCGAGAAGGAGGAGAAGCCTCTTCTTGATTGTTTGGGGCAGGTTCTGGCTGAGGATGTTTATTCTCCCTTCGATGTGCCTCCTCAAGATAATTCTGCTATGGATGGCTATGCTGTGCAATCTAAGAGTATTGCAGGGGCAACTTATGAGCATCCAAGGACTCTCCGCGTTGTTGGTCAGGTAGCTGCAGGTTGTGTCTCTGACTTGAAGGTGGAGACGGGAGCAGCCGTTAGGATTATGACCGGTGCCTTTGTTCCGCACGGTGCCGACGTGGTGGTACCTTTTGAGGATACTGATGAACTTGACCATAAGCAGGCTTCAATCTCCAGGGCTGAAATCGGTGTTCGTGTTGACTTGCCTGATGGTTCCAATATCCGTCGGAGGGGAGAGGATATCGCAAAAGAGGCATTGGTTTTGAAGCCGGGAAGATTGCTTTGTCCTGCTGAAATTGGAGTGCTGGCCTCACTGGGTAAGGGCGTGGTTCCGGTCATTCGTCGCCCGGTGGTAGGTATACTAGCCACGGGTAACGAAGTCTCGGAGATTGATCAACATCTTCCGCCAGGGAAAATATACAACAGTAACAGTTATAGTTTAGCTGCCCAGGTTGTTAGTTATGGAGGTGTTCCGAAGCTTTTAGGGGTTGCTCAAGATGAGGTGGGGCAATTGACTACAGCTATCCGCCATGGTTTTGACTGTGATATGCTGGTAACGTCAGGGGGAGTTTCTTTGGGTGATTATGATGTAGTTAAACAGGTCTTGGCGGCTGAAGGAGATATATCCTTCTGGACGGTGCGTATGAAACCGGGCAAGCCTTTAGCTTTTGGCATATTAAAAAGAAGCGATGGGAAAAAGATACCTCATTTGGGGTTGCCAGGCAATCCGGTAAGCTCAATGATTACCTTTGAACTTTTTGCCCGCCCTGCTATTTTCAAGATGATGGGTAGGAGCGATTTGGCTAAACCTAATATTACAGCGGTAATGGAAGACTCGATTGAGAACGGAGACGGGCGTCGTATTTTTGCTCGCGTTGCGGTTAGCAAGAGGAATGGTAAATATTATGCCAGTATTACAGGCCCGCAAGGTTCAGGAATTTTGACCTCCATGATGAAAGCCAATGGATTGGCAATTATTCCAGAAACGACGAAGCGAGTTAAACCTGGGACCATTGTAGAGGTGATGATGTTGGACTGGGACTCTGTTGGGATTTGCGAAAAAGACAGATAGCTTAGACAAGGACAGATAAAGATGATTTTCGGAGCATCCGAGTTTGTTTTCAAACCGCCACCTTTGGTCTCTAGGGCTAGGCGGGTTTTAATCAAGCCTAACGCTGGCTATCCAATGCCGTACCCGATTAGCACTAGTCGAGAGACTATGAATCTGATAATTGAAAGCATCAAGCAAGTCAGCGATGCTGATATTATCATACTAGAAGGGACACACAACGGAGAGTCTATATATCCAATATATCAGGCTTTAGGTTACGATTTCCCGAGGGTTTTGATGTTGGATGTTCGGGATTGTATTTGGGTGGAGGTGGAAAATCCGCTGCCTCATCCTTTCGTCGTGCCTACATTTTGGGTGCCCAATGTGGTTCTTTCCAGCGATTATTTAATTACTGTAGCTCCTTTCAAGATTCTTGGTGGTAGCGGTTATTTCAGTGTGCCGAACCTCTTGACTTTGTTGCCTGTCAGTAAGTATAGGGGGGATGCCCCCGGTGGTTGGGGGACTCTTTATGAGTTGGGTATAGATAAAGTGATAGCTGACCTCTATTTTACCTTGCCGTTCGATTTAGGTGTTGTTGATGCTCGCCAGAAATTTATAGGTCTTGACAATTCGTCTCAAGGAAAAGTTGAGGAATACGGGAAAATTTTTGCTGGCGAGCCTTATGAAGTCGATCGGGAAGCAGCAAAGGTGAGCGGATTTGCAGCCAGCTATCTTACGATAATTGAGGCTGGCAAGGCTGAACTTGAAGCGTAAAGATGCTGGGTATACAGGCAGGTTCGCTTTTGCCCCATGCTAGTATCTTAATTCAAAGTTAGAAAATTGTCCGGTGAATGCGGACCAGTCTATATCTATCTTTTCCACCACTGATTCAGGTGGTCCTACCTCGAGTTGGCTGATTAGCTCCTCAAGCTTCTCTTTCGGTCCCTCAGCATGGATTTGAACGGCGTTAAGTTGTGGCAAGTTGCGCACGTAGCCTCGCAAACCTAATGATTTGGCAAGCCGAGAAGTGAATGCTCGGTAATATACACCTTTAACATGACCATGAACTGTGGCTGTAAGATAGGCTAATTCAGGCATCTTGTATCTATTTAACCTCCATCTATGATTTATTGAAAGGGGCCTGTTCTTTTTGCCCCTTCAGTTTCATAATTAAATCGCTCTAACGATAGCTGGATACAAACTGTCCAGGCGGTTTAACCCAGCTTGCCTAGCGAATTCGACAGCCTCGATAATTTCTTGTTTAAACGGCGGCCTGGCTAGTTGTGGTATCTGGAAAGCCTTGTAGGAGGGATGGTATTGAGCCATAACGTTGACATAGCTGTTCTGAGATATCTCTTCAGTTATGAATTTCATTGTTTCTTTAGTACCAGAGAGACTGTGAGGCAAGACCAAATGGCGTATTAGAAGACCTCGTATAGCTATCCCATCTTCGTCAGTTCGGAGGTCACCTACCTGGCGATGCATTTCTCTTATAGCGGCTCGGTTTATGTAAGGATAGTTCTTCACGCCTGACATCTCCTCAGCAGTCTTTTCATCAGAATACTTCATGTCTGGCATATAAATATCTACAATGCCATCCAGAATCTCCAGGGTTTCAATAGAGTCATAACCGCCGGAATTGTAGACTAGTGGCAACATTAGTCCTAGATTTATGGCTATCTCCAGTGCTTCTAGTATCTGAGGGACTACATGGGTTGGTGATACGAAGTTTATATTGTGGCAACCCCGGTTTTGAAGGGCTAGCATCATTTCGGCCAGCTCCTCCTTGCTGACTTCATCTCCGTCGCCGAGTTGACTTATGTTGTAGTTCTGGCAGAAAAGGCATTTTAAGTTACAGTTGATGAAAAAAATGGTTCCTGAGCCGTGTTTGCCAACCAGTGGTGCTTCTTCTCCGAAATGCGGTCCGTAGCTGGAAACTGCTGCCAGCCGACCGGTACGACATTTGCCCATCTCGCCAGCCAGCCGGTTAACGCCACAATGTTGGGGGCAAACTTGGCAATTATGCAATAAAGCTTTGGCTGCTTCTACCCTTTCAGCTAATTTGCCACTATCGTAAAGCTCCAAATAAGCCGCCATCTAATTCATTCTTCCGTTTGCTCAGCCGTTTTCTTGCCCTTTTTAATCACTTCTACTTCTACTTGTGGCGTGATAATGGTGGCGGTTGGTTTTTTGGTGCCCTTCTTTGCCTTTTTGCGCTCTCTCCATCTAAAATCTCTTGTACCCATGTCAGCTCCTTGTGCTGGTTTTATATCTGATAATAGAAGTTTAGCAGAGGTCAGTTACCTTGTAAAGGCTTAACAAAAATTTGCCATTAACCTGCCGTTGGTGTATACTATTGATTCTTGGAGGAGGTGGAATCGTGGAAAACAATTCCTTTCCTAAATGTTTAAAATGTAAGGTCGGAGATTTGGTGCCGCTGTCTGATTTTGGTAGCCAAGGGGCGGCGATTCATTACAAGGCTTGGGTATGTACCAATCCTGATTGTGGCTACAATATTAAAATCAGGAATGGCGACGTATATCTAAATGAGCCTATTTTCAGTGGAACTGGACCTAGTCCTCGTTCACGCACATAGCTCATAAGTGGTTACACTACTTCCCAGTATGCTTTTGGGGTGATAGCTTTGTCTTTGTTGGCGGGGCAACTCCAGGAGAGAGTTATTGACTTTTTCTTTCCGCGACGCTGTGTTGGGTGTGGAAAGATCGGAGATTTCCTGTGTGTTGGCTGTTGCCAGAAGCTACCTCGGCTCGTGCAGCCATTTTGTCAAAAGTGCGGTAAGCCGGAGTCAAGCGGTGTTTTATGCTCAGCTTGCTGGGGGCAAAAGACTGATATCGATGGCATTCGTTCTGTCTTCCGATTTGAGGGAATAGTACGCCAGGCTATCCATGAGTTGAAGTATCGCAATCTTAAGGCAATATCTGGTTGCCTGGCTATGTTCATGGCTGGTTACCTTCAAGATACTCCAGTGCACGGTGAAGTTTTGGTGCCTGTGCCTCTGCATTCTCGGCGGTTGCGAGAGCGCGGTTACAATCAATCAGGTCTTCTGGCGCAAGAACTAGGCAAATTGATAGGGCTATCTGTGATTGATGATAGCTTGAGTCGTGTCAAGGATAGCTTGCCTCAGGCCAGAACAACCGCCATTGAAGAGCGGAGGAATAACGTTAAAGAAGCTTTCGCTTGCCGGGATGAGAAACTGAAGGCAAGGAACGTCATCTTGATTGATGATGTATGTACCTCAGGGGCTACTTTGGAAAACTGTGCTGCGGCTCTTAAAGCGAGTGGGGCTATTTCAGTATGGGGCTTTACTTTGGCTAGAGAAATTTAATAAGGGAGGTAGAGACATGGAACTGCAAATTTCTAGCAAGAATATGGAAATCTCTCCAGCAGTTCGAAATTACGTACAAAAGAAGATTGGTAAGTTAGCTCATTACTTGCCTAATATTACTGAAGCAAAAGTGGAAATACATGAGCAAAACACAAAGTCGCCCCAACATCGCTTCACTGCGCAAGTTACTTTGAACAGTAAAGGTGTCTTATTGAGAGGAGAAGAGAGAGGTGAAAGAGTTCGTATAGCTGTTGATGCTGTAACTGAAGTATTGGCACGTCAGATTGAGCGCTATAAGGGGAAGCTATATGACAAGGGGCGTGGTGTTTCTCTGGCTCGCCAATCTGCAGTTTCTGAAGTGGCGGGTGGCAGTGCGGAAGATAGAGATTGGCCAAAGATAGTTAGAGTTAAACACTTTACAGTTAAGCCGATGTCAGTAACTGAGGCAGCTGAGCAAATGGAGCTTTTGGGTCATTCTTTCTTCCTTTTTATTAATGATGAGGGTGATGCGCTTAGTTTGTTGTACCGACGTGATGACGGCAATTATGGTTTGATTGAGCCGGAGTTATCCTGAGTTTCTCTGGAGTCAATTATGAGTGAGGGCGATGAAGTGGCTATTGGCAAAACGAGGCTTGTTTTGATTCAAGGCGATATCACTAAACAGGCAACAGACGCTATCGTTAATGCAGCCAATTCAAGTTTGATGGGTGGGGGTGGTGTTGATGGTGCTATCCATCGGGCAGGTGGTCCAGCCATCTTGAATGAATGCCGCCAAATTGTCTCTCGAATAGGGCGTTTGGATACAGGTAAGGCGGTTATAACAACCGGGGGAAACCTCAAAGCTAAGCATGTAGTCCATACCGTAGGTCCGGTCTGGCACGGCGGCAACCGCGGTGAGCCTGAACTACTGGCGAGTGCCTACCGAGAGAGCTTGAAGCTGGCTACTGATTATAAATTAAAGAGCATTGCCTTCCCGTCAATAAGCACCGGTGTTTATGGTTATCCTGTGACTGAAGCAGCCAGAGTAGCTTTGGAGACAGTGATTGCTTTTTTGCGTGATAGTTCAACGTCCTTGAAGGAAGTTTTCTTTGTCCTCTACGATTCTAAGACTTACCAGGCTTACAACACAAAACTGGCTGAGCTAGCCGGATAATTTAATTACCACTTTGGGCATATTTTCATGTTGAAAAGATATGACCATATCGCTTTCGCATCATTCGACACCTCCTTGGGATGGATGGGGATTGTTGGTTCGCCTAACGGACTAAAAAGGGTCATTTTACCCAAGAAATTTAAGGAAGAAATACTTTGCCAGGTTATGAGTTATGGCTGGGTTGCTGAAGAGCAATCTCCTGCTACGTTTGGCAATTTGCCGCATAGATTGAGGCGGTATTTGGAGGGTGAACCTGTGGACTTCCCCGATAAGCTAGATTTGGCTGGAGCGACCTATTTTCAACAGGATGTGTGGCGACTGGTGCGTAATGTCCCGTATGGTGAAACCAGGAGTTATGGCTGGGTAGCAAGCCGTTTGGGTCTACCTAGAGCAGCCAGAGCTGTAGGTCAAGCCTTGGGTAGAAACCCATTGCCGATTATAGTCCCGTGCCACAGGGTGATTAAAAGCGATGGCGGGCTAGGTGGTTTCGGTGGTGGTGTAAAAATCAAAGAGTTACTTCTCCGCTTTGAAAAAGCTGCTTCTATCAAGGTAGAGTTGCCCAAAGGTGAGGAAAAAACTTATCTCAATTTAGCAGAGCCTTACTGTGGCAAGTAGGAAAATGTAATAAGAGTAGCCGGTCTCTTCTCTTGAGATGATCACTGATTTTCTTTTTGGCTTAAGCTGTTATCACCCAGTATACTCTCGATGTCTTTAGCTAATTCCGTACAATAGTTGACCGTGTTTGGTATTTTCATGCTTATCGTCTCTTCTGTTGTGTCTATGGTAAGCAGGACGGTGTCTTGTCCTGGATAACGGGCGAGAATATCCATGACCTGACCAAGACGTACTATGTCTTCTTCAGCCTCATCACTTTGAGTGATATTGATTGCTATTTTACGTGGTGGTGGGGGTGGGGTAGCTGGCTTAATCTCCTGTTCTGGTTCACTATCGGGCTGGTATTGTCGAACCCGGAAGCAATTAACGTTTACTCGGTCGTCTCTTAATTTTACAGTACCTTCTACAAGAAGAATTTTGCCTTCTTGCCATATCTCTCTCGTCTGGTTGTAGACCTCAGACCAGGCGGTGACTTCGATGCTACCGTCAAGGTCTTCCAGGGTAGCGATGACGAAAGGTCGCCTGTCTTTGGTATAGAGTTGTCGCATAGAGGTTACCATCCCAGCGATGATTACTTTTTCTCCTGCCATTTCGCTATCGATTCCACCACATAGTGTTGTGGTGGTGTTAGCTAGTTTCGTGGCTATTGAGGCGAGAGGGTGTTCAGAGAAATATACTCCCAGTAACTCTTTTTCCCACTCCAGTTTATCTTTGAGGGGAGCATCAAGATGGTCCAGGTTCAAGTTGGGAAGTGGTGCTGGTACGGTGTCGCCCCATAGGTCAAACATGCTGGTCTGCCCCGATTCTCTTAGCCGTTGCTCCCACTGTGCCAGGGATATGATTCGGTCGATAGACTGGAGTAGTGTTCCACGAGGTGTCAGACAGTCGAAGACCCCGGCTTTGATTAGGCTTTCTACAACTTTTTTATTGATGCTGCGCAAATCAACACGACGGCAGAAATCCTCAATGGATTTGAAATCGCCACCTTTTTCCCGGGCATGTATGATGGGTTCAATGGCTGCATAGCCGACGTTTTTGATAGCGGTCAGGCTGAAGCGGATAGCTGCTTTATCATTTTCCTCCTCGATAGCGAAGCTGGCTCGACTTTTGTTAATGTCTGGAGATAGTACAGAAATACCTAAGCGACGGCATTCAGCAATGGCTGAGGCAAGTCTGTCTGAGTGAGCAGCATAGGTGTTTAGAAAAGCAGTCATATATTCAACAGGGTAGTTGGCTTTAAGATAGGCTGTTTGGTAAGCGATTAGGGCGTAGCTCACACTATGGGCTTTGTTAAAGGCATAGCCAGCGAAAGGCTCTATCAAGGCGAAAATCTCATTAGCTATTTCGGCAGACACCCCGTTTTTCTTGGCACCGTTTATGAAATTTTGCCGCTCTTTCTTCATTACTTCAGGAATTTTCTTCCCCATGGCTTTGCGGAAAATATCGGCTTGGCCCAAGCTATAGCCGGCTAAAGCCTGAACTATATGTAGCACCTGATCCTGGTAAACAATGACTCCGTAAGTCTCTTCTAGAATTTTCTTGACCGCAGGATGGGGATAACGAATGGACTCAATCCCATACTTTGCCTTTACGAAGGTTGGTATGTGCTCCATAGGTCCAGGACGGTAAAGAGCTACCATTGCTGCGATATCATTGAAGGTGGTGGGTTTAAGTTCCTTTATGTAACGGCGCATACCAGCGCTTTCCAGTTGGAAGATGCCGCCGGTTTCGCCAGAGGCGAGCAATTCAAAAGTTGTTGAGTCATCTAACGGAATATGATGTAAGTCTATAGAGACGTTGCGATTTTCGGCGATTATTTCTCTGGCCTTAGCTAATATGGTGAGATTAGCCAATCCGAGGAAATCCAGTTTGAGTAGCCCGAGGCGCGCAACGCTTTCCATGGAGAACTGGGTCATGGTTGCAGCTTGCTCATGGTCTTTGGTGGCGCGTTGTAACGGCATATATTGGGTCAAAGGTTCTCTGGATATGACTACACCAGCCGCATGAGTGCTGGCATGGCGAGATATTCCTTCTAACTTCTTGGCAGTATCAACCAGGTTTTGCACTGTGCTATCTTCATGGTAGATGTCATACAGCTCTTTGTTTTCAACTAAAGCTTGATCCAGGGTTATATTCGGTCTGGGCGTAATAAGTCGGGCAACTCGGTCAACCTGGCTGTAAGGCATACCGAGAGCTCTGCCCACGTCTCTTAGAGCTGCTCTGGCGCCTAAAGTGCCAAAGGTGATGATTTGGGCTACATGGTCGGGGCCATATTTATGACTGACATAGGCTATCATTTCATCACGGCGGTCGTCCTGGAAATCCAGGTCGATGTCCGGTGGCTCACGACGTTCCACATTCAAGAAGCGTTCGAAGACGAGTTTGTTTGCGAGAGGGTCGATGTTGGTGATACTGAGGCAGTATAGAGCCAGACTCGCGGCAGCACTGCCTCGGACGCCGAAAAGTATGTTTTGGTTCTTAGCGAAGGAAATGAGGTCCCAGACAACCAGGAAATAGTCAGCGAATTGTGTTTTCTTGATGACTTCCAATTCGTAAGCCAACCGCTGTTCAATATCTGGAGTCGGTGATGTATAGCGTTGCTTTAATCCTTGCCAGCAGAGTTCTGCCAGGTAGTCATTGGAGGTTTTGTCTTTGGGTAAATCCACCCGCGGGAGGTGAAGTCGGCCAAATTCCAGCTCCAATTGGCACATATCAGCGATTTTTTGTGTGTTTTCTAGAGCTTGAGGTAGGTCAACAAATAGCTCTGTCATTTCTTCAGGGCTTTTCAGATAGAAGAAATCACCGGCCATCTTTAGCCTTTTCTCATCGTAGATAGAGGTATTAGTTTGGATACAGAGCAGCAGCTCTTGAGTGGTGGCATCTTCTTTATTAACGTAATGTACGTCATTTGTAGCTACAATAGGTATATTTAATTGTGAAGACAGGGAAAGCAGACCCTCGTTGATTTTTTCTAGCTCGGGAATCGGGTGTCGTTGAATCTCTAAATAATAATCATTGAAGGTCTCCTTATACCAGATGGCCTGTGTGGCGGCCTCTTCAAGACGTCCTGATAAGATTAGGCGGGGCAGCTCGCCGCGGGCACAGGCGGATAAGGCGATTAGTCCTTCATGGTGCTTGGCTAGAAGCTCTTTGTCCACTCGTGGTTTATAATAGAAGCCTTCGAGATGAGCCTTAGTAATCAGCTGAATTAGGTTTTGATAGCCCTGATGGTTTCTGGCAAGTAAGACTAGATGGTAGATATTCTTGTCGCTGGCGGTTCGGCTCTGGCGATTGGTTTCGGCTACATAAATTTCGCAGCCGATTATAGGTTTTACGCCGGCCTCTTTTGCTGCTGTGTAGAAATCGATGATGCCGTGCATGCTTCCATGGTCGGTGATGGCTAGGCTGGTCATGCCTAGTTCTTTAGCTTTGGCAATAACCTGGGGGATGCGGCATAAACCGTCAAGCAAACTATACTCAGTGTGAACGTGAAGATGCGTAAACATTAGTTTTTCCTAGGGGCTCGGCCTAAATTATAGCACAGGGTTTTGGGTGGTTGCTTTTGGTGCGCTTGAGAAAATCGAAAAATTTTTTATTGACAATTTGGGTATATACTGGCTATTATCGGTTATGGTTTCTGAATAGTGAAATGAAGATTGTTCAAAGCATAGTCTATTGGTTGTTTGTGTTTTGCTTGCCTGTCATGCTCATCACAAGCACTCTTTGTTGCGAGGTTAACGAGCTCAGGCTTTATGAGTATGGCTTCGATAAATACGAGATAAGCGAGGCTACCGGCATAGATAAACTTGAGCTAAAGAGAGTGGCTCAGCATTTAATCGATTACTTTAGTCTAAGGGCAGACTCAGCCCAGATTACAGTTCTCAAGAAGGGACAGGAATTTAGCCTGTTCAATGAACGGGAATTAGTTCATCTCGAAGATGTAAGAGGCTTGATTCAGTTGGACTATTGGGTTCAAAGGGGAGCTTTACTCCTGCTAATCATCTGTGTGCTCGTATTGTTTTTTAGTTTCAAGGTCGGCTGGCGGATAGTTGTCCAGGGTTTATTGTGGGGAAGTCTGGTTACCGTAGGATTGATGGCTGTCCTGGCTCTCTGGGCTTTGTTTGGTTTCGAGCGTTTTTTTCTTCTCTTCCACCTGGTCAGCTTTTCAAATGAATACTGGCTGCTTGACCCGGCTAAGGATTACCTGATCAGATTATTCCCAGAAGGATTTTTCTACGATGCAGCCTTGTTCGGTTTTGGAGCTGTTATATTGGAAGCTGTAATTCTTGGTGGTATTGCCTTTGGTATTTTGAGATTGAAGGGCCAGCGAAAGTAAAGGGTAGACCGAGCTATATATTGCAGCTGCTGCAACTGGAAGATGTACAGCCGGCGCATGAGCCGGCAGTTCCGGCTATAGGAGTAGATTCACCGCCAGCTCCTTTTGAAAAGGAGGCAAATTTGGAGAAGGCTCGTTTGGCAGTGTGCTGGCATTGGGGGCATGAAGCATCTTCATTTGCTTTGTTCATGGAGCGTAACAGTTCAAACTTGCAGTTACACTCGGGGCATAGATATTCATAAATGGGCATTTTGCTCTCCGAATAATAGTTTACCTTTTAGTTATTATTGAGTCAAACTTGATATTTTGAAAAACCTTATTATATATACCCTGATTTGCTGTTAGTTCTGTTCCTGTTTTTTCCTTGTCATCTCTTGGTGGACTGGTTCGCAGAATGTTATACTAGCAGCTAGCGTGATGAAGTCATCGATTGGCGAACTTGTTCAAAAACTTACCTCATGGCTCAGTGAGATGGTCTTAGCAGCCGGGGGTAAAGGAGTGGTCTTGGGTATGAGTGGTGGAGTCGACTCCTCCGTAGCTGCAGTGTTATGCAAGCGTGCTTTTGCTGAAACTACTCTGGGTGTTATTATGCCCTGCCACAGCAGCGACATTGATAGAGAACATGCAGAGCTTGTTGCTGCCAAGTTCCATATACCTGTTAAAGTCGTTGTCCTCGATGAAGTGTTTGATGTCTTGATTAAGGCTTTGCAGGATGGCGTCCATGATGCCGCAACGAAGAGGCGGGCGGAGAATAATATCAAACCAAGGCTACGAATGGTCACTCTCTATTATTTTGCCAACCGCCTCGGTTATCTAGTAGTGGGTGCCAGCAATAGGAGTGAGTTGTCAGTTGGATATTTCACCAAACATGGAGACGGTGGCTCAGACCTTATGCCTCTGGGCAATCTGGTTAAGAGCCAGGTGCGGGATTTGGCCAGGTATTTGGATATCCCGGCAGAAATCATTGATAAACCGCCTTCGGCAGGTTTGTGGGAAGGGCAGACGGATGAGGGGGAGTTGGGGCTGTCATATAGCGAGCTTGACCGTTATCTGATTACGGGTGAAGCCGAGAGAAAAGTCAAAGGCGAGATAGATTTTATGATGAACAAGAGCACACATAAATGCTGTCTCCCACCCGTTCCGCCGCTATGAACTCATCGTCGTGAATGCAGGTTGTGCTGATATAATGCGTATGTTATGATGCGCTTGGTTTTAGAGGAGGCAAGACATGGCTTCAGAGAAAGAGAAGGCACTTGAGCTAGCGGTAAGTCGCATCGAAAAGCAGTTTGGTGAAGGTTCTATTATGAAGCTCGGTGAGCTTTCGGCAAGAATGGTGGCGGAAGCTATCCCGACGGGTTCGCTGAGTTTGGATTTAGCCTTGGGGATAGGTGGTATTCCGCGGGGGCGTGTCACCGAGATTTTCGGTGCCGAGGCTTCCGGTAAGACCACGCTTGGTCAGCACATAATTGCTGAGGCTCAAAAGCTCGGAGGTATTGCTGTCTATGTAGATGCAGAGCATGCCCTTGATACTGCCTATGCGGCTAATTGTGGGGTGAGAGTTGAAGATTTGCGCATATCCCAGCCTGATGACGGGGAGGAGGCTTTGGGGATTACTGAAGAACTGGTTAGGAGTGGGGCTGTGGATGTGATAGTTATCGACAGCGTGGCCGCCTTGGTACCACGGGCTGAAATAGAAGGGGAGATGGGTGATGTTCACGTAGGCTTGCAAGCTCGGTTGATGTCACAAGCGTTAAGGAAATTGGTAGCGGCGATTAGCAAATCACACACTGCGGTGGTTTTCGTTAATCAGCTACGGGAAAAGGTGGGCATCATTTTTGGTAGCCCGGAGGTTACCCCCGGCGGCAGAGCTTTGAAATTTTATAGCTCAGTGCGGATTGATTTAAGACGGATTGATTCTCTTAAACAGGGTTCTGAAGTGGTGGGCACGAGGGTCCGCGCCAGGATAGTTAAGAATAAGATGGCGCCTCCTTTTCGGTCGGCTGAATTTGACATAATGTTTAAGCGTGGTAAATATGGTATAAGCAAGGAAGGTGACATTATCGATTTAGGTGTTGCTCTGGGGGTAGTAAAAAAGGCTGGCAGCTTTTTCGCTTACGGTGACCTGAAGCTGGGCCAGGGGCGAGAGAATGCTAGAGATTATCTACTGCAGCATGCTGATCTGGCTTCAAACATAGAGAGTGAGATAAGGGCTATGGCGATGTCTTTGCCAAGTCCGGGATCTGAAGCCAAAGAAGTTTCCGAATAAGCTGGATTTTTCGCCTATTCGTCACCCAGAGTGACAGTTAGAAGCTTGGATCTGAGGGAGGTTCAAGTGGGGTTGATTACAGCTCTTCGGGTGAACGAAAGTAAAAAACAAGTCAGTGTCTTTGTTGATGGCTCATTTTCCTTTACTATCAGTGGAGAAGTAGCAGCCATAGCCGGTCTCAAAATCGGTCAGTGCCTGTCAGTAGAACAGATTGGAGAATTGAAGCATACTGACCTTTTTCAGAGCTGTTTTAGGGCTGCTTTGTACTATCTAGGTTATCGCCCTAGAAGTGAAGCTGAGGTAAAAAATAGACTACATCGTCGAGGTTTCAGTAGTGAAATTGTGGACAAAGTTGTTATTCGGTTGAAGGAACTTCGGCAGATTGATGATGTTGCCTTTGCACACTATTGGAGGGACAATCGCTTATCCTTCCGACCTCGAAGCAGGAGGTTGATAAAACTCGAGTTGAGACAGAAGGGTGTGGATACAGAGATAGCTAATGAGATATTGGGTGATTTAGACGATGAAAGTGCTGCTTATGCAGCGGGATTAAAGAAGGCACGTCTTCTGTCTGATTTGGATTACAGTGAATTCCGTCGCCGCTTGTCCGGCCATCTTCGGCGGCGCGGATTTGATTATGCGGCTGTTAGTTCTGCTGTGGCGCGTTTGTGGCTAGAGAGGCAAACTGACTCTGTGTGATGTTTCTGAATAGGACATTTGTTTGACACCAGCTCAGAGAAGGATTACTATTATTAGAGGGAAAATTTAGGGATTTTTGCATTATGTGGTGCTTTATGAAAGTGAGGCAGTTAAATGGATTTTTCTGCAGCGATATATGTTGTTGTAGTCGGCCTGGTTCTTATTTTGGGGCTACTACTTGGCTATTTTGCCAGACAGATATTAGCCAATCAGCAACTCCGCAGGAATCAAAATGAAGCTAAACGATTGCTGGAAGAGGCAACAGCGACACATGAACAGATGCTTCAGAAAGCCAGAGAAGAAGCTGTCAAGGTAAGAGCTGCTGCTGAAGCTGATAGTCGGGAGCGGCGTTTTGAGTTACAGAGGCTGGAGAGGCGCTTCACACAGAAGGAAGAGAAGCTAGAACGTAAGTTAGAGTCCTTGGATCACCGCGAACGTGGTTTGACTAACCGTGAGAGGGAAATCGACTCTGTCAAAACTCAGCTTGAAGAGATACGAGCTAAGCAACTGCAGAGACTCGAGCTTATCTCGGGTATTTCAAGCGATGAAGCCAAGCAGGAATTGCTTCTGGCTATAGAGGAAGAGATTCGCGAGGACGCATCACGGCGCGTTAGGGAATGGGAGACGCGGATAAAGAGTGAAATTGATGATAAAGCCCGCGAAATTTTAGCTACTGCCATCCAGCGCTGTGCCACAGATGTAGTTTCAGAGACGACAGTATCTGTTGTGCCTTTACCCAGTGATGAGATGAAAGGGCGACTTATTGGTCGCGAGGGTCGAAATATAAGAGCTTTAGAACAGTCTACCGGTGTAGATCTCATCATTGATGATACCCCGGAAGCGGTGACCATTTCTAGTTTCGACCCGTTTAGGCGTGAGGTAGCCAGGGTGGCTTTGAATACCCTCATTCTTGATGGGCGTATCCATCCGGCTCGGATTGAGGAGGTTGTGGAAAAGGCTAGGAATGAGGTTGAGTCTACAATCCGCAATGAGGGCGAACGAGCAATGCGTGAAGTTGGTGTCATGGGGTTACATCCAGAGTTGATTAGATTAATCGGAAAGCTCAAATTTCGAAGTAGCTATGGGCAGAATGTATTGACTCATAGCCTTGAGGTTGCTTATCTCTCCGGAATGCTGGCAGCTGAGATCGGCGCTGATGTAAATCTAGCCAAGAGAGCCGGCCTGCTTCATGATATCGGTAAAGCTGTGGACCATGAAGTGGAGGGACCTCATGCTCTGATAGGTGCTGACCTGGTTAAGCAGTGGGATAAATCAACTGAAGTGGTTCAGGCTGTCAGTGAACATCATGGCGAAGCTGCTACAACCAGTGCTCTAGGTTTTATTGTTGCTACGGCTGATGCTATAAGTGGGTCAAGATTAGGAGCCCGGCGAGAGTCATTGGAGCAGTACTTAAAACGAATTGAGGCTCTAGAGAATGTGGCTAATAGTTTCGATGGTGTTGATAAGGCTTTCGCTATTCAAGCTGGACGCGAAGTGCGCATTTTGGTTAAGCCAGAGCAAATAGATGACCTTGCAGCCATGAGATTAGCTCGGGATATAGTTAAGAAGATAGAGGACACTCTAGAGTATCCGGGGCAAATTAGAGTGACTGTTATGCGGGAGACAAGGGCAGTGGATTATGCAAAATAAGCTAATCAAGCAATGTGAGGAAAATTATTGCGTGTCTTAATGATAGGTGACGTAGTTGGCAGGCCTGGCAGGAGAAAAGTGAATCAATGTCTACCAGGCCTGTGTCACGATTATGGGATTGACCTTGTTATAGCGAATGGTGAAAATTCCGCTGGAGGTATTGGCATTACGCCAGATACGGCTAAAGAGCTTTTTGATTGTGGCGTTAACGTGATAACTTCCGGGAATCATGTATGGGCTAAGAAGGAGATAATTCCTCATCTGGATAGTGAGGTGCCCATTTTGCGTCCTTTGAATTTCGCTCCCGGTGTACCAGGCCGTGGCTTTCTGAAAATGGAAGGTGTCTTAATAGTGAATCTCATAGGGCGTGTCTTTATTGGCGAATTTGACTGTCCTTTTCGAGCGATGGATTGCTTGCTTTCGGAAATCGAAAACGACTCCAAGGTTATTATTGTTGATTTTCATGCTGAGGCTACCTCGGAGAAGGTGGCTATGGGAAGGTATCTTGATGGCAGGGTAAGTGCGGTTCTCGGCACGCACACTCACGTAGCTACAGCAGATGCCTGTATTTTGCCTAAGGGCACTGCTTATGTTACCGATGTGGGTATGGTTGGTCCTGTGGATTCCGTCATCGGCGTCGACACTGAATCAGCGATTCGTAGCTTTCTTACCGGCATGCCGCATCGGTTTTTTATGGGTGAAGGGTATGCTAACTTCGATGCGGTTCTAGTAGAAGTGGATGAGTCTACGGGTAAGGCTATAGGCATAAAGCGAATACAAATGAAAGGGGAATAGGTGAAAGCCGATCTCCATTTACATACTACTGCCTCTGATGGGCGTCTGGACCCCAAGGAGCTTGTCTCCCTGGCTGCAAAAGTCGGGCTTGATATCATTGCTATCACTGACCACGATACAGTAGATGGTATTTCGAGGGCATTAGCCGCTGCAGAAGCTTTTCCCCCGCTTACAGTTATTCCTGGTGTCGAGATAAATACTGATGTTCCTCATGGTGAGGTCCATATTTTAGGTTATTTTATCGATTACATTGACCAGAGATTAGCGGCCAATTTGCAGAAATTGCGCGATTCGAGGCTGGGGCGAGCACAAAATATGATTGCTAAGCTAGGTCGCCTGGGCATAGAAATCGAGTGGCAACGAGTGTCTGAACTAGCCCAGGGAGGTTCGGTATGTAGACCTCATATAGCTCAGGCTATGTTTGAAAAAGGCTACGTTGGCTCTGAGAAGGAAGCTTTCGATAAGTATATTGGCCATGACGGCCCCGCTTATGTGGAGCGATATAAATTACTCCCGGTTGAAGCAGTGAAGTTGATTGTAGATGCTAAAGGCTTACCTGTTTTGGCTCACCCGGCAGACATATTTGATTTAAATAAGCTTGTTTCCAGCTTGAAGAGGGTTGGTTTGATTGGCATGGAAGTCTACTACCGTGATTACAGTCAGGACATTATTGCCCGACTACTTGAGGTGGCTAATCAGCATAGCCTTATCCCCACAGGCGGCACCGATTACCACGCTTTTGGTGATTCTTCAGAGGTCATGATGGGAGGCGCATTGGCTCCACCGCAGTCAGTGGAGCAGTTGTTTGCCCTCGCTAATAAGCGTAATCTGGAGCTACTCAAACCGCATTGAGTTCCAGTTAGATTAAACTATACTATAGAAGGAGGAGCTAATAGCCATGGAAGCATTTCGTGAAATTTTCTGGGATATAGCTTTTGGACCTCTTATCTTATATCCACTGGGTGTGGCTGCGCTGGCGATTTTTATTTATGCCATATACCGTCGTTACCGTTTATGGGTGATCGGTAAGCCTGATAAGAGATGGGACAATTTGGGCAAGAGGCTATGGGATTTCATAGTTGATGGTGTGGTTGATGGCCTGTTCCACAGGCGATTTTTCCGCGAACCCTACCCCGGGATAATGCACTTTCTGCTGTTTGCCGGTGCCGGCATTTTACTGGTCGGAACGGCTCTCGATGTTGTAGACCACTACGTGTTTCATTTTATAAGTGGTAATGTTTATCTCGGTCTTAGTTTTGCATTGGATCTGGGTGGTGTAATGATGCTGGTTGGTGTCGTCATGGCTGTGATTCGCCGATATATCCAGAAGCCGGAAAGACTAAATACGGTGCTGGATAACGGTGTTGTTCTAACTCTCATCTTTGTTGTTGTAGCTACCGGCTTTTTTATTGAGGCTTTCCGTATGCTCGTAGCTATACCGGAAGGCTTGTCTCAACCTGAATTCTACAGTCACCCAGAGTGGTCGAGTTGGGCTTTTGTGGGCTATTTTATAGCTAACTTCTTCGCTGGCTTGCCTGAAAGTACCCAGTTAGCCTGGTATATAGGCTTGTGGTGGTTTCATACCGCCTTAGCGCTGGGCGCTATCTTCTACGTGTGCCTTTCATTCGATAAGCTGACTCATATCATCGTGTCACCGGTCAATGTGTTTTTCAAGTCGTCTCGACCAAAAGGAGCATTAGCGCCGATTAATATTGAAGAAGCTGAGACCTTCGGTGTCAGTAAGATAGAGGACTTCACCTGGAAGCAACTCCTGGATTTGGATGCCTGCACTGATTGTGGCAGGTGTCAGGATAGATGCCCGGCTTATCTTACAGGTAAACCTTTGTCTCCACGCAAGGTAATACAAGACCTGAAGGCTCATTTGCTCGACAGGAGCGGTGCCTTGTTGGCTGCCAAACCGGCTACTCCTACTGATGGTGGTGGAGTTAAAGCGCTGATTGGAGAGGTCATACTTGAGGATGAGCTTTGGTCATGCACCACCTGCCGCGCTTGCCAGGATATATGTCCTGTTTGGGTAGAGCATATCGATAAGATTATTGATATGCGCCGTAATTTAGTTCTGGAGCAGGCCAAGATGCCCGAGACCGGAGAAGCTGCTCTGCGGTGTATTGAGACCAGAGGCCATAGTTGCAGGGGAACTACGCTCACCAGAACTGATTGGACGAGCGGGTTGGATATCAAACCCCTGTCAGAAGATAGCAATGTTGACGTGGTGTATTACGTAGGTTGTGCTGCATCTCTGGAAGACAGGAGCATGAAGATAGCTGTAGCTATGGGCAAGATATTGAAAGCTGCCGGTGTTAAGTTTGCTATTCTTGGCACTGAGGAGACCTGCTGTGGTGAGCCGGCAAGAAGACTTGGTAACGAGTACCTGTTCCAGATGCAGGCAATGAAGAATATCGAGCTATTCAAGAACTACAATGCAAAAAAGATAGTCACCACCTGTCCACATTGTTTTAACACTATTAAGAATGAGTATCCTCAGTTTGGTGGCGAGTTTGAGGTTGTTCATCATACCCAGTTTATCTCCGAACTGCTGAAACAGGGCAGGATTAAGCCGGCTTTGATGGGTGATGGCAAACTAACGTACCATGATTCCTGTTACCTGGGAAGACATAACGATGTCTATGATGCCCCGAGGCAGGTATTGGCTAGTATCTCGCCGTCCAAACTGCTGGAGATGAAACGCAGTCGGCGGAACGGGTTTTGCTGCGGTGCCGGGGGTGGGTGCTACTGGATGGAGGAACGCATTGGAAAGCGAATCAGCGAGGAGCGAATTGAGCATGTAATTGAGACCAAAGCTGATATCGTAGCCGCAGCTTGTCCTTATTGTTTGCAGATGTTCGAAGATGCTATTAAGGCGAAAGCGGTAGAAGAATCGCTCAGAGTCATGGATGTCGCTGAGCTGCTGGCTGCGCAACTTGATAAGGAGGCTATCAAGTAGGTCAAGGTTAGCTGCGAAAACGAGAGTGTTATTCTGAGGTCTCCGCCATCATGGCAGGGCGGTAACGGCTTTTTTATCACTGGCCTATTTTGTATGGCTCTACTGGGAATACCCTTCCCTGGATAGGTTTGCAGCTTTTAGCTATGCGCAAGATACTGTGTGGAAAAGTATCTTAACGTTGATACTGTGCTCTACAGGTCAGTGCCTGGCAGTGCTGGGCTGGTAATCAATCAGTTTTTTCAGTCGGTCGGGGTGGCTGCTCTTCATCTTAGCTTCTTCTGCGGTGACTATTTTCTTTTTGACCAAGTCAGCCAGTGCCTGGTCAAGGGTTTGCATGCCTTCGCTGGAACCGAGTTGCATCACACTATGCAGCTCAAATGTCTTACCTTCCCGAACAAGATTTCTGACTGCGGAATTGCCAGTCATAATCTCAAAGGCAGCTATTCTCCCACTGCCACTAGCTCGTGGTAGCAGCGCCTGAGATAAGACTGCGACTATTGACTGTGAGAATTGCAGCCTGATTTGAGGTTGTTGAGTGGGTGGGAATATGTCAATTATGCGGTCAACAGTCTGAGGGGCATCGGTTGTGTGCAGTGTACCCATTACGAGGTGCCCGGTTTCGGCAGCCCTCATTGCCGTTTGCACGGTTTCGAAATCTCTCAGCTCGCCGACGATGATAACATCCGGGTCGTGTCTCAGGGCGTGGATTAGGGCGGTATCGAATGCCTTGGTATCGTCACCGAGGTCTCGCTGGGCGATCAGGCATTTGATGTTGGGGTGTAAATATTCAATCGGGTCTTCGATGGTGATTACATTTCGGGAGATGTGCTCGTTAAGATAATTAAGCATAGCTGCCATGGTGGTGGACTTGCCGCTGCCCGTTGGGCCGGTGACTAGAATGAGTCCTCTGGGTTTGAGGATGAGCTCCTTGCAAATCGGTGGTAGTGCTAGCTCATCGATTGTAAAGACCTTAAAGGGCACCAGACGGAAGGCAAGGCTTATCGTTCCTCTTTGCCGCATTACGCTCACTCGGAATCTGGCTAATTTGGGTACGCTGTAGGCGAAGTCAAGCTCTTTCTCCAGGTGGAAGCGATTCCTTTGTTCAGGAGTAGTAATATGCTCAAACGCTGCTTCAACGTCTTCCGTTGTAACCGGTGGTAAATGCTCCTGTGGTCTAAGTTCGCCGTCGATACGCAGCACCGGTATGTTAGGCACTCTTACATGCAGGTCTGAGGCCCTTTTTTCTACCATTAGATTAAGAAGCTCAATTATATTCATAACTATGTCTCCATCGGGTTCATTTATATATCACAGCAACAACCGGGAGATGGTCAGAGGCAGTGCTTAAGGGTACCTGAACATCTATTGCCCTGAGGTCGTATGATGTAAAAATATAGTCTATCCTTTGATATGGATTATCTGAGGCGAAAGTGTAGGCTAGCGCTGGGTCCATCGTTGTTGCGGCATCCATAAGGCGACCTTGCCATAGTATACGTATTTCTGGGTCAGAGGGTTGTGCGTTGAGGTCGCCTAATAAAACGATGCGGTTATTGCCTATCCTGTTTGTGAAGTCAATTATGGTCTTAGCCTGGGTCTGGCGGATGTCCGTATCTCCTTCAAGATGATGAAAGTGGGTAGCGATGACCTTGAGTCTTTCATTTCCCCCGATGTCTATCAATGCTACGATAAAACCGCGCTGCAGCGGCAGATTACCTGGCGGCAGCTCCTCCTTTGAATATGCCAGTATCGGGTAGCGGCTCAGTATAGCATTGCCCCATAAGGGGTCTGCCGTTGGCTCAAAAACGTACGGCATTTGCAATCGCTGGGATAGCCACTCCAGCATGTCCAGTCTCCCACTGACCACCCAACCTCTCGATACTTCTTGCAGTGCGACGATATCGGGGTTGTTATTTTCAATGACCTGGGCGATTTCTTCGATATTCAGCTTACCCTTTGTATTGAATCCATTGTGCAGGTTGTAGGTCATTATGCATACGGGAAAGCTTTGGCCAGGGATTGCTGTCGGTGTCCGCCACATGATTGTCTGAGTCAAAGGTGATATCAGGAGAATCAGGGCAAATACTGGCACCGACCATAACTTTGGGTCGACCTGCGGCTTTTGTTGCCAGAGGGTTAAGGCGCCTATAGCACAGGCTGCGATTATGCCGCCGGCTATGATTTCTATGATGGCATTGTTGTAGGGAAGACTGATATCGTAGACAGCATAGTAGCCGAATATGAGCAGCAGTAATAGTACCGCGCCAACTCCATTGGCAATCCAGATTCCGGAGCGCTGTGTTTTATCTGTATTGGTGGTGATGCCAATTAAAACCATAACTATAAGTGCCGATGCCAGCACCTGTCCGGCTAGGAACAGCAGTGCTATCAGAGCTGCTGGTTTCTGGTAGGCGAATACCAGAGTTGCAATCAGTATGACACCGGCGCCAAGAGCCCAGGGCAATAACGTGCGCCAGCTCTTGATGAGAAGCCAGGCAGCGGCAGCCAGGCCGGCTAGCTGGGCTAGTAGCGTTAGTCCGAAGGCTATCGGTAATGGCCAGCCGGTCAGCGTTGCCAAGCGTGGTATGTTCTGGAAAATTACCAGTTCCAGAAACAGGAAAGGCCCGATGGCTAGCCAGGTAAAGGACCGTGCCGTGGATATTCCCGTGGTTTTGGTGGTTGACTTTTTCGGGGCACTCACGATTGCAGGCGTGGCGCCCATAATGAGCACAAGCAGGACAATTAGCAGTAGCAATGTTAGCAGGACAGGCAGCGGCGCCACCTGCCAGACGGTGTCATATGTGCCAAAGGCGCCGTTGATGGCAACATCCAGCGCCAGCCCACCCAGAAGTCCTAAGGCATACCTTGATACAGCCGGTCTACCACGGAGCCGTGCATCTTCAAAACAGGCTGGCAAAAAAATGATGAATAAAATTGTTCCTAATACTGCCAGGCTTAAATTTAAAAGCGGCTCTTCCCACAGGACTTGCATAAATAATCTCATTAAGCCCAGTCCGGTGGCGGTAACTGCCATCAGGCGTCGGTTGCCAATGAGCCAGCCCAGCGGCCCGGCCAGGAAGCCGGTGAGGAAAATGAAGCCCCCGATTATACCGAGTTCTATTGCACCCAGGCCCATCCTGTCGCCGAGTGTCCAGAACATGCCCGGTATCAACACTCTTAGTACCTGCATGCCGAACAGGACTGTGATGGCGGTTAATGTCAACTCAGTCAATAGAGGTCGCGCTGCCAGCCATTCAATGAATATGAATAGCCTATCTTTTTTAGCCGCAGCCCTGGTTTTACGTGGCATTACATCACCTTTTCTAACACAGCTTTTATTATTATGGGTGTCCCTTACTCAATTGCGCCTGTTTTCGGCACCTGTTGTTTCGGGAATTTATGATACGGCTATAAAAGCGAACTGTCAAGATTTTATGTTTACCATTGAGTGTATAAGGTAGCCCCTGTGTGGGTGACTTTAGGACTATTTTATTCCTGTTCCAGCATCTTCTTGAGGTTTTCTCCCTCTTCTTTCATATGCTTTTTCAAGGTGTTTGCCCTTTGTGATAAGAATTTGGATAAAATAAAGCCGAATCTGAATGTAAGGGTTGCGGTGAATCTGCTGCCTTTACCATGGGGTTCAATTAAAAAAGAACCTCCCGAGCATATGATGGATTCCGGGAACAATACTTTATACTCAATCAAATTGTCTGGTATGTTTTTAGTTAGTTTAAAGGTTAATTTTGCTATTCTCTCTTCCAGATATTCTTCGGCGTAGAGGACAGAGCCCGGCTCAAAACCTTTACCCTTTAGCCACTTCGCCACAATGTGGTCCTTCGGGTGCCATTTCTTATAATCTTTTACAAAATTATTTTCAAACCATCTATAAATTACTTCAGGAGGTTGCTTTATAATTATTGTGACCTGCCCCCAATAGTTGTACCACTTCTTAAGTTAGTCCTACAAACATAATCGCCTCAGGAGCAGGCGGCCGGTTGACCCAAAGGCAGCCGGCGCGTTTTTTGCCCCGAGCAACCAAGGTGGGAGCCCCCTCCTGCTTTTTCCCTATTGGGAAAGCCTATCTGGTCTCCTGTGGCCTCCGCAGGCAAGCCCCTCTCTCACCACGTGTACTTTTGTGGCCTCACGGGAGAAAAGGCGAGCCCCAAACGAGACCGTGGGGCCTCGCTCCCCCGCCCGGAGCCCACCTCTCCCGTGGCGGGCGCCAGAGCCCCCGCGAGGCCTACGGCACTCACAGGTGCTCATTAAGGTAGTTTGTTGTATGCACCTTAAATGAGTGTTACAATGAAAACTATATTAAAAGCAGGTAGATGGAGGAAAAGATGGAGGATTTTTTGTACAAGAATGTAGCCGAAGTAGATTTGGGTTATGAACTTTATCAGACCATTACCGACTTTGGTAATCCAGTAGAAATATTTCGAGAAGCTTTCCAGAATGCCGTTGATGAGAATGCGACTGAAGTATACTGTAAGGTTTATAGAGAAAAGCAACTGGGTAAAGAGAATTTAATAATTGATATTTGGGACAATGGCACTGGATTACGAAAGGAAAATATTAAGTGTTTCTTTGGGTTAGCCAAATCTACCAAGATAAGAGACGACAAGACCCCTATGGGAAAATATGGATATAAAGGGCATGGAACCAAGCCCTTTTTTAAATCTGAATCAGTAGAGATTTTCTCCAAACCAGATTCGAACAAGCCAGGCTGGGGAGTTATCCTGAAAGATCCATTAATACAGATTAGAGACAAAGGCATCTATAGATATTCAGATCCAATCGATGAAGACAAGTGTGGAGTAAGATTGCCTCAGAACATTAGTCAAGGTTTCTTACTTAGAATTAAGAATCCTGGCCATTTTAATACACAACACACATGGTACATGCTGAATCATCTGTATTTGCGAGATTATGCTAAGTGGTACACCGTCTTTGGAACAATAAGGATCTTATTTGATGCTAATTTATCTAAAACAAAGCTATATCTGTCCGGTTTGAATATAGATGATTTTAAGAACAACTTTGATGATTTAACCAAAATTGATCCACTTCCAAAATTCATCGAGAAAGACAAACAGCTATTTGAAGAGATTGAGATGGGACATTACTTCCCACCTGACAGGTCAATAGAAACTAAAATGAAAGATTATGCAAAAAAGGTTAATGACAACAAATCTTATTATGAGTACTACTCAAGAAATATTGTGAAGCATAAATACACACTGCAAAATAACGTTCATTTTTATTTTGTAGTTAATATCGAAGGTTACGAGACTAAACGTAAATATGATATTTTGCTTAGCGGACAAAAAAACGTTGACAAGCTGTTACTACATACCGACGGCGTAAGATACGGATTATGGGCATGCAAAGATGGTATACCAATAAAGAAAGTGGATGACTGGATAAAAGGTGGCAAAGGTGTAGGAGCTTATACTTATATACATGCTTTTGTTGACTGTGATGCTTTTGATTTGATAGGAACACGCAGCTCTATTGATAACACAGATTTAGAGTTACTCGATCTAATCAAAACCAAGATCAATGAAGTTCTCTTAGAGAAAAAAATACAAGATGATCTAGAAGAGAGAAAAAATATAGAAGATATGGAAAGGACATTAATATCGGTAAATGAAGACTCAAAAAAACTGGCAAATAGATATGAGTCAACAAAAAAAAGAAAACACATCATCCTTCCAGACGGCTTCAAAATGGTAGAACCTTCGCGAACAAAGACAGGATACTCAGAGTCAGAAACGTTTGGTTTATTAATGGCACTGCTTGCCAGATATCCACATCTCTTCAAATTTAACATACTCGACTATAACACTACTGATGGAATAGATTTCGTTATAGAACATAATGGATATCCTAAATATATTGAGCTGAAAGGTACTTTTCATAAAAGGATAAACCATTCATTCCGTAACATATACAAATTCATTAGCTATGATATTGCAGTCGGCAATAATGAAATAGTTGAAGATACAGAAGAACTTAAGACTAAATTACACATAAATAATGACGACAAATTTGAATCACCAGATGATTTATTTAATGGTAAAAAATATACAAGCTTCAGTTTGATGAACATCAGTGCTGTAATCCGAAGCATGGAAATACTAGTATTAAACAAGCTTTTAACCGAAGTAATAGGTGCAAGAATAGAATGAATCTGATGTTTTAGGATGATTATTTCTATGCGCCTCCACTATATGGGAGACTGACTCCGTCCGGTCATCTGTAGCAGGTCTCCTACGGGAAGTATTAAAGTCTGTAAAAAGCCTCCGGCATAGAAGCCGAGGGCCTAGTTTATCTTGGTAGCGGGGGGGGTGAATTTGGACCAATGACCCCCGGGTAGAATAAGTAAAGGTGGTGGGCTCGGTGGGGTTCGCATGTCCGGGGTTGGGTGTGAAGGTTGGCTCCGCAGGTACAATTTGAAAGGAGCGATTTGTAATTAAGAGACGAAGGAGGTGGTTATGCTGTGGTTAATTTGGTTGGTCTTCAGCGCGATGTTTTTCTATTTGGCATACAAACACTTTAGGGCATCGGGTAAATCTATACCCCGATTTGAAGCATGGAAGAGGCCTATGATGCGGCCTTCCTCAGGAGTTCAGGTTCGTAGCAACATAGCAGGTGCAGGGGTCGATGAACCATTGGAACATTTTGTGCAGGATTTCAATTCTTACATTGAGGGTTATAACAAATCATCACGTATGCAGAACCGGTGGCAGGCTATAGGTTACCTCGTGGCAGCAGTAGCAGCTCTGTTGTCGATGGCACTGTCTCTGGGGATACAGAGCATCATTTGAGAGAGCTGACAAGTTTGTTGGTTGAGTGCAAAAGCTGGCTCCCGAGGCAGGACTCGAACCTACGACCAAGCGGTTAATCCTTCCAATTCTGGAAGGACCCGCTCTACCGTTCACTGTCACTCAAGCGGATGCGCAGTTCCTGGTTTGTTCTACCACGCTTCAAGTTTCGTTCTCGCCGCATTGCCTCGGAACGATTGGTGAAGGTCTCGTGATGAACCAATTCCCACGGACCCCGTGTGTGGGTCCAACCGCCTGTGCCTTCCTGATGTTGATGCAAACGTCTGTCCAGGTCAGTAGTGAACCCGATGTATAGGCGACCTTCGGAGTTTCGCAGGACATACACAAAGTAAGGGCTCTTTTGCATAAGCGCACAACCTAGTGGCTAATCCTTCCTTGGAAGAGCCTGTCCTACAATGAAGGTGGCTCCCGAGGTAGGACTCGAACCTACGACCAAGCGGTTAACAGCCGCCCGCTCTACCGCTGAGCTACTCGGGAACGGTTTGCCGATCTGCGCTTATGTTGAACCTGGCGAATTCCAGTCCGGCAGCCAGACCACATATTATAGCATCGCATCTCTGGCGACGACAACAACCTTGCAGCAGTACCCCTTGTCTGGTGTCATTCTGAGCCCCGATTGCATCGGGGCGAAGAATCTAACCGTTTCTTCACCCCGCCAAGATTGCCACGCAAAGTTTACCCCGAGTGAGATTCTTCAGTCGCTATGCTCTTTCAGAATGACAAAGAGCGAAGGATTCCCTCAGAATGACACAAGACGAAGGGCTCGCGATGACAGGGAAAGAACCCTGGGGTTATTCCTTCACTTCGTTCAGGACTCGCTTCGCTCTCTCAGAATGACAGGAGGATTGGGCTTCTATGCCTGTCACTGCATTACTGTTTCAGCTTCACCTCTGTGAGACGGCTGTAGACAGCACCGCCTGGCAGGAGCTGGCTCTTCATCAAGCTGAGACTGCTAACATTGAATTTATAGCTAACTTCGGCGGGTGTTTTTGCCACCATTTCACCGAAATCTCTTCTGTCTCCGGGTGAAACACCTTCTCGCAAACGGGCTAAGGTCAAATGGGGCGTGAACGGTCTTGTCTCTCTGGCAAAGCCCAGCGGAGCCAGGCCATTGTCTATGCGCTGCTGCCAACCCACCAGTTTATCTATTTCTCCTTTTATGCCTACCCACAGGACACGTGGCTGCCTCAAATTAGGGAAAGCGCCCACTTCGGTAACTTCCAGTTGAAAAGGGCTGACTCCCTGGCTGGCTTGCTCCATAATGCTGGTTATATCAGCCACTTTCGGAGCAGATATATTGCCCAGGAATTTGAGCGTAAGGTGTATGCTGTCAGTAGCCACCCATTTCACAAAGGTGTGCTCAGGTAACTTTAGCTCGGTTTGCAGCCGGCGCAGCCCTGCTTTGACCTCTTCAGGTAACTCTATGGCGATAAAAGACCGTATTTGCTCGTTGCTCAATGTCTTCACCATTCGTGTCTGTCATCGCGAGGAGTCTTTCCAAGAAGGACGACGCGGTACTCTCATTCTTCGACAAGCTCAGAATGAGCGGAGGGAAAGGCTCAGAATGAGCGGAACGAAAGACTCGCAATGACAGTTTAAACTATTGAATTGCTAGTAACCTTTGGGCATTGCCTCCTAGAATTTTAACCCTGTCTTTCTGGCTGAGCTTTACAGACTCAATCTGGTCCATTATCCGTTTCGGCGATAGTAGGGGGTAGTCGCTGCCGAAAAGGATTTTGTCGCTGCCTGTTATATCGGCTACCTGCTTGAAAATCTGGGGCTTGTACAGAAATGGAGTGGCTGCAGTGTCGAAATAAACGTTACTCAACGCCTTATCTACTTCAGGCATCAGGGCATAGAATGGCAAGCCGCCGCCCCAGTGCGCGCAGACTATTTTAAGGTCGGGAAAGTTCATAATAAAGGGGTAGATAACTTCCGGGGTTATGCTTCCTTTGCCGAAGTATTCATGTCCCACCGGCTCGGAGGCGTGGGTGAGGAAAATGAGGTCGTTTTCTATAACTGCCTCTGCTACAGGTTTCATTACCGGGTTGTCTCTGAGGTCGAAGCCCTGCACATCCGGTCTCATCTCACCTATGCCTCTGGCTCCGTTCCGGGCGCAACGTTCCAGCTCTTTGATGGCTTTGTCGCCGGCTAAAGGCTGAATGACGCAGAAGCCGATTAGCCGTTCAGGGAAACGGGCAATAGCTTCCAGAATATAGTCGTTTGTCTCCACACAGAGCTCATGGCTGGTCCAGCCCAGGTTGAGGATTACAGACTTATCAATTCCGTGTTCATCCATACAGGCAATGATTTCCTCAGCCGTTGCCAGCCTGGCTTTAGGCTCGGCGTAGAGCAGGGAGAAGCAGGCGTCGCTGAGGTATTTATGTTGCCTTTCCTTTATCCCCGGCGGCACTACGTGAGTGTGAAAATCTATAATCATCTCACGCATTATAATTGAGGCACTTGATATTCTCAACTAAATCGGTTCTCTCTCCCCTGGTGGTGGGGAGTTAGAGGGAGGGGGATTTGTCCCTGTCATTGCGAGCCCTTCGTCTTGTGTCATTCTGAGGGAATCCTTCGCTCTTTGTCATTCTGAAGGAGCATAGCGACTGAAGAATCTCACTCAGGGTAAACTCCGCGTGGCAATCTCAGTGGTAGGGAAGACACGAGATTCTTCGCTACGCTCAGAATGACAAAAAGTAGATTGAGATCGCCATGTCGCTCACACTCCTCGCGATGGCAGAAGAAGAAAAAGAGATTGCTTCGTCGCTAGTGTTCCTCGCAATGACAAAGACATCATAATCCATATAGACAATGCACATCTAACTAGCCTATAATTAGAAATCCATCGGAGTATTAACAGATATGGCTGACCTGCGCACCGGAGCTAAATTCGACTTATCCGTTCCTGAACTGGAAAAGATGGCAAAGCGGTTGCGCCGTCACGTCATTCAAATGATAGCCACGGCGGGCAGCGGGCATCCCGGCGGCTCTCTTTCCGCCGCCGACATTGTCACCGCACTTTACTTCAAGGTCATGCGCCACGACCCCAGAAATCAGCAGTGGTCCGACCGCGACCGCTTCGTCCTGAGCAAAGGACATGCTGCCCCCATACTCTACGCTGCCCTGGCTGAGTGCGGCTACTTTCCTGTTGAGGAGCTTGCTACCTTGCGAAAGCTGGGCAGCCGGCTCCAGGGACACACTGACAGAACGCTGACACCGGGCGTGGAGATGTCGGCGGGTTCACTGGGGCAGGGCTTGTCTTTCGGCATCGGTATTGCCCTGGCTGGCAGGCTGGATAAGCGGGATTACCACGTGTATGTACTCCTCGGCGATGGCGAGTGCGAAGAAGGACAGGTGTGGGAGGCGGCTATGTTTGCCCCACACTTCCAGCTGGATAATCTAACAGCTATCGTCGACCACAATGAGATACAGCTTGACGGTCGTTGCTGTGACATCATGGGACTTGAGCCGCTGGCCGACAAGTGGCGGGCTTTTAACTGGCATGTTATCGAGATAGACGGGCATGACATCAAGCAGATTTTGCCGGCATTGAAAGAAGCCGGTGAAGTAAAAGGAAAGCCGACGGTAATCATCGCTCACACGGTCAAGGGCAAAGGCGTCAGCTTTATGGAAGGCAATGTTGATTTTCATGGCAAGGCTCCCAATGCGCAGGAGACCGAGCAGGCTTTGAAGGAGCTGGCATGACCGCTTACGCAGATATGTCCACCCGTGAAGCCTATGGGAAGTTCCTGGTGGAGCTGGGCAAGGAAAATAAGAATATCGTCGTCCTCGATGCCGACTTATCCCGGTCGACGATGACCAAATACTTTGCCGAGGCGTTTCCTGAGCGGTTCATACAGTGCGGCCTGGAGGAGCAGAACATGATGAGCATTGCCGCCGGGCTGGCAGCCACGGGCAAGATATCCTTTGTCAGCACCTTCGCCGTTTTTGCTGCCTGCCGCTGCTTCGACCAGGTCAGGGTGTGCATCGCCCAGCCGAAGCTGAATGTTAAGATTGTGGCTACTCACGGCGGCGTCACCGTCGGCGAGGACGGTGCTTCGCACCATGCCATCGAAGACCTGACGCTCTACTGCTCATTGCCCGGGTTTAACGTCGTCGTGCCGGCTGATGGCATCGAGACCGTTGAGGCTATAAGGGTCGCCACAGCTACCGAAGGTCCGTTTTATATCAGGCTGGGACGTCCCAAGTTCCCGGCGGTTTACAAGGATGGTTACCGCTTCAATTTAGGCAAGGCGGTGATGTTGAGACAGGGCAAGAATGTGACAATTATCGCCTGCGGGGTTATGGTGTCGAAGGCATTGGAGGCGGCTAGTAGGCTGGAGTCGCGGGGCGTGGACTGTCGGGTGCTCAACATGCCTACATTGAAGCCGTTGGATGAAGGCGCAATTATCGAGGCAGCTTCGCAGACAGGCGCCATTGTGGTTGCCGAGGAACATCTGCTTCACGGCGGGTTGGGCAGCCTGGTGGCTCAGGTGGTAGCCAGGGAGAAGCCGGTGCCCATGCTCTTTATCGGCATCGATGACGTCTACACCAAGTCAGGCAAGCCCGATGAGCTACTCCAGAAAAACGGCCTTACCGCCGAAGCCATTGAGCAGGCGGTGAATGTGGTTGTGGGGAAGAAGTCGAGATAACACTGCCAAGGGAGGAGCTCGACCCCACAGGTTCAGTTTGCTGGTCCGCCCTCGCCTTCGACTCGGATTAGCCAGTTGATTCCTTCTAGTCTACCTGCTCCGGGGTCAATTAATTTACCCATATAAGAATAGCCTGAACGTGTCTCTGGGCGATTCATAGGTGCGTCTATATAAGACTGAGGGTAATCGAAACCAATGAGTACGGTGCTTGACTCGCCCCTTCCCACTAGCCCTGTAATCCTTCCTATCTTTCCTCCCGCATCATAACCACCAGGTATCCCTATATCCCCAGGTGCGATTTGGGCAAAAGCTATCGGGTCTCCCTGAGGGTTACTGTGTGTGATTACCTCCACCTGGAAATCGTCATCCACACGTACGTCGGGCACTTTTATCTCCCGCCAATAATCACCGGCAAAGAACAAACGCCAGGGGAAGTCTTGAGACCATAGCTGGTTGTTTCCATCCTTATCCCAGATTCTCACTGTGATGTGGTTCTTGTCATAGTCAGAAGTATCAGATATGTTAACAGTCCCAAATACTTTGATTTTTTGAATCCTGAAGGCTTTACTTGGTGGAGTGAGGTGAACTATATGTCCCTGTTCTCCCTTAACATACGCGCCCACTGACGACCAATCGGACTCGTCGTATTGGATTTTGCAGGGTGTCCACTCATTAACAGCCATAATGGCACATGAGTCGCCTATGGCTAGGTTATAGTTACCGGCGGCTGTTTTTGAAAGCTGAAAGCTGACCTCTTGGCTATTCCCCGGCTCAATTGCAATGTCTTTTTTGTCTACCTCCTGTCCGTCGACAGACAGCGCCGCTGTGTATGTGCCAGCAATATCTCCGATATTCTTGACAGTTGCAGTTGCGGTAATCGAATCGCCGACCATTACAGTAGATGGCTCAAATGTAATGGGGCCAACTTCAAATTCTGCGGGCTTCTGGCTGACAGGTTGTCCCTCTTGTGTCGATCCTTCGGTGGTGGCAGACGGTTGTGAACAAGCTACAGGCGAGAAGACTAGTAGAAGGGATAGCCACAGGAATAGGATTCTGTACCATTTGCACTTCCACATAACACCTCTCCTTTCCTACGGGTGCAATCGTTTGTCAGTTCCGATTATATAATAGCGGAACGAAAAAACCAATACCCTGAACGCGCTTGTGGGCGAAAAATGGCAAGCAACAAATGGCTAACAATCTATTATCCGTATCTGGAGTGTTAGATAGAGCGAATATGTCGAGAGAGACTCGAACTCACATCTCTTCTTAGACCTGTATTAGCAGAAACAAGCCGCTGAAAAAGAGAAGAACGTAGGTCAGCGCCTTGAACCAGAACTCCTTGACGCGAATCAAGCTGCCGACGATGATGCCTATCACCAGTCCGGGCAGCACCATGGCTGTCATCTCCACCTTAGCCAGGTCCATCTGCCCCCCTACCACGAGGCCAATGATTAGTCCCACATTGAGCATCAGCCAGAGCATGGATAAAGTGGTGCGGAAGGTCTCCTGCGCGCTGAACTGACGGCTGGCGTAGTACACAATCGGTGGACCTCCGGTGGCGAACACGCCCTGTCTGTCGTTGTAGCCTCTACTTTAAAATTGGTCAATATATTGTTCAGTCATCTGACGTCACAGATATCATGCACTTTAATAAACATGTGCCATAGTATTTGAATATAGAAAAACGCCATTTCGTTCGGAGTCAGCAATACAAGGTCGTTTCTGAGTTTCTAGCTTTTTACTCCGACCCTATTGAATACAAAAAGATTACTGCTATTTTTTGCTGCGTATAAAGAGCATATTTGACAATTCAGGCGGTCGTCTATCTTTAACTGCCTGTGGTAGAAATCATCCCGGAATTAACCCAGGTTACGCAGTTCTGCTCTTAGCAACTTACCCAGAAGATTCTTGGGCAGCGCGTCTATAAATTGGACTTTTTTCGGTGCTTTATAGCTGGGCAGGCATTTTTTGCAGAAGGCGATTATCTCCTCTTCGTTAGCTTGCTCTCCCGGCTTAAGCACCACGAAAGCCTTTATCTCTTCGCCGTAGACCTTATCAGGTATGCCGATAACTCCTGCCTCGACAACTTTGGCATGCTGGCAAAGAGTTTCCTCTACCTCCCGAGGTGATACATTTTCTCCCCCACGGATTATTATGTCCTTCTTGCGGTCGGTGATATATATGTAGCCATCTTCATCCTTATAGCCTATGTCGCCAGTATGTAGCCAGCCATCCCGGATAGCCTGGGCTGTCTCTTCAGGCAAATTCCAATAGCCTTTCATCAAAGTCGGGCCTTTGACCACGATTTCGCCTGGCTGTCCTGACGGTAACTCTTTATGGTTGTCATCAAAGATTTTGATAACGTTGCATCTTATTAGATTCTTGCCGATGGAACCGTATTTAGGAGGTCGATCAACAGGTTGTCCCGCGGTTGTAGCTCCTGATTCGGTTAGTCCCCAGCCCTCTCTTATATCGAATCCAGTCTTTTCCTTCCATCTGAGAGCAGCTTCAACTGGCAGTGCTGCTCCTCCAGAGTTACAGGCTTGAAGTGAACTTAAATCGTACTTGTCTAATTCGGGGTAGTCCAATATCTGAATATACATGGTGGGCACTGCTGCCATGTGTGAGATCTTGAATGATTGAATCACCTTGAGGGCTTCCTCGACATTCCACCATCTGAGTACGACTGCCTTTCCGCCTACGAAGGAACCCGCGATGCTAAATGCAATACCATATGAGTGAGACAGAGGCAGCACCCCCAGACTTATCGTGCTCCGGCTGGCACCGGTAACCCCTACAGTTGTTTCGGTACGCTCAAGTGTCTTGGGATCCAGGGAATAGATTGTTTGGTGGAGAGTCAGTGGTATGTTCATAAGGACATATTCATAGAATGACAGGGCATTGATGTAGAGGGAATAGTGGGTGTGCATTACCCCTTTAGGCCGTCCCGTAGTGCCGGCAGTATATATTAAGGCAGCAAGGTCATCGTTGTCAGTTTCCTCTATTTCCATTTCGTCCGGGCTCTGCGACATAAGTTCATTGTATGAGGCAGTGCCGGGGATGCCATCTTTGTCTGTCAATATGATATGTTTCAAGTCAGGAGCCTGCTTCTGTGCAGCTAGAACCCATCCTAGATAGTCTGAGCTGGTGATCAAAGCTTTGATTCCGCTGTCGCGGTATATATAAGAGCCCTGGTCGGGGCGCAGCAATGGGTTCATAGGCACTACTACACCACCTATCCTGTATATAGCAGGGAAAGCAGAGAATACTGGCGGGCTATTTGGCATCTGCACTGCTACTCGATCTCCTTTGCCAACGCCAAGTGCCTTGAGCGCATTGCCCAGTTTGTTTGCGGTACGATTTAGTTCAGCATTCGTATACCACCTCCCTTCGAAGTGGATCATCTCGTATTCCCCAAATCTTTTAACGTTGTCCTCTAAGAGAGTGCCGATATTCATACCTTCCCTTTCATTAGCCTTGTGTTTTTTGTTTGGACGCGAGGTTGTTTACTGACCTATCGTTTTAAGGACCGATACTACAATTGTGATTTTTAGCCGACATTTCCCGCTTCAATTCACAATGAGGCATTCCCACGCTCATTGCTCTTATTGACAACAATATATATCTGCGGCAAATGATTGTCAATAGTCATATAGGAGCATGCAGCACTCAAAATCCTCATACATTAGCAATTGTAAGTCGATTTGTCTTATTGACCTCGTTAAGATTTAGTAGTAAGCTTGCTGTGCCGATTAGGAAAGACCGATAAATATCCCTGCGGTAAAAATCAAATTGTATAAGGAGGGAAAATGGCGGGTATCGTATCGTATGGAGCATATATACCATACTACAGATTACCCCGGAGCGTAATCAGTAAGGCTTGGGGGCAGTCTGGGGCACGCGGAGAGATAGCCGTGGCAAACTATGATGAAGACCCTATTAGCATGTCAGTAGCTGCTGGCATGGACTGTCTGAGAGGAATTGACCCTAAGACAGTCGATGCTTTATTTTTAGCTACAACCAGTGCTCCTTATAAGGAGAGGCAGAATTCAACAATAGCAGCGACTGCTCTTGACTTTCGCCGTGAAGTCCGAAACGCCGATTTCACAAATTGTCTCAGGGCTGGAACTACCGCTGTGCTATCAGCTTTAGATGCGGCAAATGCTGGTTCTGCCAGGAGCATTATGGTCACGGCTGCCGATATGCGCCTGGGAGCACCCTCCGGTGACAATGAACAGAACTTCGGTAATGGAGCTGCTGCCCTTCTGCTGGGAAACGAAAGGGTAGCAGCGGAGATCGAAGGTAGCTATACCATATCTGAAGATATAGCAGATACATGGAGAGCACATGACGACGTCTTTGTCCGTAACTGGGAAGAGCGATTTGGCCGGGAGGAAGGTTACAGCAAAATCCCTGTAGAAGCTGTGGCCGGGGTCATGAAGAAGTGCAGTTTGACTCCAAGGGATTTTGCTAAAGCTTGCTTCTATGGCTCCAATAGTAGAGCCCATAGAGCTCTGGGTAGAGCAATGGGCTTTACGCCAGAGCAGATTCAGGAGCCTCTACTTGACACGGTGGGCAATACCGGGGCTGCACTTCCCTTAATGATTTTGGTGGCAGCCTTAGAAGAAGCTAAGGCAGGTGATAGGCTCCTGGTATGTAGTTGGGGGAATGGCTGTGATGCTATCATACTCAAGGTAACTAAGGAGATTGAGAAGATTAGAGACAGGCGTGGTATAAAGCGACATCTTGATATAAAGAGAACACTTGACAACTATGAAAAACTGCTGCGCTGGCGAGGGACGGTACCAATGGAGGCTGCTGCCCGCCCAGCGAAAGCGCCGACCTCCATGTCATCCCTGTGGAGGGAACATCGGGTTGCCTTACCTCTTTATGGGTTCAAGTGCAAGAAGTGTGGTACAGCTCAGTTGTTCATGGATTTCGCCTCAACCCGTGCGCGGGTCTGCTTAGAGTGCTTTGCCAAGGATGAGTTTGAACCCTATAGGTTCGCTGATAAGAGGGGAAAGGTGGCTAGCTTCAGCCATGATTACCTGGCTCTCAGTCAGGACCCACCCAACACGCTTACTGTTGTTGATTTTGATGGAGGAGGAAGAGGTTCCTTCGAGATGACTGACCGTGATCCTGAGGAGTGCCGCGTGGGCATGGAAGTAGAGATGACATTTAGGAAAATATTTTTTGACAAAGGTGTCCATAACTATTTCTGGAAATGCAAACCGGCTAGAGATTAGAATAAAAAAGGAGGTAAAGAAAATGCCAGGAAGTATAAAAGATAGGGTTGCCATTGTTGGCATGGGCTGCACCAAGTTTGGGGAGCGCTGGGATGCCAGTGCTGATGACTTGCTTGTAGAGGCTGCTTATGAGGCCTTTGAAGATGCTGGGATAGAACCCAAGGAGGTTCAGGCAGCCTGGTTTGGGACCACCTCCTCAGCGAACACTGGAATGGGACTGTCCCAGCCGCTAAAGCTACAATATATCCCTGTTACCAGAGTTGAGAATGCCTGCGCTACCGCCTCGGATGCATTCAGGAATGCTTGCTATGCAGTAGCCGCTGGCATATATGATATAGTATTGGCCATCGGTGTTGACAAACTCAAGGACACGGGGATAAGCGGCCTGGGTGGAGCACAGCCAAATCCTAGTCATGTATTGGCACCAGAAAGCACAGCGCCGGGCAATTTTGCATTGCTTGCCACTACATATTTCTCTCGATATGGCTTGAGCTTTGAGGAAGGCAAGCACATGATAGGTAGAGTCTCCTGGAAGAGCCATAAAAATGGCGCCCTGTGCCGCAACGCCCACTTCCAGGGAGAAGTGCCCATGGAGACTATTCTCAATGCTCCGATGATTGCCTGGCCGCTGGGATTGTTTGACTGTTGTGGTGTCAGTGATGGATCGGCGGCAGCTATTATTGCTACGCCAGAGATAGCCAAGAAATTGAGGAAGGGAAAAGCGCCACCAGTATTTGTCAAGGCACTGCAGATCAGCGCACACCCTCGCGATGGAAAGTTTACCCCCAAATATGATTACACCCATGTTGAGTCCACTGTCCGCGCTGCGCAGGCAGCCTATAAAGAAGCAGGGATAACCAAACCCCGCGAGCAGATAAGCATGGCCGAGGTACACGATTGCTTCTCCATAACTGAGGCAGTTACTATGGAAGACCTCGGTTTCAGCCCCAGGGGCAAGGTAAGAGATGACATTGAAAATGGCTTTTTTGACCTGGATGGCAAATTGCCAGTACAGCCCGACGGTGGCTTGAAGTGTTTTGGACATCCAATTGGCGCCAGCGGGATACGGATGCTTTATGAGATGTACAAGCAACTTCAGGGCAAAGCAGACGACATATTAAATCCCGGTATGCCTTCGCGGCAGATAAAGAATCCCAAGTTAGGACTGACACATAACCTGGGTGGTACTCCAGATGGCTGTATGATTTTTGTGGGCATTGTAGGATTAGAAGGTGTATAACTTATCCGCGCCAGCCCAAGAATCATGGGTGGTGTGACTCATGGTCTGTTCCTGCTTTCTTGTTTGTAGAATCCACGCAAAATCCTAGCTGTTTTTCTAGATAGCAAAAGAGTATTAAGCATTCTAGACTAGAATGGTAGGCAAACTACAGAGAACGTTATGTATGCCTGCGGATGTGCTCGAACTCACACTCCTTATCAGACCTGTATCAACAGAAACAAGCCGCTGAAAAAGAGAAGAACGTAGGTCAGCGCCTTGAACCAGAACTCCTTGACGCGAATCAAGCTGCCGACGATGATGCCTATCACCAGTCCGGGCAGCACCATCGCTGTCATCTCCAGTTTAGCCAGGTCCATCTGCCCACCCACCAGGAAGCCGATGATTAGCCCCACGTTAAGCATAAGCCAGAGCATGGACAGAGTGGCGCGGAATGTCTCCTGTGCGCTGAACTGACGGCTGGCATAGTACACAATCGGTGGACCTCCGGTGGCGAACAAGCCGTGGAAAATGCCGCCGCCGATAAGCAGAGGCACGCGATAGTACCAGCGTAGCTGCCCGCCGGGCGCCTTCTTTGTGAACAGCAAAACCATCTCGGCGAGGGACACGACGACTATAAAGCCGCCGAGCACCGTCTTCAGGGTATTTTCGTCGGCGATTTCCCGGCTGAATATGCCGATGACCATGCCGGCTGTTGCCAGCGGCAGTATATGCACCAGCAGTACGCGCCAGTGGATGTAATGGTGCCATCTGCCTACCAGCCAGATGCTCTGGAGTAAGCCGAATATGACCAGCATGGGCACCAGTGTCTCCAGAGGCAGTAGATAGACGCCCAGAGCCAGGGCGATGAGCGTGGAGCCGAAGCCCAGTATGGTCTCGGCAGTATGCGCCAGGATAAGTATGCACCCTAGAAGAAAAAGCGTCAAAGCCATGGCATCAATCAGTGGACACGGTAAAGGTCGTTCAGGTATTGTACGGCAAAGTCCTTAGCCATGTTGCGGTCGGGCATGGAGCCTATCATGCCGTACATGGCAGCCTCGCCGGTGATATCCTCCGGTTTCAGTTTGGCTACTTCTTTGATTGCGGCGCGCAAATCTGCCAGGAAAGGTTCCACGATTGTGGCATGTATTGGCGTGATGGTCATGTGCAGACAGGGGGGCAAATGCTGGCTATCGATGTACCAGCGGTATTCCTTCATCTTCTCGCCCAGTGCGAAGATATTGAGCGCATCGCTGCCGATGGCGAAAACAGTGGCTGCCGGTTTCCCCAGCACATATAGCTCAGGGATGGCTGATATGCCCTCGAGCAGCCCTTTTGTTGCCTTCATGCTTTTCTTTGCCAGATTCATGTAGCCTTCCATTCCCATGTATTTCAGCGCTGCCCAGCTTGAGGCTATGGGTCCGCCGGGCCTGGAACCGGACACGTTAGGTGTGGCGTAGACGCCGCCGGGCCAGTCGGCATAGGCGAAAATCTGGTGCTGCCGCAGCTCCGGATTACGATACAGGACTACCGATGCCCCCTTGGGCGTGAAGCCGTACTTGTGTATGTCAGCCGACATGGAGCACACGCCCGGGATTTGGAAATCGAAGGTCGGTATGGGATAGCCAAGTTTCTTAACGAAAGGCAGCACCAGCCCGCCGACGCAGGCATCCGTGTGCATCCAGATGTCATTCTCGGCTGCCATCTCGGCAAGGTTTTCTATGGGGTCGATGATGCCGTGAGGATATGACGGCGCAGAGCCTACCATCATTATTGTATTCTCGGTGATAGCCTGGCGCATGGCAGATATGTCGGCAGCCAGGGTTTCCTTGTCCGTGGGCACAATAACGGTTCTCAGCCCCAGGTAGTGTGCCGCCTTGTTAAAGGCGGGATGCGCCGAAAGCGGCATGAGCAGCTCGGGCTGGGTAATGTGAGGCTTCCTGGCGTGGGCATAGTCGCGCGCTGCCTTGACTGCCACCATGATGCTCTCCGACCCGCCGGAGGTCATGTTGCCCACCGTATCCGAATTGCCGTGGAACAGGTTTGCCATCATAGCGGTGACCTCGGTCTCCATCTTCAGTAGGCTGGGAAAGGCAAAGGGGCTGAGCCCGTTTTCTACCACGAACATGGTGTAGGCTTCCTCGGTTACCCTGGCTACGTCTTCGCCGGCGTTGAAAATGAGACTGAACATGCGGCCATGCTTCCAGTCGCTATCGCCCGATTTCAGCGAGCGCAGAGTGGACAGAAGCTCCTCGCCGGGCATTCCTTTATCGGGAAATTCAATGTTAGCCATGACTTTGTCTCCTTCCTTGCTTCAGATGAGCCTGACAGGAGGTTGTTTGGTATTCAGGCTCAGAACATGTGCAGGGTATAGGCTACGGCAATGCCCAGATAAGTGCCCACGACCCAGCCGATAATGCCGGTGATGACACCGGAAACGATGACCTCCTTGTTCTTTAAGACGGATGCCACCATGGGGACAAAAGGCGGTGAATAGAGACCGGCCACTGAGGTAATGATGACAGTATCGGCATCGATCCTGGCGATGGCGGAAAGCGTCACGTGTACTGCCACTGAGACGAAATAGACGAACGCCACCAGTCCTATCATGGCAGGTGCGGTATGCAGCAGCTTCTGGATATCAGCCATAGAGCTGACCACCAGGCAGAATATCAGTATCAAGTATTGACCGAGCTGGAAGGTCATGGGGATGCGCCTGACGGCTGGAATGAAGGAGAAGGCTATACCTAGCGTAGAGACCGTTAATATAGCCACCACCATGGCGAACTCCTGGGGAACCACCATGGTCAGCCCGGCACCAACGGCAAAGATGCCGACGGCGATGCCAAAAGCGCCGAGCAGAGGCAGTATTACCCTGCGCCGGAATATGCCGGCGTAGGAGTCGAAATTAGTCTGCTCCTGGTTCTGGCTCTCGTCACCCAGTCGCTGGAATGGCGGCAGGAACTTGAGCAGAATCCTTTGCAGCACAGTGATGACTATGAGCAGCCAGACGGCGCCTATAAATACGTCGGAGGCATGGGCTGCCACGTAGACCGTGGGGTCGATGTGCAGCGCTGTGCCGATGGCTGCCAGGTTGGGCGTGCCGCCGGTATAGACGCCGATGAGCATTCCCGATACCTTCCATGTCTCCTCGCCAATCAGAGACCTGAATATGAAATAGCCGGCACAGACCGTTATCACCACTGACACCACCACGAAGGTGAATGACAGCAGCGATTTGCCGGCTAACCTTGACCACTTCTTGATATCAATGGAGAAAAAGATGAGGGGTATGGCTAATGGGATGACCAGAGTCATCAATGTATCCTGCACGCCGAAGATGTTTTCGGGCAGGACGCCGATGTTGCCTATAATGATGCCAACGGCATAGCAGATGACCACGGCGCCGAGCCTATTTAGAACTGGAAATCTCTGGCACAGATAGATGACCAGGACTGGAAATAAGACGAAGAACACAGCCCAGAATATGTTCACAGCGTACCTCCTTTGAAGTTTAAGCTGATGCTATTCGTTGAACCTGTGGTGTAACGGAATGCATTATATCATGTCAATGAAGCGTGGGACTATACTGGCACGAACCCCACTGTGGAGAGCGGATTTGAACTGGTCAATAGTAGTTGGACTGACCTGAAATACAGTCGGCTGTTTTAGAGAGGCGCAAGCCGGAAGTCTCACTCACCCAGCTTCTTTATGGCTACTACAAGTGCTGTGGTGCCGGCAGCGATGCCTCCTACTAGGGAACCGCCGATTATACCGAAAATGATGAAGCGTACCACAGCCCTATCAGTGGTAATCTCTCCGACGTAGACTCTTACAATGCTGGCTGTTAGAACATACAAAATACAGACCGCGGCTACTATCAGGAAGACCTTTAGTGGGAGGCTCAATTTTTTCTTATTCTTAATGGCTACTACAAGCGCTGTGATGCCGGCAGCGATGCCTGCTAGCACAAGGCCGATTATACTGCCGATGATGAAGCGTGTCACCGCCATGTCACTTGCAATTTGTCCGATGGAGACTCTGACAATGCTGGCTATCAGGACATATAGAACGCAAACTGCGAGTACTATGAGGAAGACCTTAAGCGGCAGACTCATTTTTTTCACCATAACCCCCTGAGTGCCTTTTCAATATTAAAAGGACTGGTAGCCTGCTAAAAGCGGGCTAATTGTATTCAGTATGTCGTATGATGTACAGCATGACAAAAGTGCCGAGGGAGGGACTCGAACCCACACCTCCTTGCGGAGAGCGGATTTTAAGTCCGCCGCGTCTGCCATTCCGCCACCTCGGCAAGAAGTGATTAAAAGTGGAGGCGGCGAGCGGATTTGAACCGCTGTATAGGGGTTTTGCAGACCCCCGCCTTAACCACTTGGCTACGCCGCCCTGGATTCTATGGAGCGGAAGACGAGATTCGAACTCGCGACCTCCTCCTTGGCAAGGAGGCGTTCTACCACTGAACTACTTCCGCACGTTTTCCTATTATATCAAAAAAAATCACCCACTAATGCTTTGTGCCATTCTTATCTAGATTCTTCGCCACGATTGCATCGGGGCTCAGAATGACACAGGGAGTAAATGGTGCCGAGGAGGAGATTTGAACTCCTACGGGCTTACGCCCACCACCCCCTCAAGATGGCGTGTCTACCTATTCCACCACCTCGGCATTCACCCCGCATCATGGCAGGGGCGGCAGGATTCGAACCCGCGACCTGCGGTTTTGGAGACCGCTGCTCTACCAACTGAGCTACACCCCTACACTACAGAATTAGAGAGCAAATCGAGTTATGTTGTTAATATGCTGACCAATTGCGGAGACATTATAGAGAAAAAAGTGGGGAAATTCAACGTATTTTTGAGCGTGTTGATGTTTTTGGGCGAGTTATCCTGATGGTGCTGTCGCATAATCCACTGGCTGTAGGTGGGTGAATTTTAGCTTCAAAGTACCCCTGGGGCGATTCGAACGCCCGACACGCGGTTTAGGAAACCGCTGCTCTATCCATCTGAGCTACAGGGGCAGCAAGCTAAGTTTAGATCCTTGACTTCTTTATTAGGTAACCTTCTGGTGTAGTGTAGGTTTCCAGCCGCATTCCCTGTCCAGGCGTTGTCTCTCCCAGTTCTTCTATCTCCTCTGCCTCTTCTTCCTCTTCTTCAGGTTTCTGTTCAACAATAGCTCTTCTGATTGGAGCTGGAGCCACAGCTTCCGGTCTAGCAGGTAAGGCTTTCTTTGTCCTTGTTCTAAGCTCGCCTAACACATTATCTAAATTCGTGAGTATCTCGGCGAGTTGTCCTTCAGCCAGAGCGTTCGCCTCTTCTGTTGCCAGGCCTTCAATCTGGGTAACATGTTTTTGGAGTCTGGAGCTTTGCTCCTCCAGCTCTTTAATCTGCTCAGCAAGGTTATTGGCCATAGATTGTATCTCCGGTATCTCCGAATTAAGCAAGTTTCTGATGATATTCTGGACTGCAGCTCTCCGAGGCTTTTTTGCCATCTTCGTAACTTTCCTCCATATTTTAGCGGAAATCGGCTTAACTACGGACGTAGCTCGCCGTGTATCTTCTGTTTTCTCCTCTGTTCAATATCTCGACTGTCAGATAATTATAACAATGGCGCATTGTCAATGCAAGAATGCCATTTTACAAGACTGCAGGTATGGTGTGTCAATTCCTTGACTTTTGACATAGCTTTTTCTATACTAACAGCCCGTAGTTTGTTTGGGTGGGGTTGGCCGAAAGCTTTATTTGATTGCCCGAGTAGCGCAATGGAAGCGCAACCGACTTGTAATCGGTAGGTTAGTGGGTTCGACTCCCCTCTCGGGCTTTGACTTTAGGTCTGGGTTGGGAGGGGTGCCGGAGTGGACAATCGGAGCAGACTGTAAATCTGCCGCCTGTAGGCTACGTAGGTTCGAATCCTACCCCCTCCACCATCTCGGAGGGCTGTTAGATTGTCATTGCTGGGGGCCCTTCCGTGGAAGGGAGACGAAGCAATCTCAGAGATTGACGCCTTTTCGCTACGCTCAGGGTAGCAACTACTGAGGGATGCTACCGCTCTCGGAGAGTTTGCGACTTTAGTAAAATAGTGTATAATTTAAGGCTATATTGTATAATACTGGAAAGTTTGCCCACATAGCTCAGCAGGTAGAGCACGTTCTTGGTAAGAACGGGGTCACCAGTTCGAATCTGGTTGTGGGCTGTGTAAAGAAGGAGGTTTCGTAAAATGGCAAAGAAGGTCTTTCAGCGTACTAAACCGCATCTCAATGTGGGGACAATAGGCCACGTTGATCACGGTAAGACGACTTTAACTTCGGCGATTACTTTATGTTTATCTAAGCAAGGCGACACTGCGTTTCGAGCCTTCGATTCCATAGATAATGCGCCTGAGGAGAAGGCACGTGGCTTGACAATCGCTATTGCTCATATCGAATATGAGACTGCAAAACGGCACTATGCTCACGTAGATTGTCCGGGGCATGCCGACTATATTAAGAATATGATTACTGGTGCGGCTCAGATGGATGGGGCAATACTGGTAGTTAGCGCTCCTGATGGGCCCATGCCTCAGACACGTGAACATGTTCTTCTGGCTCGGCAAGTGGAGGTGCCCAGCATACTGGTAGCATTGAATAAGGTAGACATGATGGATGACCCGGAGCTACTGGACCTTGTTGAACTCGAAGTAAGAGACCTTCTGTCCAAGCAAAAGTTTCCAGGAGATAAGACTCCTATCATCCGGGTAAGTGCCCTGAAGGCGCTGGAGTGTGGTTGTGGCAAGCGAGAGTGTGAATGGTGCGGTAAAATTTTGCAGTTGGCTGATACTATAGATGAATGGGTGCCGCTGCCGGTAAGACCTAAAGACAAGCCTTTCTTGATGCCGGTAGAGGATGTATTTGGCATAAAGGGGCGTGGTACTGTAGTCACTGGTAGGGTGGAGCGAGGTGTAGTTAAAACAGGTGATGAGATTGAAATAGTGGGCATAAAGGAAACACGGAAGACTGTGGTAACTGGAGTGGAAATGTTCCACAAGACGCTGGAATCAGGAGAGCCTGGGGACGCTGTTGGCTGTTTGCTCAGGGGCATAGAGCGTGAGGATGTGGAGAGAGGTCAGGTTTTAGCAGCACCAGGCTCGGTTACGCCGCATACCCACTTCGAGGCTGAGGTCTATGTATTAACCAAGGAAGAAGGTGGCCGGCATACTCCGTTCTTTAATGGCTATAAGCCTCAATTCTATATCAGGACACTTGATATTACCGGAGTTGCGGAGTTACCCAAGGGGGTAGAGATGGTTATGCCCGGCGATAACGTAAAAATGACCATAAAGCTTATTTATCCGGTGGCGCTGGAAACAGGACTGCGCTTTGCAATTCGTGAGGGAGGTAGAACAGTCGGAGCCGGGGTCATCGGCAAAATCATTGAATAATCATGGCCAAAAAAGGTGAGTCGCGTGGTGTCATTCATCTGGCTTGTACCCAATGCCAGGAAAGAACATATACCACTGATAAGAATAAAAAGAATGACCCTCAACGGTTGGAATTGAGGAGATATTGTCCTCGTTGCCGTAGCCACACGCTCCATCGGGAGACTAAGTAATTCTTGACCAAAAAGAGTCAGCCTCAAATTATCACCAAGAAAAGGTCTCGCTTTACTTTCTTTGGCGATGTTATAGGTGAATTAAGGAAAGTAACCTGGCCATCAAGGCGGGATACCGTGCGCTTGACAATCATGGTCATCATTGTGTGCGGTGTGGTAGGGCTTTTTTTGGGGGCACTTGATTACGGTTTTGCCGAATTGGTTGCAAAAGTGCTCTTAGGTGGGGGTTAGGCTTTTGAAGAACGGTGACAAGCAGTGGTATATAGTACATACTTACTCCGGTTATGAGGACCGGGTTAAGCGAGCCCTGGAGCAGCGTATTAAGTTTATGGACGCTGAGGATAAGATATTCCAGATAATAATACCGACTGAAGAGGAAATCGAGATCAGGGGTGGGCAGAGGCGAACGGTGACGAAGAAAGTTTTTCCCGGGTATGTTTTGGTGCAAATGCAGATGGATGATAACAGCTGGAATGTGGTGCGCAATACACCTGGCATAACTGGTTTTGTCGGCAGTGGCAACAAGCCGACAGCATTAGCGGAGGGCGAGGTTAACACAATTTTGAAGCAGATGACTGAAGGTGCACCCCAGGTTAAAGTGGGTTTTAGAAAGGGCGAGAGCGTTCGAGCGGTTGATGGTCCCTTTACTGATTTTGTTGGGGTGGTTGATGAAATAAACGTGGCCAAGGGGAAGGTAAAAGTGCTGTTGACTCTTTTCGGACGAGAGACATCTGTAGAACTTGACTTTTTGCAGGTGCAGAGGTTGTAAATGGCGAAAAAGGTTAAAGCTATCATTAAACTTCAAATTGAGGCAGGTAAAGCTACACCAGCCCCACCGGTTGGCCCGGCTCTGGGACAGCATGGCGTAAATATTATGGCTTTCTGCAAGGACTATAACGAACAGACAAGCTCGCAGGCGGGGTCTATTGTTCCGGTGGAGATAACTGTGTATGAGGACAGGTCATTCACTTTTATTACAAAAACGCCGCCGGCATCTGACCTGATAAAGCGAGCCTTAAGTCTTGAGAAAGCTAGCAGCACTGCCGGGCAGCAAACAGTGGGCACACTTCCTCGTGAGAAGGTTGAGGAGATTGCCCGAATTAAAATGAAAGACTTGAATGCGGTAGACCTCGAAGGAGCAGCGCGGATTATTGAAGGTACTGCTCGCAGCATGGGAATTGACGTGGAGTAAACTATGGTAACAAAAGGAAAGAAATACAAAGAAGCGACCAAGCTAGTCAATAGAGAGAATGCATATACGCTTAGCGAGGCTGTCGAACTGGCTAAGAAAGCTGCCTTTGCAGGCTTTGATGAGACAGTCGAGTTGCACTTGAGGATGGGTGTTGACCCCAGAAGTGCTGACCAGCAGGTGCGAGGTATAGCCCTTCTGCCTAACGGTTTAGGTAAGAAGGTCAGGATTCTCGTCTTTGTTCAGGGTGAAGGAGCCAGAGCCTCTGAAGAGGCTGGTGCTGACTATGTTGGCAGTGATGATCTTGTTAAGAAGATTGAAGATGGCTGGCTTGATTTTGATGTCAGTATAGCTACTCCAGATATGATGGGGAAGGTTGGGAAGTTGGGTAAAATACTGGGTCGCAGAGGTTTAATGCCTAATCCTAAGTCAGGTACAGTTGTGGCGGCTGAAGATTTGCCTAGAGCCATTGCTGAAGCTCGCAAGGGTCGGGTGGAATTCCGGCTGGATAGGACGGCGATTATTCACGTGCCTATAGGCAAAGCCAGCTTTGATGAGGCAAAACTGCTGGAGAACCTGACCTCGCTGGTGGAAGCTGTAGTGAAGGCTAAACCTAGTGGAGCTAAGGGGCAGTATATTAAGAGCGCTTTTTTGACAACTACCATGGGGCCTGGTATCAGACTTGACCTGAGGCCTCTATTGGCTTGATTGTCTCGTGTGTCCTTTATTAATTGAATAGCAGATTTCCATGTTGTGCCCGTGATAGCAGGTGCCGCAAGGCTTAAAAATATGCCTGCCGAGGTGCTTTTTGATGAGTTTTTCGGAACTCGGTCATAGTTCCTTGTGTCATGGCACAAGGACTTTTTATTTTTAGGAGGTGACGATGTTAAAAGAAAAGAAAGAGCAAATGGTAGATGAGCTGGCTGGCAGCCTGTCTCGATGTACTATTGCTGTAGCCACGGATTATCGAGGGCTCACGGCGAAAGAAATGGTGCAGTTGCGTCGCCGTTTGACCGACATGGGCGTAGAGTACCGGGTGATAAAAAACACACTGACCCGGTTTGCCGCTGAGAAAGCTGGTAAAAGTCAGCTGGAAGCATTGCTGACTGGTCCTGTGGCTATAGCTTTTGGCTATGATGATGTGGTTAAGCCAGCTAAGATTTTGCGGGAGCATATTCGCTCCGCGAGCTCTGTGTTGCAAATCAAGGGTGGTATTATGGGTGATAGGTTGCTTACTGCTGAGGATATCGCTAATCTGGCTACTATGCCGACAAGGGATGTCCTGATTGCTAGATTAGTGGGGCAACTGCAAGCCCCGCTGCAAGGTTTGCATAATGTTCTAAGTGCACCTTTGCGTGGTCTTTTGAATGTGATGCAGGCAAGAATTAGACAAGTTGAAGGAGGATAAAATGTCAGAAGAACAAGTCAAGTCTGAACAACCAGAGGAAGAGAAGGTCGAAGAACCCAAGGCGAAGAAACAATCTAAGGCTAAAGAAACTTCATCAGGAGCTAAAGCGATGGCAAAGGAAGAAATTATAGCTGCAGTCAAGAATATGACCGTACTGGAGCTAGCCGACCTGGTGAAAGCACTGGAGGAGGAGTTTGGGGTGACTGCAGCAGCACCAGTGGCTGTGGCGGCAGTATCAGCGGGTGCCGGGGCGTCAGCTGCAGCAGCCGAGGAGGAAAAATCAGAGTTCACCGTAATCCTTAAAGAAATCGGTGAGAATAAGATCAATGTGATCAAGGCAGTGCGAGAGGTAACCACTCTGGGTCTTAAAGAGGCTAAAGATCTGGTGGAGGGTGCCCCTAAACCAGTCAAAGAAGGCGTCAACAAAGATGAAGCGGCTGCTGTTAAGAAGAAACTGGAGGAAGCCGGGGCTAAGGTGGAAATCAAGTAGCAGTTTCAGATTAATCTTAGTTTTGAAGCCGCTGAAACTCCCGTTGTAAGAAATCGGATTAGTTTGAAAGCTCGCCAGAGGTTACTCGGGGGCATGAGAAGAACTGACCTTTGGCGGGCTTTCCGTTGCTATTTTCTAGCGCCGCTTTTATTGCTCAAGGTTTCAGTGCATTCCTCTTGCATTAATTGCGGTGCCTTTTCGTAGTGTACCTGTCGGCCTGTAATTATTATGCCTATTGCGGAGATTATAACTGTGATAATAATAATAGCCACGATGATATCGGGGTAAACTGAAGCATCAGGAATACCTGAGCTGAGTACTATCTGTGCCATAACAGCAGCCGATAACCCTCTGGGCAACATGGTGGTTAGCAACCCTGAACTGGCTAACAAAGTTTTGTTACCCAAGCAGCTGAGCAATACTGCAAAATATCTGCTGAACAAAAGCAGTAAAGACATGATAAGGGAAAGGATGATGAGGCCTGGTTGATTGAAGGTGATAATCACTCCAAGGTATATGAAGAAGAATGTCTTTATGAAGAATGATATCTGAGAATGGAATTTCTTCATTATGTCGGTTGTCTCAACCGTACGTCTGATTGTTAATAGTCTGGGTATTCGGATGCCGTTTCCCAATACTAGTCCGAACACTAAGGCAAAGATGACCCCGCTGCCGTCGATGCTCTCTACAGCAAAGTAGAGAACAAAGAGAATGCCTAATGTTAGGATGTCATCGTAAGTCTCATACTTCAGTCTGGTGAGTAGCCAGAGCCAGAGGATGCCTGCCACGATTCCTATCACAGCTCCTAGGGAGAACCTTATACTAATAGCCTTCGCTGCCGTAGCGAGCGCGTTGCTGTCGGCTGTGCCGATAGTCATTATTTCCAGAATGACCAGAGCGAGGACAATAACAAGAGCACCGTTGAGAGCTGATTCCAGATTCAGGAGTGAGGAAACTTCGCTTGGCGCTCTGATGCGCTTGACTAATGGCATTACTATCGAGGGACTATTACCGCTCACGATAGCACCGAGCAGTAAGCTGTTCAGAAATCCCCAATCCAGAACGTAGTAAGCGAAGGCTGTTGTTGCTATCATGCTGAATCCGATACCCAGAATAACCAAAAGCAGTGCTCGGTGTGCAGTGCGCAGGATTGTGCCTGGGTGAAGATTCAGCCCGCCGTCAAATAGAATAATGGCTATTGCTAGCGTGGCAATGAACTGTGATGCTGGAGCTAGTTGGGAAGGGTTAACGATGTAAAGAACTGGTCCTATCAAAAAACCTAGCGCAATTAGTATCAGTATGTCGGGAATCCCAGTTTTTCGGAAGAGGTAATCAGCCAGAAATCCGATAATTAGAAGGATACCAATTAGCCCTAAAACTTGTATTGCTGTCATCCTTAAATCTTGTGCATCGCTATCTGGTATACGATGCTTTTAAGCTGTAAGATTGGTGTCCAAAGGCTGTCAGGTATTTGAGAAAGCATAATTGAAAAACTGACTTTAACTAGTCTAGTTATAGTCGGAATTATATCATGAAGAGCAGCAGTTATACATGATTAGGTTGTCACGTTATTATAGCCGGTCTCTAATTTGGGTGATTTTCCGCCAAAGATGATGATGCCTAAAGCTGAAATGATGACAGTAGTTACAATGATTGCCATTATCAGGTCGGGGTAAACAGCGGCATTATGAATATTCGCAGCTACTACTATCTGGACCAGCACGGCGGCAGCTTCACCTCTGGCTAACATCGTGGTTAGTATGCCCATATTACTTAGCAAAGTCCTGCTCCCTATGGAGCTGAGAAGTACTGCGATGTACCTCGTACACAGGAGTATAATAGCAAGGATGATCCCGATTACAACGAGTGAAGGCTTACTGAATGTTATCATAAGTCCCAGGTAGATAAAGAAAAAGGTTTTTATGAAGAAGTATATTTGCGAGTGGAACCTCTTCATTATTTCGGTGGTCTCGACTGTCCGCTTGATTCTTAAAAATCTAGCTACACTAACGCCGTTTCCCAGTATAAGACCGAAGACTAAGGCAAATATAACCCCGCTACCGTCTATGGTTTCTACAAGGAAGTAAAAGAGAAGAACGACAGCTAGAGTCAGGATATCGCTATAGCTCTCCTTTTCCAGTATTGTCAGCATCCAGAGCCAGAAAAATCCGACAACTATTCCAGATGCAAGCCCAAGAGAAAACCTTATACCAATAGCTTGGGCGACTGCTGAGACCTCGACTCCGGTTTTTCCGCTGGCTATAACTTCTAGGATGACCAGAGCCATAACGATTATCACGGGACTATTTAGAACAGATTCCATGGACAACAAAGATGTGACTTGTTCAGGGACTCTGGCTCGGGTGATAAGTGGTATTACTATGGCGGAGCTGGTACCGCCGACAATACTTCCGAGCAATAAACTGTCCAGCAGTTGCCACTGGAACAGGTAATAGGCAGAGGCTGCTATTGAGGCTATGCTGACCCCCACGCCTAACAAGACCAGTAATATTGCCCTGGGCGTGCTTGCTAGAACCCTTGAGAATTCAAATTCCAGCCCGCTGCAAAATAGAATGACGACCAGGGCCAGGCTGGCAATCATCTGCGAGGCTGGGGCTAGTTGAGAAGGGTCGATAATTTTAAAGACGGGTCCCAGCAAGTAGCCTAATGTCAGTAATATTAGTATGTCAGGGAAATTTGTCTTCCTGAAAAGATAATCCGCCAGGAAACCGATAATGAGGAGAATTCCAATTAGCCCGAATACCGCTGTAGCTGTCATATTATATTTTCCGTCTGGGTTATTAGGGTTAAGCCAGGCAAGACCTGTTTATTTTGCGCTCATAGCGGTTTGTGCTATTTTTGGCAGACCAGCCGGTTAATTTGCTATTGACCTGTAATTATACACTGGAAGCAGCAATAGACACAATAGTTTTTATCTCCGCAGAGCCTGTCATGAACAATGATATGGAGAAAATTTAATAGCCGCATACAGCTTGGCGGATATTGCAGGGCTGATAGAATTAGATTTTGTTCGAATCTTACGCACCCTTAAATATGATTTGGCTATTGGCTAGTTTAGCCGGGATAGTGTAAGATTTACTACGAGATAAAATAAGGGGGTAAGTATGGCTGAAGCGGAATTCTACGAAGTGGAGGTTCAGGTAATATCTCAAAAAGGCACTTGTGTTTCTGAACACAAAGTTGGTGACAAATTTATCATTGCGGATAAGACTCCACCTGGCATGTGTGCATGGGCGTTTTACACGCTTTTTCCCTTTATTTCAGCTTTGCAGTTCGGTGGCTCCTTCCCGTGGGAAAATGACCAGGATAAGGCTACAGTGGCTTGTCCTGACCCAACTAACCCAGTCATTTTTGAATTGAGGCGTGTACGAAAATAAAATATTACCCGTTCAACTCCAAACAGTTTTCCAATTGGCGAGCTATCGTTCATTGAAATTAGCGTGAAAGGTGACCGGAATTAACGGCCTGATACATGTAGAGCTTGACAAAACTGTGCTGTTACATATACGCTTTAGGCTTAAGTAGCAAATCCTTTATCTGTTGAGCGCCTGGTTATAATAGTAGGGTGCAGGTGGTAATTGGGCAGATGAAAACAGGACAGTGCTATAAAATACTCTACGATATAGCACAAAAACTCAACTCCAATCTGGCATCTCCAGATGTGCTTCGAACTATTGTGCACAGCATTAGTGATGCAGCGGATGCTAAAGGATGCTCCTTAATGTTGCTCACCCCGGACCGTCAAGAGCTAATACATAGTGTGGCCTGTGGACTGAGTGATTGGTATGTGCGGAAAGGACCGGTAAGAGTAGATGCTGCCATAGCTCAGGCTCTTGATGGTAAACCGGTGGCAATTCTTGATGCTACAACTGACCCGCGAGTTCAATATAAGGACCAGGCGAAGAAAGAGGGTGTGACATCTTTACTTTCCTTGCCTCTTACGCGACGTGATCAGGTCATTGGTATTGTGCGTATTTATACTTCAGTGCCGCGTAGATTCTCCAAGCATGAGATAGATTTCTTTGGCGCTCTGGCCAATCTTGGAGCTATTGCTTTGGAGAGAGCAGAGCTGCTGGAAGAAGAAAAAAAACAGTTCCTTCGCTTTGTCAGCATCGCCGCTCATGATTTGAAAGCTCCTCTTGCTGCTATACAGAGTTTCTTAGGCGTGCTGCTTGGCGGCTTTGCCGGCGAGTTAAATGAGAAGCAAAAACACATGATGCAAAGAGCTAGCGAGAGGATTAATGAGCTTCTCAACCTTATAAGCAATTTACTGGATGTTCCTCGCATTGAGACAGGTCAATTAGTCCACGAAATGAAGGAAGTATCGCTTGCCGAAGTTATAGATAGCTTTGTTGAAGAGGGTTCTAATTTGGCAGAGCATAAGGGGCTAAAATTCTCGGTGCATATACCGCCAAATCTACCCTGTGTCTATGGTGCTCCTACCAGGTTGCAACAGGTGATTACCAATCTACTGAACAATGCCATTAACTATACCGATGAAGGTGAGGTGGTTATAAGGGTGATGGAGACGGACAACGAAATTTTGGTGGAAGTAGCCGATACCGGTTGTGGTATCTCTCCTGATGATATGCCAAGGTTATTTGAAGATTTCTTCCGGGGTAGCAATGTTGGGCATAAAGGGACAGGCTTGGGTTTATCTATATCGAGGAGAATTGTAGAAGCCCATGGTGGTGAGATATGGGCTGAGAGTCCCTGTGCTGAGACCGGTAGGGGCAGCAAATTTTGCTTTACGCTTCCCAAAAAAGCGAAAGTGGCTGCGTAATTATTGCCAGTATATACAGTTGTAGAGCTTTGTTTTTCAATATAGATTGTTGTGATGCTATTTGGTATAATTTTGCAGCGCAGATGAGATGATAGCCAAGAAAGTTCTAGTAGTTGATGATGACCCTGATATTCTAGATGCAATAAGCATGATTTTAGAGGCTCAGGGTTATGCGTTGGTCTTTGCCCATGATGGTATGGAGTGTCTGGATAACCTTGCTTCGGAGAAACCGGATTTGCTGATACTTGATCTTTTGATGCCTAAGATTGATGGTTTTGCTGTCTATAAGGAACTCCAGTCTCCGAAATGGTCTAAATATCGTGATATGCCCATTCTTATTTTGAGCTCGGTGCGGGAAGAGGCCAGCCGACGCCGCTATGAGCTTGAGACTGGTCAAGCGCTTAAACCAGATGAGTATATAGAGAAACCGATATTGCCCGGGGTTTTATTGGATCGTGTTGAAAAGCTGCTTAAAGGGAAGCAATGAGTCTAGATCGTAGTCAAATGCTTTGAGGAGGCGACAGGATAATGAAAAGCAAAACCAAGATTCTTCTTGTTGATGATGATAAAGACTTTGTGGAGTCAACTAAGCTTGTCTTAGAGAGTAAGCCTTATGAAGTGGTAGTTGCTTACAATGGGGAGGAAGGATTGGCAAAGGCAAGAGAAGAGAAGCCTGATTTAATAATCCTGGATATAATAATGCCAGTCAAAGATGGGTTTGGTGCTGCAGAACAGCTTAAGAAAGACTCCGAGCTTAAGAAGATACCCGTTATAATGCTGACAAGCTTTTCAGAGAAACGTGGTGAGACTTCCCTGAGTGTCAGTCAGGGACTCACTTTGGAGACCGAGGACTATGTAGATAAGCCGGTATCTCCTGAGGAGTTGTTGAAGAGAGTGGAGCGGTTACTCAAGAAGTAGCTGCATTATTCTGGGCGTATTTCTTTTTGCAGTGGCGGTTCGTCTTTGCCGACCAATTTGTCTTGTAGATCTCTTAGCCTTCTGGCGATAACTCTTACCAGACTTTTCATTATCTCGTAGCCAAGCGAATGGTTGGAATCCATAAGCTCGTTAAGCTCATTGCCTGATACAGATATAACAGTTGAGCGCTTGATACAGAGTGCCGACATGTTGCGGGAATGGGGAACTACTAGAGACGACCAACCGAATATATCTCCTCTGGTGACGGTATCAACAGGAACCTGGACTGTTTCCTTAGTCCCCTCCTTACGTGATGTAACCAGTAGGCTTATTTCTCCCTCTTCCAGAACGTAGAAATATTTTGATGATGCGCCTTCTCGGAATATGAAATCGCCTGCGTTATAGGTGTTCCTATACCATGAGGGCAGGTCAGCTACTTTCTGAAGGTCTTCATCGTCAAGTCCGACGAAGACCTCACACCGCTTTAGTAATTGTAGAGGCTTCATTCAGATATTCCTTTGGTGTAATTAAAGATAAAACGATATTCTAAGCTCATTATATCTAGCGGAGGAGGTAAGGTAAAGCGAAACAGGCCGCACTAATAGCAGACAGAGAGTTTGATGCTGGTAGAAGACTATAATGGAGACAGGTGTTATTGGTGCGATTTGTTTTGCTTGGGCAGTAGACGGTGGTTGTTTTTGGTATCATGGTGTGGTTTCCTTTGACACATTCTTTAAGATGTAGTAAACTCATTCGTTAGACTTTTGAGCAAGGGGCAAGCATCTGCTGTAGAGTGGTATCGGGCTGTTTTGCTGTAAATTGAGCGTGACTGAAAACCTGAGATGGGTTGAGGTTGCGATTTTTTAGTGACTGACCTTGCGTGGCAGATTAGAATAGAGAAGAGGTGAATTTGGAGGCAATCACTATCACGCTCAACGGGCGAGAGATAAGCGGTCAGCATGGTATGACCGTCTTAGACCTTGCTCGAGAGTCCGGCGTGGATATTCCCACGCTTTGTCATCATCCCTACCTTGAGCCGATTGGTGCCTGCCGCATTTGCATAGTTGAAGATGAGCGGTCTGGAGCGCTGATGGCATCCTGTGTTACCCCCATAGCACCGGGCATGGTTATCAATACTGAATCCCCGCGAGTACAGGAGCGCCGAAAAACCGTAATCAAGCTTATGCTGGCTAGCCATCCCGATTCTTGTCTGGTATGTGATAAAGGCAATCGTTGTCAATTGCGTAAGGTCGCCTCAGATATGGGTGTGGGGTTTGTAGAGTTTCAGAGGATACCTCAATCGGCTGTTATCGAGGAAGTGAATCCATTCATTGAGAGAGATTTGAGCAAATGTATACTCTGCGCCAAATGTATCAGGGCGTGCCAGGAGTTGGTCGGCGAAGGTGCTATTGACTACTTTGGTCGGGGGTTTGCCTCTAGGCCAGCAACGCTTGGCGACCTGCCGTTAGAGAATTCCGAATGCACTTTCTGTGGAACATGTGTGGCATTATGTCCCACCGGTGCCATCATGGAAAAGGACAGAGCTTATACAGGGACAACCAAGACAACCGTCCGTACAGTCTGTGCTTTTTGTGGATGTGGTTGTGGAATTTCCCTGGAGGTGAAAGATAATCGCTTGGTACGAGCCAGCCCTGACGAAGATAATCCTTTGAATCGTGGCACTCTTTGTGTCAAGGGGAGCTATGGCTATGATTTTGTGCATAGTCCAGATAGACTGACCAGTCCCATGCTTAGACGAAATGGCAACTTTGAGGCAGTGACTTGGGAGGAAGCTTTATGTGTAGTGGCTGAAGAATTCAAACGAATAGGGGAAACCTGTGGGTCCAACAGTCTGGCTGCTTTTGGCTCTTCTAAGTGTACCAATGAGGAGAACTACCTGTTGCAGCGGTTTGTCAGGTGCACACTTGGCACAAATAATGTTGATAACGGCAGCCGACTTCATGATTCTGCCAGTCGTGTAGGTTTGTGGGAGACTATTGGCTATCGTGGCACGACAAACTCCATTGGTGGCATTGAACAGTCGCAAGTAATACTGGTCGTTGGAGCTAATCCAACTTCATCTGCACCATTATTGGGATACGCTATCAAGCGTGCTGTTAAGTACAAGGGTGCCAAGTTGCTATTGATAAATCCCCAGCGGACCAAACTCGAATCTTGGGCACATCTCTGGTTAAAGCCCAAAATCGGCACGGATTTGGCTCTAATAAATGGTATGGCTAAAGTGATTATTGATGAGGATTTGCTGGATAAAGATTTTATAGCCAGCGGGACAAGCGGTTTTGAGGCACTGACTGATGCTTTAAGAGAATATACGCCAGAGTATGTAGAAAAAGTCACAGGTATCCCAGTTGAGGAGATATATCAGGCTGCCCGGCTATTTGCAGGGGTTAGTCAAGCTTCTATTGTGTATGGTGATGGTATTACACAATATATTAATGGGGTAGATAGCGTAGCTGCCTTGGCTAATTTGGCGATGTTAACAGGCAATATTGGAGATAGCAGGTGTGGCATCTATGCGCTGCAGGGAGATAACAACGGACGAGGTGCCAGTGATATGGGAACCTTGCCCGATTTCCTGCCTGGTTATCAAAACTTGGACGATGTTCAAGTCAGGAGTAATTTCGAGGCTCGCTGGGGATGCCAGTTGCCAGCGGGTGCAGGACTAACAGCTTTAGAGACGATTGGCGGAGCAAAAGAAGGCAGGATAAAGGGTATGTATATTGTGGGGGAGAATCCGGCGGTAGGTTTTCCAAATTCAAACTTTGTCAGACAGGCATTGGGATCGCTCGATTTCTTGGTAGTGCAGGATATGTTTCTCACCGAGACGGCTAAGCTGGCAAAAGTGGTCTTGCCGGCTGCGAGCTTTGCTGAAAAGGAAGGTACTTTTACCAGCTTTGACGGTACGGTTCAGAAGATACGAAAGGCATTGGAGCCAATAGGGGACAGCTTACCTGATTGGGAGATAATACTTCGGCTAGCTGGCATGATGAACGCTTCAATGTCTTATTCTTCACCCCGTGAGATTATGAATGAGATTGCAGAATTGGTACCCTTGTATCGGGGCGTGGACTATGACAAGCTGGACATGAGAAGTCATCGTCTTGTTAAGGAACAAACTACGAGCGGGCAAATGAAGTTCTCTGCGGTGGGTTATACCCCGCAGGCAAGCCCGGAAGATGGGTATCATCTAACCCTGTTGACTGGGACTACACTGTATCAATTTGGCACCGGCTCCAGAAGCTCGAGGGCTTCGAAACTGAAAAAATTTTCGCCCCAAGTTTTTTTGGAGCTAAGCAAGTTCGATGCTAGTGAACTCAATGTTAAAGATGGCGATATGGTCAGGGTAGTATCGCCTACAGGTGAAGTGCCTGCTGTAGCTAGGGTTGTGGACACTCTTAATCAAGGGGTGGTTTTTATGCCTATGTCTTTTCCAGAAAGCCATGTCAATGAGCTATTTGGTATTGTTCTAGACCCTCGGACTAAAACTCCGGCACTCAAAACTTGCCGGGTGAGGTTAGAAAGGATTGGAAGCGATGGCTGAGATGATAAGAAAACCTGAGATTGACATGGCGCGAATAGCTGAACTTATAGCTGAGTATAAAGGTCAAAGGTGGGCGTTGATACCACTCCTTCAGAAAATACAGGAAGAGTTTGGATACATACCTCCCGTAACGGCACAGCCAATAGCTAGAGCTCTGGGTTTATTCCCTGTGCAAGTGCAAGGGGTAATCTCTTTCTATGAGCAATTGTATACAAAGCCGCAGGGTAAAAAGGTTGTTAGGGTATGTCGAGGAACTGCCTGCCATGTTAGAGGGGGAAAGACAATATTGAAATTGGTGAAGCGACAGCTGGGGCTTGAGGAAGGGGAGACTTCCCCTGATTATGAGTATACATTGGAGACTGTTGCCTGCATAGGTGTTTGTGCCCTGGCACCTAACATAGTTATCGGTGCTAATACCTATGGGCACATGAATCCCAAAAAAGTAGCGCAATTATTCAGTGAAAAAAAGGGCGGAGAATAACATGGCGGATAAGAGGGTCATTTTCGTTTGCCAGGGTACGGGCTGTGTCTCTGGGGGAAGTGATGCCGTTTATGCGGCGCTTAAGACTGAGGTAAAACGGCAGAAATTAGCGGATGTTGAAGTAGACTTTACTGGCTGTCATGGTTTTTGTGAGCAAGGCCCTAATGTAGTTGTTGAACCTGAAGGTATTTTCTATACGCACGTAGAGTCTGGAGATGCGGCGGACATTGTTACTTCACATCTCAAAAATGGTAAGCCGGTGGAGCGTCTCTTCTATCGCGACCCGGTTACTGGTCAAAGCATCCCGTACTATTCAGAGATAAACTTCTACGGTAAGCAACAGCGTGTCATCTTGCGTAATTGCGGGCACATCAATCCTGAGAAGATTGACCATTATATTGCTAGAGATGGCTATAGAGCGCTGAGGAAGATTCTTCTGGTTACGCCTGAAGAGGTCATTGAGGAAATCAAGAAATCGGGATTGCGTGGTAGGGGAGGGGCTGGCTTTCCTACAGGGCGAAAGTGGGACTTTTGTCGGAATTCACAGGGCGATACTAAGTACGTTATCTGCAACGCCGATGAAGGTGACCCCGGGGCATTTATGGACCGCTCTATTCTGGAAGCTGATCCTCACTCTGTTATCGAGGGTTTGACTATTGCCGGATATGCCATGGGTGCTAAAGATGGTTATGTATATGTCCGTGCTGAATATCCTCTGGCGGTGAAACGATTTCGAATTGCCTTGGAGCAAGCCAGAGAGAGGGGTTTTCTGGGTGATAATATCCTGGGCTCGAACCTTTCTTTTACAATTCATGTCAAAGAGGGTGCTGGCGCTTTTGTCTGTGGTGAGGAGACCGCATTGATTGCTTCCATCGAGGGTAAAAGAGGTATGCCCCGACCTCGCCCACCTTTCCCGGCGCAATCGGGTTTGGGCGGACAGCCCAGCAATATCAATAATGTAAAAACACTGGCTGCGGTTCCTGTAATTATCGATAAGGGTGCTGAGTGGTTTGCCAGCCTAGGCACCGAGAAAAGCAAAGGAACTGCAGTTTTCGCGATAACTGGAAAGATTGCTAATAGCGGCCTAGTGGAAGTGCCTATGGGCACACCCTTATCTACTGTCATCTTAGACATCGGTGGTGGCATACCTAAAGGCAAACGCTTCAAAGCGGTGCAGACAGGTGGCCCGTCTGGTGGGTGTATTCCAACAAGGTTTATAGATACCCCTGTTGACTATGACTCACTAGCTAAACTAGGTTCTATCATGGGTTCCGGTGGCATGGTGGTTATGGATGAGGCTACCTGCATGGTGGAGGTAGCTAGATACTTCCTTAGTTTTACTCAGACTGAGTCCTGTGGCAAATGTGTTCCATGTCGTTTGGGGACACGGCAGATGCTGGAAATTCTGACCAGGATTACTCAAGGCAAAGGTCTTGATACTGACATCGATACACTGCTTAATATAGCAAAGACGGTTAAAGAATGCTCGTTGTGCGGCTTGGGTCAGACATGTCCTAACCCTGTCCTTACAACCATAAATTACTTCAGGGACGAGTACGAAGCTCATATAAAGGAGAAAAAGTGTCCTGCTGCTGTGTGTGATTCGCTAATGATATCGCCGTGCCAGCACACTTGTCCTGTGGGGATTAACATCCCTAAATATATAGCTCATATTGCGGCTGGTGAATATCTGGAGTCTGTTGAAACAATCAGAGAACGAAATCCGTTTCCGGCAATATGCGGTCGTATTTGCCACCATCCCTGCGAAAGCAGATGCCGTCGTGGAGAACTTGACGATCCGGTAGCTATAAGATCGCTTAAACGGTTCGTCGCTGATTGGTACTTTGACCATGTAGCCGAATTACCTCCACCTGAGCCTTTCCCTCGAACTAAGACGCAGAAAGTGGCAGTAATAGGTGCTGGACCCACCGGGTTGAGTTGTGCTTACTATTTGGCTCAGATGGGCTATGGAGTCACTGTTTTTGAGGCACTTCCTGTTGGCGGGGGCATGCTCTCTGTCGCTCTACCTGAGTTCAGGTTGCCTCACCGAGTCATTCAGCAGGAGATAGAATATATAGCCAAACGTGGGGTTGACATAAAATATGATACGCCTATAGGTGTAAACTACACCGTGGATGACCTTATCAAGAGAGATGGTTTTGCCGCTGCTTTTATTGCTGCTGGGGCCCAGAGGAGCCAGAAGATAGGCATACCTGGAGAACTCGAGGATGTAGAAGGTTTTCACTATGGGCTAAGATTTCTGAGAGACGTTAAGGTTGGTAAGCAGGTTAGAGTTGGGCATAGGGTGGCGGTCATTGGTGGTGGCAATGTAGCTCTTGATGCTGCACGCACGGCTTTACGTCTCGGTGCTGATGAAGTCAGCATCTTTTACCGACGGTCCAGAGAAGAGATGCCGGTAACCGAGGTTGAATATGATGAGGCGATGATTGAGGGCTTGGGAATCAATTTTCTTATCAGTCCTACTCGTATAGCCAGTGATAATTGGAAGGTGACTGGCCTGCAATGTATTCGCATGCAATTAGGCGAGATGGATTCCAGTGGACGACGACGCCCTGTGCCGATTTCCGGCTCGGAATTTTTTGCCGAAGCAGATACCGTAATTGCTGCAGTTGGGCAAGCTCCCGACCTGTCGTTCTTACCTCCTGACAGTGCTCTCGAGCGCACACGCTGGGAGACGCTTGCGGTTGATAGTAATACTCTGTCCACTAATGTTCCCGGTGTCTTTGCCGGTGGTGACTTTGTCACCGGTCCTGGCATGGTAATAGATGCTATTGCTGCTGGCAGAAGAGGAGCTCTCGCCATAGATAAGTACCTTAAGGCAGATACTTCAAGGGTAGAGATGTATGACCTAAAGACAGAGGTCATTGTAGAGTCTGCCACCAAAGTGGAGGAAGAGACATGGGAGGCACAACCTCGACTGGAAGTGCCGACTCTCCCCACCGATAAGAGGCGACACAGCTTTGAGGAGATAGAGCTTTGCTTCTCAGAGGATAAAGCCAAATATGAGGCTAATCGGTGCCTAAGATGTGATTTGGAGCGATGATGGATGATACAGCGTGCGGGAATTTGAACTGGTTAGTTAGGAGAATGTGAGATGAAATCTATCACTAAGCAGAAAACTTTTGACGAAATCAAAGAGCAGCTTGAAGAATTAGACAGGGTCTTTATTGTTGGTTGTGGTACTTGTGCTACCATGACCAAAACCGGAGGCAGGGATGAGGTGTTGGGTATGAAGGAACGTCTGCAAGAGTTGGGCAAAATCGTGGCGGGTTGGACGGTTATTCCAACTGCTTGTGATGAGATGACGGAAGCGGCGCTCAGAGAGAACAATGCGGCTATAAACAGTTCGAATTGCATTCTGGTTATGTCTTGTGCTTTAGGAGTGCACAAAATCAGCTTATATATTGATAGACCGGTTATTCCAGCGCTTGATACCCTGTTTATCGGGTTGGAGGACGAGCCGGGCAATTTTCACGAAGTCTGTGTTCAGTGTGGCCAGTGCATACTCGGGCAGACTGCAGGTATCTGCCCGTTGACTGCATGCCATAAAGGTTTGCTGAATGGGCCGTGCGGTGGCACAAATAAGGGTAAATGCGAAGTTGACATAACGAAAGATTGTGCATGGACTCTTATCCACCAGCGACTGGAAGCGCAGGGTAGGCTTGATTTGATGCGCAAGTATCAGCCGCCTAAGAATTATCAGGCAACGCCCAGACCACGGACGATTAAAATTGTGTGAAGTGGGAGGAAAGAATTATGACAACACGCTTTAAAGAAGCTCTCAACTCCGGTGAGTTTGTCATAACCAGTGAGATTGGCCCACCTAAAGGGACGAACATCGAGAAGATGTACCATCATATTGACCTCCTCAAGGACAAGGTGTCTGCCATGAATGTTACTGACCACCAGAGCTCGGTTATGCGTTTTCCTTCCATAGGTGGTTGTCTGGCTATCAAAGAGCATGGCGGTGAGCCGATATTGCAGATGACCTGTCGTGACAGAAATAGGCTTGCCCTTCAGGCTGAACTGCTTTTTGCTTATACCAGGGGTGTAAGAAATGTCCTTTGCCTTACTGGCGATGCCGTGCCTGTCGGTGACCATAAGGAAGCAAAAGGTGTTTTTGACCTTGATTCGGTTCAATTGTTAATGACAATCCGTCAGTTGGAAGCTGGCAAAGACCTCGGAGGTAATGACCTCGATGGAACTGTGGAATTCTGCGCCGGAGCTATAGTAACTCCTGAAGCTAGTCCTATAGAGCCTCAACTGCTTAAGTTTGAGAAGAAGGTCGAAGCAGGAGCTGAATTTTTCCAGACCCAGGCTATTTATGACTTGGATAATTTTGCCAAGTTCATGACGTATGCTCAAAAATTTCCTGTCAAGATTCTAGCTGGAATTGTTTTACTGACCTCAGCCAGGATGGCGAAGTATATGACCGATAATGTGCCCGGCATTTTTGTGCCCCAAAACCTTATTGATGAGCTGGCTGCAGCACCTAAAGGTGAAGCGCTCAACAAGGGTATAGAGATTGCCGGCAGAATGATCGCTGCCCTGAAGAGGGATTCTGTTTGTGATGGGGTCCACGTCATGGCTATCGGCAGAGAAGAGCTGGTTCCGAATATACTGGCTGCGGCTGGGCTCTAAACGCCCAAGACAGAAAGCCCGTGTGCTTTTCACTTTGTTGGCGTATTAGACGAAAGTGAAGCCACACTGCCAAATATATTCCTTCTGAATACCGTAGTTTTTGCTGCCTTCTGTGGATTTGTTACAATTAGCTCAACAGTTATCTCTATTGGATAAGGTGACATATACATGAGGACTATAGGTGGTATTTTAATTGTATTGGGAATGGTAGGGCTGCTGTTGAACTTGATATTGTGGCTTCCTTCTGGGTTTAACATGGTTGTCGTTATACTTGTTCCCACGGTCTGTTTTGTGGCTATTTGGGGTGGTGGCAGGTTGTCACAGACAAAGGCAGATCTGGTAGCAGAGCCAGCGGAGCAATATGGGCCGGTGCCTCAGCAACCTCAGTGGATACAGCAGAGCGTCGCTTGCCCTAAGTGCGGGTGCAAGGTTGCCCCAGGGCAGCAATTCTGCGGAGGCTGCGGTTCAACCCTGGAATCTTATTGTGCCAGATGCGGAGCCGCCATTACTGCTCCGTCAAGGTTCTGTGGCAATTGTGGTTCCAGACTGAGTTGAATGAATACGATGTCGGCACGGGATACCATTAGCTCTATGTGAGAATCCTTAGCTAAAGGCAAATAATCATTAGCCGCATCATCAAAATTCACAAAAACCTCACACTATCTTCACAATAGGTTCACATTAGCCTGCTATTATTTATATCAGAAAGGAGACTAATGTACATGAGCAAGCTTTTGAAAATCGGGATTCCAATACTGGTTGCAGTGTTGGTACTGGTCATAGGTGCTGGGCTGGTCCTGGCTAAGGAAAATGACACCTCGGTTTTGAATTGTCCTTATGTATCGTATGATTGCTCACAGTGTCCCGGCCAGCAGTATGCAGACTGTCCATTTGACGGTAATGGTGGTGGATGTGGAGGTTGTGGAGGTGGGGGTTATTGTGCTGGTCTTGGGGCAGGTTAAGGGCCGGGTGAGTTATCTGGTGATGACGATTCCGGCTACCAGATGCCGTGTCACAGATACAGGTAGTCAATTTTATGATAACTGTCCAGTCGGAATACCGACGTATCAAAATACACCTCCTAAGCAATAGGGGCGAAGTGGTCGAGCTTCGCCCCTAACAATTTTATATGCTACAATTCAGACTGCAGCACGGTGGGCAGGCGATGGCACATAGCACGATTTTACTGGTAGATGATGAACCTAAGGTCTGCGAACTCATCAGGGCATATCTTGTAAAGGATGGCTATGATGTCATCATCGCTGCCGATGGCAAAGCTGCCATCGGGCAGGCTCAGATCCATAAACCAGACCTTATCCTTCTGGATTTAAATTTGCCTGAGTTGGATGGTTTGGAGGTTTGCCGAACTATCAGGAAGCAATCGAACGTGCCGATTATAATGCTTACAGCTCGAGATGAGGAGACGGACAAAATCGTTGGCCTTGAACTCGGCGCTGATGACTATGTCACCAAACCGTTCAGCCCCCGTGAGCTTGCCGCCAGAGTCAGTGCTGTATTGCGGAGGTACAGGGAAGGGCTGAAGCAAGGTGAGCAGATTGATGCTGGAGACCTTCGCCTGGACTCGGAAAAACATGAGGCAATCTATTTGGGGCAAGCACTTAGTTTAACTGCTGCTGAGTTCAAACTGCTTTCTGTCTTGGCTCGTAATCCCGGTAGAGTTTATACCAGGCTTCAGCTAATGGATTCAGCCTTTGGCGAGTCTTACGAAGGTTACGAGCGAACTATAGATGCTCACATTAAGAATATCAGACAGAAGATATCAAAATTGGCACCTGAATCTACCAACCCGCTGGTTACAGTACGGGGCGTTGGCTACAAATTGGAGAAATGATGTTACGTAAGTTATCGGTGAAACTATCACTGCTCTTCGTGGGAATTGCCCTGGTGAGTGTGGGCGTTATAGCCATGTGGGTGAATAATTCGGTCCAGAATGAGTTCAGATGCTACTGTCAGGAAAGCTACCAGGGACAAGCCCCACCTGGTTCGATGTACCCCGGGGCAGGCTCTGGTGTTCAGGGTGGCATGCCCTGCTATATGGGTGAGGCGGAACAAGCTTTCCTCGATGCCGTTCGTAATTCTCTGTGGCTGGCAGCTTGGGTAGCTGTCCTGGTCGGCGTTGCCCTGGGTTTTTTGTTCAGCTGGCTCATTACCGGACCTATGAGACAACTGACTTTGGCGGCACGTAAAGTTGCCGCCGGCGATTTCTCATATCGGGTTTCACAGAAGACTGATGATGAGATTGGTGAGGTATCCGATGCTTTTAATACCATGGCTGAACAGCTGGAGAAGAAGGAAAAGAGCAGACGTCAGTTTCTGGCTGACATCGCCCATGAGTTGCGCAATCCGCTCAGCATTGTTCAGGGGAATCTGGAAGCCTGGCTCGATGGAGTTATCACTCCTACGCCGGAGCAAGTCGCCTCGGTATATGATGAAACCGTGCTCCTTTCTAGGTTGGTGACCGACCTTAGGGACCTGTCACTCGCGGAGGCAGGTCAGCTTAAGTTATCTCAGAGTGCCACCGAGTTGGGCGAATTCATTTCGGCACAGATAGCCAGTGTCCAGAGCCGCTGCTATGAGAACCGAATTTCCATTAGTGCGGAGCTATCAGAAGAATTACCAGCGGTATTTATCGACAGGGACCGTATACGTCAGGTTATGCATAATCTTATTGACAACGCTCTCAGATATACGCGAGCTGGTGGGGCTATTAAAATCGGCGCAGGTTTAAAGACACCGGGTTTGGTTACGGTATCTGTATCAGATTCCGGAAGCGGCATAGCTACCGAGGACTTACCTCATGTTTTCGACCATTTCTACAAGGCAGACCGGTCGCGACGGAGGGGACGTGGAGGAGCTGGCATAGGGCTGGCTATGGTGAAACGGCTCGTGGAACTGCACGGGGGAATGGTGTGGGTGGAAAGCCGTAAGGGAAAAGGTAGCACCTTTTTCTTCACATTGCCTGTAGCATGATACCATTTGCCAATTAAGAAAACCACGCGGGTCTCTTCTTTATCTTAAGCTTATTGTTCAAAGGCCTAGGTGATTGCCAGTATTTCCCTTTCTCCTTAATACTCTGTATCAAAACCTCATCTTGACAGCGGATTCGACATTTGAAGCTGCATAGCGACATGGATGAGCATATATACCTATTCAAATATGGTGTCAGGTAGGCATGAAGTGATGGATTGAAGCGATTGTTTTAGGTGTTTCTGGTTATTGGAAACAGGTATTGAGGCGGAAGTCACAGCGATACTAGCATGTTAAACTATAGGCGGAAGGTCGAGATAAGGGAAAATAAAGAAAGGAGGTAAAAACAATGACAGTCGAGATTATCGTAGCACTAGCACTGGCAATACCAGTCATCCTCTTCCCGGTAGCGTATGTTTGGTATCCGACCATGGGCGGTCTTGTCGAGGCTGCCAGGAGGGCGCGGCGAGCCAAGGCTACTGCCAAGGCTACAGGCTAGACGCCGCTCAGAAAGAATCCAGAAAAAGGAGGTAGTGGAAGAAGATTGAACAAGAAGTACGCAGTGTAAGGCTGGATATCAGAGAAAAGGATATCCAGCCTTATTCATTATGCGTGATTCACCGCAGGGTAATTTTATTTTCTTATTTCACCATCGGTTATTCTTTCGAAAAGCCGTAAACTATAAGGAACAGCGACAGGTAGTATGTAATCATAATAAGGTAATCCGCCGCCGGCACCGGCATCATGAATTTATTTAGGGCAATAATCGAATCGGAAACTATGAAAGATATGGCTCCATATAATGTGAAATCGTTCTTTGATACCCTCAGCGATGCGAAAATTGCCATCAAAGTTATAGCAGTTAAGTAGATATAGACCGGTATTGTCATATCTTTGAGATAGGGCGTCATGACAAAAGCCATCATCTTGGCATAGACGATAAGCATAATGATGACAGGAATCCGGGATTTTTGAGCTTTGAAATCTCTGGAGAAGGTTATTATGAACAGTATGTGGGCGATGAGGAATAATCCTAGGCCGATAATGAAATACTTTCCTGCTTCTAGCTCCAGGGCGATATCGGCAGCGGCGCAAAATAGCAGAGACGCAGACAGTAACTTACCTCTCGAATCGGAGACTGCTATAAATGCCAGCGCGGCCAGGCTTATTGCCGGTATAGCTTTAATGACGAAATTGCACGTGTAAGGTTCGAGCGGTAGCAGGCCGATGAAAAGTATAGCGAATGCGAGGAAGATGTAGAGCAAAGTTTTCTGTAAAGTGGTCATTTTATTCACCCCCGGATGTTAAGGTTGTCTGCACCTATCATATTATAATCCCCTTGTCAATGGTATGTACCCATCAGGCGGTGAGTCTTACTCATAAAATTGACAAAAGCCTTTAATCCTGACTAGTATATCTCTTCAGCGCTGGCGAATAGCACGGGAGGCAAGCGATGGATGTTAAATTACTGTCGTTATACTTCGTCCTCGGCGGAACAATTGTGACTCTGGTAACTTATTTTGGAAGCCAGGGTAAAGGGCTGCTTGCCGCATTTGTGGCGTTTTTTCCCAGTATCACCCTCGTGACTCTGCTCATAATATATTTTAATAGTGGTATCGGTGCCACGGTCTCATACTTCAAAGGCATGCTGTTTTTGATACCAGCTTGGATACTATATGCCGTCGCTATGATATTTATCTTACCCAGATGGGGGATCGTGCCTTCTGTTCTCATAGGCGTGTTCCTCTATGTGGCTGTAGCTTTTGTAACCATGCGGTTTGTCCACTAGTTCGCTATTTGCCGCTGCAAAATCAGACAGGAGAGTTACTCTATGGGCATGAAGATTAAAGAGAAATTCGGCGTACTGTGGAAAAGGTACTTTAACGGTGCCGAACTCCCGATTGCCTTCTATTATACTGATGAAGAAGGCCATGCTGAACTGATTAAGCCTACATCGGGGCACAGGTGTGTAATCGGTGACCTGTTAAAGGTAAGGAAAGGGGACTCATTCTGCTACAATGCCGACTCAGTTGGTTGCTTTGGTGGCAGGCGATATCTCGGATTCAGCCAGAGAATTATGCCCGACTTTGAATATTTCCTCTCCTGTGGAATTCCGGGAAGGCTCGAGGGTGAGCGCTACAAAAAATCCCCAGAGCTTGTTACGGAGGGAATGAAATACGCGCCTCCGTTTAAGGCACCGGCTCGTTATATAGTCTTCAAGAGATGGGACAATCTTGAGAAGTCAGATAATCCGGAGGTTGTTATCTTCTTCGCCCAACCTGATGTCCTTGCCGGTCTGTTTACGCTGGCGAATTTCGATGAATCCGAGCCGAATGGAGTTTTTGCCCCGTTCAGCGCCGGCTGTGGCTCGATTGTTCAGTACCCTTACCTTGAAGGTAAATCTAAACGTCCCAGAGGAGTTATCGGGCTGTTCGATATCTCAGCCCGTCCGTTTGTTAACCAAAATATGCTTACGTTTTCAGCACCTATGACTAAGTTCCTCATGATGCTCGATAATATGGAGGACAGTTTTCTTATCACCGATTCCTGGGAGAAAGTACAGAAAAGGATAGGCTCTGTCAGGTGATAGGCAAAGGTTTATTTATGGACATATGTTAGAAGTTCGAAATTTAAGCAAAATGTACGGGCTTGGCGATGTGCAGGTCAGGGCGCTGGACGATATATCTTTCAGTATTGCCGATGGCGATATGGTCTGCATTATGGGCAAGAGCGGCTCGGGAAAATCCACATTGCTCAGGCAGCTTGGTTTGCTCGACCGCCCTACTTCTGGCGAGATAATCATTGATAATGAGGTCGTAACCAAACTCTCAGATGACGCTCGAGCCACGCTGCGTCTCCAACATCTGGGCTACGTTTTCCAGGAATATGCCCTGCTTGCTGAGCTGACGGCTCATGAGAACGTTTATTTGCCCGGCATGATGCTCGGTGAGAAGGGGGTCGACTTTAAGGGAAGGGCTAAGGATCTGCTTGAGCTGGTTGGCTTGGGGCAAAGGATACGTCATTACCCCAAGGAGCTGTCTGGTGGCGAGCAGCAGAGGGTGGCTATTGCCCGTGCCCTGATAAACAGTCCCAGGATTATATTTGCCGATGAGCCCTGTGCCAACCTGGACACTATATCCAGCAGGAAGGTTATGGAGACGCTGGTCAATCTTAATCAGGAGATGAAGGTCACCATTATTTTTGTTTCACACGACCCTGACGATAAAGGATATGCCCGCTGTCTAATCGTGCTCAGCGATGGCAAAATGGTAAAGGAAGGTAGCCAGATATAATGACTGGGTTGTTCAGAGTTGCAACATTCCTTGCCTTAAAGTCGATTGTTAGGGGGAATATCGGCATCATCCTGTTAACAATCTTCATGCTAGTCCTGGTGACCATGAATCTTCTCTTCGTCCCGGGACTGATAAGCGGGGCAACCGTGAGCATGAATACTATACTGATAAAGACCTATTCAGGAGATATCATCATCGAGCCTGGAGGTGATGATACCGTCATAAGCCACGCTGATGACCTTGTACAGAGCATTGAATCCATAGATGGCGTTGTAGCTGCCAGTGCCAGGAACAACATAAATGCCTACGTTACTTTTGAAGATGAGCGGGTCAATTGTGTTGTCATCGGTATTGACCCGGCGCAAGAGATGATGGTTTTCGAGGTTGCGGAGTCTCTAATTGAGGGCATATATCTTGACTCGCGCGACCGAGGGCAGATACTACTGGGCGTTCAGCTAGCCGGTGCTGACCTCGATGATATCGAATTGTATTCCAGCTCATTGCGCTATGTACATGCTGGTGACAAAGTGGTGGTAACTTATAGCAATGGCATTGAGAAGCAGTACACGGTTAAAGGCATTTTCGATACCGGATTCATTCAAACTGACATACAGGCTTTTGTGACCGACCTGGAGTTCAACTCAGTAATGCCTAATATGAATAAAAAGGCTACCAGCATACGCGTGAAGCTGGAAGAAGGCGTCGACCCCGAGCTGATAATTGAACGAATAGCCAGTATGCGGAATGGCCTCGCTTTCCAGACGTGGGATGAAACTGCCGGGCTTGTGGAGAGCATGACTGAGAGCTTTGTCCTGATAAACCAGATATTAAATGTAGTCAACTACCTCATAGCCGGAATTACGGTCTTTATAGTCACCTATGTTGATGTAGTCAATCGGCGGCGCCAGATTGGCATACAGCGTGCCATAGGCATTAAATCTCGTTCTATCACCATCTCCTATTTAATCCGGGCATTGTTCTACGCGGTTATTGGGTTAATTATTGGCATTCTAGCCTTCAAGTATGTGATAATACCCATAGAAGCCCGTCATCCTTTCGAGTTCCCCTTCGGTCCTGCCTATCTCACAACCAAGCCTGTTTATACTGCGCGTATGGCTTTCATCCTGCTGATTGTGTCCCTTGTGGCTGCTTTCATACCCGTGTGGCGGGTGATGCGGATAAAGATTTTGGATGCTATTTGGGGATAGAGATTAAAGGAGGTACCGATGCAGCACTGGACAGAAGAACTATTCGAAGAGAATCCACAGCTTTTTCTAAGCATATTACGAGAGCTTAGCCCACAGGCACGGACAGAAATAAGAGATATTTTGAGTTTGCTTGATATACAAGGGTACAAGCCAAAAAGGGTACTGGACTTGAATTGCGGTATTGGTCGTCACTCGATAGAGTTGGGGAAGCGGGGGATAAACGTGCTTGGAACGGATTTGTCACCTGCTTACATAGAAATAGCCAGAAAAAGAGCACAAAAACGTAAAGTCGAGAATAAAGTCCGTTTCAAAGTCGTGGATATGAGGCAGATCCAATCAGCGCTTTCTAACGAAGAGCCTTTCGATGGTATCTTCTGCCTGTGGACGTCGTTTGGTTTCTACGATGATGATACTAATGATGATATATTAAGGCAATGCCTAAAGCTCGTTAAGCCGGGTGCCTTCTTTGCCTTAGATATCGTTAATAGGGATTGGCTGCTTCGTAATTTCTCAGAACGCAGCTTTGAACGAATAAAGGACCGGCTTATCCTATATGAGCGTCAATTCGATTCTCAAACATCACGGCACAAAGATAAGTGGACATTTATGAGGCAGATCGATGATAAGACGTTTATGTTGGATGGTGACTTTCAATTAGATTTACGTGTGTGGAATATGCATGAATTAATTCTATTATTTCGGAGGACAGGGTGGAAATTCGATTGTGCTTATCCAGGGTCTTCTTTTACACATGGCATTCGAAAGATAAGGTTCACATTGCCACAGGATGATCTTTTGGAAGCGGGGCGTTTATTAATCATAGCCTCAAAACCAGCTATTGGTTAGTTAAGAGAATTAAGAGTAGAGATTACATGACATCGTGGCCTTGACTTCGAGGTTTTTGCGTGCTAACTTTTTTAGGCAGTCAAAATAAGGAGGAAAACAGATGGACTTTTCTAAAATATCTTTGAAGGGCAAGGTGGTGTTGGTGAGTGGAGCTAGTCGAGGCATTGGCGAAGCCAGTGCCCTGGCTTTCGCTGGCACTGGCGCTGATGTGGTGGTAGCCAGCCGGAAATTGTCTGACCTGGAGCAGGTGGCTGAAAAAGTCAAGGCTAAAGGTGTGAGAAGCCTGGCGGTGGCCGCCCATGTTGCCAAGGTCGAAGACTCAAAAAATCTAGTCAGCACGGTTATGAAAGAATTTGGCCGCATCGATGTTCTGTTCAACAACGCTGGCACGAATCCATATGCTGGACCACTGCTGGATGCTGAAGAATGGGCCTGGGACACGACTTTTAGCGTTAACCTGAGAGGTCCTTTTTTTCTGGCACAGCTGGTGGCTAGGGTGATGAAAGAGCAGGGTGGTGGCTGTATGATAAATACTTCCTCAGTGGGTGGTTTGAGAGCTAGTGATCTCAATATTTACAGTGTTACGAAGGCTGCCTATATCATGTTGACCCAGGTCATGGCAAAGGAATGGGGCCAGTGGGGCATCAGGGTTAATGCAATTGCCCCGGGACTAATAAAGACGCGACTCAGCGAAGCGCTGTGGAAAGAGCCAGCAGCTGGCGAAGCTGCGGTAGAGTCAATTGCTTTGCTTCGTATGGGTGAGCCAGATGATGTGGCTGGTGCCGTTCTATTTCTGGCCTCCGACCTGGCTAAATATATAACAGGCACGACTATAGTAGTGGACGGAGGTCAGCTTCTTGGACCTCCCGCTTTCCGTGGACGGAAAGATAAGTCTGCCGCCGACTAAAAACCGGGTCTGGCTTAGCGATAAGACATTGGCTTAACTGAATAGCGCGACACATGAGATGGGATAGACTATGTGGCGTAGTGCCTGATTTTTCCCACACAGTGTGTTTTGTTGCCTAGCTTGTGCTTCTCTGCCGGTACTGAAGGGCTTCGGCGAGATGGTTGGCTTTGATGATCTCGGCTCTATCCAGGTCGGCGATAGTTCGGGCTAGCTTGAGGACGCGGTGGAAGGCGCGGGCAGTTAGGTGGAGCTGTTTCATAGCTGTCCTTAACAGGCTTTGAGCCGATGGCTCTACACGGCAGGATTCCTTGACCTCTACGGGCGTCATCTCGGCATTGCAGGTCAGCTTCGTCCCTTCAAAGCGCTTCTGTTGAATCTGCCTGGCGGATTCAACTCTGCTTCGGACTCTTTCCGAGCTTTCGCCCAGTGTTTCATCGGTAAGCTTCTCGTATTCAACTCTGGGAACTTCGACATAAATATCGATGCGGTCGAGAAGTGGTCCGCTTATTCTCTTCTGATAGCGTGAGATTTCGCTGGAGGAACACTTGCACTCTTTAACCGGGTCTCCATAATAGCCGCAGGGACAGGGGTTCATGGCGCCTACCAGCATGAAGTTGGCGGGAAAGGTTACGCTGCCCTGGGCGCGGCTGATGGTGACGACCTTGTCCTCTACTGGCTGGCGCAATGATTCCAGAGCCATGTGGCTGAATTCGGGGAACTCGTCTAGGAAGAGCACGCCACGGTGGCTTAAGCTTATCTCACCAGGCCTGGGCCAGTGCCCACCGCCAACGAGTCCGGCATGAGAGATGGTGTAATGCGGCGAGCGGAAAGGGCGCTGGTTTATCAGAGGCGTATCACTGGAAAGAAGCCCGCTGACGCTGTAGATTTTAGTTACTTCCAGAGCTTCGACTAAAGTCATTGCCGGCATGATGGAAGGCAGGGCGCGAGCCAGCATTGTCTTGCCACTGCCCGGAGGTCCTGACATGAGTATGTTGTGACCACCGGTCGCGGCTACTTCTAGAGCCCGCTTGGCGTGTTCCTGTCCCTTTATGTGCGCCAAATCAGCATGAGCGAAGTCAGTGGTTATGTCTCGCCAGTCTTTGTCAGGATGATACTGAGGAATTGATAGCTCTCCCCGGAGGTGGCTGACCAACTGTGCTAACGATATAGACGGGATGACTTTAATGCCGTCAAGCATGGAGGCTTCGTTGGCATCATCGGCAGGAACGAATACATCCGATAATCCTTTTTCTTGGGCTAGAGCTACCATGGGCAGTATGCCATGAGTGTGCCGCAGGCTGCCATCCAGGGAAAGCTCACCCAGGAAGAGTGTTTTTGTCACGTCGGAATATACTTGCTCGGAACTGAGAAGTATAGCGATGGCTATGGGCAAGTCGTAAGCAGGGCCGGCTTTTTTAAGGTCAGCCGGTGCCAGGTTAACTGTAATTCGTCTCATCGGGAAGGTACAGCCGGAGTTGCGGATGGCGGCACGAACTCGTTCTCTAGCTTCCTGTACGGCGGTATCCGGCAGGCCGACGACGGTAAAAGAAGGTAGCCCCGGAGAGATATCAACCTCTACCTCGACAATGGCTCCTTTCAGCCCGACTACTGCGCAGCTCATTACCTTAGCCAGCATATTCAACCTCTGGGAATTTGAGGGATTAAAGACATAAATATCATTTGGTTACCCGCGCCAGGGCTTTCGCCAGCCCGGGTACAGTCTCGTATTTCTTTAGCTCTCCCGGTTTAATCCACTTAACCTCGGTATGCTCCCAATCGGTCTTGATTTTTTCCGGAGACCTTACGTGAAAGAGGAATGGATGCACTATCCACTTCCGTTTCAAGTTTTCATCGATAACTTCTAATGGCTTGCCCTTCTTTACCAGTTTCAGGTCTTTTTTGTACAGCTCTGTTTCCTCGCTGATTTCGGTGAATGCCTGGTCATCGGCGTTTGTCTCTATATAGCCGCTGACTCCAGCCCAGCTTCTACGATAGGTGCTAACCCGACCGCTCCGCCTCAAAATAAGGATTTTACCACGGTGCTCAAGAAAGCAGGTGACCACGTGCTTTTCTTCCAAGGTGCTATCACCCCCTTCATCGAGGAGTGTTTGCAGATATTCTTTTAATAGGGTGAGTGCAATTTCAGCCGCTTTTTGCTTGTTTTCTTCGCGGTTGCCATGAAAGTGGTGCTCTTTAGCCAGGCTGGTATCTTTGGCTGATATGCCGACATAGAATAGCCCTACGGGTTTCCCCGGCATATCGCCGGTGGGTCCGGCAATGCCGGTATCGGAAATGCAGATATCTACCTTGAGCAGTTTCCTGCCGTCTTCAGCCATTTCTATCGCTGTCTGAGAGCTGACGGCGCCGTGTTTTTTGAGGGTCTGTTTTTTTACCCCGACAATGTCTGTCTTGGCTTCGTTACTGTAGGAAATTATGGAGCCCTTATAGTAGTCGGAACTGCCCGAAACGTTGGTTATCTTGTCGCTTATCCTGCCACCGGTAGCTGATTCGACGGTTCCTATAGTCAGCAGTTTACCGGTTTTAGCCTGAAATTCCTTTAGAAGCTGGGCGACTTCGTCCTGTAATGCTGTCATTTATCTCCTTTTTCGCCAAGTAAAAGGCTGAGCCAATTTTAACAGAAAGCTGGATGGATAGGCTAGCTTTCCTGATATAATTAGGGTTGTGGAAGACTTGTCAGATGTAATAAGTTTCCTGGGCACGGCTGGTGCTCGGTTTGTGGTGACCAAACAGTTTCTGGCTTCAGGTGGTGCCTGGCTGAATTTCGGCGGCACTGAGATACTTTTTGACCCCGGTCCCGGCTGCCTTGTTCACAGCATAAAGCGAAAACTCGATGCTTCAAAACTGAAGGCTATTATCCTGTCTCATAAACATCTGGACCATTCCGGCGACATCAATATCATGATTGAGGCTATGACCGAGGGTGGTTGGAAGCAGCGGGGTATGGTGTTTGCCCCCTCGGATGCTCTGAATGAGGATGCTGTGATTTTTCCATACTTGCGGAGCTATCCTCAAAAGATGGAGATTTTATCTGAAGGCAAGTCTTATTCTATAGAGGATATCTCTTTTGAAACTCCGGTGAGACACAGGCATTCTGTTGAGACCTATGGCTTTGTTTTCAAAACACCGCGGCATACCTTTTCCTGGATTACCGACACCAAGTATTTCGATGGGCTGTCCAGCTACTATAAGAGTGAGCTATTGGTCATAAATGTGGTCATGCTCGAGGCTAAGGATGGGATTGAACATTTGTCCATACCTGAAGCCAGACAGATAATTGTGGAAGCGAGACCGAAAGCTGCCATACTCACCCACTTCGGCATGTCAATATGGCGGGCTAAGCCATGGGAACTGGCACAGAAGCTGAGCCAGGATACAGGTATCAAGGTTATTGCAGCTCGTGACGGCATGCGGTTTGATTTAGCGAAGTTGAAAGAGCTATAGGAGATTGGCCTTTTGTTTTACCTGTGGCTGCTTAATTGCCTTTTTTAGCTTGGGTAATGAAACCAGCAGGCTGAACATTACATAAAGTGCAAAGATGAGCAATAGTATGCCTATTAGCAGTGCCAGGAAAAGGAACTCGAGCATGAACACGGGCGCCATCAAGACCGAGGAGATTCCTGAGAACCTTCTTGTTTTGATGAAGCTGCGGCGATTGCCTATCCATGTGAAGCTCTGGTTAATTAGCTTAGGTGGAGTTATCGGCACTGGAAGCCTCGATTGGCTATCTGGCTTTTTCATGGGTAGTTAATTATAGCCCGGGGGTAGCAGTGAAGTCTATTTTGGTGTGAACATGGCTGAGTGTTATATTGGGACGAGTGGCTGGCATTATGAGCACTGGCGAGAGTTTTTCTATCCTGAAAAGCTAGCCAAGCCGAAGTGGCTGGAATTTTATGCGCAGCATTTTAATACCGTGGAATTGAATAACAGCTTCTATCGCCTGCCTTCGGAAAAAGCTTTTATAAATTGGCGAGAATCTTCATCTAGAGGTTTTGTCTTTGCTGTTAAAGTCAGCCGCTTTATCACGCACATAAAGAGGCTAAAGAATGTGGAAGATTCGATGCAGAATTTCTTAGCGAGAGCTGATTCTCTGCAGGACAAGCTCGGGCCGCTGCTGTATCAGTTGCCGCCAACAATAAAGCGTAATGATGAAACACTGGAGGCTTTCCTTTCTATATTACCTCGCCAGTATCGCCATGTTTTCGAGTTTCGCCATGAGTCCTGGCTTACTGATGACGTTTTCAATATACTGAAGCGATATGGTGTCGGGTTGTGTGTCTTCGATATGCCCGATTTCACCTGCCCGGTGTTAGCTACGGCTGATTTCGCCTATGTGAGATTTCACGGCAGCACTGGCTTGTACTGGAGCTGCTATAATGATGAGGAGCTTTCTAATTGGGCAAAGAAAATTGCTGAGCTAGGGAAAAATCTGAGAGAGGTTTATATCTATTTCAACAACGATGCCGGCGCCTATGCAATCAGGAATGCCAAAACTTTAGCACGGTTCCTGGCCGAGAAGTAGACACGGGTCTTTAGACCTGTTCGATGAGATATAAGGAGCGGACAGATCTGAAGTGGTTCTGTTCTAAAGTGGTTGCTCCACATTCCCTATGGTAGAATTATAGTATGCTCTGGTGGCAATTTTACAGTAGATGGCTTTCTACCGCATTTAGCTTCCCATGGGCAATTCTGCCAGCAATATCCTTTGTTGCCGCTGTCGTCTGCATTATTATCATCGTTAGAAAGCCACAATTGGAGTCTAAAGTGAATCGTTATTTATTACAGATTCCAATATATATCTTTGGGTTAATATTCATAATCAGTCTGCTTATAGCTCCATATAATATGTATAAACAAGACTTAAGTACATACAACACACAACAGGATAGATTAGATATATTAAGCCGCAAAGTAATAGTACTTCAAAGAGCAGGGGCTATCCCTATTACTAGCATTACATCTACAGTTATAAATAGCCAAAATATTCTGTTAGCAGATTATGCAGGCATTAATAATAGAATTCTAAACAACTGTAGCATATTCGGTTCGCCAACCATAATATATTTTAATAACTGCACTATAACGAAATGCACAATGGATAAACAGACTGCAAGTTTCGTAGTTTATTCCGAAGATGCTCTTAAAAATTCGAATTCAACTATTATATTTGACGATTGTGTATTTGACACTTGTGATTTTCATGATATTACTATTATTGGGAATCAAACCCAAATAGATAGTTATAAAACTCAGATTATTCGAAAATGAACGATATACATTGTAAATACTGTGGTTCAACCAATATAGTCAAATTCGGTGCTTATCAGAGTGACGAAGGAAACAATCATGAAAAACAAAGAGACAGGAATAGAAGCAAATAGACATCCTATTATTCCCAATCATTATTTTTCCTATGTATCTTCTGAATGCCAATTGTTGTTTCAGGGCGGGTATTACTACGGGTGTATTGCTTTGTGCCAATGTGTAGCTGAAGCACTCGCACGCTTTATGTATGAAAAGTGGACTGGCAATCTACCAGCAGAAAAATTTGAAGCCAACATTCAAAAGATTAAGAATGAGCATGTTCAACCAGATGTAAGCAATCTTTTAAACGGTATACATGGTGGACAGCAGAGACATGATTTCCACCATTTGAATAAAACCGTGCCAATAGAATATGAGAAGTTACGAAAAATTGCGACTGATAAAATAGACTTGCTCAACAGGGTTGAATCTCAAGTCTTTGAGTATGAGATTACTGAAACAGGACTAAAGGTTAAGTACCCGAAGTATTGGGAGATTATCAATGGTTTCTACAATACTTTTCTTAGAATTCGTCATTAAGCAACCATGTTAGAGAAGAACTCCTGAAGGTCTGTACCTACGGTTTGTATTCACCCTCACCCTGCCCTCTCCCGTTGAGGGAGAGGTTTAACTGTTACTTTTCAAAGGCTTTGCTGCTGATGGCGAAGAGAAGAAGCCCGACGCCAAGCACGCACCAGGTTATAGGGCAGGGTAGCGGAAAACCTGGAATTGGGTTGGGTATTTTGGCGACTATCAATATCACGTCTATAAGTAATAGCGCACCGCCTATTATCAAAAGCCACCTTGATGCCTTTAGCATGGTTCACCTCCTCCTGGAGTGATTATATCATCAGTTGTCAACACTTGTCTTGCAGCTTATTCACAAGTGTTTCTTCACCTTGTCAGCCAGGTTGGTGGTTATTCCTGTTACTGTGGCAAGCTCGTCTATAGATGCTTCCTTAATACCCCGAACCGAGCCGAATTTTTTGAGCAATGCCTTCTTGCGTTTGGGGCCGATGCCTGAGATACTATCCAGAGCCGAAGCTATGCTTTCTTTGTGTCGTAGCTTTTGGTGGTAGCCTAAGGCGAAGCGATGGGCTTCATCTCTAACCCTTTGCAGTAGATACAGTGCTGCTGATGTCTGGGGGATATCAAGCGGTTCAGGTCTGCCGAGTATGAATACCTCCTCTTTTTCTTTAGCCAGGGTGGCGGCAGGGATGTAATCTAGCTCCAACTCCTTAATCACTTCCATCGTAGCATTGAGGTGGCCTTTGCCGCCATCGATGAGAATCAGGTCAGGTGTTATCGACCACTTCTCATCAGGAGCCATGCCCTTTCGGAAACGTCGTCTTAGCACCTCCTTTATCATGGCATAGTCATCTATGCCGGCTACCGATTTGATTCTGAAGCGTCGGTAATGCACTGGCTTAGGCGTGCCTTTGTCAAAAACAACCATGCTTCCGACTGCCAGATTGCCCCGGATATTTGAGATGTCATAGCCCTCTATTCTCAGCGGGATTCGGGGCAAGTTGAGTCTATCTTTCAACTCTTCTAAGACGAGAGCGGATTCGATGAGTGTTGGTTGTTTTGCCTGGTACAAAGCCAGTCCCTGCCGGGCATTTTCCGCAACCATGTTTATTAGCTGCTTCTTGCCTCTCTGGCGTGGTACATGCAATTTGACCGGTGCGCCTCTCTGATTAGTCAACCATCTGGTGATAACCTGAGGCTCTTCGATGGGATACTGGAGCAGGATTAGAGGTGGTATTGAGGAGGCTGAGGCATAGTATTGCTTGATGAAGCTGGTCATTATCTGGCTTGGTTCCTCATCTCGGATTCCGTCCAACAAGATATAGTCGCGACCGATAAGTCTGTTGCTGCGGATGAAAAAAATCTCTACATAGGCAAGGTCTCTGGTTTGTGCCAGGGCAATGGCATCATGGTCACCTTTTACGGTTATGGAAATCTTTTGTCCTTCGATGACCTCTTCTATAGCCTGGATTTGGTCACGGATTAAGGCTGCTTTTTCGAACTGGAGTTGATGCGAGGCTTTTTTCATCTTGTTTTTAAGGTCTCGAAGGACTGTTTCCTGCCTGCCTTCAAGAAACAGGACAACCTGATTTATTACCTCCTGATATTCCTCCTTACTTACGGCACCGATGCAGGGGCCCATACAGCTGTTAATGTGATATTCCAGGCAAGGCTTGACATCTTTGCCGGTAATTGCCTTGTTGCAGGAGCGGAAGGGGAAGATCTTCTTTATTAACCTTAATGTCTGGCGTAGGGAGCTGGCATTGGCAAAAGGACCGAAATACCTGTCACTGTTTTTATGGAAACGGCGAGTAATACGGACGCTTGGCCAATCATTTTTCACGTCTATTTTAAGATAAGGAAATGTTTTGTCGTCCTTCAGGCGAACATTGTAGCTGGGACGATATTTCTTAATCAGTGTGCATTCCAGGATGAGGGCTTCCTGTTCCGAGTCAGTAATTACGGTCTCGAAGTCGCTTATCCTGGTTACCAGCCTTTCAAGCTTTGATGATAGACTCGTGCTAGGGCTGAAGTAGGCTCTCATCCGGTTACGAAGGCTGGCTGCCTTACCGACGTAAATGACTTTGCCCTGATTATCTCTGAAAAGATAGACCCCGGGCTTTGCAGGCAGAGTTTTTAGCTGTTCCTCGATAGATGTAGTCATTCTGCTAAGTTTTATTGTAGCACTGCGTGGGAAAGGTAGACAAAAATTCTTAAAAATTTCGTTTATATACGTAGCTTTGCGGATTATGTTGTGTTAGAATAAGCAGGGCGTTGTGAAATGGAAGAAGACATAAAGTCATTTCTCGACTACTTAGCCAGCGAAAAGAAGTATTCCCAGAACACTTTGGCAGCTTATCATAACGATTTAACCCAGCTGTCGGAATATGTAAAATCGGAGAACGCAGCAGCCGGGCGAGACCCTTCGGGGCCCAGGTTGACCGCTGAGCTCCTGTCGGGTTATCTGTATAGTCTGAGGGGGCGAAAGTATAAGCCATCTACGGTGGCTCGCAAGATAGCTGCAGCAAGATCGTTCCTCAAGTTTATGGTGGATAGGGGTAGGTTAAGAGGCGATTTAGCGCCGAGCTTGGCTTCACCGCAGGTAAGCAAATCTCTGCCTAAACCCTTGGCTGTTTCCGAAGTTCGTCGCCTGTTATCTGAACCAGCAAAACTTTCCACCATCGACGCAAAGAGAGATAAGACAATGCTAGAGGTGCTGTACGCTACTGGTTTGAGAGCCAGTGAGTTGATGGCACTGAACACGCGTGACATCGATTTGAGGAAGAACACGGTGCATTGTCTGGGAGCGGGTTCGAAGTCTCGAGTTATCCCGGTAGACCCATCTGTGGCAAGGCTTATTAAAGAGTATATAGATGTGGTTCGCCCTGATCTATTGAGCAATGAAAAGGAAATGGCTTTGTTCCTCAATCGCCGTGGTGAACGGCTTACCAGGCAGGGCTTCTGGCAGATTGTTCAGAGCTATGCTGATAAGGTTGGACTCAGCGGTAAGGTGACGCCTCGTAGTTTGCGGCACAGTTTTGCTGCCCATAAACTGAAGGGCGGTGCTGACCTGGAGTCTGTTCAGGAGCTTCTGGGGCATGCCCATATTTCAACTACCAGAGCTTATACTCAGGTAGAGTCTCATCCTTGATATACAGCAGTAGAAAATAACGCTAGATTTTTTGGAGTAAAACTATGGGAAGAAAATCGAGACGCAAAGCTAAAATGCGGGCGGCTGGAAAGATAGCACCAAGAGCGCCAGTCGAGCGCAGCTATCCGACTAAACCAACGCTTGAACCTAAAGCAGCAATGCCTTCGGTTGCACCAGCTATCTCGTCGGCTCAGGCGAATCGCTATCAGTATATATTACCTGAATTGCGGCTTATAGGTATTATCTCTGGCACCCTATTTCTAATACTTTTTATATTAGCTTTCGTTCTCAGTTGAAGCATAAGGTAGCAAGTGCGTGGGTTTAGAGGCAGCTCGAGCCAGATTGTTCGATTGCCTGAGGCACGAAGTTCGTGATAAACGTGTGCTGTCAGTTATGGCACACGTGCCCAGAGAGCGTTTTGTATCCCCGGACTATTACCACGCAGCTTATGAGGACATGCCCCTTAGCATTGGCTTCGGGCAGACTATTTCTCAACCTTTTATCGTGGCTTTGATGACTCAATCTTTGGGTCTTAAGGGTGAAGAGAAAGTGTTGGAGTTAGGCACCGGGAGCGGCTATCAGACAGCAATATTGGCTGATCTGGCGAAATGGGTGGTCAGCATTGAACGCATCCCTCAATTAGCTGATTCAGCCAGGCGAGCTCTGAGTGAGCTTGGCTATAAAAACTTTGAGATTCATACGTCCAGTGAAGCTTTAGGCTGGCCAGATGGGGCGCCATATGATGCCATAATAGTTACCGCCGGTGCCCCCCGTGTTCCTGAGAAATTGCTTGAGCAACTGCTTTTGGGTGGGCGGCTGGTCATTCCCGTAGGCTCGAGATGGGAGCAGGACTTGCTCCAGGTCACCAAAAGAAAAAGGAAACATCTGGTTAAAAGTCTGGGTGGCTGCCGCTTTGTGCCCCTTATTGGTGAGGGTGCATGGGACGAGGGTTAGGAGGGCAGATCATAATCCGCTATTGCTCTTAGCACAGAATTCATTGAGCATATTGCAGAAAAGTCTTCCTTGTGCTTTAGCATCTTGTAACGGCGTATGACTGTGTTCTTCTGCGTTGACGAACCAACGTCTGGGCATTGATTTCTTCGACACTTCTTTGTATGAGCTTTTCATCAGTAACATTGCCATCGTTTTTATATCTAATCCTGAAAAAGAGAATGGGCTCTCACCTGTGAATTTTATCAAGTACCAATACACAAACATAAAATCAAATGTCACGGGATAGGCGATGCATACTAGGTCCTTTTGATGTGTGTTCGATATTTGTTTTAAATGAGCTAAATATGAAGTCATGGCAAGACGAGGCTCTACCTGATTCCGCCTACAATATTCCCAAGCTTTTGGCTCTGTTTTCCACCATTCCATTGTCTCCTTATCTTCCTTGGCACCCGGAAGCGTTTTCAGATTAACTTCAAATTCCTCAATAATTTTCCAAGATGGATCAAAAACGGCCGAGCCAAGAGACAGCATTGAGTATTCTCCAGGTATAGGCCCATCTGTTTCGACGTCTACGGATACGAATAATTCTCCGTCTTTCATTTCCCCTCCTTTGAATAATAATATCTCATCTCTGGAGAGGGTGTCTATGCCAGAGATTGCCGCGGCACTTTGTGCTCCGCAATGATAGAATAAAAAAGCCCCTCGTAATGGCACCCTATCCAGTCATTGCGAGCGAAGCGTGGCAATCTCATATACCTGCTCTGGGCAGAAAGATGGGGCCCACGCCAGGTTTGGCTACCAGAGAGCCCACCGGGCAGACATGAACGCAAGCCAGGCATGAGGTGCAGCCTGCCTCAGCCAAGGGCATACCGGAGAAGGTGCTCACCACAGTGTCAATGCCCCTGAAGGCGAAGTCGAGTATACCTGAACCCTGCTGGTGACATACCCAAACGCATTTGCCGCATAAGATGCATTTATTGGGGTCATAGGTAAACAGGGTATGGCTTGAATCTATAGGCAGGTTGCGGGGTATGTGTCTGAGTCGCTTAGGCTTCAGTTTCAAACCAAGGCGAGAGGCTGTATTTTGAAGCTCGCAGTTTCGGTTTTTGGTGCAATGGGCGCAATCGAGGTGATGATGACTGAGAAGAAGCTCAAAGGCGGTATTCCTGAGCCTTTTGACCTTCGGGGTGTTCAGGTGTATTACCATTCCATCGCTGACCGGCTCGGTACAGGCTGTGACCGGGGCATTTCTGCCTTCGATTTCCACAAAGCAGAGACGGCAGGAAGCAAAAGGCGTAATGGCTTCTCTTACAGCGCATAGATTAGGTATATAAAAGCCATTATCCAGGGCTACCCACAGGATTCTGGTTCCCTCTTTAGCTTTGACTTCAATGCCGTCAATGGTTAAATTAAGCAGCTTGCGGCTCCTCTCATTTAGACTTTATAAAGCTGTTTTCCAAAAAGTTAGCTATGCTTTTGATGTCGTGCAAGGAAAACTGTCTGGTTGTGGTTTCCATCGGTTCATCAGTGGCTATAGCAATAAGGTTATCGATGTTACTAAGAGGTGGACCGAGTGCCTTACGGTGAACCTCCAGCTTGGGTGTGTTGCTTTGCTTGAAACCCTCAGCGAGGATAATATCATAATCCTCACCGAGGAGACGTGCTATATCATTCAGGTCAGGTTCTTCAGTAACCGGTTTTATCAGCACAATCTGGTCTGGGGATGTGATGGCTGTAAAAGCGCTGCCGGCTTGAATATGGCGCCAGCTATCCTTGTCTGGTTTATCGAAACTTAATCTGTGGGCGGAGTGCTTGATAGTACCTATGCGGTAGCCCCGCGACTTTAGCTCCGGGATCAGCTTTTCAATGAGCGTGGTCTTTCCTGATTTTGATTGACCTACAACTGATATTATTGGTGGCATCAGTTAAATTGCTGTGGAAGAGGAGGCTTTTTGTTTCAGCATTTCCGGTAAGCCTTTTTCCACGGTTCCTTTCTCATAGTTATGTAGTCCTGAGCCGCTGCCTTGACTGTATTGGCGGCTAACAGGGCGCAGTGAAGATTGCCCTCAGGTAATCCGCCCAAGGTCTTAAGGATGTCGTCTTGACTTATAGCCAAAGCCTGCGTTACATCTTTGTTCTTAATCATCTCTGTTGTCATGCTGCCGCAAGCAACGGTGGCGCTGCAACCATCTGTCCAGAAAGTACTGCCCGCCACCTTGCCATCATTCACTTTAAGCCATATCTGCATAGTGTCTCCACAGGGACCGGTTATCGAAGCAAAACCATCAGCGTTGCTAATTTTACCTGTATTTCTGGGATTCATGGCATGTTCGATGACGGTTTCGGTATAGACTTTCTTCATTTCTTCCATAACTTCTTTTTCCAGTTCATCGAATTTATCGGTCATATCCAGTCTCCTATATGTTCTAATTCTGTTTTGTCTTAATTGGTAGTGCTTTGATGAAATTCTGGCTCAGGCTGTCGAATATTTTTGAGCTGTAGCGTTCGATTTTGCCCTGGTCGCAGAGATGAGCCAGTTCAGGGTCAACAGGTATTTGGGCTAAAAGGGGTGCACCTGCCGCCTCCACCATTTCATGGCTTCGGCTTTTACCAAATAGTTCCAGCTTCTTGCCGCTATCGGGCAGGGTGAGGTAGCTCATGTTTTCTATGACCCCCAGTATGGGTATTTTCATCTGGTTGGCCATTTTTACTGCTTTCTTTACCACCATCGCTGCCAGCTCCTGAGGGCTGAATACTATGATTACCCCGGATACTGGAAGCATTTGCATTACGGTCAGAGGAGCGTCGGCGGTGCCTGGCGGCAGGTCGACTATAAGATAATCGAGTTTACCCCAGAGCACATCTTCCCAGAATTGTTGAATGACCTTGCTGATAATAGGACCACGCCAGATTACTGCATCGTCCTCGTGTTCCAGCAGGAGGTTTATGGACATAATGCTGATGCCCAGTTTTGACAAGACTGGCAAAATGCCCGTTTCGCTGTTGCTGGGTCGCACACTGCCGAGGCCGAATATCTTTGGTATGCTGGGGCCGGTGATATCGGCATCCATGATGCCGACCTCTCTCCCCTGGCGAGCGAGGGCAATGCCGAGGAGGGCTGCTACGAGGGACTTGCCTACGCCACCTTTACCGCTCATGACAGCTATCACATGGCTGACATCGTTAACTTCCTTGGGTGTGGCTTCTGTAAAATTCACATTCACCTGACTTACACCCGGCAACTGCTCGATATCTTCGTTGACTTTGGACTTTAGCCAGTCTTGGGTGCCCGGGTTCAGGGCTGCGGAGGCTAGAGTAATACTGACCTTCTGGTCAGAAATAGCGATCTCACGGACTAAATTCAACTTAACCGGGCTGCGCATAGCGCCCGGAGTCAGTATTCCCTCCAGGCTTTCCCTTACCTGCTGCTGCGTTATCATTAAATTTACTCCTTTGTGCCTTTAGCTTTAGCTCCTTGCTCGCACAGCTTATAAAGTTTACTAATTTTGGACGTCATATTCAAAGTTTGTTGTTTTTTCTTCTGGAATATATATAAATAAAGGTAGGCCCCTTTTTGGGTGGGGCCTACTCCCGATGTGATTATGGTTGTTGATGGGCTAAGTACAGGCTGATCTATCTTGTTATTTCTTTTATGATTTCGCCTCTGGCTGAGATAACCTGAATATTGAAAGGCATTTGACCTAAAGCGTGTGTTGAGCAGGATAGACAGGGGTCGTAGCAGCGTATAGCTACCTCAACACGGTTGAGTATACCTTCGGTTATTTTGTTGTTCTTTATGTGCGTTTTGGCTACCTCATATACCGCTTTATTCATAGCCGCGTTGTTGTTGCCTGTGGCTACAATGAGGTTTACCTTTTTGATTTTACCAGTATCGTCTACCCAATAGTGATGGAATAGAGTGCCCCGGGGGGCTTCGAGGACGCCAACGCCCTGCTCGTTGTATTTGTTTGAGGTGACTATCAGGTCAGTTGAACATATATCCTTGTCCTCCAGTAGCTGCTGGGTCCTTTCGATGGAATAAAGCAGTTCTATGAGGCGGGCGTAATGATAATACAATGAACCTTCTACTATGCCATTGTTGCCCAGTTTCTTAAAGTTCTTGAGTTCAGCATTGGCTAGAGGAGTAGATATTCCCTGACTAACGTTGAGTCGGGCAAGTGGTCCTGCCCGGTAAATACCCTTGGGATAACCCATCTTTTTGTAAAACGGGAACTTTAGATAAGACCAGTCTTCCACGTATTCACTTATGATATTGAGGTAATCGGACGGATTGAACTGGTTTTCAAGGACTTTTCCATTTTGGTCAATTAACCTCAATTTGCCGTCGTAGAGTTCTAGGTTGTTGTTTTCATCCACCAGTCCAAGATAGCCTGTGGGGAAGCTGGCACAGGTGCACACAAAGTCATTGTCTTTTTCGTAATAACTCTTAATTATGCCTATAGCAGCCTGAGCATCGGCGATAGCCCAACCAATCTGTTTCAGGAAGTGGTCTCTGTCAGCGGTTGATAGAGCTGTGTTCATTCCGCCAGGCACGGCACCGTTGGGATGGATTTTCTTACCACCTAGCTTTTGAATTATTGTTTGACCATAGCTGCGAAGCTTTACACCTTTGACAGCAAGCTCAGGGTTTTCGGCGATTAATCCTATAACATTTCTTTTTGCCGGGTCAGCATCCATACCGAGAAGCAAATCTGGGCTGGCAAGGTGGAAGAAATGAAGGGCGTGGGACTGAAGGGTCTGCCCCATATGCATCAATTCACGCAAGAGCTTAGCCGGACGTGTCAGCTCGACTCCCAGGATAGCATCGCCGGCCTTGGCTGCGCCCAGGTGATGGCTTACCGGGCAGATACCGCATATTCTGGGGGTGATTGCTGGCATCTCCCAGAAAACTCTGCCTTCGCAGAACTTTTCAAAGCCTCGGAACTGGGTTACATGGAATTTGGCGTCAGCCACATTACCCGAATCGTCCAGTTCTATTGTTACCTTGCCGTGTCCTTCAATCCGGCTAACCGGGTTTATTTCGATAGTTTTTCTAACTTCAGTAACCATGTCTTCACCTCTTTTTAATCGAAGCGCATCATATCGCTGGGTAGAACCGGTATTCTGCCTGCCAGCAATTCTTTTAAGGCATACATGATAGCTTCAGCTTCTGGTGGACAGCCGGGAACGTAGCAGTCTACCTTCACTACATGATTTGCTGGTTTCACCTGGTCAAGGAGTGCTGGGACACCAGGCGGGCGAGGTATCTTGCCCTTGTAAGTGCTCTCGGTCTCGATATATCCACGTCTGAGGACCTCTTCTTTGTCGAAAGTGCTGCGCATGGCGCACACGCCACCGAAGCAGGCGCAATCACCCCATGCCATAAGGATTTTGCAATGCGCCCTAAGCTCTTTGAGTACTTCCTCCTCTTCAGTATTGCCCACAGAGCCTTCTACTATACCAACGTCTACTTGTGGAAACTCCTTTATATCTGTTATGGGAGTTCTGGTGAATTCGACTAGATTGGCTAAATCGATTATCGCCTCATCAATATCCAGAAATGACATGTGACAGCCAGCACAGCTTTCTAACCAGACTGTAGCTACTTTGACCTTTGCCATTTGCTCAACTCCTTATCCTCTATTGCTATTTCTTGATATGTTTTGATATTTCCCGAAATATCTCTGAATCTGCTTTAATGCCATCAGTTGGCTTAATGAGACGCGAGGTTGACTTGGCTACACCGTCCAGTGTGCTGTATTTTTCGCTTACTTCCATCCAAACTGGAGATGGTAATACCACGTTAGCCTTTGATGTTGCAGATGAGAGATAGCTTGATTGAATAACTACGAACTCTAAACCTTTGCCGAATTTGGGCAATTCTGATGCCTCAACGTAATCGTCAGCCAGAAGTATATATAACGCCTTCACGTTATTTCCGGTTATGTTTTTCATGACTGATTGTGATGGGCTGGCTATGCCCATGTCCCAGGCGCCGCGGCTATTTCCCTTAGGTTTTAGAGACATGATTTGTGGTTTGCTTGTACTTTTGTCGCTGGTGATAGTTCCTAAGTTGAGAATAGACTTTATTATCCCAGGATTTTTGTGTTGCAGAATGCCTTCGCCGTAGATTATGACGCTGCGCTTAGCCTTGCTTAATATCTCGGCGGCCTCAAGAAGTTCATCAGAGCCTATACCAGCTTGTTCACTCACTTGCTTTACGTTAATGTCCTTGAGGGAAGCTAATACCTTCTTTGCCTGGGCAGAGTCTTGCTTGATGCCTTTATTGATGACGGCTTTGGTCAGCACGTCTAGAGCTAATGCCTCCTTGCCTTCTTTTGGCTTTAACCATAGTGCTGTGTGGTAAGAGAATGTATTTTGCGACGTGTCGATGACGATGAGCTTTGCTCTGTACTGCCTTGCTGCTCTGGCTATATAAGAACCGGCCACAGGATGAGTTTCAAGTGGGTCGGCACCGACTACGATTATACAATCGGACTTGAGTATTTCTTCTAGCGAGGTCTCGATATCCAGTCCCGCATCCTTCTGATAAGTGTTGATGCCTTGCGTGATGGTTCTGTAAACATCGCCGTCGATGGTATCGATTAACTCACTGCCGATAGTCCCGCTTATGAATTCTTTAAAAGCCTTGAGGGACTCGTTGCTGGCTTGGCTTGATGCTATGCCAGCTATGCTGTTGCTGCCGTATTGTGCCTTCAGTTCAGCAAACCTTTTGGCTACTATGTCTATGGCTTCACTTAATGGTCGGGATTCGAGTTTGCCACGGCCGTTTTTTATCAGTGCAGTACCGATTCGTTCGTTATTTCTGTACAACGGAGCAAAACGGCCTTTGTGACAGAGTATGCCACGCTTGTCAGTGAGGTCAGGACTATCAATTCTCACCAGCCTGTTATCCTTAACCAGTGCCTCAATTTGACAGCCGACTCCACATACTGGACATATGCTGCTCACCTTTTGGCATTCTTCCGGTCTGCCTTTATAAGCGCTGCTCTTAGAGAATATGGCACCAGTAGGGCAGACCTGGAAACAAGCTCCGCAAGAAATGCAGGATGATGTACCCAAAGATTGATTGAGGTCGGCGACGACCATGTCTTTCCAACCGCGGTAGCCAAAGTCCAGTGTGTGAACACCGACAATTTCATCGCAAGTTCTGATACATCTACCACACAAGATGCAGCGATTGTGGTCGATAACCAGGTAATCGTTTACTGAGTCTACCGGCAAGGCGGGCCAGGAATATGGATAGCGGGCATTGTCCATCTGGTACTTGTAAGCGAGACTCTGTAGCTCACAATCGCCGCTGGCTACGCACTGGGCGCACAGATGATTTCGTTCGGTGAATAGTAGTTCTAGAACCAGGCGACGGTACTTTTCCAGCTTTTCATTGTGCGTCTGTATCACCAATCCCTCCCGTGCTGGATAAGTACAGGCAGGCACCGGTCGTCTCTCTCTTTCTATCTCTACCACACAAAGGCGACAAGCGCCGACATCGTTCAGCCCTTTAAAGTGACAAAGCGTCGGTAAATCAATGCCGTTAGCTTGACAGATATCAAGAACGGTATCACCCTCTTTGCCTTTAACCTGTTTACCATTGATTGTTAGAGTTATCTCTTTCATGTCTATTCTCCTACCTCAAGGTCACATCTTAGACATCGGCTGGCTTCTTCTCTCGCCTCCTTTGCGCTGTAGGGCAAAACTGCCTCTTTAAAGGAAGTCTTCCTACCAGCGGTGGCGATTTCGGAGATCTTGATCCGGTGTTTTTCCTTTAGCTCTTCTTCAGTTGGCATCACAGATGGAACTGCTATAAGTTCGTAGCCGTTGCGTTCCACTAATGGCGAGAGTTCTTCTCCATTAAGGTATCGCCTTATTGAGCATGCTGCTCTTTGTCCTGCAGCTATTGCTTCGATTACTGTGGCTGCGCCTGTGTGCGCATCCCCGCCGGCGAAAACTCCTTTGCGACCGGTTGCTAGAGTTCTCGGGTCAGCTACTATTGTCCCTCCCTTGGCTGTGCCTATCCCATCTCCTTTCAGGAATGATGTGTCAGGTCGCTGTCCTGTAGCCTTGATGACTGTATCTACATTCATAGTGTATTCAGAGCCGTTGATTTGGTAAGGAGTCTTTCTGCCGCTCTTGTCAAATTCCTTAAGTTCCATACGGATGCACTCAACTCCTTCCACCTTGCCGCCCTTCCCCAGAACCTTTACTGGAGCTATTAAGCAGTGAATATGGATGCCTTCTTCTTCGGCAGCTTCAATCTCTTCATTTATCGCTGGCATATCTCTCTTTTCTCTCCGATAGAGAATATGCACCTCTTTGGCGCCTTTTCTCAAGGCTACTCTGGCGGCATCGATGGCTGAGTTACCACCGCCAACGACAGCTACTTTTTGTCCTATCTTTATATCTTTACCCAAACTTGTATCTCTCAAAAAGTCAATGGCATCAAAGACTCCATTCAGGTCTTCGCCCGGGATTCCCATCTTATCCCCTTTATGGGCACCTGTAGCGATAAATACGGCTTGGTAACCGTCTTTCAGTAATGATTCGACGTCTTTGACAGGTGTGTTAAGTCTTATATCGACTCCGAGCTTTTTGATTGTTTCAATCTCTTTATTTAGCATATTCTTGGGAAGGCGATACTCAGGTATGCCCACTGCGAGCATTCCTCCAGCTACAGGTAGTGCTTCAAATGCCGTAACCTGATAGCCTTCTCGGGCAAGGTCCCAGGCTGCTGATAGTCCTGCTGGACCTGCGCCAACAATGGCTACCTTTTCTTTTTTCCTCTCTTTTATTTGAGGGATGTATTCAAGTCCGTGCTCGAAGGCATAGTCAGCTGCAAACCTTTTGAGATGTCTGATTGCAATGGGGTCCTCAATTTGACCTCGTCGACATTTGCCTTCGCAGGGATGATTACATACCCGTCCAACACTCAGTGGGAACGGAAGTCGTTGCATGATGATGTTATAGGCTTTCTCAAATTCGCCTGCCTTTATCAGCGCAACATATCCTGGAACATCTAGCCCGACAGGGCAGGTATGCTGACATGGGGCTTTGAATAGAGCCTGGCAGACTACAGCCGGGCACTTCTTGTCTATGATGTGCGCTTCATATTCCTCTCTGAAATGGCGCAGCGTGGTGAGTACTGGGTTGGGTGCTGTTTGCCCTAAACCGCATATGGAAGCAGAGCCGACCATTTCGGCCAGTTCCTCTAATATGGCTAGCTCTTCCATGGTGCCTGTGCCATCTGTGATTTTAGTTAGAAGTTCAAGCATCTTGGGTATGCCGGCACGGCAAGGAGTGCATTTACCGCAAGACTCATCTCTGGTGAATTGTAGGAAGAACTTGGCAACGTCTACCATGCAGCTATCTTCGTCCATTACCACGAGTCCGCCTGATCCCATTATAGCTCCCAGGGCAGTAACAGCCTCGTAGTCGACGGGAGTATTCACGTGCTCGATGGGGATAACGCCGCCGGATGGGCCACCTATCTGCACCGCCTTGTATTTCTTTCCTTTCGGTATACCACCACCGATGTCAAATACAATCTTGCCTAAGCTGGTACCCAATGGGACTTCCACCAGACCAGTGTTGTTCACCTTACCTACCAGACACAGTGTCTTTGTACCTTTGCTGCTTGCGGTGCCGACACTTCCGAACCATTCAGCACCTTTCCAGATTATTTGGGGTACATTTGACCAGGTCTCCACATTGTTGAGGGTGGTTGGCTTACCAAAAAGTCCTTTGTTGGCTGGAAAGGGTGGTCGCTGGCGGGGGTTTCCTCGTTTTCCTTCTATCGAGATTAAGAGAGCGGTTTCTTCGCCACAGACAAAGGCACCGGCACCCGGGAATATATCCAGGTCGAATTCAAAGCCGGTATTCAGGATATTTTTTCCTAGTAGGCCGTATTCTCTAGCCTGGGTTATAGCGTGGTTTAATGTCTCAATAGCAAGTGGATATTCAGCACGAACATAGGCATAGCCCTGGCGCACATTTCCTATGGCATAGGCTCCTATTGCCATACCCTCAATTATTGAGTGAGGGTTACCTTCAAGTACGGCGCGGTTCATATAAGCGCCAGGGTCTCCTTCATCGCCGTTGCAAACAACATATTTTTCGTCACCCTGAGCGCTGCGGACAAATGACCACTTTGTGGCTGTGGGGAAGCCGGCTCCACCACGTCCTCTTAAGGCGGCTTTTCCGATCTCTTCGATAACTGTCTCCGGCTTCATCTGGGTTAAGGCTTTGGCCAGAGCCTGGTAGCCGTCTCTGGCGATGTATTCATCTATATCCATGGGGTCGAGGTCCTGGTTATGCATTACCCTTATTTCTTGTAGCTTGAGTAAAGGGTCGTCAGGATCAAGCTTCCATTCCTCAACTACCTTACTTCCAATAAGATGTTGCTCGATAACCTTCGGAACTTTGTCCTCCGTGAGGTCGTAATAAGCAGTTTCCCCTTTTGAGGGATGGACAACTGTGACTACTGGCTCTCGGTCACACAAACCGATGCATGCTGCTTTAAGCACAACGACGTCTGATAACTTGCGGCTTACTATCCCTTTCTGAAAGGCTTCAAGTGTTTTGTTTGCTCCCGAAGATATACCGCATGTACCAAGATGAACCCTAACTTGGATTTTCTTTTCTTGTTTCGACAGTTTCTCGAGGATTTTGTCTCTAACTTTAGTAAGTTCTTCTACCGACGCAAGTCGTTTCATTATATTCTCCTATCGATATGAACTCAGGACTTCTTTTAGCTGGCTTGGTTTTACTCTTCCATGAACGTCTTCCTTGATTGCTATTACAGGAGATAGCCCACAGCAGCCGATGCATCTTACTGTCTGCAGGGAGAATTTGCCATCAGGTGTAGTCCCGCCGGACTCAAGACCAAAATCTTTATTCATAGTATCAAGGAGTTTCTGCCCGCCCTTAACATAGCAACTGGTACCTAAGCAGACCTGTATCACATATTTACCCTTCGGCACCATCGTGAAAAAGGAGTAGAAGCTAGTTATTCCGTACAGTTCACTCAGAGGGATTTTCATTTCTATTGATATTGTTTCTAGGACATTGGGTGGCAGGTAGCCGATAATCCCCTGCACTTGCTGTAGTACGCGTATCGGAGCACCTGCTTGCCCATCAGTATCTTCAATTATTTTTCTGATTTGTTGTAAAGTTTTACTATCAATAACCTTGTTTGTTTTCGTGGATTTCAATGCTTGCTTCAAGGTCACCTCCTGAAACATGAATAATTTGCATCCAGAACATAGTTTATCGATGCGCTAAGGTATATCACATTGGTCTTTGGCTCTAATTCTTGGGGGACTTTAGCCTCAGATAGGAAAGTCGTAAATCCTGTTAAGCCGAGAATGTTTATATAGCTGCTGAATTGTACCAATTAACCTCACTGCCTGCAAATGGACTGCGCTAGTGCCTTCCATTTGTGATAAGTGGCTTAATTATCGCGTTGTCCATGGACAATGTATGGACTCCAACATATGTTAAGCTTGAAGTAGGCAAAATTGCGGGTTTTTGAGTAAAAATAACAATAAGAGCTTGTTTCTATAAGTGATAATAGGTATAATTTCTTGGCTTGTTTTTGTAGTAGCTTGTGTCTTTCAGTAACATAGAATTCAGAATCGGCTATTATGTGCTTATATATCTTGAATTGTATTCTGATTGACCTGACGCTTGGTATATAGCTCTTGTTAACCCCAATCTGTATTAAGGAGGTTTATTATGTGGAAAACTGAAGCCGCCGGAGTTGCGCATGCTGAGACGGCAGTTAAGCAGTGTCTGCCGCCGTGTCAAATCAAATGTCCAATCAACGAGGATATTCAGCGGACAAATGTGCTGATTTCCCTGCTCCCGGATGATATGGATTCGGCAAAAGCAGGTATAATTCAGATTAGTGATTATCTTTACGATAAGAATCCCTTTTTCAACGTTTGTGGTTACATCTGTGGCGTTTGTGAACTGGAGTGTAATTATAAAAATAAAGGTGGGGCAATCAAGAGGAGGTTACTTAAAAGGTTTTTATCGGATGTATATACCGAGCATTTGAAGGAGCGTGAGGAATTAGAGGTTCTCAGGGATAAAGAGAATGTGGCTGTCATAGGTGGTGGACCTGGTGGACTGATGTGTGCTTACCATCTAAGTAAGAAGGGATATCGGGTAACGATAATTGAAGCCTCTGGTCGGCTTGGTGGAGCGTTGTGGCTGGTACCAGATTATCGCCTGCCCAAGGATATACTGCAAACTACAGTTGAGAACCTTGTAAGAATTGCTAGTGTGGATGTCAGATATAACAGCAGGCTGGGTTCAGGGAAACTAGCGCTGGAGAAATTGAAGAATGAGGGATATAAGGCAGTTTTCCTCGCAACCGGGTTACCGTATCCCAGAATCCTTACATTTGAGGGAAAGTCCGTGGAAGGACAGGATCTGTCAGGTGTGATGTACGGGCATACCTATCTTTATGAAGTCAGTCATGGTAATATCGTATCGGATTATTTTAAGGGCAAAAAGGTCATAGTTACAGGAGGTGGAAACGTAGCTTTTGATGTGGCCAGATCAGTCAAGAGACAAGGTGGAGACGTAACCATCATTTGTCTGGAATGCGAGGACAAGGACTGCAAAGATGGCATCCCGGCTGACGAGGAGGAAATTCGTGGGGCTTGGGAGGAAGGCATAACTATAGTCTATAGCCGTGGTGTTAGAAGTATCGTTGGAAAGAATGGTAACTTCAAGGGCATTAACTGCCCGATATGTGTCAGTGTATTTGACGACGAAGGGTTCAACCCGAAGTTCGATTGTACGGACTGCGTAGATTTAGAGGGGGATATTCTTATAATCACGGTGGGGCAGGCTCCGGATAGGCCACTGCTTCAGAAAGAAGGACTTCTGGATGAACGGGGTAGGATTGCTATTGATCACTTAACGCTACAGAGTCCAAACAAGCCGTGGTTGTTTATAGGTGGTGATGTGAGGCGTGTCGGTTTCATGATAGAGGCTATGGGTGAAGGACTTATAGCTGCGGAGTCAATTGACAGATATTTGAGAGGTGTCGACATGAAGGAGGGGAGGAGGAGGGATTATGAGGGATATGAGATTCCGGTTAGGAGAGACTATAAGCCTGAACCTGAGGTGCCCTGGATACCACCTGAAAACAGGATGCATTTCCAAATGTTCGAGAAGGGCTTTACCTTGAAAGAGGCAATAGAGGAGGCGAGAAGGTGTGTTACTTGTGGACCCTGCTTATCTTGCAAAGCCTGCGTATCAATTGGTTTTCAGAAATCTTTAAGTCCGGTTGAGGTGGATGTAGCAAGATGTAGCGGTTGCGGACATTGTGTTTATGTCTGTAACTATTATTCGGCTCGGTTGGTTAATGTAGGTGACAAAGTCATATCTGAAACCGATATGTTCAGATGCAAGTCCTGCGGCATGTGTGTTGTGGCTTGTCCGTCTCAGGCTAGAAAAATGGTTGATGAAGATACGGCAGAAAGAATAGCTAAAGTATACGCATCCCTGTCGTAGATGCTCAAAGTAAGTATTGTTAAGGAGGATAGCATTGAGTGAATATAAACCCAAAATAGTGTGTTTTTCCTGTAAGTTTGGCTGGGGGTATCTGACAGATGAAACCGACCTAGCAAATGAAATTGAGAATTGGGTCCCCATTATTTGCACAGGAAAGATCGATGCTACGCATATAACCAAGGCCTTTGAAGAAGGGGCTGACGGAGTCCTGATACTTGGTTGCCCAGAAGGTGACTGTCATTATCAAGACGGTAACTACGAGGCAAAGAAGAGGGTCTATCTGCTCCGTATGCTGCTGGAGTCTATGGGCATAGAGAAGGAGAGGATTAGGATAGAGCTATCATCTGATCCTGGTGGCAAGAGAATTCAGCAGTTAGTGAAGGAGATGAGTAAAGATCTCAAAAAACTAGGGCCGTTGGGGGAGGTTAAAATGGCAGATAAGATGCCCAGAGGGCTAGTTAAAGCTAAGGGGAGGAAATAAAAATGGCGAAACCGAAAGTTGCAATTTGCTGGTTGGGGTCATGTGGTGGTTGTGATGAGGCTGTCGTCGACATAAATGAGATGATTCTTGGCGTAGCTAATGCGGTTGATTTAGTTCTCTGGCCGGTGGCGCTTGACTTTAAGTACAACAGTATCAAAGCTATGAAGGATGGCGAAATCGTATTAAGTATTGTGAATGGGCATGTCAGAAATTCGGACCATGAAGAGGTAGCAAAGTTATTGCGAGAAAAGTCTCAGCTAGTTCTAGCTTTTGGTGCTTGTGCCTGCTTTGGTGGAACGCCCGGATTAGCCAATCTCACCACAAAAGATGATATTTTCAACTGGGTATATCGGGATGCTCCAACCGTAGTCAATCCCAAAGGTAATTATCCTCAACCGAGCACTATTGTGAATGGAAAAGAGCTCACCCTACCCGAATTCTATGAACAAGTGTATGCGCTGAGTGACATAATCGATGTCGATTATTACCTGCCTGGATGTCCTCCTCCACCACATCTTATTATGGCGGCTATAAGTGCGGTACTAGAGGGTAAACTCCCACCTAAAGGCTCAACCTTGGCACCCCAAAGAGCCTTGTGTGATAGCTGCAAGCGCAATAAATCGAAGCCAGAAAGAATTGCAATAAGAGAGATAAAGCGGATTCACGAAGTAGAGGCCGACCCTGATACTTGTTTTTTGGCACAAGGGATAATATGCCTAGGTCCGGCTACTCGTGACGGATGTGGAGAAGCCTGTATGAATATTAATATTCCATGCCGGGGATGTTTTGGTCCTGTGGAAGGAGTTCTAGATTCTGGAGCTAAGTTTATTTCGGCGCTGGCGTCGATTTTAGATGTGCAGAGCGATAAGGACATAGCCAGGATTGTAGACCAGGTTATTGACCCTGTAGGGTACTTGTACAGATTTTCTCTTCCGTCTTCGACATTGAGAAAAAAAAAGGGGTTAAAGAATTAGCTAGAAAAGAGGTGTAATATGACAAAGAAGTTAACTATAGAACCGATAACCAGACTTGAGGGACATGGGAAAATCGAGATTTTCCTGGACGATAAAGGAAATGTAGACGATGCCTACTGGCAGGTAGTGGAGCTAAGGGGTTTTGAAAGGTTCTGTCTGGGTAGGCCTGTGGAAGAATTGCCGCGAATTATGCCTAATATTTGCGGTGTTTGTCCGACCCCTCATAATATGGCGGCTGTCAAAGCCTTAGATGACTTATATGATGTAGAGCCTACACCTACCGCCAAGTTGGTAAGGAAGCTGCATTATAACGCATTTATGGTTGAAGACCACTTGTTGCATTTCTTTATTCTTTCCGCTGCTGATTTTGTACTTGGGCCTAGTGCTAACCCGGCGGAGCGGAACATTCTTGGTGTAGTAGCAAAGGTAGGGTTGGAAATCGGCGGTAAGGTTATAGAGGCTAGGAAGAGATGCCGTGAGATAATTCGTTACCTCGGTAGCAAGCCTCCCCATCCTGAAGGTGGTTTGCCCGGAGGAGTTTCTAAGGGTGTCACCGAAGATGACAGGAAATGGATAAAAGATACTGCCGACTATTGCGTCGAATTTTGCCAGTTCGCTCTTGAATTGTTCAAGCAGATTGTCCTTGATAATAAGGAATATCTGAGCCTTGTCTTGAATGATGCTTACAAACTGAACACATATTATATGGGTTTAGTTGATGATAATAACCGGCTTAACTTCTATGAAGGTAAATGCAGGGTGGTTAATTCGAAGGGAGAGGAATATGCCTCATTCGACTATCATGATTACATAAACCACATAGGTGAGTGGGTGGAACCATGGACGTATGTAAGGCTGACTCATCTGAAAAAAATAGGTTGGAATGGCATTAACGATGATGAGGGGACCTCATTGTACCGTGTAGGGCCGCTGGCAAGGTTGAATGTAGCTGACGGTATGTATACTCCGCTGGCGCAGAAGGAATATGAGGTAATGTTTGATATACTAGGCGGCAAGCCGAGCAATCATACTTTGGCCTACCATTGGGCACGATTGATAGAGGCTATTCAGGCAGCAGAACACATGCAGAGGATTGCTAATGATCCACTGTTGACCAGCAAGGACATACGAAATATGGCTCTCAAATTAGGTAAGGTCGGCATCGGTTGTATTGAAGCGGCACGCGGAACTTTAATCCACCACTATGAGGCTGATCGTGAGGGAAGAACCACAAAGGTGAATCTCATTGTTGCTACCCAGCATAATGCAGCCCCTATATGCTTATCTGTTAAAAAGGCAGCTATGGGATTCGTCAAAGGGCCAGAGGTTAAAGAAGGTTTGCTTAATATGGTGGAGATGGCTTTTAGAGCCTATGACCCGTGCCTGGCATGCGCCACCCATGCTTTGCCGGGGCGGATGCCCCTGATAGTGAATATAAGAGACCGCAGCGGCAGCCTGATACGAACTTTGCAGAGACTGTGACCACGGCTTAAAAGGTTGCATTAGGACTATTTCAGAGTTATCATTTGTTTGAGCTGTACATTACACAGCAGGACATATTTTAACGCGACACTTTGGATGCTACCTGACGTGTAATGCGTATAGAAAACTTCGCTCCGAGTTTTGTGCTTTAGTACTTAAACTTAGTGTGTCAGGCTAGAGAAACTATTATACTAAGTTGTCTTAAACAGTCCTGAAGATGAATAGTACGCCCTCTGAAGAGAAGACGACGGAATACTCTCCTGAGGAGAGAGCATTAATACTGCGGCTCAGGGTGTATGTCAATCTGCGATGGCTTGCCATCCTGGCAATCTTTATTGCTGCCTTGGTCGCATCTAGAATATTTCATATCAGTTTTCCTACCCTCCCTGTCTACATCATTTGCGTAATTATTGCCTTCTATAATGCTTTTCTGTTCTGGTTGACGCGAAGTCTCGAGAAGCAAGCGCCTGAGTCAGTCATCAGGAATGCTGATCTCTATGGCAATGTTCAGGTATTTCTTGACCTGGTAATGCTCACTTTAATTTTGCACTATACAGGGGGCGTAGTAAATCCCTTTATATTTCTGTACATAATTCATATCAACGCAGCAGCTATATTCCTATCCAGACGGAGGGTGTACGAACTAACCACTCTAGCTATGGTGATATTGGCGGCCATGGTTTTTGCGGAGTATTTTGGCTGGATTCCACATGTAAATCTCGAGGGATTTGTATCTCCAAATCGATATAAAGAGTTAGGATTTGTAATCCCCGTTTTGGTTGCCTTGGCAACTTTGGCTTATGGTACAATCTATGTGACAACCGCCATTAACGGTGAGTTGAGAAGGCGCCAACGTGAAGTAATGATATTGAAAGACCGAGTTCTCGAACAAAGAAGAATAGAGTTGGAGCAGACTTCTGGAGAAGTAGTCAAGCTGGTAGAGGAGAGGCGTAATTTTGTTAGATTTCTCAGCGTTGTTGCTCATGACCTTCAGTCTCCTCTTGTGGCTACTCAGAGTTTGCTATCTTATATGGCAGATGGATATACTGGAGAGTTAACCGATGGGCAAAAAGATTTGATGCAAAGGGGTATCAGAAGAATTGATAGTCTCCTGATGCTGATTACCGACCTGTTGGAAATACCTCGTATCGAAGCTGGTCAGCTTAAGCGGGAGATGAGGGAAGTATCTTTGAATGAGGTTATTAAACAGGCTACAGATGGATTAGATAATCTATCAAGGCAGAAGGGGCTATCGCTTAAAATTGAATTACCTAAAAGTCCGCCTAAGGTTTACGCGTCAAACCGCAGGTTGCAGGAGGTGGTGACTAACCTGGTAAGTAATGCCATAAATTACACACGTGAGGGTTCGGTACTTGTCAGGGTGACGGATGCCGAAAACGAAGCACGGGTGGAAGTGATAGACACTGGAGTTGGTATACCACCGGAGGAGTTTTCTAGGCTCTTTGAGGACTTCTTCCGTGGAAGCAATGTGGGAGCAAAAGGAACAGGATTGGGGCTGTCTATATCAAAGAGAATAATCGAAGCTCATGGTGGCAAAATTTGGGCTGAAAGCCCCTGCCCTGAAACTGGCAAAGGAAGCAAGTTTACCTTTACTTTACCGAAACAGGTGCTTGTGCCGTAAGATTAGCTAAGACAGCCATATTTAATTTTTGAGAAAACAAATAACTAAGGAGGTAATTTGAAATGGAACAGAGGCCTAAGATTTTGCTCGTTGATGATGATGTTGATCTGATTACAGTGATGAGGGGGGCTTTGGAGAGTAAAGCTTACGAGGTGGTCGTGGCTTACAACGGTAAAGAGGGCTTGGAAAAGGCGAAAAAGGAGAAACCTGATTTGGTCGTTTTGGATATACTTATGCCAGTAGCAGACGGTTTTACCTTCGCTGATCAGTTCCGTAAAGACCCGTCGCTCGCTAAAGTTCCTGTCCTGGCGCTTACTAGCTTTTCGGAATCGCTTGGCCAGCCGTTTGCGTTTGATGTATCTGAATATATATCAAAGCCTATTAAACCAAAGGACTTAGTGGCTAAGGTTGAGGAGTTTCTTAAAAAGACGGGAACCTTGAAATAAGATCGCCGTCATTGGCTGGTGAGAGAAAACGGGAAGTTCCTGATGTAGCAAATTGGCTCTGCATCAGGGGCAATCCCGTTGCGTATGTGTTTTACAATTAACTACGCTGTATGTTGTCAACTATTCAGTGCAGCTTCCAGATTCTCCTGAGTTGAGGAGAATCTATTTTAGGACTAGGGGGATAATCATGTTTGAGCACAAGTATGCTGATGTCAACAATATTCGCCTGCATTATGTAACTGCTGGTAAGGGCAAATTAATAATGTTTCTCCACGGCTTCCCTGAGTTTTGGTATGAGTGGAAGAATCAGCTTGCTGAGTTCGGGCGAGATTATCGGGCTGTAGCTCCAGATATGCGTGGCTATAACCTGTCATCAAAATCTGCTGATGTAGAGCAATACAGGATGAAGTTTCTGGTCGAAGATATTCGTGCTCTTGCTGAACACCTTGGACATAAGAAGTTTATCCTGGTGGCTCATGATTGGGGTGCTGGAGTGGCGTGGCCCTTCGCAATACGCCATTCAGACTATCTGGAAAAACTCATCATAATAAACGGCGTACATCCCGTTACCTTTACACGCGAACTCCGCAATAATCCGGAGCAACAGAAAGCCAGTCAGTATATTCTGGTGTATCGTACCCCCGAGGCTGAGGACATATTGTCGAGAAACAATTATGCCATACTTGTCAGTAGCCTTCTAGAGGATGGTCTTAAGCAGGGCTATTTCACGGAAGAAGACAGGAAAGCGTATATTGAAGCCTGGTCGCAACCGGGAGCACTCAGTGGTGGCCTTGATTATTATAGAGCTGCCAGTCTCGGCTCTTTTACGGGTGAAAGCGATGATGTCTTGTCTGCAGACCCTTCCTTGTTCACGGTCACGGTGCCGACTCTGGTAATCTGGGGCGAGAAGGACAAATGGCTGCTTGCCAGTAATCTCGAGGGCCTCGAAAAATACGTACCTAACCTAACGGTCAAACGCATCCCCGATGGCTCACATTGGGTCATTCATGAGAAGCCAGCGCTGGTTAATGCGTATATACGTGAGTTCATCAAGGGTTGAATTTTTTCATAGTCCCCGCTGATCAGCGAACATGATTTAACAGACCGGATTCAGCTTGGCAATGGTATTCTTCTCGAATATGCTAAATTTTTGGTTTTAGGTAGGAGGACAATTATGAATATACGTACAGTCAGCATTATCGGTGATGGAGAACTTGTGCTGAAGTTGCAAGAGCTTCTGGCAAAGGTAGGTGTTAGGGTTATCACCTCAGATTTGACTGAAGATTATACCAAACAGGCGGCGGATGTTAACCTTGTCCTTGAGGTTACTCCTGAAGATATTGCCGTAAAGAAGAAGGTATTCAAAAACTGTGATGCCAGATGTCGAGAGGACGCAATCCTGGCGACCACTACGGCTAATCCGTGGGTGACACAGTTAGCCAGGGCAACCAAGAGGCCAGATAAAGTTGTCGGGCTCAACTTTACTAAAAACCACTTCGAGGAAAAATATTTAGCTCAGATAGTCAGGGGATTGCAGGCTTCTGACGATACTATCCAGGTTGTGAAAGAGTTCTTGGAAGAGGCGGGCATCACTGTTGTAAAGCTTGAGGAAACCCCCGGCCTTATCTTGGACAGAGTGATTGCTTCGATAGTGAACGAGGCGGCGGTAATGTATTCATCTAAGCTGGCAACAAAAGAGGATATCGACAAAATGATGAAGGTCTGTGTGAACTGGCCTATGGGGCCTTTTGAATTTGCGGATAACATTGGTGTTGATAGGGTAGTGGAAATTCTGGACTTTATGTCGCAGGAGCTTGGGCCGAAGTATCAGCCTTGCTTCTTGCTCAGGAAAATGGTCGATGCTGGCTGGTTGGGAAAGAAAGCAGGGCGCGGCTTTTATGTATATAGCTAGGGCACAGCAAGAGGCAGATGTGGCTTAGAAAATATCGGAGGCATGAAAATGGAAATTAAGAAGATTGCAGTGCTGGGAGCTGGGGCTATGGGACATGGTATAGCTCAGATTTGTGCGCAAGCAGGCTATCAAGTTAATTTGCGAGACGTTAAAGATGAATTTGTGGAAGCCGGCATGAGCAAAATTCGCAAATTCTTGGGCGGCAATGTCGAAAAACAGAGGATGACCCAATCTGAAGCCGATGCTGCATTAGGACGGATCAAAGGCTTGACCGACCTGAAAGAAGCGGTCAAGGATGTTGACTTGGTTATCGAGGCTATAGTTGAGGATATCAATATAAAGAAGGAACTTTATAAAGAACTCGAACAGATATGCCGTCCGGACACCATATTTGCGTCAAACACTTCGGCTCAGTCCATCACTGAGATGGCGATGGCGACAAAGCGGCCTGATAAGTTCATCGGTATGCACTGGTTTAATCCTGCCCAGCTTATGAGGGGAATAGAGGTTATCACCCATGATAAGACGTCCAAGGAAACATTAGACACCACGGTGGATTTGTGCAAGAAACTGGGTAAAGAGCCGGGGATATGCAAGGATTCACCAGGATTTATTGTCAACAGGCTTCTCCAGATCTGGTTCAATGAAAGCTTGAACATGTACGATGAAGGCATAGCTGAACCACAGGACATAGATACGGCTTTAAAGGTGGCTTACAATTTCAGGATGGGGCCTTTTGAGCTACGTGACATGGTGGGTCTTGATATCGGTATCGCAAGCACCACGACGCAGTACCGCGAGATGATGCGGGAGCAATTCAAGCCACCGAGATGCTTGATTATGAAGGTAAAAGCTGGTGACTTGGGTAGAAAAACGGGAAAAGGGTTTTATGAGTATAAGTCGGAAAAGTGAGCTGGGTGGCTCTGTTTTTGCATTGGTTTGCGTGGGATGTTAAACTCGACTATATGATATGAGGAATAAGAAATGAAAATAAATGTAATGACTGACATACTTGAGGCAAATGACCGTATCGCTGCTGACAATGCAGACGTCTTCAGCAAGCACCGAAATCTAGTGCTTAATCTGATGAGCTCACCCGGAGCTGGGAAAACTACGTTGCTTGAGGAAACGGCCGAGGCACTTAAGGGCAAGTTGCGTCTTGGAGTCATCACCGGCGATGTTGAGACCAGTCGGGATGCGGAGCGATTGCAAAAGTATAAGCTGCCTGTGGTTCAATTGACCACCGGTAGCGCCTGTCATCTTGATGCTAATATGATTACTTATGCCTTGCCTCATATTGATTTGAAAAAGGTAGACATTCTGATTATTGAAAATGTGGGCAATCTTGTCTGTCCCGCTGGCTTCAAACTGGGGGAGGATTACAAGATTATGATACTCAGCGTGACCGAAGGCGACGAGAAGCCACTTAAGTACCCCCAGATGTTTCGAGAATCGTCTTTGCTCCTCATCAACAAGATTGATTTGCTGAAATATACCAACTTCAGTTTGAAAGAGGCGAAGGCGAATGTGAAAAAGGTCAACCCGAAAATGGATATCATAGATGTTTCCTGTACCACAGGTGATGGGATTTCAGATTGGATATCGTGGCTTAATCAGCGTTATCAGAAGAAGTTCGGGATTAAAACACGTGCATGAAATGGCAATAGCTCGAAATATAGTCAATATTGCCGTTGCTGCAGCCGAAAAAGAAGGCGCTAAGAGAATTACTAAGGTCAATGTGGTAGCAGGTGAACTGCGGGGGCTTGTCCCGCCGCAGCTCACCTTTTGTTTTGGGCTGATGGCGGAGAATACCGTTGCCAGCGGAGCTTATCTCGACCTGGAAATAATGCCGCTAATAGTAGCATGCAAGCAGTGCGGTGAGAAGTTTAGGGTAAAAGATTATTGTTATATCTGTCCCAAATGCCGGAGCGAAGATATACAGACTCTACGCGGTACAGAACTTAGAGTAAAAGATATCGAGGTTAAATTATAAAGCGAGGGACGTTGGATCACTAAATGCAACTAAGATTGCCTACTCGCAGCAGCTTAGCTGATATTGAATTGCTAGCCCCATCGGGCTCACCGAGATTTTGCCTTACTCTTGTCCAAATCCCTGCCCAAAATGGCTACAGCACTTACCTGAGGCGGTCCACCGAAAGTGTGCGATAAACCGAGCTTCACGTCTTTTAGCTGTCGCTCCGATGTTTGAGCCTTGCCCTGTATTTGCTTGTAGACCTCGTATGTCATTCTCAGACCGCTGGCGCCTACCGGATGTCCGAAGCATTTCAAGCCGCCGTCTGAATTTACCGGTAACCCTCCGGAAAGTTCAAAAAAGCCAGAGTCGATGTCCTCTTTGGCTTTACCCTTTTGGCTGAAGCCAAAGTTCTCGTAAATGGCAAGTTCGGTTATGGTAAAGCAGTCGTGGACCTCAGCTATATCAAGCTCTTCACGAGGATTCCGTATGCCGGCTTGCTCGTAGGCCTGGCGGGATGAGTTTTGCAGGGCGTCCCAGTTTACCCAGTCAAAATTGGGGCGGGCATGTGGTAGCAGCGGGTCGAAGGATTGTCCCAATCCTTTTATATAAACTGGATCGGTCCTGAATTTCTTTGCCTGGCTGGCCGGAACCAGGATGGCAGCCGCTGCGCCGTCGCTATTGCCGCAGCAATCGAAGAGGCCCAAGGGCCAGGCGATGATTGGAGCATTCATTACCTGCTCCAGGGTTATCTTATTGCGGAAATGGGCTTTGGGACACATGCTGCCGTTGTTGTGATTCTTAACCGCAATCTTGCCGATAGTTGTCTTGCCTTCCTCCGGGCTCAATCCATAAGTGTAGAAATATCTGGTAGCTATGAGAGAAAAGCTACCAGGTGATGTACGACGAGCTTCCAATACCGGTCCCATACCTCGTCCGGTACCAAGCCCGGGGAAACCGGTATCTTTGAGTTTCTCCACACCGATGGCAAGTACAATGTCATACATTCCAGAAGCCACGCCAAAGCAGGCATTTCTCAAAGTTTCGTGTCCGGTAATGCACCAGTTTTCCACGCGCGTCATAGGTATGCGCAGTTTCAATGAGTTGGCCGCATGGGTAGCTCCTATACCGGTTGCAGGGGCGGTCACCGTTCCAAACCAGCCGGCTTGAATGTCCTTGGGGTCGATGCCGGCATCTTCATAGGCTTCGTAGGCAGCTTCTATGGCTAAGTCATCGAGGCCTGAATCCCAGCGCTCTCCGAACTTTGTGCAACCCATGCCTATTATGGCGACTTTATCTTTAATGCTCTCCATTTCTTTTGCCTCCTTATCTTGGCGGTCGACATTTCCAGAAGTAGTTATACATGCCGCCCCCTTCGTAAATTCTTCTGAATGTCAGTTCGACTGGCATGCCGATTTTGATTTCCTTGGGGTCGCAATCTGTCATTATGCAGTATAATCTGGCGTTCTCAAGCTCCGATTCGATAACCATCTGTGGTATCACGGGGTCGTCGCTTCTGCCGGCTAGATTGTCCAGAGAGAAGGTGAACACCTTTCCTTTTTTGTCTGAGAGTCTTACCTCTTCGTAGTTATCTTTGGATTGGCACTGGTAACACACACGCTGTATCGGGAAGGTAACCAATCCGCAATTTTTGCATTTGCTACCGTGGAAGCGGATAGACCAGTTACGTTCTCGCCAGCTAACGCTGGCTGATGGGAAGAGGCGGAAAGATTCTCCGGGCTGCGGTTCCAATATGCCACGATAACTGAGATATCGTTCATAGGTAGGCAATGCCCGTTTTGAGGCTAAAAAACCTTTTACGCCGCGCCTGCCGGTGCTGATTTTTCCCACCTCGGCTGTGACCTCTATGAGGAAGGCATCGCTACCGTCTCCGTAGCTGGCAACTAGCAATTTGTCGCCTTCTTTAGCGTTTTCCAGAGCTGCTACCAGTAATAGCAGTGTATGGGCACAGCCGCATACTCCAAGGTTGCTAGCCAGCAAATCTTGAAGTTGTGTCTTGGGGTCGAAACCTAGCTTTCGGGCAAGTTGCTGCTGAGTTCGGGCGTTAGGTGCATACAGCACGGCTTTAGTTATATCCCCTGCTGAGAGATTTTGCTTTTTCATCAGACCTGAGATTGCTTTAGACATGTTTTCGATGTAACCATGCTCAATTATGAAGCGGTCTTCCCAGGATTGTACGAAGGTATCTTTATCTAATCTCCATACATCGTACATCTCGTTGGATATTGTGTGGCTAGCTTTAACGTTGGCGGCGGGCTTCCCCTTTTTACTCACCAGCAGAGCTGCTGCGGCATCGCCGAAATGCTGCTCATAATCCGAACGAGGGTAAGCCAGGCGACAGTCAGCGGCGACAACGATTATGTTCTGTGCCGAGCCACTGTTTACTGCATCCAACGCTGCCCTGAGGGCGTTGGTACCGGCTCGCAGGCTGTTTCCAAAATCGGCGGTGATTATATCTGGTCTCAGGTCGGCGGCGGCGGCTATCAAAGAGGCGCATTGCTTTTCCCGAAAGGGTGCAGTGGTGGAGGCAAAATACAGACCGTCAACACTGTTGCGGTCAACTCCGGAGAGACAGTCGAGTACTGCCTCTACTGCCATTGTAACGGTATCTTCGTCGTTGTTGGCGATGCTCCGCTCGCCGCCTAAAGATGCCCTGCCCCAGGCGGCACCTATGGCGTCTCGGTTCAGTCGCCACAGCGGCACATAAGCTCCATAAGAGATGATTCCTGACATAGAGAACCTCCTTATAGCCTAAGTTTTATTTGAAGGTGGGTTTGAGATAAAAGACAATATTTCATAAATAAGAACGCATTAGGCGAGAGAGCTAATATATTAACATGTCATAAACACGGGGTTCAAGTTTCACCGGTGGTGAATATAGGATTTGATTGATAAACTGTTGTACAATGTATTCAGATAACTGCTATAGCTAATGTTTTAAAGGAGGCGTGATGCTGAACAAAACGTACAAATTCGGGATAGCGTTTATTGTCATGTTAATTGTCCTGGGTCTGACCTTGCCGGCTTGCACATGTCAGCAGCCGACTGAGACAGGTGAGCCGTCGACTCCACCTGGGCAGCAAGTAGAGGGTGCACTCTCGTTCAATGCGGCTGAGTATGTGAATGCAGAATACGGTTTCTCTCTAGAATACCCTGAGGAATGGTTAGAGCAACCTAGTGAAGAGCCGACGACTGTTTTCTATGCTGCTTCGGAGAAAAGGGTTCCCGCATTGGCTATTTCTGTAATGGATGGTGCCACTTTTGCCGAGGCGCTTACCGTCACCTTGTCCCTGGCTGGCTCGGATATAAACGTTGTCACTGAGCGGGCGTCGACTCTGGCGGATGGCACACCAGCCACCGAAGCTGTGGTCAAGTGGAAGGTTCAAAATTTTGGGGCTGAAACTTTTGTCCTCGGCGTACAGAAGGACGACAAGTGGCTCATAGTTTATATAACTACTGTACCTCTGCTGGCAAAGTATAATGAGGCCCTGTTTTCGGAAGTGGCACACACCCTGCAGTTAAAATAGCAGGTGTACCACCATTTCACGATATAGCTCTGTTTGAATTACCTTGCTGTCTTTTCCTTTTGCTCCATGACTAGGAAGCGAGCCAACCTGTCGAGTTTAAAGATGGTGTTAAACTCCAGATTTTTGCTAATCCATAGTTTTTTCATTATGACGGAGTCGGTGATGGCGCCCTTATACATCAATCCGTCAAGCAAGGTCTTAGGGTCTTCACACGCCATTATGAAGTCGGGAGTCGCTAGCTTTTTGTCCTCAACACTGAAGTCGCCGTTATCGATACGTATGGCGAACTCGCCAGCTTTTGTCTTTACAGCGATATCTCGCTTCCAACCTTCGATGGCTTTGCGAGCCCGTTTCGACTGACTCATCTTAATGGCTATGGACTGCATTTCCTTAAGACATTGTCTGAAGTTAGCTATGTCTTTGTCGGTTGGCTTTGGAAATTGAGGCTCTTTTGGTATTGCCCAGTTGATTTCAGATTCCTGGAGTCCTTTCTTAGTAACTTGTTCTGGGGTTAATTCTGAAGTGGGTACACAGTAGATATCTGATATTTGTCCCACTCGTTCGTTTCTGAAGATTACCTTGACTTCCGTGCCTTTTTTGATTAATCCGGGCACCAGTATGCCGGTTGTGGTGTAAAGCATGACGCTCAGGGCTGTATCGGCGCCCTCCAGTATTACACGTCCCCTGCCGAAGGGTGCTTTATCCAGAAACATTGAAGTGGCGAAATAGGTGATGGGTGGAGTTGTGTTCATTTTCCCTACTTGACCTACTTCTACCAGCTTGGTGGGTGCGAACTCGCAATCGGGGCAGTGGGTCATCATTGGTGGCACCCTTACTATGCCACACTTTGAGCATTTACAGCCGAGAATTTTCCTATCGTTTTTAATGGCGAGGAAGAATGGTGAAAGCTCACCCGCGCTTCGCTCGTAGAATGTATACATAGCATCGTTCTGCAACAGATAGTCCTGGTTATCAAGTGTTATTACCCTGCTTCTTATTTCTGGTATGAAATTGTCCGGTATAAGTTTTCGTCTTTTTTCTGGCATAGTTGGGCCTCCTTAGTTATTCATGCTCCAGTATTGCGCAGGCTGTATATTGAGAGATAGTGCTTCCTGTACCGTGAATCAGCGCTGTCTTGAGTTTTCTTTTAATAAGCTCGTTTCTGGCTGACCAGGCTGACATTATGTTGCTGGCGCCAACGGCATGCCCGCAGTAGCTCAGTCCGCCGCATGGGTTAACCAGGTATTTGCCACCAGGCAACATAAGTCCATCTTCGATGAGGGAATCAACTGCCTGATAGGGGACCAGGCCGAATTCAGCCATACTGATTTCAAGCTGGTGAATGAAGGCGTCATGAAGTTCGACAATATGTACAGACTTGGTGGGGTCTTTTATACCTGCCATTTCGTAAGCACGGCGGGAGCCGAGGTAATCGGAAACAATGTGAGACATATCTTTTTGATTTTTGCCAGCAAAGGAATGTTCGTTGGCTTCTCCTACCCCTGTGATCCAGATTATTGGCTTTCCACTGTTCTTGGCTATGGCTTTTGCTGTCTCCTCTTCAGCCAGGATTAGAGCCGCGGCTCCTTCGCTGTATACGCATATTTCCAGCTCTTTAAAGGGGTAAACTATGTATCTCGAGTTCATTACCTCTTCAGGGGTTACCTGGTCAAATTGTCTTTGAGCATATGGATTATTTTTCGCCTGTTGACTAAGCAAGGAGGATATCTGAGCAGTAATTTCTGGCTTCAGCGTTCCCGGGTATTCATCCATATAGCCCAGGACTACTTCAGCGTAGCTATCCGAAGCGCTCCAGCCTATATTCTGCTCGAAGAAGGTGTCACCTGACCAGGCAATGGTCTTGATGACCTCCGGTGTTGCTGACATAGAGCTAAAGTCGAAGCAATCGGTCGCCTTTTCAACACCCATGACCAGGGCTGTTTTGAACCTTTCTCCAGCCAGATAGGCATGGGCTGCTGATAAAGTATAAGCACCTGTTGCCCCTCCGTTACTTATGCGTATGCCGAACTTATTTTGCATGCCTAATATGCCTTGTAATGGATGCTCTGGTATGCAAGCTCTTTCGAATATGTCGTTGTATATTCCGTAGAAGACAGAATCCACATCTTTGATAGAAATAGCTGCATCGGCTACTGCTTCCCGGGTTGCCATTTGAGCCAATTCATAATAAGTTTTCTGGTACCACCTGCCCTTGAAAGGTGTTATGGCTGCACCTACAATTCCAACTCTTTTTGCCATATATTATTACCTCCCTTGGTTTTATCTAATTCGTATAACAGCTCTAGATTTTGGCTGTTGTCTATACGTGAGTCAGTTTATGGCCCTATGAAGATCCCTTTAGGGTCAAATAGTCTGAGCAGCGTTATCTCCTCTTTGGTCGGTGGCTCGGCTTTCTTCAGATTTGGAGTTACCTCGAGTTCCCAGCCGACTTTTTCCCTTATCTCAGCTATTGCCTCTGTCGCTTTCTGATTTACCTCAGAGGGAATATAAGTTGTCAGTGTGAATGTCTCTTTGTTCCCGATCTTCTCGAAGACGCCGACATCTGTCACCAGTGTTCTTACGTTTTTGCCGGGGAAGGTGATATACGGCACTTTTTCTAACAGTCTTGGCTTGCCTGCACTAACCACGAGTATTGTTTCCCTGTTTGTTGTGGCTATATCGTTGGACCCTCCGGAGCCTACCAGGTATGTTACTCCCGGGATTTTCGTCGAGTTTACATTTCCGAATTTATCCACCTGTCCTGCCGCTAAGACACCCATGCACTGATTTGTCGGGCCACCTACAAAGACACCGAGCATTGTCTCGATATTGTTCAATATTTTACATGTCGGCATATTATAGTAGCCGAATATTGTTGGGTCTGACGCTCTCGGCAAATAGCCGTACATACCTATCTCAGCCATCATATCCACATCGTATCCTCTTTCCTTGAGGCTGGGGGTAGCCAGCCAAGTAGCCAGGTTTGAGAGCCCTAAACCAGTCAATATAGTCTTATATTTTCCAGCAATGAATCTCTCGGCTACTACATGGGCGGCAGTTATCACCATCTTTTCTGTTGGGTTTGGTTCTCTGTCGAAATCCATCCCTGGTATTTCATTTATTATCTCAGCTTTCCATGAGTCAGGATGAGCCTTTGCCTTGAGATACATAAGTCTCTCTCTGCCAACTTTTGAAATGTACTCATGGTTGTCTTTACAATCCAGAATCCAATCCTTTATCCACTTCAAGAATGTTTTTTCATCTCTTGAGGCGTTTCTAACGTCAGTAATAAAATCGTAGTCATCGAAATAGTGCTCGAATTCGGGTAATCCACAGTTCGTCATGCCACCGGGATGGGCCCCGAAAGGCGCCTCGCATACCGCTTTGACCATGTAGGATGGGATTCGGACTAGATGTGAGTGTCGGCGTATATATTCTGTGGGTACGATTTTCTCGGCGCTAACTATGACTCCGTTTTTCGCCCCCCAGGCTCCAAAGAAGTCGGCCGACAGAGGATAGGTCATTATTAAATTTCCGCAGCGGTCTGCAGCCACACCATGAGCCAGAGTTATATCCGGTCTTAAAGATTTTAGAAGCCCTATTTTTTCTCCTGGTGTAAATGGGTCGGAAATTACGGTAAATGATTCCTTGTTTTCCTCCTCCATGGAACTGCCCACGAGTGACCTTGTGGGAATGAAGCCCCATCCCATTGCTCCAGCCAAAAGTCGTTGCGGAATGGTAAGCATTGTCCAGTTTTCGAATTCTATTTCACCAGACATATAAGCTTTTTGCACGAGTGGGTTTGGTCCGGGCGATGGATAACCGTCAGCGGCAAAGCTGGTTATGATTTTTTTGACCAGCCTTCCTTGAATTAAGGCAAGCACTGTTCCAGCTACGCCGGTGCTGACGAGGGTAAAATCTGGCCTTTTCCCCCAGAATTCCCTTATAAGCTGGTATAATAAAGCTCCACCTCTACCGGCGAAATTGATGGTCATTCCTTTCTTGACGTGCCTTCGTATGGCTTCATCAAGGGGGCAGAGCTTGTCCTCCCCTTCAACGACAGGGACTTGAAACTTTGAATCTATGAAGGCTTCCAGCTCTTTTACATTCATCAGAGTGTGCTTATGATTTACTTGGGTTAGCCTTTACTTCGTGCAATTTCGCCTGAGCAGCCACATAAGCAAACGAAGATTTATCCAGGGAAGCCAGGCTTACCAGATGTTAACATCTGTCTGGAAAGCTGTCAATTTCATTATCTGGCATGTCGTTGTTTGCTCTTTGAAGAACCCTGATGCTACAATGTCTTCAAAGCTATGGTACTCAGTGATAGGACAATTAAAGAAGAGATCGCCAAGGGCAGGATTATTATTGCCCCTCTAGTCCCAGATTGTATCCAGCCAGCTAGTGTTGACCTTCACTTAGACAAGAAACTCCTTGCCTTCAAGCCGCAACGGCATCCTGCCTACATAGATGTGAGGCGTAGCCTGGACCACTTGCACGAGCTTGTGGAGCTTGATGAGGATAATGCTTTTTTCCTTAATCCCGGTGAGCTTGTACTGGCCAGCACCCTGGAATCGATTACTCTGCCCGATGACATAGTTGCCAGGCTTGAAGGGAAAAGCTCCCTTGGGCGGATTGGTCTTCTAGTCAATTCAACTGCCGGCTATGTTGACCCAGGCTGGCAGGGAAATCTTACCATTGAGGTATCCAATGTTGCCAAATTGCCGATTACTCTTTATTACAAAATGAAGATCGGGCAAATCTCTTTTCTGAGACTAACCTCTCCTGTGGATAGTCTGTATGGAGCAGCTGAGTTGGATAGTAGATATCAGGGGCAGACTGAGCCGACCGCTAGCAGGTATCATGAGGATTTTGTAAAGGGGTCATAAGTGTTAGCTCGTCCTAAAGATTTCATGGAATGTGCCTTATCATTTGCTGGTTTGGCCCTGGGGTATACCAGCCCTAATCCGGCGGTGGGTGCTGTGTTGGTTAGAGATGGTTTAGTTGTTGGGTTTGGGCATACCCAGCCACCCGGGTCTGTTCATGCGGAAGTAATGGCGCTTAGACAGGCCGGGTCGAGAGCTAAAGGTGCCACCATGTATGTTACATTAGAACCTTGTTGTCATCATGGACGTACACCGCCATGTACTCAGGCAATAATTGATGCCGGTATTGCTGAAGTTCATGTAGCCCTGGTTGATCCCAATCCACTGGTTTCAGGAAAGGGATTAAAGATGTTGGAAGAAGCCGGAATAAAAACGTTTGTTGGTGAGTGTCAAGAGGGGGCTCAAGAAATAAATGAAGGTTACATTAAGTTCATCACTACCGGGATGCCCTTCGTGATTGCCAAATTTGCCATGAGCCTTGACGGCAAGATTGCTACTCAGAATGGTGATTCTAAATGGATAAGTGGCGAGGAATCCCGGCAGTTTGTACATTATCTGCGTCATATATTTGATGCTATTATGGTTGGGGCAAATACCGTAGTTACTGATGACCCTCAACTTTCAGTCAGAGGGTGTAGTGGTAAAGGGGGCAAGACCAAGCTGCAACCTTTGAGAGTTATTGTTGATGGTAGAGGTCGGATACCAGTATCAGCTCGTGTTTTTGAAGAACCGGGAAAGACTCTCGTTGCCGTGGCAAAACCTTTTGATGTGAAAAAGGCTGAGGAATTTAAGAAGGCTGGTGCAGAAATTGTGGAGTTGCCGGCTAAGAAGGATATAATAGATTTAGAAGAGCTCTTGAAGGTGTTGGGTAAGCGGGAGGTGACGAGTGTTTTGGCGGAAGGGGGTAGTGGGCTTTTCGGTTCTTTATTTGACCGCGGTCTGGTAGATAAAGTTCTGGCTTTTATTTCACCAATCATAATAGGTGGGGATGGAGCCAAGAGTGCTGTCGGTGGTACCGGTGTTAGCAATGTCGCCGATGCTCTGCGTCTAAATCGGGTGAAGACAATCGAATTCGGTGATGATGTCTTAATTAGTGGTTATGTGGATGGTAAATAGCAATGTTTACTGGTATAGTTGAGGAAAGCGGTATCATTAGAGGGATTAGTCCTGGGCGCCTGACCGTTGAGGCAAAAAAGGTGCTTGAAGATGCCAAGCCTGGTGATAGCATAGCTATCAATGGAGCTTGTTTAACAGTAACATCGGTAAGCAAGGATAACTTTTCAGTTGAGGTTATGCCCGAAACAATCAGGCGCACCAATCTTGGCAGGCTTCATTATGGTGACTCGGTTAATTTGGAGAGAGCTATACTGGCTCAAGGACGCTTCGGAGGTCATTTTGTGCAAGGGCATGTGGATGATATCGGCAAGGTCCTGTCATTACAGCCTGAAGAGGAAGCTGTTATCGCCAGAATTTCAGCCCCGGCTCACTTAATGCCTTATGTCGTAAATAAGGGCTTTATCGCTGTTAATGGTGTTAGCCTTACTGTTATTGAATGTGACGATTTTTCCTTCTCCGTATCTCTGGTGGCTTACACTCGTAAATATACTACATTGAATAACCTGAAACCCGGTGACATGGTTAATATTGAGGTCGATATTATTGCCAAATATGTAGAGCGGCTTAAACAGAGAGATAATCCTGGCGTAACGTTGGATTTTCTCGAGGAGCATGGCTTCTTAAAGGCGAGGTGAAATTTAATGTCATTTGCTACTATTCCTGAGGCGATCGAAGATATAAAGGCTGGCAAATTTCTCATCATAGTCGATGATGAAAACCGTGAGAATGAAGGCGACCTGGCAATTGCTGCGGAGTTGGTCACTCCAGAGACAATTAATTTTATGGCCAGAAATGCTCGTGGGCTAATCTGCTTGCCTATAATCGGTAGCCGCCTGGATGAGTTGAGGGTCCCACTTATGGTTCAGGAGAATACGGCAAAGTTCTCGACGGCTTTTGCGATATCTGTTGAGGCTAAACATAAGACTTCTAGCGGTATTTCTGCTCATGACCGTGCTGCAACTGTAAAGGTCGTACTTGACCCCAATACCAACCCTGAGGATTTGGCTCGTCCCGGCCATATGTTTCCTATTCGAGCCAGAGAAGGTGGCGTGATGGTGCGCGCTGGCCATACCGAGGCTGTAGTGGATTTAGCCAAGCTTGCCGGGCTTTACCCGGCTGGTGTTGTCTGCGAGATTATGAACGAAGACGGTACTATGGCCCGTTTGCCTCAACTCGAGGTTATGGCAGATAAGTTTGGAATTAAGATTGTGAGCATAGCCGACTTGATAGCCTATCGCCGGCGCAACGAGAAGTTTGTGGAAAGGACAGCTGAAGCCAAATTGCCCACGAGGTATGGCGAATTCGTCGTTATTGCCTATAGGAGCAAGGTTGACCCGGATGAGCAGGTAGCTCTGGTTAGGGGCGACATATCAGGTGATGAGCCGGTGCTGGTACGAGTACACAGTGAATGCCTGACCGGTGATGTTTTTGGTAGTTTGCGATGCGATTGTGGAGGTCAAATCGTATTGGCAATGGAGAAGATTGCTGCGGAAGGACGTGGGGTTTTCCTTTACATGAGACAAGAGGGGAGGGGCATAGGTTTCCATAACAAACTGCGGGCTTATGCTCTACAAGACCAGGGTTTGGATACAGTTGAGGCCAACATTGCGCTGGGTTTCGAGGCAGATTTAAGAGATTACGGCATCGGAGCTCAGATTTTAGCCGATTTGGGTTTACACAAGATTAGATTGCTGACCAATAATCCGAAAAAGGTAATCGGGTTGGAGAGCTATGGACTTCGGATAGTAGAGACTGTGGAATTAAGGACATCTCCCACCCCTTACAATTTGGGATACTTGAAAACTAAACAGAAGAAAATGGGACATCTATTAAAGGTAGACGAAGTCACTGAGGCTTAACTTGTGAATTAAGGAGGGTAAGGTACATGGCTAAGAACTACGAAGGCATGTTGTTAGGTAAAGGACTAAAATTTGGCGTGGTTGTTTCGCGTTTCAATGAGGTAATAACTGCAAGGTTGCTTGATGGGGCGAAAGACGCTTTTCTGCGTCATGGCGTTGGTGAGCAGGATATAGATGTCGCCTGGACACCGGGCTCTCTGGAGATTCCTCTGGTAGCTAAGAGACTAGCAGAAAGTGGCAGGTACAATGCTATTGTTTGTCTCGGAGCCGTCATTCGTGGTGGTACGTCTCATTTTGAATATGTAGCTTCCGAAGTGAACAGAGGCATCTCACGTATTAGTCTGGATACCGGAGTGCCTGTCATCCAGGGCATAATAACTGCGGATACTCTGGAGCAGGCTATCGAGCGAGCCGGAGCTAAAGTGGGCAATCGCGGCTTTATGGCAGCCTCGAACGCCATTGAAATGGCAAACCTGCTTAAGAGTATTGGAAAATAAGAAGCCGTTACGTAACCTTATATACGTGGTCGCCGGCTCTCACGCGGTCGGTTACTTTGATGCCAATAGCATCTCCAGCCTTGCCCTCGGTCACATTAGCGTTGTCGATCTGCATGGACTCAACGGCAAGTTCAAGGTCTGTAGTGTGCCCCTTGATGTGAATCTTGTCGCCGACTTTTAATGTGCCGCTCAGTGTAATACCTGCTACCACAGGCCTGGCAAAGAAGTCGCTTACCTGCCCGATCTCAACCTCTGGCATATAAGGTCACCTCCTTTCTTCCTCCTTTTAGTATATGTTTCTGTCTTGAATAAATCAATAGTTACTAATTGACATAAAGTTGATTCGGCATTGACAGTGGCAGTTATTAGATGCTAACATTTTGACGGTTCTGTGATTACGGGGTATCGTGAATGGGCTTGGGGCTGAAAGGAGGCGGTATAGATATTAACTCAGTTTTTGTCCATCGTAAGAAGAACTAAAAATCTCAAACAAGGAGAATATTATGGCTTATGAAACTTTGATTGTTGAGCGAGAAGAGAATATTGCTATCATCACATTGAACCGTCCGCCAGCTAACCCGGTAAACCTTGTTGTTCTGAATGAGCTTGAAGCAGTTCTAAACGAGTTTCGAACAGACAAGGCGGTAAGGGCTCTAATTATTACCGGCGCCGGCGAAAAAGGTTTCTCGGCAGGATTCGATTTAAAGATCGGCGGTACTCCGGATGGTGCTAAGGCGATGGAAAAGGGTCAGATAGTATACAGTCAGATTGAGAAATACCCCAAGCCAGTAATCGCCGCCATAAACGGCTTTGCATTGGGTGGTGGCTGTGAGCTGGCTATGGCCTGCCACTTCAGGATAATCGCTGATTCCGAAAAGGTATTCATGGGGCAGCCCGAGATAGATCGGGGTATCATACCAGGCTGGGGCGGCACTCAGAGATTGCCCAGATTGGTGGGAAAGACTAAGGCACTGGAAATGCTGCTGCTATCAACAAGAGTTGGGGCTGCCGAGGCTCTAAGAATTGGGCTGGTGACCAAGATATCTAAAACGGAAGAGCTGATGAAGGATGCCAAAGAGTTGGCTAAAGCGCTGGCGAAGAAGGCTCCCGTTGCCGTAGAGGTAATTCTGGATGCAGTGGCTCGTGGATTGGAGACAACCACTGATGAAGGAATCAAGATTGAACTGGCGGGTTCACAGCGGGTGTCGAAGACAAAGGACGCCATGGAAGGGATCTTAGCCTTTATTGAGAAGCGCGAGCCAAATTACATAGGTGAATAGCCGTTCTAATGCGGCACTTAAAATAGAAAGGAGATTTTTGCGATGAAAGTAGAAGACATCAAGAAGATTGCAGCCATGGGCGCGGGTGACATGGGACATGGTATCGCTGAGGTGGCACTGCTTGCCGGCTACAAGGTATCAATGCGGGACATCGAACAGAGATTTGTCGATAGGGGGCTTTCCAGAATTACGGAGAGCCTGCACAAGCTTACCGAGAAAGGGAAAGTCACAGCTGATGCCGAGAAAGCCATGCTGGGGAACATCCAGACCTTTGTCGATATCGGTGAGTCGGTAAAAGACGCCGATTTTGTTATCGAAGCGGTCCCTGAAATTTTGAAACTGAAGGAAGAGGTTTTTAAGGCGCTAGATGAGGCGGCGCCCAAACATGCTATCCTGGCTTCGAATACTTCCAACATGAGTATTTCAGACATCGCCGAGCATACCAAGAGGCCGGAGTTGGTTGTCGGCATGCATTTCTTTAATCCAGCCGTAATGATGAAGCTGGTTGAAATCATCAAGGGAAACAAGACCAGCGAAGAGACCATGGAAGTGGCCTATAATCTGGCGCTGAAGATGAACAAGGTGCCGGTCAGAGTTGAGAAGGATTCCCCTGGCTTCATCTACAACAGAGTAAATGCGCCGACCGGAATCTTTCTTAACGCCATAATAGATAAGAATATGGCTAAACCCGAAGAAGTAGATGCTAAAATGAGAAAAATAGGTATGCCTATGGGGCCATACGAGTTAATGGACTACGTCGGTCTGGATGTTTACTATCACGGCGCTAACTATTTTGCGCAGATGCTGTCACCGGACTACAAACCGCCTAAGTGGCTTAAGGATCTAATCGATGCCAATACTCTGGGAAAGAAATCAGGGAAAGGTATTTTCGATTGGTCCAAGGGTAGGCCGGAGATAGACTTATCCAAGGCTAAAGAGGACTTCGACCCGACCGATATGATTGCCATACAGGTGAATGAAGCTACCAAGTTGCTTGAAGAAGGTGTGGCTAATAGCGCCGATGACATCGATAAGGCAATGGCTAACGGAGGCGGTTCTGCGTTTGGCCCGTTCCAGCTCGCTAAGGGGATTGGATATGACAAGCTGGCTAGCAGGTTAGAAGAGCTGGCTAAGAAATTCAACACAAAGGTGTTTGAGCCGACCAAGACGCTGAAGAGCGGCAAGATTTAAGTTCGGGATTAGGAAACTAGGTTAAATAGGACTGTAAAAAACGGGGTCTGCATTAGCCATAATGCAGACCCCGTTTGGTTATTGTGAAGGTTCCGGCTAGTATTCGGATTGATTATTACAGATACCAGATAAGAGCTGTGATTGTCACGCTCAGCAGGCCGATACAGGAAAGAACCATGCCGCTGAACAGACTCAGGAGCTGTTTATCATGAGTAAGGACGGCTGTGAACTTATTGATTTTCTTCATCTCATTTACCTCCTTGTTGCCTCTTTCATTAGTTATAACGTTTAATCAGTGACTTAGTTTAGTCTAGATATATTATCCGCTTTATATAGCTTGAAGGGAATCGGGCGTCGGTATGATTTTCAATCGTAGAAATGACTTACGACCAATGGCTATGGTTGCCAGCCACTTTTCCTAGTCCTTTTGTCTGAGAGGTACTATAATAGAGCGCAGGCAGGTCTGCGGGTGTCGGCGATAGTTACAGAAATAGTAGCCGGAGTGTATCTTCTCAGTGGCTTTTTGGGTGCCGGGATTTGGGGTGCCAACGTATACCTGCTGGTAGATGATGGCGACCTGACGCTTGTGGATACCGGATTTTTGGGCAGGGCTGACCGGATACTGGAACAGATAAAAGAGCTCGGCTATTCACCTGCCGATGTAAAGAGAATTATCATTACACACCACCACGTCGACCATATTGGCAGCCTGGCTGAGCTGAAAGGGGTTACGCAAGCCGAAGTTATTGCCCATCCTGCTGATGCTTCGTATATTGATGGCAGTTTGCCCCAGCCCGGGCCGGCAGGACCGCAATGGTTGAGCAAGCCTTTGGCTCGTTTTGGCCGGCTGTGGTCTACTGAGCTGGTGGCGGTGGATACACTGGTGAGCGATGGCGATGAACTGCCCATGCTTGGCGGCATTAAGATACTGCATACCCCCGGGCACACGCCAGGGAGTATCTGCTTATATCTGGAGAGCAAGAAGCTGCTCATTGCCGGCGATTTGCTCGCCAACCGCTTTGGCTTAAGACTTCCCTCCAGGGGCTTCACCGTCGATACAGTCCAGGAGACACAATCGATTAAGAGAGTAGCCGTCCTGGAATTCGATATTATCTGCTTCGGTCACGGTTCTCCCATTATGCACAACGCACATCAGTCTGTAGCCGATTTTGCTGACAGACTTACCGAATCTCATGGCTCCGCTGAATAGCCAATTTAGCTCTCCTCTATTATTGAGGATAGAAAAGGGCCAAGGCTAATGTGCGCACGAGGCTAAAGCTTCGTGGCTACGTGTGTTTGGGATGAGACTCCAGTGTATTGGATAGTATAGGGTATTCTATTTTGCTTTTGGTTATCGTATAATCAGTAGCATACACCAGCGATAGAACGCTCAGGAGGTTTGTGGTGAACTGGTTTGAAAGGCATCTTAACTGGAGTCTTCTTTTAGTGGATATTCTACTCCCATTTATCGTAGGCATGATTTGGGTTGTAGTATTTTTCTCCGTTCTCGGTGGATTAATGGTGTCAATGCAGGGTGGTGAAGAATCTCCAGAATTTATAGGAACCTTGTTCACTTCCTTCTTGCCAATTGCTCTTATAAGTGTTTTAGTGAGTATAGGAATTACTATATTCGAAATTGTGACGACGTTATGGTATCTCGGCAAGAAGGGAAGAAGCAAGGGATTAATTATTCTGATTATAGTTCCATGGGTTTTTACTTTTATATTAGCCTTCTTTAATGCGGCTCGCATTGGTGAGATTTTAGGAGGCTTGGGCTATATTGCAGGTGTCATTATTTTATTGCTCTTAGAGAATCAATCAGTTGGCAACGATGTTGATTTTGTAAGAGAGTTAGAGGCCGACCGATGGCAGGATACTGGGCAGTTAGGCATGTCTGACGACCGGCAGTACAAAGAGCTTGAATACAAATATGTTGAAGATCCCAGTGACGTTAGCCCTGCCGGCAGAGAAAGCCCTGCAAAACCCCCCGCAGAAGTCCAGGAAAAAGCCGTGGATAAATTTCCTGTAGAAGCCCCTGCCGCATACTCTCAAGGAGAAGCCACCTCGGAAGCTCCTGCGGAAGCCAGTGAGAAGCTCCCTGTAGAAGCTACTACAGCTGCCGCAGAAATCCAGGATGAAGCTCCTGTGGAAGCCATTGAGGAATCACCTGCTGAAGCTTTAGAGGAAGCTCCTGTGGAAATCCCTGCCGCAGCCGCCGCAGCAGCGCAGGTGCCAGAGACTATAAGCAGTCAGCCGATGTCGAATGTACCAATATTGCTGGATGATACCGGGGCTGTGCTGAAGTGCTTTTACCATCCGGAGGCTGATGCAGTCAATTCGTGTTCCCGATGCGGTCAGTATGTTTGCAGTCAATGCAATTATGTGACCGGTACTCATCCTATATGCCGTAATTGCTGGGAGAGGCGTGGTGAGAAACCAATATCGGCTGCTGTGCTTGCAAAGAAACCGCAAGGTCCGAACTTGGAGCAACCGGGAAAGAAAAAAGCAGGCGAAGACGAGCGTTCGCGAGAATTCATGCTGCTGTATGAACAGGCTCTGCCTTTTATCAGCGCTGTTGTCACCAAAAGTCCTGACGGTCTGCCGGCTTCTCCATTGGACTTGATGGAAGGCTTGAAGCTGCGCCCCATGCTGAAGCACGCCAAGAAACTGTCTAAGCCCAAGGAGAAAGAGCTGCAGGAGGCAAAGAAAACATTTGAACAATTGCTTGAGATTTGTGTCAAGGTTGGTGAGACAGCAGCGGATTTTGTCACTGCGGGTGGGCAAAAAATACCGACCGAGGCAAATTTCGCCCGTCTAGCCGACGGTGTAGAGAAGGCAAGTGGACTCATGGGGCAGCTCTACCAGAGAATGTCCTCCTTTTCTCAGACTCAAGGATAGTCATACTTTTTCACCCTCACCTTAATCCTCTCCCGTCAAGGGAGAGGGAGAAAATAGAACTGGAAGCTATAGCCGCACCCTCAAAATCAAAAAAGTGTCACCAGCCTACCGGATGAGTACAAAAACTTGCATCCTTTAGCCGCTTGCAGCAAAATATTATGGATAAACCGTCATGCCAAAACTGCGCGTCAATAACACCGGCATCTACTACGAGGTGACCGGGCAGGGTGAACCGCTACTGTTCATTCACGGGCTGGCTTCAAGCAGCCGAAGCTGGAAAAAACAGGTTCCTTTCTTTGCCCAACACTACCGGGTGATTACGTTCGATGTTCGCGGGCACGGGCGTTCCGACAGGCCGCTTCGTGAGCCTTACAGCATTAAGCTGTTTGCCGCCGATGCCGTGGAGCTGATTAGGGCGCTTGGAATTGACTCGGCACATGTCGTCGGATTCTCCATGGGAGGCATGGTCGGTTTTCAGCTTGCCGTCGATGCTCCGGAAATGGTCACCAGCCTGGTGGCTGTGAACTGCCTTCCCGAAGGCTCGATACGGACATTCAACGACGGCGTAGAATGTTTCAAGCACATGTTCTTTCTTCCCTTCAACGGAATGCGTAATAAGGAGCAAAATGGCGTTAAGCAACCGGTGCCGGCGCCAGACCGGAAAGATCCGCCCCAATCTGTAATCCAGCGTATGGCAGTGAACAACAAGCTGGCTTATGCTAATGCCTTCGGGGCGCTGATAAAATGGAGTGTTGCCGACCGACTTGGCGCTATAAACTGTCCCACGCTGATGATTGCCAGCGATGCGGACTTTGTGCCGGTATCCGTTAAGGCGGGATATGCGTTGAAAATGCCCGATGCACAGCTTGTGGTGATAAGCAACGCGCGGCATGCTGCGCCCAGAGAGCAGGCAGAGGAGTTTAATGCCATGCTACTCTCATTCCTGTCGAAGCATTCCGGAAAACATGCCGCAGTCAGGTAACAGGTGGGAATGTCTTATCTTCTAGGTATAGATATCGGCTCTGTGAATGCCAAGCTGGCGCTTGTCGATGAGCGCGGCACGCTGCTCCGGCTTGACACCGAGAAGGTGATATCAAGTCCCAGGGCTGCGCTGCGCTCACTTATCTCCAGGCTATCTCATGAGTTCGACCTCGAAGATGTTGCTTCTGCCGGGGTCTCAGGCTCTGGAATAGCCGTAATCCCAAAGGAGATGAACTGGGCGGAGTACGGCAGTCCCCTGTCCATTGCTGCCGGGCTGCTCCATTACCATCCTGACGCCAGGACAATCGTACAGATAGGCGGTCAGAGCTCGCTGGTCATTGAGCTTGAGGATGGGTTAAGAAAGCCGTGGCGGCTATCATCGAATCCGCTTTGTGCCGCCGGCACCGGGCGTTTCATGGAGCAGCAGGCGTATCGGCTCGGCATCAGCATGGACGATTTATCCAATCTGGCATTGAAATGCCATGACAGCCCGCCCCGTATAGCCGCAAGGTGCAGCGTATTTGCCAAGACAGACCTGATTCACCTGCAGCAGAAGGGCGTTCCGGTGGAGTCGATGCTGTATGCGCTGTGCGAAAGCGTCGCTCGAATGGTCGCCTCAATCAAAAAGGGAACTTTTCAGGAACCTGTATATTTTGTTGGCGGTGTGGCTGCCAACCGCGCCATAGTGAAGGCGCTGGAAGAGGTGATTTCCGCCAGGAACGGGCGTGCCACGAGTGCGATTATACCTGAAAACTATACGCATCTCGGCGCCGTCGGCACAGCGCTGCTTTCCGCAGGTAAAAAGCCCAGCTCCATAACCCTGCCTGAAGTGGATACCAGCCAGCGCTATTATCAAATGCCCCCGCTCGAAGCTGTATCGCTGAAATCAGATGGGGCAGACCTGCGTATAACGGAGCCGTGCACCGGGTATCTCGGTGTTGACATCGGCTCCACCAGTACCAAAGCGGTGATAATGGATGAATCGGGCAAGCATGTGCTGGCAAAGCATTATCTTATGACCGCAGGACGGCCTATCGATGCCATCAAGGAGGTATTCAGAAACCTGCTCCGCTACGGTGCGGGTCAAGTCAAAATAACCGGTGCCGGCGTTACCGGCTCCGGCAGATACCTGGTCGGCAGCCTGATTGGAGCCGACCTTATCAAGAATGAAATCACGGCACAGACCAGAGCCGCTGCGGAAATTGATGCCGATGCCGACATAATCGAAATCGGTGGACAGGACTCCAAGCTTGTCATCAAGAGAAACGGCGTCGTGGTCGATTACCAGATGAACAAAGCCTGCGCCGCCGGGACAGGCAGCTTCATCGATGAGCTTGCCGAGATGCTCGGCATTTCGGTCAACAACGGTGAATTCGCCAACCTGGCGTTCCAGGCGCCTTACACAATCGACCTGGGAACCAGGTGCGCTGCCTTCATGGGGCAGGCGGTGACGTCAGTCCAGCAGGATGGCATGCCGCTGCCGGTAATAACTGCCAGTCTGTCGAACTCGATAGCCAAAAACTACCTTTCCAAGGTGGTCGGAAACAGGCGACTGGGCAATAAGGTCATACTGACCGGCGCCGTGTTCTACAATCATGCCGTGGTGTCTGCCTTCTGCGAGCAGCTTAAGGGCAAGAAACTGACCGTGCCCGAACACAAGGAAATCAGCGGCGCCATAGGTGCAGCGCTGCTGGCAAAAGAGAACATATCCGGTCAGGAATCCAGATTCCGTGGCTTCCAGAATATCATAGACAGCCAGCCCACTCTCTCCACCTTCGTCTGCAAGCACTGCGACAATAACTGCAACATAACCCGAATGCAGATGTCTGATGAGAAACCCACGTTCTACGGCAGCCGGTGCGACCGCTATGACAGCACCATAAGCCGGGGCAAGGTGAAGACCTTCTTCGATGAGCGGGAAAAGCTGCTTTTCCGTGAATACAAGGACGGCTCAGGCACCGGTCCCTCGGTGGGCATTCCCAGGGCGCTACTTGTTTACGACTACGCGCCGCTGCTCATCGGTTTTCTGAATGCACTCGGCGCCAGAGCAGTTCTTTCCTCCAACACCACTAAGGAGACAATCGAGAACTCCGTCGAGCTGAGCTATTCCGATAGCTGCTTTCCGCTTAAGCTTCTGCACGGTCATGCGGCGAGCCTCTCGGATGTCGACTATATTCTCTATCCCTGCGCCATACGGCTGGGCGAAAAGGAAGGGGAGGAGAATCAGAAATACTCCTGTCCGCTGGTGCAGGCATCGCCGTTCATAATACGCCAGGCTGTAGACTTGAAAGAGCGCCTCCTGATACCGGTGCTCGATTTCAGCCGCGGCGATAATGATGTCATAGCTAATCTTGCCGATATAGCCGCTAAGATGGGGTTCAGCCGGAGCAAGGGCAGGCAGGCAGCGCTTGCCGGCATCGAGGCGCAGCAGAAGTTCGAAAGGGATATGCAGGTTGTGGGCAAGAAGCTGTTGAAGCAACTGCGTAAAAGCGGCAAACTCGGTGTGGTGCTCTTTGCCCGCTCTTACCTTTCTCAGGACTCGGGGGCAAACCTGGGCATAGCCGAAAAGCTTGCCCAGCTTGGCGTGGTGCCGATACCGCTCGATTTCCTGCCGCTTAGCTCTATAGACCCGAAGCAGTACTCAGACCGGCCGTACTGGCTCTATGAGAGCAAACAGATAGCCGGCGCTGCCATAACGGCATCTGACCCGCAGCTATACGGGCTGGTGCTGACCAATTTCGGCTGCGGTCCTAACTCGTTCGTAACAGGGATGGTGGAAGATATAATGGGCGGTAAGCCTTTGGGGCAACTTGAAATAGACGAGCACGCCGCCGAAGCCGGCATCGTTACCCGCCTCGAAGCTTTCGTGGACACGATTACCGGTTTTTCCCGCTCCGCCAGGCAGCCCCAGGTGCAGCGAAAAGACATTTACCGGGGGACATCTGCCGTTGTCAACACGCAGAAGATGGTTATTATTCCCCGGATGGCGCCGCATGTCGAAGCTATAAGTGCGGCTATGGAAGCCTACGGTGCACAGACTATGGTGTTGCCAGAGCCGGATGAGCGCAATATTTTGTACAGCAACCAGGTGACCACCGGCGGAGAATGTCTGCCTTACCGGGTTAGCCTGGGCGACTTTATGCGGTTTTACTATGAGAACGGCGCCGACTCTAAAGATGTCGAGGGCTTTATGGCTGGTTCATACGGTCCCTGCCGCCTGGGGAAGTACGCCATAGAGCAGAATAGGGTGCTTAAAGATATCGGTTTTGACCTGGTGATACGAAGCACCGTATCCAACAATGCCTATCGCGATTTGGGCCTGGGCCCCGGCTTCGAACGGCTGGCGTGGCGGGGAGTCGTGGCTGTTGACTACCTGGAGAAGCTGCTGTGGAGCACCCGCCCCTATGAAAAGCAAGCCGGGGAAACGGATGTATTGTTCGATGAATATCTGAAGCGGATTGCGGACTGCGTAAGAAAAAGGGGACCCTTAGATGATGTCCTGAAGCAGGCGGCTTCAGAGTTCAGGGCTTTAGTTGACCCTGACCTGCCTAAGAGACCGCTGGTGGGCATAAACGGCGAGATATACCTGCGCTCCAACAAGTTCAGCAACAGCCACCTGGTAAAAGCCTGTGAGGCTGCCGGTCTCGAGGTTGTGGTGGCTCCGATGGGGGAGTGGATAAAGTACACCTCGTACCGTAACCTGGAAGATGCCGTAAAGGACAGGAAGCTCAAGAAGATTGCCGCCAGCTACATCAGGAAGCGCATACAGGAGCATGACGAACACACGGTGGCGGCGAGTTTCGGAGATTCGGTTGACGGCAAGGAGCCTTCGACTCCCGAGCTACTGAAGCTGACCAGCCGCTATCTGTCGCCGAAATGCGGCAGCGAGGCGGTTCTCAGCATAGGCAGCGGAGTCCACTGGCTGGAGAGCCCCAGGTTCGCCGGCGTCATATCTGTTATGCCCCACGGCTGCATGCCCGGCGGCATTGTGGCTGCCATGGCGGAGAAGCTCAGCGCAGCTTATCAAAAGCCCTGGATAAGCCTCACCTACGACGGCTTCTCCGAGACTAACAACCTGGTCAGAATCGGCAACTTCGCCGAGGTCATCAGGTTTTGCAGTCAGGTAGACAAATAAGTACTGATAATTGTGGTGGCTGTAGCTCAAGAGACAAGCTACAGATACGATTTAGGCCATCTTGATTCCCAGTCAGAAGGTCAAGTTGCTTTTATAGGATTATAGACCTACAATGTTACAATCTTGTCATATTTCTATAAAAGATATATTCCTGAGATCGAACTATCACTTGAAAGAAACAGTGAGAATGTCCCCGCTGATGGGAAATATTACATTCTTAGAAGCAGTAAGGTCATATTTAGTTTTCGGTCACAGAAAGAAGCTGATAGACAATTCGACGAGCTAGTGCGTGAAAGCGGCTATAAACCAAGTAAAACAGCTGATAAGAATCTCAAAACTCATAACGAAGGAATAGAACGTTATCTTGATGCAAAAGCTTTGTTTTACACTATTGGGCCTATAAGAAAGAAAGGTGGTCGTGGAGGAAGAGGTGGTGTTTAGTTAGAGGAGTTATATGGCTAGCAAATTAATTGAACTATTTCAAGATGATTTGATTCAGAATAAGATAAAGACCAAATTGCCTTATTTATTCGCTATTGCAGAAATTGAAGCTTCTAGAGCTGGTAAGATTGGAATGGAAGTTGGGTCACTCAGAGAAAAAATTATTATAGCGTTACTAATATATAGATTTGGCCATGAGAATGTAGATTATGAATTGCCAATAACTGAACCTGAAGTTGACGTTAAGTTATTTAATGCTCCTATTTCAATAAAGACGATAACTGGATTTGGTGGGGTGAAAGCTAACTGGACGGTCGATGCAGCGAGTGCTCAATCATTTGTCGACAATTATGAACCAAAGGCAGATATTCTACTAGCTCAAATAAACTGGGGAAAGACTGGATATCTCTATTATTTTCCATTAGAATCACAGGAAAAGATATTAAAGGTTGTGGGGGCGAAGAATTACCTCAAATTGCCAAAACCAGGAACAAATCCTAGAGGGGTTGAGTTCAATAAAGATGCCTTGCTCATGCTGCGAGGTGACAGGGATACTAAGAGCATTGAAATACATTGGTCCCGTCCCACTTCAGAGGTACGATTATATGAGGCCTACAGGCGATGGGTCGAATATTGGAGTGAAGACTAATGGATAGGCAAAAAAAAGGAACGAAAACCAGCGCTTTTGGAAGTCCTGGTAGACGCAACCATGACTCGTCGTCTTTTTATGCGAGTAAATTATATGAAGGTTTGCCGAAAGAAGTTCAGTCTGAGTACATAGAAAACCCAATACTAAGCAAGCATCTTGATAGAATATTCGTTAAATCAAGCGAAGCAATGGATGAATTACCTGCAGATAGCGTGCACCTCATGGTCACATCGCCACCATACAATGTTGGTAAAGAATATGACAACAATTTTACGTTAGTCGAATATAGAAATTTCCTAAAAAAGGTGTGGAAAGAAGTATATAGAGTGCTCGTACCAGGTGGAAGAGCATGTATAAATGTTGCTAATCTTGGAAGAAAACCATATATCCCGCTTAATTCATTTATTAATCAAGATATGCTTGAGTTAGGGTTTTTACCGAGGGGTGAAATAATATGGAATAAAGCCTCAAGCGCAAGCTCATCTACAGCGTGGGGTACATTTGCATCACCAAGAAATCCCACTTTGAGAGACATTCACGAATATATTTTGATCTACTCAAAAGGTACTTTCAGAAGGGAAAATCCATCGAACAAAAAGGCTACAATCTCGGATTCGCAATTTCTGGAGTGGACTAAGAGTTTGTGGACTTTCTCCGCAGTACCTGCCAGGAAAGTTGGCCATCCAGCACCGTTTCCAGTTGAATTACCATACCGTTTGATTCAATTGTACACATTTGAAGATGACATTGTGTTAGACCCTTTTATGGGAAGTGGTCAAACAGCTATAGCTGCAATAAAATCGCATCGGAATTATGTTGGCTATGATACTGAGCAGAAGTATTGTCTTTTAGCTGAAACAAGAATAGAACAATTTGTCGCTCAAGAAAAAGAGAAATCTCTACAAGCATCATTGCAATATAAATAAGCCATGAGTATTGCTTGCTTGATTTTAAGACAGTCTACTGGGCTGGCTTTAATATACCCTCTATAAGTATCCTCAAGTTGTAGCGAGTCCATATAACGCTTTTAGCCTGATCTTCGAGTGACCGCTACGCAGGGTAAGTAGTATTTCTGTTAGCCAAGCCGTGCAAAGAAAAAAGCGTTATAATAGGGCAGGTGTAAAATGAAGCGTTCAATGAGCGAAACTGAACTACTCAGGCTGGCTGACCTCAACCTTGTAGAGTATTGGTGCGAGAGCTCAAGATGGATGCCTGATTCTGAGATTGTCCAGTGCCAGGACACGGTGTTCATCGATTCGACCTTGAATTTCCCGGTCTGCAATCTGGCATTGAACCTGGCAACGGAACCCAATGAGTCCCCGGATACTTTCGTGGCGCGAGCCAAAGCCTTCTTCGCCAAACGAAAGCCTCTGTTTTCAATCCGACTTCGAGGGCACTGCGACCAGGCAATTGTCCAGCACTGTAAAGACAATAAGATATTATTAGCGGCTGATGCGCCGGGAATGGTGCTCGATGAGCCGATAAAAGGGGGGACAGTGCCATCCGGAGCAAAGCTGCACTGGGTGGAGGATAAGAGTGGAGTGCAAGACTTCAAACAGGTTGTTGCCGAGGCCTTCCATGACCTGGGCCTTCCCAAAGAGGTCAGCGAAGGCTATTTCGCTCAGGCGCAGCGCGTAATCAGCCCATACTCAGTTTTCGCAGTGGCCTATCTTGAAGGCGAGCCGGCAGGCGCGGCAATGGCTATGCTCAGCCATGGCATCGGCGGCATTTACTGGGTGGGTACCACGAAGAAGGCGCGGGGTATGGGGCTGGGCGAATACTGTACCCGCGAGGTGAGCAATGCCGCTTTTGACCTGGGTGCGCGGAAGGTGGTGCTCCAGGCAAGCAAGTTCGGCGAGCCAGTTTACATAAAGTTAGGATACCGGGAGTTTACCAGGTATCCGTGGTTTATCTGTTCCAGCAAATAATTGGAAGATGAAGAAACTTACTCTGTCATTCTGAGGGAGTCCTTCCATGGAAGGACGACCGAAGAATCTCAAGTGGGGATGAGGGGGCGGGACTGCCACGCGGAGTTTGACTATAGATGAGATAGATTCTTCCCCTTCCCCTTCAACTTTGGCTCAGGGTCAGGGTCAGAATGACACCATGCGAAGGGCTCGCAATGACAGTGCATTCTTTGACAGGCTAATATCCTTCGACAAGCTCAGGATGAACGGGAGGAATGAGGCTCAGGATGAACGGGAGGAATGAGGCTCAGGATGAACGGGAGGAATGAGGCTCAGGATGAACGGCGGGCAGGCTCTGAAGGTCCATCCTTATTTTTGAATTTAAGAATTGGAATTTTGATATTGTTTGGGATTTGGAGCTTGGAATTTAGGATTTGAAGCTGTAACTGGCGCTCCTGACTGGCTACTCAGTTAGCAAATCCTTAGCCGATATCAGGCTGTCAATCTCTTGATGCAGGTCTTCCAGCGTGCCGTCGTTGCTTATGGAGTAGTCAGCGCGGCATTCGGCTTCTTTCAGGGAGAATAGCTTTTCCTCCGCCTCATCCTGGCTCAGGAATTGCTCATAGCTGTGCGGGTCTCGCCCTTCGCCACGTCTGGTCATGCGGCTGTAGCGGACATGCGGGTCGGTTATATACACGCGTATCAAGATGAAATCCTCGCCGAAGATATCCTTCAATATAGAGACGTCATCCAGCGAGCGTATGCCGCTTATTCCGGCGATTTTCCAGCCGCTGTCCTGTATCTTATCAGCCAGCAGCTTCACGAAGCAGCCTTTGCCGAATTCACGAAAATACCTGTCGGAAATTTTCCCCAGGTTCTCCCTGGTCGGCTCCACCCCTTCCTTTGAGGCTATTTCCCTGACGGCATCTCCGGTTGAGAGAAAAGGCACGTTGTGCCTGGCGCGAAGGTACTTAAGAACCTCGTCTTTCCCCGAGCCGTTCTGACCTACGGCGCCGATTACCTTAACTTTAGCTGGCATTGGCTTGTGCAACTCCTTCCGGGATTAAAAGCTGGCTTTGAAATGTCGCTCGCCGGTCTAGGGTGCAGCTTCGACTGTAATTACCGTACCCTTGCCGGGTTGGGAAGAAATCTTGAAGCTGCCGCCGAGCAGTCCGGCTTGCTGCTCCATTCTCTGCAAACCTAGCTTACCTGTGGCGGCAAAGTCCCCTATGTTTTCCGGCAGGGAGAATCCCTGTCCGTTATCTTCCACCGTCATACTGAAATTGCTGGCAATGAAGTCGAGGGTCACCGTAGCCGCGGCGGCATGGGAGTGACGGATGACGTTGTTCAGGGCGTCCTGGGCTATGCGGAAGAGTATAACCTCGAATTCAGGCGGCAAGCTGTGCTCCTTGCCTTTGACCTGCAGGTCGATCTTTATGCCGTTTTCCTGGGTCAGGCTTTCCGTCAACCATCTCAAAGCCGGCAGTAGGCCTACGTTATCCAGTGTGCTCGGTCTCAGCTCGCGGCTCAGTCTTCGGACATCGTCGATGGCGTGAAGGAGCATAATCAGTATTTCCTCTGCCTGTTTCCTGGCTTTTGGCGACAGGCGACCGTAATCGCCGGACTCGAGGGCACGGGCGCGATTTGCGATTACCAGAAGCGACTGTATGGTATTATCGTGCAGCTTGCGGGCTACGCGTCGGCGCTCATATTCCTGGACTTTGAGCATTCGAGCCAGAGACGCCAATCGAGCAAACCGTGTTCGCCTGGCAGTCCCGCTCTCTTTGAAGCCCGGATTATAGTCCAGAGCCACGAACAGTCCGAGCAGAAGGGCTACCGTTGCCACAAGCGCGGTTCTTAATAAGGACTCGAAGCTGGGCGAGTCCTGTATGGTGCGTGGCAGTATGGCTGCCAGGAATACAAGCCAGGTTGCCAGAGTGCCTTGCAGGCGGAAGACTACACTGGCATGTACCAGCGGTATGAGGAAAAGAAAACTTAGTACAAAGATGTACACGCCCTGAGCGGATACGATGTCTTTTGCCCAGGGGAACCAGCTTGTAATGCCGAGATAGCTGGCATTGTAAAGCAATGCCAGGACGGTCATAAGGCAGGTAATAATCCAGAAATGACGGTTGCGGAGGATGCTTCTCATCTTCTGGGTAGTAATATTGGCGGTTGTATTGGTACGTATCTGTCTCATTGAGTATCGTCCATGGATAGAAAGCCAGCCCGCAAGCCGGCTATGACCGCCTCGGTGCGTGAGGCTACCCTTAGCTTGGAGAAGATGTCAGCCAGATGTCCCTTTACGGTGCGCAGCTTGATTCCGAGAGCCAGTGCAATATCCTTGTTGCTCATGCCGCGCGCTGTCAGCTTAAGTATCTCCAATTCCCGAGCCGACAGCTTCTCGCCGGCTTCCAGAAATACCGGCCTGGTGGGGTACCGGGCAGCCTGCTTCAGCAGGCGCTGGCCTATTGTGGGAGATAGCACCATCTCCCCGGTAACAACGGAGCGTACCGCCTGCACAACTTCATCGCCGAAGGCACTCTTGATGATGTAGCCGGCGGCGCCAGCCTGTAGAATCTCGAGTATGCACTCGTCATCGGTATGGACGGTGAGCACCAGCACTGCCACGTCCGGGCAGGTGGCTTTGATTTGCTGCGTTGCCTCGAGACCGTCCATGTTGGGCATGCTTATGTCCATGATTACCATGTCCGGTAGCATTTCGGTGGCAAGCCTGACTGCTTCTTTGCCGTCGCCAGCCTCGCCTACGATGTCAATATCGGCTTCCTTTGCCAGAAGGTCTTTGAGCGCCTTGCGCAGCAGCGGATGGTCGTCAGCCAGCACGATTCTGGTCCTGGCGGACTGTCTCCGTTTGGCGGCTAAGGTTGAAGCTCGCTTATTCATATTGTTCAAGTATTGTAGCATCAGGTCAAAGCAGGGCACAAGCGCACATGTATTGAACTCAAAGCGGCCATTAGTACCTGTCCAAAGGAACCTTGTGGAGGACAGAAGATGGACGTAAACTGTCAGGTCGAGGTCGACCGCAGAAGGCAGGTGTGGTTATATTTCCGTGCCCAGTGCTTTTTTACCAATTTAACAGGAGGGTAATTGTGAACGTATTTGAAGAAGTCAAAAAGGCTCTATGCAAAGCTAATCCGGGGCTTGATGAGAGCAAGGTGGTCTCAAGTGCCTTACTGAAGGACGATTTAGATATAGATTCCCTGGACCTGGTGGAGGTGGCAATGACGCTTGAGGATGTCTTTACCTTAACGCTGCCGGAAGATGAGATGGAAAACATTGCTACAGTTGGGGACATAATCTCCGTAATAGAAGCCAGGCTAAAGGTAAAAAGTGGCTAACCGTGTTGTGGTGACCGGCTATGGAGCTGTTACGCCGCTGGGCCTGAACGTTGAGGATACCTGGCGTAACTTAATAGCCGGTGTATCGGGCGTTGGTTACATCAGCTTGTTCGACGCCACCGATTTTAAGGTCAAGATAGCCGCTGAAGTCAGAGGTTTCGACCCTGCTGATTATCTCGACCCCACAACTGCTCGACGAAACGATAGATTTGCGCAGTTTGCCCTTGTGGCTGGCATACAGGCTATCGATGCTGCCGGGCTTAAGGTTGATGATGCTAATAGATATGACATCGGCGTCTTGATAGGCAGCGGTGTTGGCGGGTTGAATGCACTGGCGGAGCAACTCGATATACTGAAAACCAGGGGGCCAAACAGGGTCAGTCCTTTTCTTGTGCCCATGATGATAGCAGACAGTGCCTCTTCCCAGGTATCGATAAAAATGGGAATAAGGGGGGCGAATTTCGGTCTGATTTCAGCTTGTGCTACGGGGACTGATGCCCTGGGGGTTGCCTATAAGATGATTAAATGGGGCGAGATTAAAGCCATGGTGGCGGGTGGGGCTGATGGTGCTGTAACCCCGGTTGGCTTTGCCGGCTTCACACAGGCCGGTGCTCTATCCAGAAACAACGAGCCACAGAAGGCGTCGAGGCCATTTGATATGGAGCGTGACGGCTTTGTGGTTGGTGAGGGGGCGGCGGTACTGGTATTGGAGAACCTGGATTATGCCAGGTCTAGAGGTGCCAGCATTATAGCCGAGGTTATTGGTTATGGTGCGACATCCGATGCCTTTCACATTACGCAGCCGATGGAGAGTGGCGAGGCGGCAGCTAGAGCAATTGAGCTTGCTCTGGCTGGTGTGGAGCGTGATGAGGTTGATTACATCAATGCCCACGGGACATCCACGCCGCTGAACGATGCCAGCGAAACGAAAGCCATTAAGAAGGCTTTTGGTGATAGGGCGTACAAAATCCCGATCAGCTCGGCAAAATCGATGCTCGGTCACATGATGGGTGCTGCCGGGGCTATTGAGGCAATTGTCTGCTGCAAGGTGATAAATGAGGGTATTATTCCACCGACGGTCAATCTGGAGCATCCTGATCCGGAATGCGACCTGGATTATGTTCCCAACGTGGCCAGAGATGGTGACGTTCGTATAGCCATCTCCAATTCTTTCGGTTTTGGCGGCCATAACTCAGTTATCGCCATTGGCAGATATGATGGACAGTAAAATGGAAACCGTACCGGCGTTGGTTGCTGCTATCGGCGTTGATATCATCGAGATAGGGCGTATCGACCGTGCCATATCGGAGTGGCGGGATACTTTTCTCAATCGCATTTACACTAGTGCAGAACTGGAAGGTCATCGTAATGTCTCAAGTCTGGCTGTCCGCTTTGCCGCCAAGGAAGCTGTAGTGAAAGCGCTTGGAACCGGTGTCAAAGGCGTGAATTGGAGAGATATTGAGATTCTTACGAATGAGAACGGTGCTCCTTTGATTAGACTTTATGGGCGTGCACTTGAGAGAAGCAGGGAAATCGGCATTGCCCGGTTCTCTATCAGCATGTCTCATAGTAGAGAATACGCTGTTGCTTTTGTGGCCGGTCATGCTGTGTAATTTTGCCGTTTGTGATTTGCTCGACATCGACTATCCCATTATTCAGGGTGGGATGGCATGGCTTGGAACATTCGAGTTAGTGTCAGCGGTATCGAATGCCGGCGGTCTGGGGGTAATCGGCAGCGGCGACGCTCCCACAGAATGGCTGAAGGACCAGATCAGGCAGACCAGGGAACGTACTGGCAAGCCATTTGCTGTCAATATCATGATGATGTCGCCGTTTCTCAAGGATAATCTGGAGCTTATTTTGTCTGAGAAGGTGGGCATTGTCACGTTTGGCGGCGGCAACCCCGGCACCTATCTGCCCGGACTGAAAGGAGCCGGTTTCAAGGTCATGCCCGTTGTTTCCAGCGTGGCTCTGGCGCGGCGACTGGAGAGGCTTGGCGCCGATGCCATTATCGCTGAGGGCATGGAATCGGGGGGACATGTCGGCGAGATTACCACCATGGCTCTGGTGCCTCAGGTGGTCAGCAGTGTGAAAGTGCCCGTGATAGCCGCTGGCGGGATCGCCGACGGTCGGGGGCTGATAGCCGCTCTGGCTCTTGGTGCTCAGGGAATACAGATGGGCACGCGTTTTATCTGCTCTGAGGAATGCATCGCTCATCCTAAGTTCAAGAAGCGAATTATCGAAGCCCAGGATCGTGCCACTGTGGTAACCGGAGAGTCAACCGGGCATCCTGTGCGCTGCCTGGAGAATAAGTTGACGCACCAGTTTGCGGTTCTGGAAAAGTCCGGAGCACCTAAAGAGGAATTGGAGGAGCTTGGTAAAGGGAGATTGTCTGCGGGAATCATCCAGGGGGACATTGAGGGAGGTTCGCTTATGGCGGGGCAGATAGCCGGGCTGATAAGAGAGGTAAAACCGGTCAAAGCTATTATCCAGGATATCATGACCGAAGCGCAGCAAGTGCTCGGTGCTCTGGGCAAGCTCCAGGCGAAAGGATAAGAATTTGGTCAAAAAGGCAAAACTAGCTTACGTTTTTCCGGGGCAGGGGTCTCAAGCAGTGGGGATGGGTTTGGACTTATATAGAAAATACGCATCGGCAAAAGACGTTTTCGATGAGGTGGATACTGCGTTAGGTTTTTCCCTGTCTCGCCTGTGCTTTGAGGGACCGGAAGGCGAGCTAACGCAGACTATAAATGTTCAGCCGGCAGTGCTGACTGTCAGCATCGCTTGCTTGAAGGCAGCCGAAGAGGTCAGCGGTGGCAGCTTACCTTTTCCTGATGTTGTTTCCGGTCACAGTCTGGGTGAATATACCGTTCTGGTTGTTGCCGGAGTGCTGAGTTTATCTGAGGCGGTGCGCCTGGTTCGCGAGAGAGGTCGTCTGATGCACGAGGCTGGTCGGGCGAGACCCGGTGGCATGGTTGCCGTGCTGGGTTTTGATGAGGAAATTATCAGAGACATCTGTTTTTCCGCAGGCACCGAGATTTCTAATATCAACTGTCCCGGGCAGATTGTGGTCAGTGGTGCTGAAGAGAAGCTGGTTGAGTTCAACCGCCTGGCAGGGGAAAAGGGTGCTCGTCGTATAATTCCACTGAAGGTAAGCGGGGCTTTCCATTCTCAGTTGATGCAATCGGCATGCGAAGGCTTAAAAAGCGCAATCTCGGAATTTACTTTTCACGAGCCTTTGTTTCCGGTGATGGCTAATGTCACTGCACAGATGCTGGTCGATGCTCAAGCCATAAAACGGGAACTGGTCGACCAGCTCATACATTGTGTCCGGTGGCAGCAATCAGTTGAAAACATGATAGCCGGCGACGTAACCACCTTCATCGAGATAGGGCATGGGCAGGTGCTTGCTGGTTTAATCAAGCGTATAAATCCCGCAGTGCAGGTTATCAATATCGGCGATGCAGATGTTGATAATCAGGTTGAGAAGTTATGGACCGAGCACAGGAGGGAGTGGGTAAGGGGTCTCGTCGAAAAGGCAATACAATCTAAAAAATTATCTCAAAAAAATTAGTACGGTTATGACAATAGATTACATAAAAGAAGGCAAGATTGCTGTTTTTACCTTGAATCGTCCTGAGGCTTTGAATGCCATCGACCCAAAAACCGCTGAGGAATTGAACAGGGCGCTGGTAGATTTCAGGGACGATGATAGCTTGTGGGTTGGCATCATTACTGGCACAGGCGTCAGGGCTTTTTCAGTCGGTGCTGATATAGGTAAGATGCTGCCTGAGTTGAAAAAATTTAAGGGGCAGCCGAATGTGGGGCCGCTGAATTTAATGCGCGGACTTAACCTGTGGAAACCGATGATTGCGGCTGTAAACGGTGCTGCTCTCGGCGGAGGTCTGGAGATAGCACTGTTCTGTGACCTGAGGATAGCTTCGGAAAAAGCCATCTTCGGAACTCCAGAAGTTACGCTTGGGCTCATCCCGGGCTGGGGAGGAACGCAACGTTTGCCTCGGACTATAGCTTCAGCCAGAGCTGCTGAACTCTTACTTACTGGAAAACCTATCAGTGCCCAGGAAGCCTATAGAATAGGATTGATCAACAGGGTCGTACCTTTTGCTGAGCTTATGCCGACTGCTAAACAGATGGCTGAGACGCTCTGCCTGCGGGCGCCGTTAGCAGTAAGGGCAGCAAAGCAGGCTATGATTCAAGGGATGGGTGTTTCCCTGGAAGATGGGTTGGATTTGGAGAGAACGTTGAACGATTTCCTGGTGACCACCGATGATTTTGACAAAGGCTGCAAAGCTTTTATTGAGAAGCGGTCGCCCGTTTTTAGAGGGAAATAGGGCTTGATATCCAGATGATAATTGCCGTGGATGCCGCTGGTGGGGATTATGCTCCACAGGAAGTAGTCAAAGGAGCCGCAGCCGCAGTCGAGGAATATGGGGTTGACGTTGCTCTTGTGGGAAGAAGAGCCCCGCTCGAGATGCTGGTCAGGCGCTATGCAGCGGAGCCGAGCCTCACTATAGTTGAGGCGACCGAGGTTATCGGCTGTAACGAGTCTCCAGTTCAGGCGGTCCGCGGTAAACCGAATTCATCAATAGTGGTGGGGACAAGGCTGGTGCGAGACGGACTTGCCTCAGCTTTTATTTCTGCGGGCAATACGGGAGCGGTGGTGGGAGCGGCATTTCTGAACCTGGCGAGAATAGAAGGTGTACAGCGTCCGGCACTTTGCGGCGTGTTCCCCATAGATGCTGCCAGTACGGCGCTGCTTATCGATGTCGGGGCTAATGTGGACTGTCGCCCGGAATTCCTGGTCCAGTTCGCTCAGCTTGGGGACTTTTTTGCTAAAAGCGTTCTCGGCATTGAGTCACCGCGAGTTGGTTTGCTCAACGGTAGCGACGACAGGATTGAGGCTAATATTTTGGCTAAGGAGAGCTACGAGCTTTTGGAAAAGACCGACCTGAATTTCGTAGGCAGTGTAGGAGGACAGGATATTCTAATGGGAAAAGCCGACGTTATTGTTACCGATGGCTTTACCGGGAATGTAGTACTCAAAACGATAGAGGGGTTGGGTGATATCTTCCAGAATCTTATGAGCGCAGAGCAGGCTTTCAAAATTAGCACTGAACTTCGGGGCATTGCTCTGGTTCATTACTCTAAGTTAGCCTGTATGGTAGAGCGAATGGACTATAAAGGATATGGTGGTGCCTGCCTGCTGGGGATAGATGGTAATATCATCGTTGCTCATGGCCGCAGTCAGGCTAAAGCCATCAAAAATGCTATTCATTTAGCTCATAGGGCTGCGCAGACAGGTGTGGTTAAAGTAATTAAGGAGGGAATGCGTTGAAACGGCGAGTTGTGGTGACTGGCGCAGGAATGATTACGCCGTTGGGTGTGGGGGTGGAAAAAAGCTGGACGGCCCTGTGCCAGGGAAAATCAGGTATCGGCCCAATTACCCGGTTCGATGCCAGGCAACTTAAATGTCAGGTGGCTGGCGAGTTAAAGGACTTTCAGCCGCAGGACTTTCTGGATAGCAAGTTTATAAGGCGATTCGACCCTTTTATCCAGTACGCGATGGCGGCGGCGATAATAGCTGTGGAGGATTCTGGACTAAAGGTGAATGCAGATAATGAGGACAGGGTTGGCGTAATTATGGGAACGGCTGTTGGCGGCTGGACCAGCTTCGAATCCGCGAGTAGGTTCGTAGTTAAAGGAGAACTAGGTAAGGTGCCACCATTTTTAATACTGAATGCCACAGCCAATTCGTCGGCCGGGGTTATAGCTATAAAGTATGGAGTCAGGGGACCTCACCACCTTGTCATGGAAGCTTGTGCCTCCGGAACTAATGCCATAGGGCTGGCTTTCAGGTGTATTCAGCAAGGAGAAGCTGACATAATGCTAGCGGGCGGCGCCGAAGCTTCGATTACGGCATCGATGATAGCTTCTCTGGACATTCTCGGCGCTTTAACTTCCAGGAGAAATAGTGAACCTGAGAAGGCAAGCCGCCCTTTCGATGGCGACAGGGATGGGTTAATTACGAGTGAGGGAAGTGGGGTGGTGGTACTGGAGGCTCTGGAAGTAGCTCTGGAAAGGGGTGCTAAGATTTACGGAGAGGTGATAGGGTTTGGGAATAATTGCGATGCCTTCCATTATACGTCTCCGTCAACGGACGGCGAAGGTCCGGCCAGATGTATAAAGCTTGCACTAAGAGATGCCGGAATAGAGCCTGCTGAAGTCGATTATATAAATGCTCACGGCACCTCCACGGTTGTTAGCGACTTGTCTGAGACCAGAGCTATCAAAAGCGCATTCGGCGAGCATGCCAGGAATCTGGCTATCAGCTCAAACAAGTCGTCTATCGGACATATGTGGGGTGCTGCCGGTGCTGTTGAAGCCATATTTACTCTCCATACTATGACTACCGGAGTAATTCCGCCGACCATAAATCTTGAATTTCCTGACCCCGAGTGCGACCTTGATTATGTGCCTAACGAAGCGCGGAAGGCGGTGGTGGAGGTAGCACTTTCCAACTCTTTCGGTTTCGGCGGCGTTAACGGCACCCTGGTTTTTAGGAAGTTTCCATAGCCTGAGGCTCGTTGGCATCCGTCCGGGCTGAAATCGGCTATGGTGTAGAAGTTGAAGGTGTTAGCAGAAGATGAGGATTTGAATGGTAGGCCGCATTGGACAGATTCCGAACTCGTGTTTGGTAAGAAACAGCATATCCCGGCTCTACAGCAGCTCCTTATTTCTTTCTAAACAAAACGATGAAATGTATGATTTGCAGCATTTATTCTGACGGGTAAATCTGGTAATCTCCCCATTTCTCCCATGTGCGATAGTTGGCACGGAAATCTCTCTGAGATTTAAGGACTTTAGCAAAAAACGCGTCGTTTGCAGCTAAATTGTCACATATTCTATCTGTTATTTCGGTTATTTTCTCCATACTTTGTTCGTCAAGGATAAATATTTGTATGCCACCTTGTTCGTATTTCTGTAGACAGTCGGGGTTTGCTCCCTCGATGCGGGCAACGAAATCTACCATCCCGACTTCTTTACAGGCCGATTCGAAAATAGCCTTGAGGTCATCAGGCAATTTGTTCCAGACATCCTGGTTGACTAAGGTATCATACATGCAGGATGGCTGATGCCAGGCAGGCAGTGTAACGTATGGGGCTATGGAGCTATCGAAACCCAGGTTCCAGTCCAGTGCCGGGGTTGCGAACTCGAATCCGTCTATTTCTCCCTTTTGCAATGCCTCTTCGATCTCCTCTTGTGGCAGTATAACCGGAGTCGCCCCTAATTCCCTAAGTACATCTGCCCCCATTCCCGGTGTCCTCAATCTCATGCCCTTGAAATCATCAACGCTGCGCAGAGGCCTGTTGGTAAAAAATCCAAATTCCGGGCCGTCTAATGCACCTGGAAACGGCACGACATTGTATTTTGCATACAATTCACGCCATAATTCTATACCCTGCGAAGGGCCATACAGCCAGACTGCCCACTCCTGCATCGTCATCATATTCGGGACCGAGCTGAAAAGTACAAAGCTGGGTTCCTTGTCTCGCCAGTAGCCAGGCCATGAATGGCCACATTCAACCTTTCCCTGGCTCACCATATCAAAAACGTCAAACGTGCTGGTCAATTCATCTGTGGGATAGGCCTCGATTAGGAGGCGTCCACCGCTAAGCTTTGCCACCTTCTGGCATACCGCCACTGCACCCTCTGTGTAAATAAGGTTATCCTCGGTCCAGCTTGTCGCCATGCACCACTTGATGGGCTGAGGCGGAGTGTTACTCGTATTGCACGCTGAGAACAGGATACTCAGGAGTACGGCAAGGAGAACACCAAGGAAGAATAACCTGCGCTTTAAAAAATTTTTCATCTCTGAATCCTCCAGTTCGAGTTACTCTCTTGCAGCCTTAGGACTCGCGCCTTATTTTTGCATAGGATTGGTGAGATGTCCAGCGAGTACGAGAAGGGCCAAGTAGAGTTAGTCGGGATTTGGTGGCGTCCTAAATTTATTGGGAGCAAAGGAAGAACTGACCAAAATGACTGATTGTTCAACCTTTTGCATGGCAACAAGCTCGTAGTTGAAGCCGCATGTTTAATTATCCTTCTTCATCACTATTGTTGTTCTTCCACGGGCTCAATCTCGGGATCCATCGAGGCACATTATTCCTATAACGAAGGTATTCATCGCCAAAGCGTTTAAGTAACCCCGGTTCTTCCGAGAATATAAAATAAATATGATTAGTGATAAAAAACAAGATAAACAAACTAGATATTGCTATAGAGCCAAACGCAATCGATTCTCCAAGTAGCGCAATTAACACGCCTGAAATCATCGGATTTCGAACGTATCGATATGGCCCGATAACCACAAGTTTCTTTGTCGGTGCCCACGGAGCCAGGGTCCCTTTGCCGATCTTCATAAAAAGCATAATAGTAGCTATCAGCAAATATAAACCGGCAATGACGGTAATAAACCCAATGCAAACTACAAGTGCGTCGCAAGGTAATCCTAGCCCCCAACCGAATCTAAAACCTTTTGTGTACACAATGACCAATAATGGGATAACCACCAATACTGTGAAAGGTAAGACAAAAGACCTAATTTGGGAGGCTGTATCCTGGTGCATTTTTACCATGTTGCCTTACATTATATAGCAAATACATTCAATGAAATATATTGCTTCAGCTTTGCTCAAAGATTGAAGAACCATCAGATTGCACTTATTGACGAAATGTGCAGTGATGGAAGTTGTGTTTATTAAGATCCTATTTTATATTGTATTGCTTTTATGGTGTCCTTATTTCCATAGAAACAGCCGTGGGTGACCAGAACGTGGCACTTGTGATCGAAATCCGGAAAGCAGCGAATATGGGTTGCTAGATAGTTGTTCCGGGAAAAGAAAAACCGATGGCTTTCGCCTCGGCTTTTCTTTTCAGAATAATTTGGACTGATAGTTCATGCCAGAAGCTTTTTGGGAATGTCTCTCAGAATGGCTTCAGTTTCCCTGACGATTTCCTGCACCATATCGTTAACTTTGGGCATGTCTTCAATCCGCTGAGCCGCTTCGCCGGCAGCCATCATCGCCTTTTCCTTATTTCCTTCGAAGGTAGCTTTTATGGATTCGATCTCATACTGAATCAAAGACATATCGATCGTCGAGTAATCATCGGGAGCACCCAGGAAAACGCCGGGCGATTTCTGTAGAGTATTTTTAGCATGTTCCACGCTGCGGGGTGTTTTCAACCACCGGGCAGGTCCCACAAAGCCGCGCGCCACCAGGGTTGCCCTGTCTCCAGCCTCCACAACCGCCTCTTTCCAGATCTGATGGAAATCGCTCTCCTGTGTTGCCAGAAAGCGGGTTCCCATCAGTGCACCATCTGCTCCCATGACCAGCGCCGCCGCCAGTGTCTTGCCATCGCAGAACCCACCGGCACCGACAACCAGCGTATCGTTGTCGGACACCGCCTCCACCACGGCTGGAAGCAAAATCATCGAGTGTACCGGTTCCCACGAGGTATGGAAACCGCCTTCATGGCCTGAAGCTGCTATTATATCGACGCCAGCTTTCTTACAGCGCAAAGCTGCCCTGACGGATGGAACAATATGTATCCAGGTAAATCCTGCTCCCTTTATTTTGTCTTTCCAGCCAAGAGGGTCGCCGGCAGACGTATATATCACTTTGAAATGCCTCTTCATATCAGGGTTCTCCTGGCAAACCCTGATGGCCGTATCAATCATGACATGCGAATGCGGGAGAACTTCCGTTGAGACCATCACGTTGATTCCGAAAATACCGCCCTTATCTTTTACCAGTCTGTATGTCCGTTTCAGCACCTTTTCCAGGACTGTCGCCATATCGTCTTCGGGGTCAGCTTCTCCGGTTCTCACAAAGTCGTTGTAAATCCATGGCTGATCATCTTTGTTAAAAACGCCGCTCGTAGAAAGCAGCCCCAGGACGCCTGCGTTTGCCGCCGCCACACAGAGATTGTTGTTGCTGAAGGGGCCCATTCCGGCCTGTATAATGGGATATTTGATTCCGACCAGGTCGCACAGTCTTGATTTAATCATAGAAGCTCCTCTCAAAATTTTTATTCTTATCTTGCAGAAAAGACCTTGCCTTATTAAGGAGGTCTTATCGGGGATTCCCTATATCAATTTTCAATCAGGCAACTATCATCCGTTATTGTTATTAGTTGGCATATTATATCATAAGTCGACCGCCTGCTCCTGAGGCTATTATGCTTATGGGGCCAACTTAACAAGTGGTATAATTGTTGGGGCAGGTTATTACAGGTATTAAGATGAAGCTTATCTTCATTCACGGCGCTGGCAACACTAGTTTGCTCTGGCATTACCAAACAAAATACTTCACCGGTTCTGAGGCTATCAATCTTCCGGGTCATCCTGAGGGCAAGCCATGCACCAGCATAGACGAGTATGCACAGTGGCTTCATCAGTATGCCTATCGAGGAGAGCGTTTACCGCTTGTCATTGCAGGGCACTCTCTTGGCGGTGCCATAGCCATGATGTATGCGCTGAGTTATCCGGAGGATGTTAAAGCACTAATATTAATCGGTACTGGTGCCCGTCTAAGGGTACGGCCTGACTTGCTTAAGAAACTGGAAGATAGCATAGATGCCCCGGCTCAGTGGCTCAAAAAAGTAGCTGAACCTCCATATAGCCGGGTGGCTCCTGATGTAACGGAGAAAATAGTTAATGGTATGGCTAAAGTAGGTGCTGCCGTGCAGCTCAATGATTTTCGGTGCTGTGATAAGTTCGATATAATGGATAAAGTTAGTCAGATCGCGGTTCCAACGTTGGTTATTTGCGGCTCCGAGGACGATATGACTCCGGTCAAGTATTCCCAATATCTGGTCAATAAAATTACAGGGGCCAAGCTGGTAATTATTGAGGGCGCCACGCATTATTGCCTCTTGGAAAAACCAGTGGAAACGAATCGGGCAATCGAAGCTTTTTTAAATAACTGCTAGGATCATGTTTTATCGTTGTAAGAAATCCGATGAGAATAGGTGTACCTTCTGACACCCATATTCATCTAAGGTAATATTATTACCGGAAATTGAAGCTGGACTAAGGTAAACAGTTGAAGAACCCGAAGCTAAAGTAAGGTAATGATATTACGTTACTGGTAGGCCGTACAGGATAAAAGCAAGAACCTTCTCCAAATCCTTCCCATTTGAGTCAGCCAAATCAAGCACCGTGTAGGGGATTAATGTTGTCTTTTTCACAGTCAAGCGTCATGTCTGAACTCCTACAGACTGAATTGAGTGTCAGGCCCAAGGGAGACGGTTCGGGCTAGCCTGAGAGAACCAATAACAGAGGGATATTTCATAGGTAATAAGACGAATGAAGAGCAAAGGGTTTGTTCAAGTGATGTTCATGTTGCGTTCAGTACTCGCTCAAATGCGAGTTCAAATGGTGCTCACGACGTTCAGATATTCCGCGGAAAACATCGAAATTATCTCGTGAATTATAGTTAGGAGGTGTATTATGGAAAAACTATCAATAAGAAAACAGCTCAACATCATTAGGCTGTACTTTAGTGGTCTATCATACAGGGAAATAGCCGCGAAAGCCGGTGTCAGCGTCGGTGCTGTAACTAATGTCATTGCAGACCTGAAAGCTGGTAACTATCCTGAGGTCGGTGATGTATCAGAGCAAGTGGATCTGCTAAAGGAACTTGCTGCTGAGGTTAGGAAATCAAGGTTGACTGTGGGAGAAGCTGTAACAGGGATCACTATCGTTAATAGTGTGAAAGAACTGGGTCTGGAACCGGGCGATATTCCGCAGTACGTATCTCTGTGCAAGACACTCACTCCAGGGGGTATTGAAACACAGGCTTTTGTAAAGGCAGCCATGGAGTATAGAGATGTGCTGGAGAGAACCGGCCTCAGCGTAGATGAGATGGAGAAGAAGGTTCGGACTCTGGAAGAAGCCTGTAGTCAACTGGAACCGATGGCCAAGAAAGCGCTTGAACTGCAGGGAGAAATAGAAGAGCTAGAAAGGAACAAAGGATGCCTCACGGACGAAGTAGCAGATCTTGAAAGGCGTCAGCATATGTTGAGCGAAAGTGTAGAGAAAAGAGAACAGCGCGAAGGAAAACTCTTGACTCGAGTAACACATCTTGAGGAGAGGCTTCAATCTGCCGACGAGCGGTTGTCGATAGCTAGAAACGACTTGAAAACACTGTCCGGTATCGGGATGTCCTTGGACGACCTCTCTGGATTCACAGTCCGGCTGAAAGGGATAGCCCAACGTCATAAGATGAGCCCCGACGCATTGTGCGAGGAGCTACTATGCGAGCTTGAGCAACTAGACGAAGGCTTAGGGCTGGATACGGTCATACAAACCAAACTGCATGAACTACACAGCGTGGAGGATGCAATAGCCAAAGCTGAGGAGAAGTCGGCAGCACTTACAGCCAGAAATCAACAGCTGCAGGAGGAATTATCTACCTTGAAGGCACAAGTTGCAGACGAGAAAGACCACGTGATCAAAGAAATCGGAGCTATCAATACCATTGCTCGAAATACCATTTCGGAGTTACAACAAGATCTGGACAATAGGGTGCGGGAAGAACTCGAGGGGGTTGTCAGATTAAAGAGAGAAGCGTTTGAGTTGGGTAAGGAATTCGGCCAGTTCCAAGCAATGAGGAATACCAACGAGTGGCTTGGAGGATTGCTCTCTTTGGTTGAGGGCGGCGACCAAATCACAGTGCACCAGGTACGGGTCATCGGCTTGATGCTGCTCAAAGGCATATCAGCCTGGTTGGACCGCAATCGTAGAAATGACGTATCGCTGCATAATTTGAGGCCATCTATAAACAATGCGGTTTTGGAGTTGGAGCGATTGGCAGGATGAGCGAATTAGAAGGACAGCTTAAGGAACTGCGGCGGGAAGTTACAAGGCAAAAGGTTGCACTGGAAAGGCTTGCGCTCGTCATTGCACATTGCGCCAGAACATTACTTCACCATGAGCAGGCAGCTTGTATCCGTAGCCTTAAAGCCAGAATCATGAAAGAAGTAGAGGAGGTTCGGGGACTGGAGAACTCAGCAAGTATTGGATCTAACCAGGGAAAGCTCGCCGGCAGTCTAGTGACCTTTGTCTTGGGTAGCTCGTTTGCCGCTGCTGCAGGTCAGGAATCTCCGGTATCTGCCGGTGCTAGGTTGGCCAAAGCCGCCTTAGCTAGAAACCGCCCATTCGGCGCTGTGCTTATTGCTGTGGGCAGAGAGGGCTTGCCCCAAGATGTAGTGGTCGTGCCATTATCACGTTTGGCCCGAGAGTCAAATACTCCGGAATCAGAGGTTAGCAAGACTTTTCAAAACCGTGGCTACCTATTGATGAAACCTGAGACATTCGTCGAGGTGCTGTGCAATCTGGAGCGCAAAGTGCTTGATGGGCCTATGTCTTTGCCTGTGGATATTGAGCAGGTAGCATCTGAATTAAAAAAGTTGTAACTGAGCTTTGTTGAATCTTATCAACTTGAAAGTGTCCTGTCTTTAGCAACTACCAAGCATACATTCGTCTACCATGCAACAATTCAGGCTTTGGTTCAATTACATTGAAGACAATAAAAAGGAGAACCAAATAGTGCGTCAGACTGACTAAAAAAGGCAGTGCTCAGTCAGATTGTTCCTTGCAACTGGAAGAGATGGGCAGCAGGCAGTATACGAGCATAGATAGAAGGCAAAATTCTAATAAACCGTTTTATTAGAATGTCAATGTCTACAACGACTGTTAATTTCCCGACGAAGCAAATAGAATTCACCCGGACTTCCTTCCGGATAGTTGTAGCCGCCTACGCCAAACGGGTCATTGCTTCAGAGACTGTTCGTATCTCGCGAGGAGCTCTTTGCGGTTCTGCCTCAGGTCCATTCCGGTCGGTGCGGCGGGATAAGGTTGACCGCTCATCAACCCTGTCCAAAGGATGCGATTGTAGGTCGGGAAATCCATCTTATCTGCGGAGGTAAAGTCCATCCCTTTCGTGACCTCTGCCCAGTATTCCGCGTCGTGCGTTGGCCTGGGCACGATCAGGCTGGCCGGCTTGGGAGGCAGCGGCAGTTCTGTATTGTAGAGAGCCGGTGAGGGAGCGGCGGTAAAGCTCCACTTGCTCGGCGTCGTGTTGAAGACATCAGCCATGGGTCTCCCGAGTGCGTCGTTCAGGTTCATCGGCGGGAGGCCCAGGACCATTTCTATCGTGCGCAAAAAGTCGATGGTGTTGTACTGCGTGGAGATCAGTGCGCCCTGCTTCACATAAGCACCGACGATGTAGGCAGGGCTACGATGCGAATCGACGTGATCAGGTCCATCCTGGGCATCGTCTTCAATGATAAAGATAAGCGTGTTGTCGGCGTACTTGCTGCCTGCGATCTTTTCAACCAGCAGACCAACCGCGTAGTCATTGTCAGCTTGTTGCAGCTCCGGAGTATTCACGCCGTCAATCGCGGTGGCAAAGTTTCCGGTGTGATCGTTCATCAAGCGGACCAGGCTTAAGTGAGGAAGATCCTCTCCACCATTGACGTACTTGGTGTCGAACTCCCGCTCCCACTCCTTGAAACGCCAATAGTCCGGATACGTGGGATCCCAACCACGGAAGTACGGATCAGTATAGGGGATGAGGGAAACCTCCGTAGGGTAAGCCGTAACCGTGTTGGTTGAGGCCGGATCGTGAGCGAGAGAAAGGCTGTAGGAGGAGGTTGGGGGGAATGTATAGCGGGTCCCATCAATGGAAAACCCATAGTTCCGTACGGTGAGTTTTGCCCGCAACGCAGCGTCCCACAAAAAGCCGGTATTGATTTCATTGTCCGGGCCATCCGGCGCAGCCGTATCGGTCTGGCCCGGCAGCACATCCGGATCGTCCGATGTCAGGGGATTGGCGGCCTGGCGCTCAGCGACACTCGGAAGGGCAACGTTCACACTGCGATTTAAACCACCCTGGTCGAGGCTGAGGCCGCGTCCCGCGTAGGCCACCGGGTATTGGCTTTCTATCATGTTTTGAGCCTGAGCAGAAGTGGACCATGCCCAGCCATCGTAGCTGACTTCAGCAGTGCACATAAAGTTATCCAACGTGACGAACGTTCGAGCCAGCGAATGAAAATTGGGCGTGAGCGCCTTGCCGAATTCAGCCAGAGAAGGGTCGCCATTGCCGATCTCAAGGTCGCCCAGGATCTGATCATAGGTCCGATTTTCCTTGATGATAAAGATCACGTGCTTGACACCTTGGCGTACGGCGTCCATGACTGCCACATCATTTGTACTCACTGTGCTTGAGAAACGGTTGTTCGCGGCTACCTGCGCAGTGAGCGTCAGGAGTTGCGCCTCATCGGGGGTCGGGAAGCTCTGCAGGCCAGCTTTGGTTAACTGGGGATTATATGCATTACTGGCCCAGCCACTTTGGTGTGTCGGCGGGCCGTAGCTATAATACATGGTCGGGTTTGCACCTGTCGGCGACTTGGCATTCACCACGTACACATATTTGCCATCGCCGCTAAAACTCACGGAGGTCGGGTACCAACCGGTCGGAATGAGTCCAACCACCTTGGAACCTCTGTTGCTTGCGCTCAGCGCAATCACCGTCACGGCATTCAGATTGCCGTCCGTCACGTAGAGCAACTTTTCATCCGGGGATAGCGCCACGCTGTTGGGATTCGCTCCTTTATACTTCTCCAGCGCGGCAGGCAAGACTGACCCGCGCGGCAGTACAGGGATCGTTTCGAGGATCGTGTTCGTGGCAGTGTCGATGACATCGACGGTATCCGCCTGGTCATTGACGACATACAGCAGGGTCTGGGCAGCGTTCAGCGTCATCTTGTTAGGTTGGCCTTTTACCGGGATGCGTGCCGTTATTACCGGTTTCCCGCCCAGATTCACGACGACGATCTCACGGTCGCGCAGGCTTGACACGTACGCAGTGGTGCTCGCTCCGGTCCCTTTCACAGCCACCCAAAACGGATATTCCCCGCCCGGTACGCCCACCTTGGCAGGGTCGTTCTTGCCGGGGCGCAGGTCGAGATCCGTTCCCTTGGACCATTTGCCCAGTCCTCCTGTAAACACCGTGATCGAGTCGTTATAATAATTCGCCACCACCAGCGTCAGGCCATCCTGCGAGATCGCCACGCCAGCGGCCATGGGACTTACAGCAACCATCTCATTGACCGGGACCTTTTCGCCGGTAGGCGGCTGTACAACAAGGCCGTTGCCCGCGGGATGGTTCAAAGCAAGCTCTGTAGCGTGCTGCCAGGATCCACTAGCGTTCAGGGTAAAGACATGGACGTTGTCACCGCCGGCCTTCGCAGGGTTAAAGGCGCCGGTGGTGTCATAGGGAAGATCCCCCAGTCCGCTGGATACGTAGAAAGCCGTCCCGCTAGGATCGAATACCATCCCATAGTAGGTATTGGGGACCATAATCACTTGCTTCTTGACCGGTTTGTTCGTCGAAATGTCATAGACAAACACGTACTCTTGCGAATCCGGCCAGTTGAAATAGGTGTTGAAGGCATCTGGCTTGCCGTCGGTTCTAAAGACGCGGTTGTAGCCACTCGTCAGGACCAGCAGGGTCTTTTTATCCGGACTCACCACGGTTGTAGCAGCTTGCCCAGCCAGCCAGTTTGGATTGTCGGCCAAACCGGGATTCAACGGTTCAAATGTGGAACCCTGTGGTGCCAGCGGCGAAAGCTGTTGGCCCATATTAGGTAGGGATTGGATACCCTTCTGAGTTGGTTGGGGCACTGAAACACACGAACTGAGGACAGTGGCGGCTATAACCAGAACAGCCACCCACAAATATGCCATACGACGGATTTTCATTTCTTTTCCCTCCTTGGTGTTTAGTTACAAAAGATCACTTATATTAGCGCACGACCGTCTTCTGTAGCGTCGTGAAAACATCGGAAGCAATCGGGTATCCTTCAGGCTGACTTTGATTGCTGTTGCGCTGGGCGATTCAGCTGTGCTCCGCGGTTTTCGCAGAATCTTTTATCAAAAGCGACTGGGGCACAACATGTATGGCACTGATACCGTTGCTGCATATCACCACCTGCCAGTTACATTTACAAGCCAGAGTGTATATCATTCAAGTTAGCTGGTCAATACCTTAAAAGGGAGTAGCATCAAACATTAACTATCCGCTAAATCGTTCAAAAAGGTGGAGTAGCGCCGGCTCAAGCGATTTTCTGGCTACAATGGACTCTCATAGAGCAATACTGGCATTTCGCAATCAAATTATGGTTTCTTCGGATAATTCCTGTGGCGAGCTTCGTTCTCATCTCCTCCATTATTGTTATCATCTGACTTCTCAAATAAGCTTCAAACGGTATTCTGAATTGCCTCCCACCTCCATATACCAGAACTCCAAAAGGAGTAACCTCATTGTATTTTTCTTCCACTAGCAGGCAGTAGGCAGCGAGTTGCATTACATGGTTTCGGTATGGACTATCAGTTATACCTGTCTTGACCTCGATTGGTATATATTGTCCTTTGAACTTGACGATGAAATCAGGTTTCCCCGTCAATCGAAGCTGTTCAGAAAAGAGTGGTTCCGCCGGTTTGTCTAAATCTGTATAGACGATACGTCCTTCAAGTATACCATATTCTTTCCTCATCGTTCGCACATATTTGTATCTTCGACTTGACCGAGCGGTAAAGATAGCACCGCATGCAAGAAGAATAACCAAGACCACCATCCCCGCTGCAACAGGAAAAGAAACCACCAGCCACCATACAAGGATCAAAATTGAAATAGCTATCAACCCGAGACCCACTAAAAGCATCACCCGCGATTTCTTCTCCTCAGCAGTCACGATATCTATTCGTTCACCAAGGTCAAAGTGTTCATCAAGTCCTCTATCCAACACAGGTGACTCCACCTTGTATCCCTGCTTTTGCAGGTGCCAAGCAACAGGGCAATAAATGAATTGACTTATCTCAGATGCTTTGAGGATCAGCCTGTGACTTTGCTCTTTCATAAAAACATCTATAGCAGATAAGCATTGGGAGTTCTGAACGAGTCTAATAGTAGATTAACCCCTGTGGATAGGTCAAGAGCAATGAGTGACTCGAGAGGAGTTTGAGAGAATAAGAAAAGTAACTGTTTGAGTTTTTGTTACCGGATAAATAGGTGACTTATTACCCATCAGATCCTTCCGGG